>NZ_DATFAN010000204.1:0-37431 GCF_035254525.1 Ideonella sp. | reverse complement strand
TGATCCGCACGGGCGTGTTCTTCGGCCTGCTCAATGCCGGCGTGGCGTTGTGGGCGCTGTGGCTGTTTCGCGCCGAGCTGCGCGGGCTGCGCGCGCACGCGGCGGCGTGCGTGCTGGTGGTCGCGGCGCTGGCCGCCGCCTTCGCCGCGGCGCAGCGCGTGACCAGCTGGGCCGAGGACCGCTTCTACGGCGACCACATCGTCTACAGCGCCACCAGCCCCTACCAGCGCGTCATCGTCACCGCCAGCCGCGCCGGCGTGCGGCTCTTCCTCAACGGCAACCTGCAGTTCCACTCGCGCGACGAGTACCGCTACCACGAGGCGCTGGTGCACCCGGCGATGGCCGCGCACGGCGCGCCCAAGCGCGTGCTGGTGCTGGGCGGCGGCGACGGCATGGCCGCGCGCGAGATCCTGAAGTACCCGTCGGTCGAGCAGCTCACGCTGGTCGAGCTGGACCCGCGCATGACCGAGCTGTTCAGCCGCCAGCCGCTGCTGACCGCGCTGAACCAGCGCGCGCTGCTCGACCCGCGGCTGCAGATCGTCAACACCGATGCCTTCGGCTGGCTCGAGCAGCACCCCGACGAACACTTCGACGTGATCGTGGTCGACTTCCCCGACCCGAGCAACTTCTCGATCGGCAAGCTCTACACGACGAGCTTCTACACGCTGGTCGACCAGCACCTCGCGGCCGGCGGCTACGCAGTCATCCAGACCACCTCGCCGCTGATCGCACGGCGCAGCTTCTGGACGGTCGTTGCCACGGTCGAAGCCGTCGGCCTGGCGGCCACGCCGTACCACGCCCACGTGCCCAGCTTCGGCGAATGGGGCTTCGTGATCGCGAGCCGGCGGCCCTGGCATGTGCCCGCGGCACTGCCATCGGGGCTGCGCTTCCTGACGCTGGCCGGCGTGCCCGCGCTGCTCGACTTCCCGCCCGACATGGCACGCGTGCCGGCCGAGCCGAACCGGCTGTCGAACCAGGTGCTGGTGCACACCTTCGAGGCCGAATGGGGCCAGGTGCACCAATGATCGCGCGGCGCCGATGGCTGGGCGGCGTGCTGGCGGCGCCGCTGGCCGGCCTCACGGCCTGCTCGCCCGGCACCACGCCGGCCCCGCGGCCGGTGGCCGCCCGCTGGGTCGGCGCGGGCCACGAGCGCGGCCACCGGCTGCGCACGCTGAACGCGCGCACCGGCACGCTGCCGGCGGCCACGGCGCGCTACCGCGCCGGTGCCCTCGTGCTGGGCGGTGGCATCGCGGGGCTGTCGGCGCTGCGCGCGCTGGTCCGCCGCGGCGTGGGCGACGCCCACTTGCTGGAGCTGGAGGACTCGGCCGGCGGCAACAGCCGCGGCCACCATCTCGCCGGCTTCGCCTGCCCGCTCGGCGCGCACTACCTGCCGCTGCCCGGCCCCGAGGCGCACGAGGTGAGCGACTGGCTGCACGAGATCGGCCTGCTGCGCCTGGATCCGCTGCGCCGCACCAGCCTCCCCGACGAGCGGCACCTCGCCCACAGCCCGCAGGAGCGCCTGTTCATCGACGGCGCCTGGCAGGACGGCCTGCTGCCGGCCACCGGCGCCCGGCCGGCGACGCTGGCGGCCTACCGCCGCTTTGCCGAACGCGTCGCGACCCTGCAGCGCGAGCTCGGCTTCGCGATCCCGACCTGGCGCGCGCGCTGGACGCCGGCCCACGATGCGCTCGACCGCCAGACCTTCGCCGCCTGGCTGCAGGCCGAGGGCCTGGCCGACGAGCGCCTGCTCGCCTACCTCGACTACGCGTGCCGCGACGACTACGGCGCCGGCCTGGCCACCGTCTCGGCCTGGGCCGGCATCCACTACTTCGCCAGCCGCCACGGCTTTCGTGCGCCGGGCGCCGAAGGGCGCGAGGGCGAGGCCCAGGACGGCGCCGTCTTCACCTGGCCCGAGGGCAACGCCTGGCTCGCGCGCCGGCTGGCCACGCCGAACATCGAGCGCATCCACACCGACCGCGTCGTGCTGCGGGTCGACGAGGGCCGGCACGCGGTCGAGGTGCTGTGCTGGAACGAGGCGATGCAGCGCGCCGAAGCCTGGACCGCGCCGCGCGCCGTGATCGCGCTGCCGCTGTTCGTCGCCGCCCGCGTGCTCGTGAACCCGCCGCCCGCGCTGGCCGATGCCGCAGCACGGGCGCGTTATGCCCCCTGGCTGGTCAGCAACCTGCACCTGGACGCGCCCTTGACCGACCGCCCCGGCGCGCCGCCGAGCTGGGACAACGTCGCCTACGCCCGCGCCGGCTCGACCTGCGCCCTCGGCTATGTCGACGCGGGCCACCAGCTGCTCATCCCGGTGCGCGGCGCGACCGTCATCACGGCCTACCACGCACTGCCCGAGCGCCAGCGCGCCGGCCTGCTGCAAGGCGACGCCGACGCCTGGGGCCAGCGCGTGGTCGCCGACCTCGCGACCACGCTGCACCCCGATCTGCCGCAGCGCGTGACGCAGGCCGACCTGATGCGCTATGGCCACGCGATGCGCATCCCCACCCCCGGCACGCGCGGTGACCCCGCGCTTGCCGCGCTGCGCCGCCCGCGCGGCCGCCTCGCCTTCGCCCACGCCGATCTGGCGGGATATTCGGTGTTCGAGGAGGCGTTCACCGCGGGGGCCGAAGCGGCAGACTGACACCACCCACGCACCCACGACACCGATCCGCCATGGACACCGACCCCAAGGACCTCGTCGACCAGGCCGTCGACGCCGCCGCACGCAGCACCCGGCTCAATGCCACCGTGGCCGTCACCGTGGCGGTGCTAGCCACCTTCATGGGCATCTGCAAGGTCAAGGACGACAACATCGTGCAGGCCATGCAGCAGGCGCAGGCCGACAAGATCGACCACTGGGCCTACTACCAGGCGCGCAACCTGCGGCAGGAGGTGGCCGAAGCCACGGCAACGCAGCTGGAGCTGGCGCGGTCGGCCGCCGCCGGCGCCTCGCAGGCCGCGGCCTATGACCAGACCATCGCCCGCTACCGCCAGCTCGCCACCGAGCAGGCGCAGAAGAAGGAGACGCTGCGCCACCAGGCCGAGGACGACCAGCGCCACTACGACGCGCTGAACTACCGCGACGACCAGTTCGACCTGAGCGACGCGCTGCTCGCCATCGCCATCGCGATGCTGGCCGTCACGGCGCTGACGCAGCTGTGGGCGCTGTACCTGGCGGCCCTGGTTCCCACCGCGTTCGGCCTGCTGATGGGCCTGGCCGGGCTGTCCGGCTGGGCGATTCACCCGGAGGCGCTGGTGCGCCTGCTGTCATAGGGCGAGGAGGTCGGCGGGCCGGTCCGCCTGGCCAGGGTTTGGGCCCAGGCAAACCAGGGTTGACACGGCGGCGAGATACTCGCCGCATGCCTGCCACCGCGACGCTGCGCGCCCTGCGCGCCGACATCACCACGCTGCCCGTCGACGTGATCGTCAACGCGGCCAACAGCTCGCTGCTGGGCGGCGGCGGTGTCGACGGGGCGATCCACCGCGCGGCCGGGCCCGAGCTGGTCGCCGCGTGCCGGCTGCTCGGCGGCTGCGCCACCGGTGATGCCAAGCTGACGCCGGGGTTCCGCCTGCCGGCGCGCTGGGTCGTGCACACCGTCGGGCCGGTCTGGCGCGGCGGGGCGCACGGCGAGCCGGCGCTGCTGGCCTCGTGCTACCGGCGCTCGCTGGCCCTGGCGGCGGCGCAAGGCGCGCAATCGATTGCCTTTCCCTGCATCAGCACCGGCATTTACGGCTACCCGGCCGAGCCGGCCGCGGCGCTGGCGGTGGCCACCGTGCGCGAAGCGCTGGCCGACCCGGCGCTGGCCTGCCTGCGCGATGTCGCCTTCTGCTGCTTCTCGTCCGGCGACCTCGCGGTCTACGCGGCCCTGCTGGCGCCCGATGCCGCCCCCTGACGGGCGCTGCCCCTTTCTTTTGGAGCCCCGGCCGCGACGCGTGCCGGCCCGCGATGCATAACATCAACAAAGCACTGACCCTGGTCCCCGGCCCCGCGCTGTCGAGCGCGGCCTGGCACGCGGCGTTCACGGCCGCCTTTGCCGACTACCTGATCGGCCCCTTCCAGCTGGCGCTCGCGCAATGGCCCGGCTTCCTGGCCCGCCAGGGCGTCGACATGGCCCTGAGCCGCGCAGCGGTCATCGATGGCGAGTTGCGCGCCTTCGCCCTCGTCACGCCACGCCCGGCGCGTGGGCGCTGGCGACTGTCGACGATGGGCGCGCTGCCGTCGGCGCGCGGCAGCGGCGCCGCGCCGGCACTGCTGGACGACTTCGTCGTGCGCGCCGGCGCCGACGGCGCGGCCGGCGTGGAGCTCGAGGTGTTCGCCGCCAACGAGCGCGCCCTGCGCCTGTACCGCAGCCGCGGCTTCGAGCCCGTGCACCCGCTGCACGGCTACGAGCGCGCCCCCGGAGCGGGCCGCGCGGCGGCCGCGGCGCCGCCGGTCACCTCGCCCCTCGCCCCGCCGATCACCCCCGTGACGCTCGGCGAGGCCTGGCACTGGCTCGACGAGGCCGACGCCGGCCTCGACGACCTGCCGCTGCAGGTGACGGCGCCGGTGCTCAGGCTCGCGGCCGCCTTCGCCCCGCCGGGCGCGCCGGTGCAGGCCTGGCGCCACGGCCGCGCGCAGCTGGTGTTCGCCGAGCAGCCCAGCCACCGCACCATCCTCGTGAACAGCCTGGTCGACCGCGACCCGGCCCAGCCCGGCGCCCAGGCGCTGGCCGAGGCACTGGCCGCGCGCTACCCCGAGCACACGCTGCGCGTCGCGCCGCTGCAGCGGCCGGATCTCGGCGGCGAGGCCCTGCAGCGTGCCGGCTGGCGGCCCCAGCCGCTGCACCAGTGGCTGATGCGCCGCGCGGTGTGAGCGCGCCGCCGCGCTGACCGGCGGGTTCAGCGGCACGGCCGCCTGGGCCCGCGCCGGGCCGGCTTCGCACCACCGGCGGCCGGCTTCGTCGCATGCCGCGCCACGCCGGCACCCGGCACGCCTACGCTCGGGCGTCCACGACGATGCACCGGGAGTCCCACATGCCCCGACACCGCGCACCCGCCCTGAACGCTGCCCTGGTCGCCGGCCTGGTTGCCGCCCTCGTGCCGAGCGTGCTGCTCGCGGCCGGCGCCGCCGACCCGAGCGGCCGCTGGGAAGGCGAGGCCCGCATCCCCGGCGCACCGCTGCCCATCGTGCTCGATCTCACGCGCGCACCGGCCGGCGGCGCCTGGACCGGCTCGGTCACGCTGCCCGGGCGCGGCGCCAAGGGCATCGCGCTCGACACGCTGGCCGTGGCCGCCGACGGCCAGGTCGACGCCGGGCTGGCGAAGGCCCTCGGGGGCCCGCCGTCCGAACAGCCGACCCGGCTCGCGCTTCGCCTGCTGCCGGAAGGCCGGCTCGAGGGCGCGCTGCAGCAGGGCGGCCACGCCGCCGGCGTCACGCTGCGCCGCAGCGGGCAGGCGCAGGTCGATGCGCCACCACCGCACACGCCGCTGCCGCCCGCGCTGGCCGGCACCTGGCGCGGCGGCTACACGCTCGGCGGCGCGCCGCGCGAGGTCGCGCTGACCCTGGCCGCGCCGCGCGCCGATGCATCCGGGGCGCCCGCCGGCGAGCTGCTGATCGTCGGCAAGCGCCGCACGCAGCTCGCGATCGACCGCGTGGACGCCGCTGAACGCTACGTGACGCTCGAAGCCAACGCCGCCGGCATCCGGCTCGAGGGGCGCTGGGATGGCGCCGCCGGATCGTTCGACGGGACCTTCGTGCAAGGCCCGTTCGAGGCCCCGCTGCGGCTGCAGCGCGAGAGCCGGAGCGGCTCGTGAAGCGCCCCGCCAACCCCGCCCATGCCGCGCGCGCCGCCACCGTGCTGACGGTGCTCCTCGCGGCCGTGCTGGCCGCCGGCCTGATGGTCGCCTGGCCACCGGCCGCGGCCCAGTCGACCTTCCGCGGCGACGCCGCGCACAGCGGCGTGCAGCCCGGCGAAGCCCCACGGCGCTTGCCCGGCGTGCGCTGGACCTTCCCGACCGGCGACCGCGTCGTCTCGTCGCCCACCTGGGCCGATGGCGTCGTCTACGTCGGCAGCGACGACGGCAACATCTACGCGATCGACGCCGCCAGCGGGCGCCAGCGCTGGATGCACCGCACCGGCGGGCCGGTCGCCTCCAGCCCGGCAGTGGCGGGCGGACGCGTCTTCGTGACGAGCTACGACGGCCGGCTGCATGCGCTCGATGCCGCCACCGGCGCGCTGCAGTGGAAGTTCGCCACCGAAGGCGAACGCCGTTTCGAGGCCAAGGGGCTGCACGGCATGCAGCCGCGCACGCAGACCTTCGCCGACCCGTTCGACGTCTACCTCTCGAGCCCGGTCGTCGCCGACGGCCTGGTGATCTTCGGCAGCGGAGACGGCCACGTCTATGCGGTCGATGCCGCGACTGGCACCCGGCGCTGGGCGTTCGAGACCGGCGATGTGGTGCACGCCTCGCCCGCGGTGGCTGACGGCCGCGTCTTCGTCGGCAGCTGGGACGGACGGCTGTACGCGCTGGATGTGGCCAGCGGCCGCGAGCTCTGGCGCGCCCAGACCGGCCTGGACCCGCTGATGGCCAACCAGCAGGGCTTCCAGTCCTCGCCCGCCGTGGCCGAGGGCATCGTCTACACCGGCTGCCGCGACGCGAACCTGTATGCCTTCGAAGCCCGCACCGGCCGGGAGTTGTGGCGCTTCCCCACCGGCGCGAGCTGGGTCATCAGCTCGCCGGCGGTGCACGACGGCCGCGTCTACTTCGCGACCTCCGATTCCAGCCTCGTGCACGCCGTCGATGCGGCCACCGGCAAGCCGGTGTGGCAGCAGCAGGCCAGCGCCTACATGTTCGCCTCGCCGAGCCTGGCCGGGAGCGTGCTGCTGCAAGGCGTGCTCAACGGCAGCCTGCAGGCCCGGGACCGCTCCACCGGCGAGCTGCTGTGGGACTTCCAGACCGAAGCCTCGCGCGCCAACCCCGGCTGGGCGTTGACCAGCGACCGCCGCTTCAACGCACCGATGCTGTACGTCAGCGGCTGGCACGACGCGATGGCGATCGGCGCCGCCCGCCAGTCCGCGCTCGGCTCGTTCTTCTCCTCGCCGCTGGTCGTGGGCCACACGATCTACGTGGGCAGCGCGGACGGGCGGGTCTATGCACTCGAATAGTGCGAGACTCGGTGCGCATGAAATACCTGCACACCATGGCCCGCGTGACGGACCTCGATGCCTCGCTGCGCTTCTATGTCGACGCGCTCGGGCTGGAAATCGTCTCGCGCAAGGAGGTGCCGGCCGGTCGCTACACGCTGGTGTTCCTGGCCGCGCCGGGTGACCACGGCGCCCAGGTCGAGCTGACCTACAACTGGGATCCCGAGGTCTACACCGGCGGGCGCAACTTCGGCCACCTGGCGTATGCGGTGCCCGACATCTACGCCGCCTGCCGGCGCCTGATGGAGCAGGGCGTGACGATCAGCCGGCCGCCGCGCGACGGGCGCATGGCCTTCGTGCGCTCGCCCGACCAGATCTCGATCGAGCTGCTGCAGGCCGGGCCGGCGCTCGAGCCGGCCGAGCCCTGGATCTCGATGCCGAACACCGGCAGCTGGTAGCGCGTGCCGCGCCGGCCCGGCGGCTCAGGGCCGGGTCTGGCCGTAGTAGGCCGGCGCGGGGTTGCCGAGCGACCAGAGGTAGCGGCTCTGCGAATTCAGCATCGACATGCGGGCCAGCGGATGACCCAGGCCGCGGCTGGGCTGTGCGGGGCGCTCGCTGGCGTCACGGCCGGGGCCGGGCGAGGCGCCGGGGACCGTGTCGGCGCTGGCCACCACGACCTGGCTGTCGATGGTCTGCACGACCCGGCGGCGCAGCGCCGGGTCACGCCGGATCTGCGCCCGGCAGGCGTCGGAGGCGTTGAGCACCAGGTCGCCGCCACGCAGGTTCACGCACTCGCCGGCCTGGGCCGCTGCCGAGGCGCCGACGCCGCCGAGCACGCCCAAGGTGACGGCGAGGCGGCGGCAGGCGCGAACGTGACGGCGAAGCGGGGCGGGCATGGGCCGCGTGACCTTAGCATCGCCCCGGCGCGGTGCCGAGGGCCCGCTGGCATGCAGCACGCGCTTTCGTGACGGGCGCCGCGCAATGCGCGCGGGGCCCTCATATCTCGTCAGGCGACCCGCCCGGCTCGGACAGGGATTCGAGCATGCGGTCGAGCAGGCGCGGCAGATCGGCCGGGCCGTCGAGGAACCACCGCGCGCTCGAACGCGGGTCGTCGTGACCGACGCGCACCGTCAGCCAATCGGGCTCGGCACGCACGAACACCGGCTCGTCGTTGACATCGTCACCGACGAAGACGGCCGTCTGCGTGCCGCTGGCGGCCACCAGCGCGGCCACCGCATCGGCCTTGTCGCGCGAGCGCGCGGCCACGATGTTGACCACCATCTTGCCGCCGAAGACCGCCAGGCTGGGCGGCAGCCGCGCGACCACCTCGGAGATCGCATGCTGCGCTCCCGCCGCGTCGCTGGCCAGGCGGTAGTGCAGCGCGATCGACAGGCCCTTGTCCTCGACCATCACGCCGGCAGCGCGCAAGGGCCCAGCCTGCGCGACGAGGCCGGCGCGCGCCGGCGCGAGCACCGCCGCCTGATCGTCGGCCGTGGAGGAGCCGTCGTCTTCCGCGCCATGGTTGCCGACGATGCGCCAGGGCGTGAACAGCAGCCGGCGGCGCACGTCCTGCACGCTGCGGCCGGAGACCACCGCGACCGGCAGCCGCCCGGCCAGGCGCTGCAGCCGGTGCGCCACCGGCGCCGGCACGCGCGCGTCGCCGGGCCGCGCGACGATGGGCGCCAGCGTGCCGTCGAAATCGAAGGCCAGCAGCGGATGCCGCTGCATCGTCTCCTGCAGGGCCGCCTCGCCCTCAGGCGTGAAGAGTCGTTTCATCCTGTTCGTTCGTGTGGCGTTGCACGCGCGCCGCGATGCGCTCACGCAGCCGGAAGCGGCCGGCATCGGCCAGCATGCGGCCGGCCCAGCGGAACACATTGTTCTCGCGCACCGTCATGCGCAGGCTCGCCATGCGTTCGCGCTGCTCGGCCGGCGGCATCGACGCCGCGCGGTGCAGCGCATCGGCCGTTTCCTCGACGTGATACGGGTTGACGATCAGGGCCTCGGAGAGTTCCCGCGCCGCGCCGGCAAAGCGGCTCAGCACCAGCACGCCCTGCTCGTCGTCGCGCGCGGCGACGAACTCCTTGCTGACCAGGTTCATGCCGTCGTGCAGGCTGGTGACGACGCAGATGTTGGCGGCGCGGAACAGCTCGTTGATCGCCTCGTGCTCGTGGTGCTCGGCCAGCAGCCGCACCGGCTGGTAGCCCGGCCGGCCATAGCGCTGGTTGATGCGGTCGGTCACGCCGTGGATGCGTTGCTGGAAGGCGCGGTACTCCTCCAGCGCGCCGCGCGTGGGCGCCGCGACCTGCACGAAGACGAAGCGGCCGATCCACTCCGGCCGCTTCTCGAGCAGCCGCTCGACCGCGTGCAGCCGCTCGAGGATGCCCTTGGTGTAGTCGAAACGGTCGACGCCGAGCGCAAGGCAGGTGCCCGGCGCCAGGCCCAGGCGCTCGAACACCCGGCGCCGGCACTCGTCGACGGACGGCCAGGTGCTCGTGTCGTCGGGCCAGGCGATCGAGATCGGGTAGCTCTCGACCAGGGTCTCCTTGTCCCGGTAGGAGATCGTCGAGTGCTCGTGCTCGATGCGCGCCTCGAGGTAGCGGTCGACCGTCTCGATGAAATTCTTGCAATGAAAGCGGGTGTGAAAGCCCAGGATCGTGCTGCCCAGCATGCCCTGCAGAATCTCGCGCCGCCAGGGGCAGATGCCGAAGGACTCGGGGTTCGGCCAGGGGATGTGCCAGAAGGTCAGGATGGTCGCGCGCGGCAGCCGCTCGCGGATCATCGCCGGCAGCAGCGCGAAGTGGTAATCCTGCACCAGCACCACCGGGTCCTCGCTGCGCGCCTCGGCGGCCACCGCGTCGGCGAAACGCTCGTTGACCTCGCGGTACAGCTGCCAGTCCGATTCGCGGAACACCGGCCGCACGTGCGCCACGTGGCACAGCGGCCACAGGCCCTCGTTGGCGAAGCCGTTGTAGTAGCCCTCTTCCTCCTCGGGCGTGAGCCAGATGCGGCGCAGCGTGTAGTCGTGCGCGCCCGGCGGCACGGCAAGCCGGTCCTTCGCGTCGACGAACTCGCGGTCGGCGCTGCCGCTGCCGTGCGCGATCCAGGTGCCCGAGCAGGCCCGCATCACCGGCTCGACGGCGGTGACCAGCCCGCTGGCCGGGCGTCGCACGATGACCTGGCCATCGTTGAGCCGCTCGTGCAGGTAAGGCTCGCGATTCGAGACGACGATGACCTGGTCGCCGCGCAGCTGCGTCTGCAGCAGCGAGCGCAGCCGCTCGGGGCTCCACACCGCCACCAGGTCGAGGCCGCGGCGGTATTCGTCCTCCAGGTCACGCAGCCGGGCACGCACCTCGCTCGCGAAGGGCTGCAGCTCGGGCGGCGACGTGAGCAGCGGCAACAGCAGGCCCTCGCCGCGCAGGATGCCGCGCATGCCCGAGACCCAGCCGCGCCAGCTGAGCTGCGCGACGACGACCGTGATCAGCGCCATCGCCAGGCCCAGCAGCACGATGAACCCGATGAGGTATCGGCGCGTGTCCAGGCTGCGCCGGTCGAGGAAACTCAGGTCGTGCAGCAACACGAGCCGGTCGGAACTCGCGTTCTCGGCGTCCAGCGGCTGGTAGCCCACGTGCACCGCGCCCGATTCGAGCGGCAGCCGCGGGTCGTTGCGGTTGGAGATCTCGCGCGCCCGCGCGCAGCCCAGCGTGCGCGGGAAGCCGTCGGTGCGGCGCAGCATCTCGTCGTCGGCGCTGCACAAGGCGATCGCCACGAGGCGCTCGTCCTGCACCGCGCGCTCGAACAGCGTCTGCACCCGCCAGGTCTTGCCGTCGGTCTGCGCTTCGGTGATCGCATCGGCCAGCGTGTTCGCCACGAGTACGTCGCGGTTGTTGAGATCGCGCGCAAACCAGCGTAGCGTCAGCCTGTCCATCAAAGGCAGCGCCACCAGCGCGGCCAACACCAGGGTCAGAACCAGCGGAACCAGGAAACGGAGTTGGAGACGAAGGGTTTTCATGGTCAACGCCGCAACGGGCAAACAGCGTGCCCGCCCGTACAGGCCAAATCGGCGAGGCTAGGCGGCTCCGCGCAGACTAACAGTTCGGATTGGTATCTATGCATGTCCATTTGCGTTCACCGTCGCTCGATCTCGCGTTGACCGGGAATTGCGCGATCAGTTCGCTGATCGAGCAAAGCGGCGACATCGTCTGGTGCTGCATGCCGCGCTTCGACGGCGACCCGGTGTTCCATGCCTTGCTCGGGTCGGCGAGCGACCCCGCCGACGGGCGCCTGTCGGTGCAGCTCGAGAACACGGTGCGATGCGAGCAGGCCTATGTGCCCGGCACCGCGGTCGTGCGCACGCGGCTGTACGACGACGCGGGCCAGGCGATCGAGCTGACCGATTTCTGCCCGCGCTTCTGGCACCACGGCCGCATGTTCCGGCCGGCGCAGATCGTGCGGCGCGTGCGGCCGCTGCAGGGCCACCCGCGCGTGCGCATCGCCGTGCGGCCGCGCGGCGAGTGGGGCACGCGCGCGCCCGAGCTCACGCGCGGCAGCAACCACCTGCGCTACGTGCTGCCCGGCATGACGCTGCGGCTGAACACCAGCGCACCGCCGACCTACATCGAGGCCGAGCGCTGGTTCTCGCTGCATGCGCCGTTCAGCCTGATCCTCGGGCCGGACGAGACCTTCGAAGGCGGCATCGACCAGACCGCGCGCGATTTCGAGGAACAGACCACGCTGCACTGGCAGCAGTGGACGCGCCGGCTCGCGGTGCCGCTCGAATGGCAGGAGGCGGTGATCCGCGCGGCGATCACGCTGAAGCTGTGCCAGTTCGAGGAGACCGGCGCGATCGTCGCCGCGATGACCACCAGCCTGCCCGAGGCGCCGGACAGCGGCCGCAACTGGGACTACCGCTTCTGCTGGCTGCGCGACGCCTTCTTCGTCGTGCGGGCCCTGAACAGCCTGTCCGAGGTCGGCACGATGGAAGACTACCTGCGCTGGCTGCAGGATGTCGTGCGCGGCGCCGACGGCCACGTGCAGCCGCTGTACGGCATCGACCTCGAGCGGCAGCTGACCGAGCGCATCGAGGCGCAGCTGCCGGGCTACCGCGGCATGGGCCCGGTGCGGGTGGGCAACCAGGCCTTCGAGCACTTCCAGCACGATGTCTACGGCAACATCGTGCTCGGTTCGTCACAAGCGTTTCACGACCACCGCCTGTTCCGCCGCGCCGACGCGAGCGACTTCGCGCAGCTCGAACTGGTGGGCGAGCGCGCCTTCGCGCTGCACGACCAGCCCGACGCCGGCATGTGGGAGCTGCGCACCCGCGCCCGCGTGCACACCTCGTCGTCACTGATGTGCTGGGCCGCCTGCGACCGGCTGGCCAAGATCGCGCAGGTGCTGCAGCAGCCGACGCGCGCGTCGCTGTGGCGCGAGCGGGCCGACCTGATCCGCGCGCGCATCCTGGGCGAGGCGTGGAACGAGCAGCGCCAGGCCTTCGTCGAGAGCTTCGGCGGGCAGGACCTGGACGCCAGCGTGCTGCTGATGGCCGAGGTCGGCTTCCTGCCGGCAAGCGACCCGCGCTTCATGAGCACCGTCGATGCGCTGGAGCGCACGCTGTGCGACGGCCCGTTCATGCGCCGCTACGAGGGCCGCGACGATTTCGGCAAGCCCGAGACCGCGTTCAATGTCTGCGCCTTCTGGCGCGTCGACGCACTGGCGCGCACCGGCCGCCGCGCCGAGGCGCGCGCGGCCTTCGAATCGCTGCTGGCGCGGCGCAACCACGTCGGCCTGCTGTCGGAAGACCTCGATCCGAAGACCGGCGAGCTGTGGGGCAACTTCCCGCAGACCTATTCGATGGTCGGGATCATCAACGGGGCGATGCAGCTCTCTGCCCCCTGGGCGGACGCAGTGTGAATGATGCCCCCACGCCCCCTTCCGGGGGCTGCCCCCCATGGGGGCTCGCGCAGCGGACCGGCAAAGCCGGATCCGCGCACGCCACTTGATTCGGGCGGCGCTTCGCGCGCCCGCAGCGCTTAAGCTGGGCGCTTTTGCAGGATCTCGCTGGAGATTGCACCTCATGCGTTATCGCCGCCTCGGCCGTGCCGGCCTGAAAGTCAGCGAGCTCTCGCTCGGCTCGTGGATCACCTATCACAACCAGGTCGACGTCAACGCTGCCGTCGAGATGATGGCCGCGGCCTACGACGCCGGCATCAACTTCTTCGACAACGCCGAGGCCTATGCCGGCGGCCGCAGCGAGGAGGTGATGGGCGAAGCGCTGAAGCGCCTGGCGTGGCCGCGGCTGAACTACGTCGTGTCGACCAAGTTCTTCTGGGGCCTGGACCGCAGCGGCGACGGCATCAACCGGCGCGACACGCTGAACCGCAAGTACCTGATGCAGGCGATCGATGGCTCGCTGAAGCGCTTCGGCCTCGAGCACATCGACCTCGTCTACTGCCACCGGCCCGATCCGCATACCCCGGTCGAGGAGACGGTGCGCGCGATGAGCGACATGATCACCCAGGGCAAGGTGCTGTACTGGGGCACCAGCGAATGGAGCGCTGCCGACATCCGCGCCGCCTGGGAGATCGCCGACCGCCACCACCTGCACCGGCCGGTCGTCGAGCAGCCGCAGTACCACCTGTTCCACCGCGAGCGGGTCGAGAAGGAATACGCACGGCTGTACGACGACATCGGCCTGGGCCTGACCACCTGGAGCCCGCTGGCCTCGGGGCTGCTGTCGGGCAAGTACGTCGGCGGCATCCCGCCCGGCTCGCGCGGCGCGATGGACAGCCTGGCCTTCCTGCGCGACGGGCTGACCGACGCGGCGAAGAACGCCGCCGTCGCCGAGCTCGCGCCGATCGCCACCGAACTCGGCGGCACGACCGCCCAGCTCGCGATCGCCTGGATCACGAAGAACCCCCGCGTGTCCAGCGTGATCACCGGCGCCTCGCACCTCGATCAGCTCAAGAGCAACCTCGGCGCACTGGCGGTGGCCGACAAGCTGACGCCGGAGACCCTGGCCCGCATCGAGGCGATCACGGCGCCGCTGGCGAAGTGAGCGCGGCGCAAGACCTCTACGAGATCTCGACCGACCCGGCGCGGATGATGGAGATCCTGAAGCCGGACGTGTACCGGCAGATGGGCTGAGGGGAGTGGAGTGCCTCGCCGTGGCACGCCACCTACGTTGCCTGCAGGGCGGTGGTGGTGCCCCCGTTCTCCTGCCCACCACGCGGGGCGCCGCCACCGCTCTGCTCGCCACACCCCTGCCAGCTCATCGACTTGATGACCCGCCCAGGCCCTGCCGTTTGCGGGCTTGATTTCCCGCAACGCAGCTTGGCCCAACACCCATACGCTGCGAATACACCTTGTGGCGAATGGAGGTCGCGAATGAAGACATCACTGGTTCTCGCCGCCGCCGCGGCCGTGGCGGCTTTCCACGGTGCCGCGATGGCAAGCGAGAAGCTCGCGCAGGACAAGCAGTGCATGGGTTGCCATGCGATCAAGGAGGACGGGGCCGCCCCGTCCTTCCAGAAGATCGCGCGGTTCTGGAAGGGGCGGCAGGACGCCGAAGCCTCGATGGTCGCGACGATCCGCCGCGGCAGCGCCGCTACCGGCGGCCCGCACTGGAACAAAGCCACGATGCCGGACCAGGCCGAACGCCCGCTGGTGAGCGAGCCCGAGGCCAAGGCCCTCGCCAAGTGGATCCTGGCTCAGTGACCACCGCAGCCACAGTGGCCGCCCGCATCAAGCCCGCGCTCACGCGCCCGGCTCGTCGAAGTTCAGCTCGACGCCGTTTCCCGCCGGGTCGGTGAAGAACAGCTGGACCTGATGGGTGGCCGGCACCTCGGCGCGCTCGAAGGCGATGCCGCGTGCCGCGAGCCGGCGTTCGGTGGCGGCGCGGTCGCTGCAGCGGAAGGCCGCGTGGTCGAAGGTGTGCGTGCTGCCCGGCTCGCGCCGCTCGTCGGGGCCGGCCTCGCTCAGGTGCAGCACCGCTTGGCCGCCGGCGTAGAGCCAGTAGCCGAAGCTGCGAAATGGCGGGCGGTCACCCGCCTCGAGGCCGACGATGTCGACGTAGAAGTCGCGCAGCGTGTCGAGCAGCGGCCGCGGCGCACGCAGGTTGTAGTGGCTGAAGCCGAGCACGGGCATGGCGGTAACCTCAGTTGTTGTTCAAGGCAGCCAGGCGCTCGGGCGTGCCGACGTCCGTCCAGGCGCCTTCCCACAGCCGGGCCGCGAGCCGGTGGGCGGCGATCGCAGCGTCCAGCCGCGGGCGCAGCGGCATGCGCGTGCCGGGCTTGATGTCGGCGAACATCGCGGCGCGGAACAGGCCGACGCTGGCCCAGGTATAGCGCTGCGGCGCGTGCATCAGCGCGAGCCCGTCGGGGCCGATGCCGTAATCGCCGCGCGGGTGGTGCGGCGCGTTGGGCACCATCCAGAGCTGGGCCAGCAGCTCGGGCCGCGCGGTGAACGCGGCCACGTCGGCCGCGGCGAACTCGAAGCCCGGCAGGAACACGTCGCCCGAGACGACCCAGAACGGCGTGTTGCCGCCGCGGGGGGCGAGCCAGGGCAGGGCCTTGGCGATGCCGCCCGCGGTTTCCAGCGCGCCGCCGTGGTCGCGGCCCTCCATCGAGTAATGGATGGCCAGGCCGAAGCGGGAGCCGTCGCCCAGTTCGGCCGGGAACTGCTCTTCGAGCCAGTCGGTGTTGACGACGACCTCGCGCACGCCGCCGCGGGCCAGCGCCTCGAGGTGCCACTCGATCAGCGGCCGGCCCTGCACGATCAGCAGGGGCTTGGGGCGCGTGTCGGTCAACGGCCGCATGCGTTCGCCGCGGCCGGCAGCCAGCACGATCGCACGCGGCGCGGCGTGGTGGCTCACTGCAGCACCACCGTCGCCACCGTGCCCGGCTGCAGCTCGGCCTTCAGCGTGCAGGCCTGGGCGCTCGCGTTGCGCACCGCCGTGCGCGCATCGGCACCGCCGGTGCTGTAGGCATCGACGCGAACGACCGCGCCGCAATCCTTGGCACCGCCTTGCAGCCGCGCGGTCACCGTCTGCGGCTGGGCGCTGCGGTTGACCAGCATCACGTAACTCTTGCCGCCGGCCTGCAGCGCAACCGCCGGCAGGTCGGCGCGCGGGCTGCGCGCGCCGACCGCCTTCGCGCCGGCTGGCACGCCGCCGAACAGGGCCTTCATCGCAAAGGCGACCGGCCGGCGCTCGCCGTCTTCGCTCAGCAGGCCGTGCGGCTTCTTGTTCCAGGAGAAGTCCTGCAGCTGCCAGTAGATCAGGCCCCCCGCACCCTGGCCGAGCAGCATTGCGGCGGTGGACGCGGCCTGCAGCGCATAGGCGGGCGAGGTGACCTCGAGATCGCTTTGCACCTGCGGGTCGTCCTCGTTGTGTTTCTTGACGCCGAACTCGGTGATCAGGATCGGGCCGAACTTGCCGCGGCCGAGAAAGCTCGCCATGCCGGGGCTGGCGCGCTCGGCCAGCACCTCGGGCGTCAGGTAGACGTGGGCGCTGGCATAACCCATCGCCTTGGCGGCATTGGCATTGACGACGCCACCGATGTAGTGGTCGAAGTTCGAGATGCCGGTGCCGGGCCCCGCGATGGGCCAGGCCTGCAGGCCGTTCGCGTCCATCGCGGCGCGCGTCTTCTGCACCAGCGCGGCGTAGTCCTCGCGCTCGAACTTCGTGTCCCAGGCGCCTTGCGGCTCGTTGGTCAGCTCGACCGCCGCGGCCTGCACGCCCTGGCGCTGCAGCCACGCCATCTGCGCGGTGACCAGGTTCGCATAGTCGCCCAGGTGCTCGCGCTTGGCGAAGTGCGCCTGCTGCTTCGAGCCGGCACGCTGCGCGCGCTTCTCGGCCCAGGGCTCGGGCATGCGCCAGAAGATCAGCACCGGCTGGATGTTCATCTCGCGCAAGCGCCGGTTGAAGGCCGCGAGGCGCTCGCGCTGCGCCGGGTTGTCGTTGCGCTGCAGCACCTCGGTCAGCTGCTCGACGCTCATGCCCGGGCGAAGCTGGTCGAAGGTGATCTTGGGAATCAGTGAGACCCGCACGAAGCGCGCATTCAGCTCCTTCAGCAGCTGCCAGCCGGCCTCGTCGTTGCCGCCGCCCCCGCCGCCGCGCTTCGCCCCGCCACCACCACCGCCACCACCACCGCGATCACCCTGGAGCCAGACCTGGGTGCCGAAGCCGAGGTAATCGTGCGCCTGCGCGAAGTCGAAATCGAGCGTGACCTCGGCCGCCTGCGCGGCGCCGGCCAGGCCGGCCGCAGCCAGCCAGGCAACGGCACGGCGGGCGCGCCGCAGCGGCCAGGAAGGTGGTTGGCCCAACATCGGAATGGCTCCTTGCATGGATCGTCAATGGCGAGTGCCCGGCACCTTAGCAGAGGGCCAGGGCAACTCCGTGTAACGGCGTGTGGTCAGCGCAGGGGCACGGCGGCGGGCTGGCCGCGTTGCAGGCGATGGACCTGCACCTCGGCGGCGGCGAACAGCGCCAGCAGCCGCGCCAGCAACGCTTCGGCCTGGGCCGAATGGTCGGCGCCGAGGTTGCAGACGTAGACATCCAGCGTCACCGCGCCCAGCTCGGGCCAGGTGTGCACGGCCGCGTGCGATTCGGCCAGCAACACCACCCCGGTCACCCCGGGAGCATGCGCCGTGCCCGGCCGCGGCGCGAAGCGGTGGAACAGCTCGCCGACCGCGCGCAAGCCCACCGCCTCGACGGCGTCGAGGCAGGCTGCGCGCAGCACGCCCGGCTCGGTCATCACGGGCAGCGCGGGGTCGCAGCCCGTGAGGTCGGCGGTGAGGTGCAGGCCGTGCATGGGCGCGGATTATCCCGGCCCCATGACCCCCTAGCCCGGGCCCCTCGAATGCAGGCCGTTTCCCCCGCAGCAGCGGGAGGGCGCTCGAAGCCGGTGCTGCCCACACTGCGGCCCGTGGTGATTCGCACCACCTGCAACCGGACCATTCAGGGAGAAACCCATGCGACTGAAACTGGCTTTGACGACGATGAGCGCCGCGCTGATGGCGGCCCTGTCATCCCCCGGGCACGCCACCGTGCTGCCCTACAAGAACCTGCAAGCGCTGGTGGACGAGGCCGACGGCATCGTCATCGGCACCGTGCGCTCGGTGCAGGCCGCGGCCGCCAGGCCGCACGACGTGAACACCTTCGTCACGCTCGACCAGCTCGAGCTGCTCAGCGGCAAGCTCAACGCGCCGACGCTGACGCTGCGCGTCAAGGGCGGCCTGGTCGAAGGGCGCGGCCTGCATGTGGAAGGCGCGCCGAACTTCAAGCCCGATGAGCGGGTGCTGCTGTTCGTGCAGGGCAACGGGCGCGACCTGGTGCCGTTGGTCGGCTGGGGCCAGGGCATGTTCCGCCTGGTCACCGACGCCTCCTCCGGCCAGACCAAGGTGCAGGACGCCGAGGGCAACGACGTGGTCGGCCTGGCCGATGGCCACGTGCTGCGCCGCGCCGGCGCGCAGATGGACGAGGTGGTGCTGCTCGGCGCCCCCGGGCTGCAGCAGGCGCACAGCCCCAAGCCGGAGGTCAATGCCGGCCAGACCGAGGACGGCTCGCCGACCACGCTGGTCGAGGTGCAGGCTGCGCCGCAGCGCGCGATGTCGGCCGAGCGCTTCGTCGCCGAGATGCGCCAGCGCGCCGCCGGCCACCCCGGCAAGAGCCTGCGCAGCGTGCTGCCGCAGGACAGCCTGGCCGAAGCCGCGATGGGCAGCGACGCCGCCGCCCCGTCGACCCGCCAGGCCAGCCAGCCGGTGGCGATGCCCGAAGGCGAGGGCGTCAGCCTGCCGATGCCGCGCACCACGCCGCCGGCCAGCGATGCCCGCTGAGCCGCCCCCCCGAACACCCCGAAAGATGCACGAGGATTTCATGAACACCACCCTGCACAAATGCGCCGCCGCCGCCGCGCTGCTGGCCCTGTCCGCTTCGGCCGCGCAAGCCGCCACCTGGCTGGAATGCGAAGGCAACAAGATCAAGTGGAACGACGGCTGGACCAACATGTACATCAGCACCACGTCGTTCCCGGCCGGCTCCACCTGGGACAGCGACCTGCAGAACGCGATGTGGCACTGGAACAATGTCAAGGGCGCCGGCTTCAACTTCTACGTCGGCCGCGACACCGACGGCACCCACGCCAAGGACAACGGCACCAACGAGATCTACCTGCACGGCTCCGAAGTCGGCTCGGCGCTGGCGGTGACCTTCAGCCGCTACCACTGCTACTGGCTGTTCGGCTACCAGTACGGGCGCGACGAGGCGGACATCGCCTTCAACAGCAACCTGAGCTGGAACACCGGCAAGCTCAACTACGCCAACCTCGGCTCGCCCTACAACTTCGAGCTGGTCGCGCTGCACGAGCTGGGCCACGCGCTGGGCCTGGGCCACTCCGACGGCGTGCAGGCGACGATGAACTCGTACTACGCCAACGGCGGCCCGCTGGGCAACAGCAAGGAGGTCGACCCCCTGCCCGACGACCGTGGCGGCGTGCGCGCGCTGTACCCCGACGGCACGACCGAGCGTGACGTAGCGGCTTCCCCCTTCCGGCGCACCGGCACCGGCACGAGCGGCCTGGTCAGCTCGCCCACCTCGGCCGCGCGCGGCTCGACGGTGAACATCGGCTACACCTTCGGCAACCTCGGCACCTCGTCGGCCACCTTCAACATCGGCTTCTACCTGTCCACCAACAACATCATCAGCACCGGCGACCGCCTGCTCGGCAGCAACACCGGCGCCTGGGCGTCGGCCGGCGCGATCGGCACCTACACCCGCTCGCTGACGATCCCCGCCGACGTGGCCCCGGGCACCTACTACCTGGGCTTCCTGGTCGACAAGGACGGTGGCCTGGCCGAGAACAACGAGGGCAACAACGGGCAGCCGATGCCGCGGTCGATCACGATCTATTGACCCCCACGCCCCCTTCCGGGGGCTGCCCCCCGAGGGGGCTTGCGCAGCGGACCGGCCAAGCCGGCTCCGCGCGCGCCACTTGGGGGCGGCGGCTCCTTCGGAGCGCCTTTCTTGGGCGGGCGGGCGGCGTGTCAGGCGGGCCGCATAAAATCGGTGGTTCCCCCCACGCTCCCCGACGACGGCCCCGCCCCGGGGCCCTGGACTGCCCATGGCCGCTGACATCACGCTTTCCCGACCCGCTCAAGCCGCGGAACCCCTGCAGATGGCCGATGCCATCCGCGCCCTGGCGATGGACGCCGTGCAGCTGGCCAACTCCGGCCACCCTGGCGCCCCGATGGGCATGGCCGAGATGGCCCAGGCGCTGTGGACCCGCCACCTGAAGCACAACCCCGGCAATCCGCACTGGGCCGACCGCGACCGCTTCGTGCTGTCCAACGGCCACGCGTCGATGCTGCTGTATTCGGTGCTGCACCTGACCGGCTACGCGCTGCCGTCGAAGGAGCTGCAGGCCTTCCGCCAGATGCACAGCATGACCCCGGGCCACCCCGAGGTCGACGTGACCCCCGGCGTCGAGACCACCACCGGCCCGCTGGGCCAGGGCATCAGCAACGCGGTCGGCCTGGCGCTGGCCGAGAAGCTGCTGGCCGCCGAGTTCAACCGCGACGGCCACACGGTCGTCGACCACCGCACCTACGTCTTCCTCGGCGACGGCTGCCTGATGGAAGGCATCAGCCACGAGGCCTGCGCGCTGGCCGGCGCCTGGAAGCTCAACAAGCTGGTCGCGCTGTACGACGACAACGGCATATCGATCGACGGCCCGGTGACGCCCTGGTTCATCGACGACACCGCGGCGCGCTTCAAGGCCTACGGCTGGAACGTGATCGGCCCGGTCGACGGCCACGACGTCGATGCGATCGACGCTGCCATCGCCGCCGCCCGCCGCTGCACCGACAAGCCCAGCTTCATCCTGTGCAAGACGGCCATCGGCAAGGGCTCGCCCAACCGGGCCGGCACCGCCAAGGCCCACGGCGAGCCGCTGGGCAGCGAGGAAATCAAACTGACCCGCGAGGCGCTGGACTGGAAGCACGAGCCGTTCAAGATCCCCGAGGACATCCGTGCCGCCTGGGACGCCCACGCGGCCGGCACCGCGGCCCAAGCCGACTGGGACGCGCGCTTCGCCACCTACGCCGCCGCCCACCCCCAGCTGGCCGCCGAGTTCACCCGCCGCATGGCCGGCGAGCTGCCGAAGAACTTCGCCGAGGTCGCCGTCGAGGCGGTCGGCAGCGCGCACGACAAGGCCGAGACGGTGGCCAGCCGCAAGGCCAGCCAGATCGCGCTCGAGCACTTCACCGCCGCGCTGCCCGAGTTGCTCGGCGGCTCGGCCGACCTGACCGGCTCGAACCTGACCAACACCAAGTCGACGCCGGCGCTGCGCTTCGACGCGCAAGGCGCGGTGGTCAAGACCGAAGCCGGCCAGATCGGCCGCCACATCAACTACGGCGTGCGCGAATTCGGCATGGCCGCGGTGATGAACGGCGTCGCGCTGCACGGCGGCTACATCCCCTACGGCGGCACCTTCCTGACCTTCAGCGACTACAGCCGCAACGCGATCCGCATGGCCGCGCTGATGAAGCGCCGCGTGATCCACGTCTTCACGCACGATTCGATCGGCCTGGGCGAAGACGGCCCGACCCACCAGTCGATCGAGCACGCCGCGAGCCTGCGCCTGATCCCGGGCCTGGACGTCTGGCGCCCGGCCGACACCACCGAGACCGCCGTGGCCTGGACGATGGCGCTGGCCAACAAGCACCGCCCGAGCGCGCTGCTGCTGTCGCGCCAGAACCTGCCCTACGCGCCCAAGCAGGACGCCGACGTGATCACCCGCGGCGCCTACGTGCTGGCCGAGCCGAGCGAGGTCGGCCTGAAGAAGGCGGCCCAGGCCGTGATCATCGCCACCGGCTCCGAG
Source organism: Ideonella sp. (assembly GCF_035254525.1). GTDB lineage: Bacteria > Pseudomonadota > Gammaproteobacteria > Burkholderiales > Burkholderiaceae_C > Ideonella. The sequence continues at coordinate 15,437 of NZ_DATFAN010000204.1, read as the reverse complement.
GTGCAGCTCGCGCTGCATGCGCAGCAGCTGCTGGCCCAGGCCAAGATCGCGGTGCGGGTGGTCTCGATGCCCTCGACCACCGTCTTCGACCGCCAGGACGTGGCCTACAAGACCGAGGTGCTCCCGCCCAAGCTGCCGCGCATCGCGGTCGAAATGGGCGTGACCGACTACTGGTGGAAATACGGCTGCGCGGCGGTCGTCGGCATCGACCGCTTCGGCGAATCCGCCCCGGCCGGCGTGCTGTTCAAGCACTTCGGCTTCACGGCCGAGAACGTGGCGCTGACGGTGCGCAAGGTGCTCGGCAAGTAATTCGACGAGGGGCAGGCTGAGAAGTCTGCCCCTCGCTGTTTGGAATCTCCCTTCGTCACTTTCTCAACTCGCTATCCACTCGTCAGGAGACTTCGATGACCATCAAGATCGGTATCAACGGTTTCGGCCGCATCGGCCGCATGGTGTTCCGCGCCGCGGTGCAGAACTTCGCCAACGACATCGAGGTCGTCGGCATCAACGACCTGCTGGAGCCCGACTACCTGGCCTACATGCTGAAGTACGACAGCGTGCACGGCCGCTTCAAGGGTGAGGTCGCTGTCGACGGCAACACGCTGATCGTCAACGGCAAGAAGATCCGCCTGACCGCGGTGAAGGACCCGGCCGAGCTGAAGTGGGGCGAGGTCGGTGCCGACATCGTCGTCGAGTCGACCGGCCTGTTCCTGACCAAGGAAACCGCGCAGAAGCACATCGCCGCCGGCGCGAAGAAGGTCGTGATGTCGGCGCCGTCGAAGGACGACACGCCGATGTTCGTCTACGGCGTCAACGACAAGAGCTACGCCGGCCAGGCCATCATCTCGAACGCGTCCTGCACCACCAACTGCCTGGCCCCGGTGGCCAAGGTGCTGAACGACGCCTTCGGCATCAAGCGCGGCCTGATGACCACGGTGCACGCCACCACCGCCACGCAGAAGACCGTCGACGGCCCGTCGAACAAGGATTGGCGCGGCGGCCGCGGCATCCTCGAGAACATCATCCCGTCGTCGACCGGTGCCGCCAAGGCCGTCGGCGTGGTGATCCCCGAGCTGAACAAGAAGCTCACGGGCATGTCGTTCCGCGTGCCGACCTCCGACGTGTCGGTGATCGACCTGACGGTCGAACTGCTCAAGGAAGCCAGCTACGAGGACATCTGCAACGCCATGAAGGCCGCCTCGCAAGGCGCGATGAAGGGCGTGCTCGGCTACACCGAGGACAAGGTCGTCTCGACCGACTTCCGCGGCGAGCCGATGACCTCGGTCTTCGACGCCGAAGCCGGCATCGCGCTGGACAAGACCTTCGTCAAGGTCGTGGCCTGGTACGACAACGAGTGGGGCTACTCGAACAAGGTTCTCGAAATGGTGCGCGTGATCAGCTGACCCCCACGCCCCCCTCCCGGGGGGGCTGCCCCCGAGGGGGCTCGCGCAGCGGACCGGCGAAGCCGGATCCGCGCACGCCGCTTGAAGCGGCCGGCCGGGTCGGTCAGGCCGCGTCGAAATGGCGGGCGAACACGGGCTGCAACGAAGGATGCGCCTCGATGCGCTGCAGCAGCGCCAGGAACGCGGGGCGGTGGTCGGCCAGGTGCTTGCGGGTGCCCGACCACTTGGAGACGATCGCCGCCATGATGTCGAGCGCGCCGGGCGACTCGCCGCCGAGGAAGGGCCGCCCGGCAAAGGTGTCGGCAAAGATCTCCCAATGGCGATGCAGCAGGCGGCGCGCGCCCTGGCGCACGGCCTCGTGCGACGCCTCGTCGGTCTCGGTCGTGTAGCGCTCGGGGTAGTCGCTCTGGCTGATCGCGCTGTAGCAATTCGCCGCAATGAACACCAGCCCTCGCAGGGTCTGCGCGCGGGCGCTCGCATCGGCCGGCAGCAGGCCGCTGGCCGGGTGCTCGAGGCCGAGGTGGATCAAGATCGCGGCGCTCTCGCTCATCACGCTGCCGTCGGGCAGCACCAGCGTCGGGATCTGGCCGAGCGGGTTGATGCGGCGCAGTTCCTCGATCGCCGAATCGGCCTCCCAGGTGGATGCGCGCACCTGGCGATAGGCCAGGCCGCAGCGCTCGAGCGCCGCCTCGGCGATCGACGAGCCGCTGCCGCGTGAACCATAGAGCGTGTACATCACGGGCCTCCTTCCGGGGGGTTGTCAGGCCAGCACCAGCGGCAGGCTGCGCAGGCGCTGGCCGGTCAGTGCAAACAAGGCGTTGGCGAGCGCCGGCGCCAGCGGCGGCAGGGCCGGCTCGCCCATGCCGCTGGGTGCCTGCGCGCTGGCCACCAGGTGGGTCTCGACCACTGGAGCATCCCGCATGCCCACCAGCGGGTAGTCGGGGAAATTCTTCTGCTGCACCTGGCCGTCGACGATGTCGACGCGGCCGTCGAGCGCGGCGCTGAGGCCGAAGACCACGCTGCTCTCGACCTGCTGCGCAATGCCGTCCGGGTTGACCGCCGTGCCGCAATCGACCGCGCAGACCACCCGGTGCACGCGCGGGCGCTTCTTGCCGCCGGCCGTGTCGAGCGAGACCTCGAGCACCATCGCGACGATGCTGCCGAAGCTCTCGTGCAGCGCGACGCCGCGCGCCTGGCCGGCCGGCAGCGCCTGGCCCCAGCCGGCCCGGTCGGCAGCGAGTTTCAACACCGCGGCGTGGCGCGGCATCGCACCGAGCAGGCCGAGCCGAAAGGCCACCGGATCGGCCCTGGCGGCGTGCGCCAGCTCGTCGACGAAGCCCTCGCTGAAGAAGGCGTTGTGCGAGTGACCGACCGAGCGCCAGAAGCCGATCGGCACGCCGCTGCGCGTCGCGACGTGCGCCATGCGCTGGTGCGGCACGTCGTAGGCCAGGTCGAACAGGCCCTCGGCGGTGGTCTTGTCCGGCATGTCGATCGGGCCGGTGAGCCTCGGCAGCGTGCGCTCCATCCAGCGCGGCGTGATCGCATCGCCGGCGCTGTGGATCGTCAAGGCCGTCAGCCGGCCCCGTTCGTCGAGCCCGCCGCGCAGCAGCGCCGCACCGGCGGGGCGGTAGAAATCGTGCGTGAAGTCTTCTTCGCGCGTCCAGACCAGCTGCACCGGCCGGCCGCCGGTCTCGAGCGCCACGCGCACCGCCTGCGCGACATAGTCGGCCTCCAGCCGGCGGCCGAAACCGCCGCCCAGCAGCGTGACGTGCACCGTGACCTGCTCGGGCTCGACGCCGGCCACGCGCGCGGCCACCTCGCGCGCCTGGTCGGGCACCTGGGTCGGTGCCCAGACCTCGACCGTGCCGTCGGCCTGGCCGCCGACATTCACGCGCGCGGTGCAGTTCATCGGCTCCATCGTCGCGTGCGCCAGGTACGGGGCGCGGTAGACCGCCTCGATGCGCTGGGTCGCCTTCGCGAGGCCCGCCGCACCGTCGCCGCGGCGGTAGAAGCCGAAACCCTCGTCCTCCGCGGCCGCGGCGCGCGCACTGGCTTCGAGATCGTTGAGGATCGCAGCCGATTCGAGTCGCGGGCCGGGGCGCCGACGCCAGTCGATCTCCAGCGCGTTGGCACCCTGGCGTGCATGCCAGGTGCTGCGGCCGACCACGGCCACCGCATCGGTCGAGCCGGCCATCGGGCCCAGGCGCACGACGCGCTCGACGCCGGGCAGCTTCATCGCCGCCGCCGCGTCGATGCGGCCGGGCGCGCCGCCCAAGGCCGGCGCGTGGCGCACGACCGCGTAGACCATGCCGGGCAGGCGGGTGTCGAGGCCGAAACGCGCGCTGCCGTTGCTCTTGGCCGCCGCGTCACTGCGCGGCTGGTTCGGCTTGCCGATCCACTTCCACTGCGCACGCGGCTTGAAGCGCACCTGGCTCGGTCGCGTCGCCGCGGCGGCGGCGGCCAACTCGCCGTAGTGGCCGCGGTCGTGGCCCGCCACGTGCGTCACCACACCATCGTCGACCTGGAGCTCGTCCACCGGCAGCTTCCAGCGCAGCGAGGCTGCGCCCAGCAGCTGCGCGCGCGCGGTGGCCGCGGCCAGGCGCAGCGGCTCCCAGGCGTCGGCGACCGTCGACGAGCCGCCGGTCACCGCGATGCCGAGCTCGCGCGCGATCTTGCGCACCATCCACTGGCCCAGGCGCGCGCCGGTGGTCTCGTGGCCGGGCTCGAGGCTCGTCGGGTGCAGCGGCAGGCTGCCGACGAACATCGCGACGTTGCCGTAGATCGTGTCGTGCGGGGCCTGCACCGGCCGCACGCGCGACGGCGCGACGTCCATCTCCTCGGCCACCAGCAGCGCGAGCGCGGTGTGCACGCCCTGGCCCATCTCGACGAAGGGGGTGGCGAACGAGACGCTGCCGTCCGGCGCGACCTTGATCCAGCCATTGAGCGCGACCTCGCCGCCTTCGACGGGCAGCAGATCGGCCGTGCCGAGCCGGCCACGAGGCGGCAGCCCGGCCCAGCCCAGCACCAGCGCGCCGGCCGCGCCGACGCCCGACAACACCACCACCCGGCGCTTCATGCCTTCTTGCCCCCGCCCAGCGCCTGCGCGGCCGCATGGATCGCCGCGCGCACGCGCGGGTAGGTGCCGCAGCGGCACAGGTTGGTGATCGCCGCGTCGATGTCGGCGTCGCTCGGGTTCGGGGTCTTCTGCAGCAGCGCGGCGGCGGCCATCAGCATGCCGCTCTGGCAGTAGCCGCACTGCGGCACGTTGTGCGCCGCCCACGCCTGCTGCAGCGCATGCGGCGCGTCGGCGGCGCCCAGGCCCTCGATCGTCCTGATCTGCTTGCCGGCGACGGCCGCCACCGGCATGACGCACGAGCGCACCGCCTGGCCGTCGACCTGCACGGTGCAGGCGCCGCAGGCCGCGATGCCGCAGCCGAACTTGGTGCCGGTGAGGTTCAGCACATCGCGCAGCACCCACAGCAGGGGCATGTCGGGCGCGACCGCCGCATCGTCCACCGTGGCCTGGCGGCCGTTGATCGTCAGGTCCATCTACTGCCAGCATCCGCACCGCCACGACGGCGGCAGGGGAGTTTGGCAGATGCCGGACAGCGGCGCTCGCCGCCAGCGTGACGGAGTGTTGCGCGCCGCCTCTCAAGATTGGCGAGAGCGAGCCTCCAGGGTCAGCGACGTCGCCACCGCCCCGGCGCGGCCGGCGTGCGCCCTCAGCGTCAGCACCGTGCCGGCCGGCGCGCGCACGATCCATTCGGCCTGCGCCCGGTCGGCGGTCACTTCGCGCTCGGGCAGGAAGGCCTGCAGCGAATTCTTCGGCGCATGGCCTTCGAGCTGCGGGCCCTCGATGCGGCGCTTGCCGCCGGCCAGCGCGGCGCCCTCGGGCAGCCCGATCTCGAACACGCAGGCCCGCGCAACCTTGCGCTCCAGCGCGCGCTTGGTCACGTAGCTGGGCAGGTAGCCGGCATTGCCGACCACGCACTTCACGCGCCAGGTGTCCGGGCCGAGCGCCTCGGCCGTGGCCGACAGCAGCTCGAGCTTGGGCAGCGTCAGGCCGAGCTGCGTCAGCCAGGCCGGGAACCGCGCGACCTCGCGCTCGCGGTATTTCGGCGGTGGGTTGCGCCAGTGGTTCATGCGGTCCCAGCCACCGATCTCGACCGCGCCGAGCTGCGGGTGGGAGAAGGGCCGCCAGTCGTTGTGCGCCTGGCCGTCGCAGTGCTCGTCGCTCCACTTCAACAGCTTCAGGTCGTCCTCGGGCGGGTGGTCGCGGTACCAGTGGATCCAGTCGTACTCGGTGATGCCGGCTTCCTTGTTCGGCGCCCAGATCTCGACCGTCCAGAACAGCGCCCCGAGGTGCTCGTAGACCCAGTCCTGGGTGCCGGTGATGATCTCCTTCGGGTGGTACTTGAAGTCGTGGAAGATGCTGATCGCCGGGTAGCCGGTCAGCTTGGCACCGATGTCGGACAGGCGCTTGTAGATCCACAGGTCCTCGGGCGTCATGTCGTCGTCGCTTTGCGTGCCCATCGGCCGCAGGATCACGCCCGAGTGGGTGTGGAAGCTCACCGCCGCGCCGATGTTCGGGTGGTGGACGATGAAGTCGACCATGGCGCGCACCTCGGGCTCGCTGGTCGGGTAGGGGCCGGCGCCGAGCTGCTCGAATTCCTGGCGCCAGTAGGCGGGGAAGTTGCGGTTCAGGTCCAGCCCCTCGCGATCGCGGTTGACGCGGATCGCCGTGCCGTCGAAGCCTTGTTCGAGCAGGCCCTCGGGCATCACGCGGTAGTAGCGGCCGCCGAACTCGCCGGGCTCGCGCGGGATCAGCAGGCGCGGCTCGTCCGGGTGCGGCTTCCAGCCACCGTGCGGGTCGGGGATGCGCATCTGCAGGATGCGGCCATCGCCGTCGATGTCCTGCACGGTCAGGCCGTCGACCGGCTCTTCGTCGAAGGGGTAAGGCCGCGTCGACGAGCGGATGTGGCGCGGCGTGTCGGCCAGCGCCAGCTCGGCGCCGTCGGGGTTCAGCCGGGGGCAGAGGTAGACCACGCGCGTGTCGAGCAGCTCGGTGACCTTGGTGTCGCTGCCGTGGGCGCCGGCCAGCTGGTGCAGCCAGTACAGGCAGGCGGTGCTCGCGGTCAGCTCGGCCGCGTGGATGTTGCCGTCGACCCAGAAGCCGGGCTTGTCGGTGTCGGCGCCGGTGGCGCGGTTGGTGAGCACCGCGAGCCAGATCTCGCGCCCCTCGTGGCTCGTGCCGAGCGAGCGGATCTCGATCAGCCCGGGCCGCGCCTCGGCATACGCGGCGAGCAGCCGGCCGAGCTCGGCGTGGCGGTAGAAGCGTGCGAAGTCGGGCTGGGGCAGGGTGGCGGGCATGCTGGTGGCACGGGGCAAGGCGGCGGTGGGGGAGTGTCGCATCGGCTGCCCAATGCCAACGGCGCCGCGGTGCGCCGCCTCAGGCGGCCAGCGGCGCGCCGTCGACGAACACCCGCAGCTCGCCGGACTGGAAGGCCGTCCAGGTCTCGTCGGCCGTCAGCGGCTCGGTGGCGATCACCGCCACGCGGTCGGCCGGCGTCGTCGCGCTGGCGAAGTCGACGCGCACGTCCTCGTCCTTCAGGCTGGCGGCGCGGAACGGGTGCTGGCGCACCAGCCAGTGCAGGTGCGTCGATGCGTGCGCCCACAGCGCCTGGCCGTTGGACAGCAGCATGTTGAAGGTGCCGTGGCGGTGCAGCTCGGGCATCAGCTCGCGCAGCGTGCAGGTCAGCTCGGCGATCTGGGGCACGCCGGCATGCGCCTTGGCCAGCTCCTGCATCAGCCAGCAGAAGGCGCGTTCGCTGTCGGTGTCGCCGACCGGCCGGAAGGCGGCGTGCAGCCGCGGCTGGAAGCCCTTGAGGTCGCCGTTGTGGGCGAAGACCCAGTAGCGGCCCCAGAGCTCGCGCACGAAGGGGTGCGTGTTCTCCAGCGCGACGCGGCCCTGCGTCGCCTTGCGGATGTGGGCGATGACGTTGCCGCTGTGGATCGGGTAGGTCTTGACCAGGTGGGCGATCGCCGATTCGCGCGCGCTGGCGTGGTCGATGAAGACGCGCACGCCCTTGTCTTCGAAGAAGCCGATGCCGAAGCCGTCCTTGTGCTCGTCGGCACGCGTGGCCAGGCCGGTGAAGCTGAACATCACGTCGGTCGGCGTGTTGGCGTTCATGCCCAGCAGTTGGCACATGGTGTGGCGACGGGTCTCGGTGGCAGCGCGGGGGGGCGATCGATTGTAGGCAGCCGCACCGCCCGAGGCGGGCCCCGATCGGACATGCCCGGATGTCGCCGGCCGAGCCGGTACCCTATGCTGCGCTGATCACCGGGAGTCACTTCTTGCCGACCGCTGCGGCCGACACGCCGTTCTCAGGCCTTCCGTTCACCCACGGCGCGCGCCTCGCCCAGCTCGAGCGCGACCGCGTCGCCGTCCGCGCGCTGCTGCGGGTGGCCGCCGTACTGGCGCTGCTGCTGTGGGCCTCGGTGCCGCTACAGGCGGCGCTCGGCTCACCGAGCCCCTACGCGAATGGCCGCCTGGCGCTCGGCGCGATGCTGCTGGCCGGCGCAGGCGCCGGCGCGCTGCTGGCGCGCAGCCTCGGGCCACGCTACGCCGCCGGCCTGCTGCTGCTGACCGTGCAGGCCTGCTTCGGCGTGCACGCGTGGTTCACCGGCCTCGGCCTGCTGTCGGTGCTGCTGTCGGCAGCCGGCGTGCTGATCGTGCTGGCCGGCGTGCTGGCGCCGCCGCGCATGGTCTGGCTGATGGCGCTGCTGCAGCTGGCGATCCTCGGCGGCATTTACGCAGGCGAGGTCAGCGGCCGCGTCCACGGGGCCGACGCCACCCTGGCCGGCGGCGCGGTGGCGCGGCTGTTTTCGCAGGCGCTGATGACCGTCGGCTCGCTGCTGGTCGCGCTGATCCTCGGCCGGCAGTTCGGCCACAGCCTGAACGAGGCCTGGCTGAAGGAGCACCGGCTGTCCGAGCTGCTGCGCCTGGGCAGCGACTGGACCTGGGAAGCCGACCGCCGCGGCCGCATCACCTACGTCTCGCCCAGTTTCGAGCGCCACACCGGGCGCAGCGTGGCCGAGTTCATGCGCATCGACCAGCCCGGCGGCCCGCGCATGGTGCACGACGCCGAGTGGGAAGCCCTGGTCGACGACCTGCGCGCCCGCCGCGCCTACCGCGCCCGGGTGATCACCTTCGAGTGCCCCGACGGCCAGATCGTCTGCGTGCGCGGCACCGGCGAGCCGGTGCTCGACGAGAACGGCAGGCACCTCGGCTGGTGGGGCATCAGCCAGAACGTGACCGGCGAGGTGCTGGCCGCGCGCGAGCATGCCCGCTCGCGGGCCCTGCTCGACAACCTGGTGCGCCTGTCGCCCGATGCGATCACGGTGGCCAACCTGCAGACCGGGCGGATCCTGCTGGCCAACCCGGGCTTCCTCGCGATGGCCGGCTACGAGCGCGAGGAACAGGTGCTGGGCAAGTCGGGGGTCGCACTCGGCCTGTGGCGCGACCCGGACGACGCGCAGCGCCTGCGCGAGGGCCTGCCCGAGAACGGCGCCGCGGTGCGCGGCTGGCGCACCACCGCTTGCCGGCCCGATGGCAGCCCGCGCGAGGTCGTCATCTCGGCAGCGCGCTTCGAATGGAGCGGCGAGCCGGTGGCGGTGCTCATCACCCGCGACATCACCGAAGACGAGCGGGCGCGGCTGCAGGCCGATGCGATCCTGAACCACGCGCCGGTCGGCGTCGCGCTGGTGCGCAAGCGCGTGGTCGAGCGGGTCAACCCGCGGATGGAGCAGCTGCTGGGCGTGCCGGCCGGCAGCATGGCCGGACGCCCCGTGGCCGACTATTTCGGTGGCGAGGCGGGCTACCTGCGCTTCGTCGAGCGGCTGCGCCAGCTCGTGGCCGACGGCCGGCCGGTCGAGGCCGAGCACGAGTTCACGCGGCCGGACGGCAGCCGCTTCCTCGCGCTGCTGCGCTCGCGCCTGGTCGACCCGCGCCAGCCCGACGAAGCCGGCGCGATCTGGGTGATGGAGGACATCACCGAGCGGCGACGCACCGAGCGCGCGCTGTCCGAGGCCAAGGCCCTGGCCGAGGCGGCGAGCGACGCCAAGAGCGCCTTCCTGGCCCACGTGAGCCACGAGATCCGCACGCCGCTGAACGGCGTGCTGGGCCTCGCCCGGCTGATGGCCGCACCGGGCCAGCCGGACACGCGGCGGCAGAACTACCTGCGCTACCTGATCGACGCCGCCGAGAGCCTGAACGGCATCGTCTCGAATGTGCTCGACCTGTCGAAGATGGAGGCCGGCAAGCTGCAGGTCGAGCACATCGGCTTCGACCTGCACGACCTGATCGACAAGGTGCACGGCGCCCACGCCGTGCTGGCCGAGGCCAGGGGCCTGGTGATGCGCCAGACCATCGCGCCGGGCGTGCCGCGCCGCGTGCGGGGCGATCCGCTGCGGCTGCGCCAGATCCTGTCGAACTTCCTCGCCAATGCGATCAAGTTCACGCGCCAGGGCGAGGTCTGCCTGCGCGTGTCGGCCGCCGCGCCCGGGCGGCTGCGCTTCGAGGTCGCGGACACCGGCATCGGCATCGCGCCCGGGGTGCTGGCCGGGCTGTTCCAGCCCTTTGCCCAGGCCGATCACTCGACCACGCGGCGCTTCGGCGGCACCGGGCTCGGCCTGTCGATCGCCCGCGAGCTGGCCCAGCTGATGGGCGGGGAGGTCGGCGCGAGCAGCACACCCGGCGACGGCGCCACCTTCTGGGCCGAGCTGCCGTTGCCGGTGGATTCGGACGACGCCGACTTCCCGCCCACCGTGCTCGACGGCGACGAGGCCCCGCTGCGCGGTCTGCGCCTGCTGGTGGCCGAGGACAACCCGGTCAACATGCTGATCGCCGCCGAGATGCTGGCCCGGCTGGGTGCGACCGTCAGCCCCGCGCACGACGGCGCCGAGGCGGTGCAGGCCTGCCAGACGCAGCCCGGGGCCTACGACGTGGTGCTGATGGACCTGCACATGCCGGTGCTCGACGGCCTGGCCGCGGTGCGCGCGCTGCGCGCCCACCCCGCGACCGCCGCGCTGCCGGTGGTGGCCTTCAGCGCTGCGGCGCTCGACAACGAGCGCATCCAGGCACGCGCCGCCGGCATGAACGATTTCGTCGGCAAGCCGATGCAGCCGGACGAACTCGTGCGCGTGCTGTCCCGCTGGGTCCGCTGATTCCCGGGCGCGCGGCTTGCCCGTGCCGCGGGCGGGAGCCTCGCATGCCCACCCGAACCCGCCCCGTCACCGCGCTGCTGTTCGCCGCGCTGGCCGGCTGCACGCCTTTGCCGCGCGTGGTGCCCGATCTCGCGCTGCGGCCCGCACGCCCCGTGCCGGTCGAGACCGCGCGCGGGCCGGCCACACCGGCGCGCGGGCAGCGCATCATCGAGCGGCTGAAGCCCGGTGGCGAGCCCAGCAGCATCTTCGACCGCCACCTCGCGATCGAGACCGCGCTGACCGGCCGGCCGCTGGTCGCCGACAACCAGGTCACGTTGCTCGAGAACGGCACCGCCACCTACCGCGCGATGCTCGAGGCCATCGCCGGCGCGCGCCGGCACATCGAGATGGAGACCTACATCCTGCAGGACGACGAGATCGGCCAGCGCTTCGCCGACGCGCTGATCGCCAAGCGCCGCCAGGGTGTGCGGGTGCACCTGCTGTTCGACAGCGTCGGCACGCTCGACACACCGCCCGGGTTCTTCCAGCGACTGAAGGACGCCGGCATCACGCTGCTCGAATACAACCCGATCAACCCGGTCGAGGCCAAGGCCGGCTGGGACGTCAACGAGCGCGACCACCGCAAGCAGTTGCTGGTCGACGGCGAGATCGCGCTGATGGGCGGCATCAACATCAGCGGCGTCTACTCCGGTGGTTCGTTCAAGGAGCGCCAGCGCAAGAGCGGCCGCCGCGGGGCCGCCGATGCCAAGGCCCTGCCCTGGCGCGACACCGACCTGCGCATCGAGGGCCCGGTGGTCGCCGAGTTCCAGCAGATCTTCCTCGACACCTGGACCCAGCAGAAGGGCCCGCCGCTGCCGGCCGAGGACTTCGTGCCGCGGCGCCGCGCGGCCCAGGGACGCCAGGTGGTGCGCGCGATCCCGAGCTCGCCGCGCGATGCCACGAGCGCGATCTACCAGACGCTGATGTCGTCGATCGACCATGCCGAGAAGGAGATCCTGATCACGACGGCCTACTTCGTGCCCGACCCGCAGCTGCTGGACGCGCTGGCGCGTGCGGCCGGGCGCGGCGTCGACGTGAAGCTGATCCTGCCGCGCCACAGCGACGTGCCGCTGGTGCTCGGCGCCGGCCGCGCGCACTACGGCGCGCTGCTGCGCGCCGGCGTGAAGCTGCACGAGCGGCGCGCGGTGCTGCTGCATGCGAAGACGGCGGTGGTCGACGGCGTCTGGTCCACTGTCGGCTCGACCAACCTCGACTGGCGCAGCTTCGTGCACAACCAGGAGCTGAATGCCGTCGTGCTCGGCACCGGGTTCGGCGCCCAGATGCAGGCGGCCTTCGCGCGCGACCTGGCGGCCTCCGACCCGGTCACGCTCGAGGCCTGGGAGCACCGGCCCGTGAAGCAGCGCCTGGCCGAGTGGCTGGGGCAGCTGCTGCAGTACTGGCTCTGAGCCTCGGCGGCGATCCGCTGACCCGCTGCAGCGTGCCTCGCGCGTCGATCAGCACGGCGGCCACGCCCTGGCGCGCCAGGAAGTCGGGGGCCTCGGGGCCCAGCAGCATCGCCACGGTGCTCAGGGCCCCCGCGGCCAGGCAGGCGGGGGCGATCACGCTCACCGACTGCCAGTGCGCCACCGGCCAGCCGGTGCGCGGATCGAGGATGTGGCAATAGCGCCGTCCGTCGTGGTCGATGTAGCGCTCGTAGTCGCCACTGGTGGCCAGGCCGCCTTGCGCCAGGTCCACCGCGCCGGCCATGGCGCCGGGCACGCGCGGATGGACGATGCCCAGGTGCCAGGGCTGGCCATCGGGCATCGGGCCGAGCAGGCGAAGATCGCCGCCGAGGTTGACGTAGCCGCTGTCGCAGCCGGCGTCCGTCAGCAGCGTGGCTGCGCGGTCGGCGGCGTACTCCTTGCCGAAGCCGCCGAAGTCCAGCTCCATCCCGGCGCGCGGCAGCCGCACCGCCCGGCCGCCATACCGCGCCCAGTCGACCTGGCCCCAGCCGATCAGCGGCAGCAGCGCCGCCACCGCCTGCTCGGTGGGCAGGGCACCGGCCTTGAAGTCCCACGCGCGCCGCAACACGCCGGACGTGATGTCGAACAGGCCGCCGCTGCCGCGCCAGAGCTGGTCGGCAAAGCCGAGCAGGCCCGCCGTCTCGTCGTCCAGCGGCACCGGCTCGGCCGTGCCGGCGGCCGCGTTGATGCGCGAGACGATGCTGTCGGCCCGGTAGCGCGACCACGCCTGCTCGATGCGCCGGACCTCGGCCTGCGCCGCCTGCACGGCCCGGCCCGCGCCCAGGCGCTGCGCGCAGCGCCCCGCCAGCCGGATGCGGCAGGGCGAGCCCATGGCCCGGAACGCGTGCTGCAGCTCGGCCGGCGCGGGGCGCTTGGGCATGGCGGGCCTCAGAAGCTGTGGCTCAGGCCCAGCTGCCAGAACAGCGCACTCAGCGGCTGCAGGCCGGGCGAGCCGCCACCACCCAGGCGCCAGCCGGTGTTCTGCCGGTAGCTGTCCAGCTTGGCGTCGGCGGTCCAGCCCGGCGAGAACTGCCAGCTCAGCTTGGCACCCAGCGTGACGGCGCCCCAGGCGGCCAGGCGCTGGTCGCTGCTGTAGTAGGTGGGCGAGCCGTCGGGCGCCGGGTAGTTCGGGCTGGTGGTGTCGCGGTCGTAGTAGAACGAGGCCGCGCCCTGGGTGTGGTAGCGAAGCTCGGGGGTGAACACCACCGTTCGCTGGACCGGTACCGCCCAGGCCAGCTCGAAGGTGTGGGCCTGCACCCGGTAGCTGTCCTGGTAGAAGCGGTAGCCGAGCTTGAGCGCGCTGTCGCCCAGCCAGTGGTTCCAGCGCAGCTGGAGGATGTCGGCGTTGCGCCCGCGCGGCCGTTCGTCGTAGAGCTTGTAGGGGTCGTTGAGGTAGCCGCGGGCCCGGCTCGAGGTGTAGCTCAGCTGTGCCAGGTCGCGCGAGCTCATCGCCTGGGTGACGCCGACCTGGAACTCGCTCGTGCGGCGGGTCTGCGGGTCGACCTTGTGATTGCTCGGGTCGATGTGGTCGTTGCTCAGCCCCAGGCCGACGTTGAACGTCGTGTTCTGGTCATCGGTGGCGAACCGGCCCTCCAGCGAGACCGCCTGTGACAGGTAGTCGGTTTCCTGCGAGCGGGAGACGCCGAAGGCGACCGATTGCCGGTCGAAGTAGCGCGTCAGCTTGGCGTCGAACGCGGTGCGGCGGTCCTGCATGGTGCCCGCGCCGGCCATGTCGGTGTAGTACGTGGGCGACGCGCCGGAGACGTCGTCGACCGTCAACGAACCTTCCACGGCCCAATGGCGGCCGATCGGAACCAGTGCGTACATCGACGGCGAGGTGACCTGCATGCGCTCGTCACCACTTTCCGAGCCGCCCACCCCCCCGCCGCTGGCGCCGGTGGTGGTGGCCAGTGCCCGGGCGCGGCCGCCAGCGGCTTCGCTCTCGGCGCTGTCCGTCCCGGTGGACGGCTGCGTCTCGCTGTAGCCGGACAGCTTGAAGGCGATCACCGCCCGCTCCGGCGCCTCCTCGGCGTGCGCGTCGGCCGGCATCACGCCGGGCAGTGCACAGGCGGCCAGCACCAGGCCGCCGAGCAGGGCGCGGGTGTCGAGCTCAGTTGCAGCCACAGCCACCTCCGCCCACGCCGCCGCCGCCCGACGCGGCTTCCTTGCTGAAGTAGGTGTGGGCCGTGAAGCGGGCTTCCAGCGGGTCGGCGTCCATGCGCATCACCGGGCGCGCCAGTTCGCCTTTTTCCCAGGGTTGGGGCGGCTGCCAGACGGTGCAGCCACCCAGGCCGGCCAGCGCGCCGGCGGCCAGCATCAGAAGAGTGTTTCGTTTCATGGTGGAAGGTGCGTGCGGGCGACCGGGCTCAGCGCCGCGGCAGCGACTGGGCGATGGCTTGTTCGATGTCGGTGCGGTCTTCGGCGCGGAAGCCGCTGTGGACGAGCAGGACCTTTCCGTCCGGCCCGATCAGGACCGAGGTCGGCATGCCCTTGATCGCGTACTGCCGTGGCGCCTGCCCCTTCGGGTCGTAGGCCACGGTGAACTGCGCGGGAACCTCGGCGAGAAAGCGCCGCGCGTCCTCGGCGCGGGCATCGACGTTGACGGCCACGACCTGCAGGCCCTGGGCGCCGAAACGCGTCTGCAGCCCGTTCATCCAGGGAAAGGACTGCCTGCAGGGCCCGCACCACGAGGCCCAGAAGTCGAGGTAGACCAGCTTGCCGCGCAGGGCCGACAGGTGCGCCGGGCCGTGCGCGGCATCGAGCTGGACGTCCGGCGCGGTCTCGCCCGGCGCAATGGCCGCGGCCAGGCTTGCGAAGCCGGCGAGTGCGATGGCCGCGGCCGCACGGATCAGGGGCCGGGCCAAGCGGCCGCTGGGGCCGACCACCTGGAAGAAGCAGGGAGGGCATCGCATTGAAAAGTCGCCATGCGGTTGGGGTTATGCATGCTAAATGTGCAAAAGGCCCTTTTCATGTCGAAACATGAAGGGGGCCTTAAGGGAGGGCGAATTTCAGCGATGCCAGGGCCGGCGAGGCCCCGGCCTCAGGTCACCGGCGCGGGGTTGAACAGCACCAGCGCGTTGTGCAGCCGGTGTTGCTCGGCCCAGGTGCGCTGGCCGCTGGCCACCTCGAGCAACAGGCGGAACAGTTCCCAGCCCATGTCCTCGACGCTGGCCCGGCCCTCGGCGATGCGGCCGGCGTCCAGGTCCATCAGGTCGTGCCAGCGCCGCGCGAGCTCGCTGCGCGTGGCGACCTTGACCACCGGAACCGCGGCCAGGCCGTAGGGCGTGCCGCGGCCGGTGGTGAACAC
>NZ_DATFAN010000203.1:0-12175 GCF_035254525.1 Ideonella sp. | reverse complement strand
CGGCGGCGAGCGGCGAGGCGGTGATGCGCGGGGCCAGCGCGATCGGCACGGCGTTGGTCGACCAGGCGGGCTGGCCGGCCTGCACGACGCGGATCGAGACTGCGTAGACGCCGATGCCCCAGTCCGCCATCGCCGCGCTGTCTTCGGCCGGCGTGGGCAGGTGGGTCCGTCGCTCGCTCGCCGATGCGCCGGCAGCGAGCGGGCGCTCGAGCGTGAGGCCCAGCCGCCCGCAGTCGAACACGGCGCTCAGCGTGGCCTCGCGCTGCAGGCCGCTGCCGGCGAGCAGTGCGTCGTCGCCGAGTTGCAGCGCCGGCCACAGCGGCGACAGCGCGTTGCGCACCGCCTGCAGCACCGGCGGCGGCGCGGCTTGCGCGCTGGGCCCGCGGTCGTTCGCGCCGCGCTGCAGCACCGGCAGCGGCGCGCGCACCGGCCCGTTGGCCTGGATCAGCACCACCGAGACGATGTAGGCCATCGACGGGCGCCAGCGTGCCTGCATCGCCGTCCACAGCTTCGACAACTCGTCGGCGCCGAGGTAGTTCGGCGCGATCTTGATCAGCTCGAGCTGGTCGGCCAGGTCCTCGGCCGAGAGCGTGCCGAAGATGCCGGGCACGGTGTTGCCGTCCACCGGCGAGGGCGGGCCGAGCACGGTGCGCAGCTGCTCGCGCGTCAGCATCGGCGTCTCGTGCAGCAGCTGCATCGCGTAGCCGAGCAGGATCTCGGCGTTCAGGTCCTGCGTGCCGTAGGCGGTGAGCAGGTAGTGCAGGTCCAGCGCCAGCGGCGGGTTGCTGATGCGCTGGCCGCGGGCGTCGCGCGAGGGCAGGTCGGCGTTGCGCCAGCCCAGGTTCGGCGTGACCTGGTAGAGGAAGACGTTGAGCAGGTTGGTCTCGTTGTTGCCGGTGTTGATGCGGTCCGGCGCCTGCGCGGTGACCGAGAAGCTGCCCAGCGCCGACAGGTCGTGGTTCAGCAGCCCGTCGTTGAGCAGGTCCTTCATGGCGGCGGTGACGCCGGCGATGGCAAGGGCACCGCTCATCGATGGCCTCCGCGTTCGCGCAGGTACTGGTCGAGGCCGAGCCGCGGGGCCGTGCCATGTTGGCGCGGCGCGGGCGGCGCCGCGTGGGTGGCACGCACCTCGATGCGGCCGATCGTCACCTCGATCGGCGGCAGCGCGGGGGGCGGTGCCGCAGCGGCGGGCCGCTGGGCCGCGGGCAGGTTGCGGCGGCCTGGGGCATGCGGTGGCGGCACCGGCCGCGCGGGCCGCAGCGGCAGCACCGCGGGCACGGCCTGGGTGGCGGTCAGGCGCGGCAGCGTTGCCGGCAGTGGTGACGCGGCAGTGCGGTCGGCGTGCCGGGCAGGTTCGCTGATGGGCGCGGGTGCCGGGTTGCCCGACCGACGGGGTGCCTCGGCCGGCGCGGCCACGCTCGCCGACGGTGCCGCGCGCGTGAGCGACGGCGGCGCGCCCGCGGGGGCCGCGGCAGGCGGGTCGGGCCGGGCGCGAGCGGGCGGTGGCAATGCGGTGGCGCGGATCGTCGCGTCGATGCGCGGCGGCGCATGGTCCGCTGCGGGGTGCGCGGCCGCGGCGAGGGCGGGCTCCGAAGGTGTCGGCAGGACGGGAGCCCGCTGAGGTGCCGGTGCGGCCACGCCGCCGCGCTCGGGCGTGCCGCGCGGCAGCGCCATGGACTCGTCGGCAACATCGATCGACCCATCGACGGCAGCCACCGTGGCGCCCTCGAACAGCGCAGGCCGGCGGCGGCGCAGGATCGGTTCGCCGGGCGCCACGCGCTCGACAAGCCGGGCCAGGTGGCCGGCCGGGGATTGGCGAGATGACCCTTTCACGCTCGCGCTCATCCCTGCACCATCGCGATGTAGCGCTGCCGACGCGCGGCGCCCAGCGCCAGCACCTGCGGCTCGCTCCAGCCATAGGCGCTGGCCAGCGTGTGCACCTCGGCCAGCGTGCGCTCGGCCCAGTCGTCGAGCGCGTCCCACAGCGTGGCGCCGATGTCGAAGCGGCGGTCGAAGCCATGGCCGCAGGCCGGGCAGGCCAGCGCGACGCGCAGGTCGGCGCCGGGGTCGTGCACGGCCATCTCCTGCTGCAGGCGCTCGATCACCGGCGGCGGCAACTCGATGGCGGCCACCGGCTGGCCGGCGTGGCGGGCCTGCAGCACGCAGCGGTCGAGCAGGCGGGCCATCGCGGCGTCGGGGTCGCGGGCATCGCCGGTGTCAATTAGCGCGATCAGGTCGTCGCTGCCGGGCAGGCGGTAGGCCAGCTCGTAGCCTTCGCACTGCAGCGGCGGCACGCCAGCGCCGGCATCGGGCGGCTCGGGCCGCAGGTCGGTGGTGCGCAGCGCGAGCTCCAGCGCCTCGCCGCAGGCCGGGCAATCGACGCGCAGGTCCAGCGTGGCACCGAACAGGGTTTCGAACAGCGTGAACAGGTGGGCGTCACGCGTGCCGAGCGGCAGCGTGCCCCAGGCGCCCGGCGCCACCTCGGGCCAGGCCAGGCCGAGCAGCACGTCGGCGCGCTGCAGCGGGTGCAGCGCCTGCGCCTGCTCCCAGGCCTGCAGCAGTGCCTGTGCGCCGAGCGCGCCGTGGCCGTCGTGCGGGCTCATCGAGGGGGTCCATCGCGCCGGGCGGCGGGGTCAGGCCGGCTCGGTGAAGCTCGGCTCCGCGGGCTCGGGCGTCTCGACATCCCGCACCCAGCCTTCGTTCTCCAGCTTCAGGTGCTGGATCGCGATGGCGTTGGCGTTGGCATCGAGATCGGGCAGGGCCTGGAATTCGGAGACCCAGGCGCGGAACACCTTGTAGGCGATCGCGAGCTGGCCGCCCTCGTTGTAGACCTCGATGATCACGTCCTTGCGGAAGTCCTTCAGCGAGCTCTCGGCGCCCAGGCCGGCACCGAAGTTCCAGACCTTGTTGGCCCACTGCTCGAACTCCTTGTCGTGCGTGACGCCGCGCTCCAGCGTGATCGCCTCGAATTCGGTGCGGCCGGGCGATTTGCGGCTGCTGCTCGGGTCGCCGCCGTCGCGGTGCTTGACGACTTCGGTCGTGCGCTTGAGCGCGCTGACCTTGCACACGCCGGCCACGTACCGGCCATCCCACTTGACCCTGAACTTGAAGTTCTTGTAGGGGTCGAAGCGCTGGGCGTTGACGGTGAACTGGGCCATGGTCGGCTCCTTGATCGAGAGGGTGCGAACGTTGGGGTCGGGGCCTTTTAGACGTCGATCTGGCCGGCCATCTGCTGCAGCTTGATGATCACGAACTCGGCCGGCTTCAGCGGCGCGAAGCCGACCACCACGTTGACGATGCCCAGGTTGATGTCGTTCTGCGTCGTCGTCTCCTTGTCGCACTTGACGAAGTAGGCGTCGCGCGGCGTGCTGCCCTGGAAGGCGCCCTGGCGGAACAGGTTGTGCATGAAGGCGCCGGCGTTCAGCCGGATCTGCGCCCACAGGGGCTCGTCGTTGGGCTCGAACACCACCCACTGCAGCCCGCGGTACAGGCTCTCTTCGATGTACAGCGCGGTGCGCCGCACGGGCACGTACTTGTATTCGTCGGCCAGCAGGTCGGCGCCGCGCATCGTGCGTGCGCCCCAGGCGACGGTGCCGATGATGGGGAACACGCGCAGGCAGTTCACGCCCTGCGGGTTGAGCTGGCCGTTCTCGTCGTTGGTCAGGCTCACCGCCAGCCCCTGCGCGCCGGAGATGGCCGCGTCCACGCCGGCCGGCGCCTTCCACACGCCGCGGTTGGTGTCGGTGCGCGCCATCAGGCCGGCCAGCGCGCCGCAGGGCGCGAAGGTGTCGAGCTGGCCGTCGCGCCTCGGGTCGGCCTGCCGCAGGCGCGGGAAGAACAGCGCGGCGTTGCGTGCCCGCTCGCCGGCCAGGCCGAGCGCGGTCAGCGCGGCGTTGTTGTTGCCGACGATGTCGTTGGCCGAGTCCCAGGCCGCGGGCGGGTCGACGATCAGCATCGCGCGGCGCTTGACGCAGAAGTCGAGCGCGATGCTGTAGACCGCCGGGGTGGTGTCGCCCTCGCGGGTGTCCGGCGGGATGCACATCAGGTTGAACAGGTCGGTCCGCTGCAGCGCGAAGATGCCGGTCTTGTCGGCCTCGCTGCCCTGGTAGGTGGCGTCGTCCAGCGGCTCGCTGTCGCTGGCCTGGCCGGCGGTGGCCACGGGGGTGGACGCCGCGTCGTCGTTCCAGATCGTCTTGCCCGCCCCGGGGTCGGCGTGCTTGGGCGGCACGGTGGTGCCGGGCAGCGTGGTCGTGTCGGCCACGCGCAGCAGGGCCGATTCGTTGGCCAGCACCCGGTCGACGCGGCGCGGGCTTTCCTTCACCGTGAGGTTGACGAAGGTCTCGAGCGCGCCGTCGGAGCCGCGCCGCACGGTGAGGTTGAACAGGTCCGCCTTGGCCAGGCCGTAGCGCGTGGCGACGTCCTCCGAGACCTTGTCGTCGATGCGCACCCGCAGCGTGTTGCCCCAGCTGCCGCGCGACGCGGCGACGAGGTCGAGGTTGGTCAGGGCGATCTTCGCGGCGTCGTTGACGCCCTCGCCGCTCTTCTTCTTGTACAGCCGCACGATCACCGCCTTGGCGCCGCCGTTCTGGAAGAAGTCGCGCACCGAGTAGCTCATCGGGTACGTCGGGTCGAGCCCGCCGAACTGGCGCTCGAAGTCGCCGAAGGCGTTGATCAGCGTCGGCGCGTCGGTGCCCATCGCGGTGCGGCCGACGAATGCGGTGATCGAGGTGGCCACACCGGTGATGGTGCGCACGCCGCTGGGCAACTCCTCGATGTAGACCCCGGGGAACGAGACTGCGACTGGCATGGTGGGCTCCTCGCGCAATGCGCCAAGCGGATGTCGGCCGTGCCGATGTCGCAGGCGCAGCGTCGATTCCGAGCTGCCAATGTCGTCTGCCGCCGAAGCGCGCGCATCCCCCAACTCTGTGAGCCCGGGGGCTCCCATCCGTGGGGGGTGCATCCCCCAAGCCTGAGGGGGATGCCCCCCTACCTCGTGGGTGTCAGCGCGTGCGCGGCTTGCGTGCCGGCCGGCTGCCGGTGTCGCGCGGCGGCAGGCCGGTGTGCTGGGTCAGGATGCGGCCCTTGACGGGCTTGGCGGGCTTGACCGGCTGGGCCGCCCTAGCGGCCTGGGCGGAAGGCGCCGGCGTCGAGTTGCTGCGCCGCGCGCTCTGGTAGCCGCCGTCGGTGGCCGGCTGCCAGGTGGGGATCAGGTGGTGCTTGCCGTTGCCGATGAGATCCGCGCGGCCCATGTCCTTCAGCGCGTCGCGCAGCAGCGGCCAGTTGTTCGGGTCGTGGTAGCGCAGGAAGGCCTTGTGCAGGCGGCGGCGGCGCTCGCCGCGCACGATGTCGACCGTCTCGCCGCCGCGCTTGGGGTCGCGGTGGATGCCCTTGAGCGGGTTCAGGCCCGAGTGGTACATCGCGGTCGCGGTGGCCATCGGGCTGGGGTAGAAGGTCTGCACCTGGTCGGCGCGGAAGCCGTTGCGCTTGAGCCAGAGCGCGAGGTTCATCATGTCCTCGTCGCTGGTGCCCGGGTGCGCGGCGATGAAGTACGGGATCAGGAACTGCTCTTTCCCGGCCTCGGCGCTGAACTTGTCGAACATCGCCTTGAAGCGGTCGTAGGCGCCGATGCCCGGCTTCATCATCTTGGACAGCGGCCCGCCCTCGGTGTGCTCGGGCGCGATCTTGAGATAGCCGCCGACGTGGTGCTGCACCAGCTCCTTCACGTATTCGGGCGACTGCACGGCCAGGTCGTAGCGCAGGCCGGAGCCGATCAGGATCTTCTTCACGCCCTTCAGGCTGCGCGCGCGGCGGTACATCTTCACCAGCGGCGCATGGTCGGTGTTCAGGTTCGGGCAGATGCCGGGGTAGACGCAGCTCGGCTTGCGGCAGGCGGCCTCGATCTCCGGGCTCTTGCAGCCCAGGCGGTACATGTTGGCCGTGGGGCCGCCGAGGTCGCTGACCACGCCGGTAAAGCCCTTGACCTTGTCGCGCATCTCCTCGACCTCGCGGATCACCGAGTCTTCCGAGCGGCTCTGGATGATGCGGCCCTCGTGCTCGGTGATCGAGCAGAAGGTGCAGCCGCCGAAGCAGCCGCGCATGATGTTCACGCTGAAGCGGATCATCTCCCAGGCCGGGATCTTGGTCGCGCCGTCGTGGCCGCCCTTGCCGTCCGCATAGGCCGGGTGCGGCGAGCGGGCGTAGGGCAGGTCGAAGACGTGGTCCATCTCGGCCGTGGTCAGCGGGATCGGCGGCGGGTTGATCCAGACCTCGCGGGCGGTCTTGCCCTCGCCGTGGCGCTGCACCAGCGCGCGGGCGTTGCCGGGGTTGGTTTCCAGGTGCAGCACGCGGTTGGCATGGGCGTAGAGCACCGGGTCGCTCCTGACCTGCTCGTAGCTGGGCAGGCGGATCACGGTCTTCTCGCGCGGCGGCAGGGCGATGCGGCCCGATGCCGGCGCGGCGGGGGGGCGCACGAAGGTGATGGGCTTCACCGCGGGCTCGGCCACGGCCGTGTCGCCCTGTTCCTTGGTGCAACTCGTGCCTTGCGCCTCGGCCTGCTCGCTGGTCGTCTGGTAGGGGTTGATGTGCTCGTCGATGCGCCCAGGCAGGTCGACCTCGCTCGAGTCGAGCTCGAACCAGCCTTTGGCCGTCGGGTCATCGTGGCGGCGGATGAAGGCGGTGCCGCGCACGTCAGTGATGTGGCCCACCGGCTCGCGCGCGGCCAGGCGGTGCGCGATCTCGACGATGGCGCGCTCGGCGTTGCCGTACAGCAGCAGGTCGGCCTTGGCATCGACCAGGATCGAGCGGCGAACCTTGTCCTGCCAGTAGTCGTAGTGCGCGATGCGGCGCAGCGAACCCTCGATGCCGCCGAGCACGATGGGCACCTCGTTGTAGGCCTCGCGGCAGCGCTGGGCGTAGACCAGGCTCGCGCGGTCGGGCCGCTTGCCGCCGATGTTGCCCGGGGTGTAGGCGTCGTCGCTGCGGATCTTCCGGTCGGCGGTGTACCGGTTGATCATCGAATCCATGTTGCCGGCGGTCACGCCGAAGAACAGCTTGGGCGGGCCCAGCGCCTTGAAGGGCTCGGCCGATTGCCAATCGGGCTGCGCGATGATGCCGACGCGAAAACCCTGTGCCTCCAGCGTGCGGCCGATCACCGCCATGCCGAAGCTCGGGTGGTCGACGTAGGCATCACCTGTGACGATGATGATGTCGCAGGCATCCCAGCCCAGCGCGTCCATCTCGGCGCGGCTCATCGGCAGGAAGGGCGCGGTGCCGAAGCGCTTGGCCCAGTACGGCCGATAGGCGGTCAGGGCCTTTGGCGCTGTCTGGGCTTTCTGGGCTTTCGGGGCCTTCACGGTCGGGGCGGCGAGGTCGGGGCGGGTCACGGTGGGGGCCTGGGCGAGGCTCGAGGATGGGCGCGCGAGGCGAACCCGCCATTGTCCCTGTTGGCGCCCTCGCACGCCAGCGCAGGGGCTTGGGGCGCGGATCCGGCCGCCCACGGCACGATGATTGCCCGCAGGCAGCCATGACCCCGCCTCCCTCGGCCAGCGGCCGCCCTCCCCGCGACCCCGCGCTGCCCTCGACCGAGGAGAACGTCCGCCTCCTGGTCGACAGCGTGACCGATTACGCGATCTTCATGCTCGACACCGAGGGCCGGGTCATCAGCTGGAACGCCGGCGCCCAGCGCATCAAGGGCTACCGGCCGGAAGAGATCATCGGCAAGCACTTCGAGCGCTTCTATCCGGAAGACAAGGTGGCGGCCGGCTGGCCGCGTGAGGAGTTGCGGCGCGCCCTCGCCGAGGGCCGGCTGCAGGACGAGGGCTGGCGCATCCGCAACGATGGCTCGCGCTTCTGGGCCGGCGTGGTGATCACCCCGGTGTTCGACCACACGGGTGTGCACCGCGGCTTCGCGAAGGTCACGCGCGACATGTCGGACCAGCGGCGGCTGATCGAGCTGGAGCAGGCCGCCCAGCGCATGAACGAGTTCATCGCGATGCTGGCGCACGAGCTGCGCAACCCGCTGGCGCCGATCTGCAACGCCGTCAGCGTGCTGCGCATGCAGCCCGATCTGCCGCCGGTCGTGCGCAAGATGGGCGACATGGTCGACCGCCAGGCGCGGCAGCTCACCCGGCTGGTCGACGACCTGCTCGACGTCGGGCGCATCGCGACCGGCAAGATGTCGCTGCAGCGCGAGCACCTGGACTACCGCGAGCTGCTGCTGGCCAGCATCGAGGCGGTGCGCCCGCTGATGGTGGCCAAGCGCCATCGGCTCGAGATCGAGGTGGCGCGGGCCATCCCCATGCACGGCGACCCGACGCGGCTGTCGCAGGTGCTGCACAACCTGCTGTCGAACGCGGCGCGCTACACGCCCGATGGCGGCCGCATCACGATCAGCGTGGTGGTCGACGGCACCCGCTGCGTCACCCGCGTGTGCGACAACGGCCAGGGCATCGCGCCGGACGCGCTGGAGCGCATCTTCGGCCTGTTCGAGCAGGAGGCCGGCGTGGCGCGCGACCCCTCCGAGCGCAGCCTCGGCATCGGCCTGACGCTGGCGCGCACGATGGCCGAGCTGCACGGCGGCAGCCTGACCGCCCACAGCGAGGGGCGCGGCCGTGGCGCACGCTTCGAGCTGGTGCTGCCCTGCGAGGCGCCCGTGTCGGCCACGGTCGTCGGCGCCGCCGGGCCCGCCGTGCAGGCGAATCGCCTGCGGGCGCTGGTGGTCGACGACAACCG
The DNA here is from genome assembly GCF_035254525.1 of Ideonella sp. Taxonomy (GTDB): domain Bacteria; phylum Pseudomonadota; class Gammaproteobacteria; order Burkholderiales; family Burkholderiaceae_C; genus Ideonella. The sequence goes on along the minus strand of NZ_DATFAN010000203.1, from coordinate 3,445 downwards.
CGACTCGGCTGACTCGATGGTGATGCTGCTCGGGCAGCTCGGCCACGAGGCGCACGCGGCCTACGCTGCCGAGCCGGCGCTGCGCTCGGCCACCGCCACCGACCCGACGCTGGTGCTGCTGGACCTGAACATGCCGCAGCAGGACGGTTTCGAGGTGATCCGCCGCCTGCGCTCGACCGTTCACCACCCGCTGTACGTGGCGGCGATGACCGGCTACGGCCAGCGCAGCGACCGCGAGCGCACCCGCGGCGCCGGCTTCGACGAGCACCTGACCAAGCCGGTCTCGCTGGACCAGCTGCTCCGGGTGATCGAGCGCGCGTCGGCGCTGATCCGCCACTGAATTGGGGGCAGGGGCTGGCGCGGCCGGGCGCCACGGCCTACATTGAACGCCCACCCTTGGCCGGAGGAATTCGCCATGCCGCTTCGCCACGCATCGATGCAGCACCAGCTTCACAGGAACGGGGTGCGCTTGCACACCGCGATGATGAGCCGCATCCAGTCGCACGGGGCCGACGACCCGCCGTCCGAAGAGGAACTGGAGCTGATGGAAGAACGGCGCAAGCTGAAGGCAGAGCGCGACGAGCGCCATGCCCAGGAGCAGCAGGTCCGGCCCAAGGCGCCGAAGACCGTGCGCACGACCCGCGCGCAGCCCAAGCCCAAGGAGGCCAAGGAGGCGTCGAAGGACAAGGACGCCAAGGCCGCCAAGAAAGCCGCCAAGCCGCACCTGACCCGCACCGAGAAGCACGCCCAGAAGGCCGCCGCGCTGGATGCCGCGCGCAAGTCCGCGAAGAAATCAGCCAAGACCTGAGAGGCTCGGTCCGGCCCGGTCATCCGCTCGCGGCGCCCGCCGCGAGCAGTCGCCGGGCCCACCACGCGATCGGCAGGCCGACGAAGAACAGGTGGCTGCCGACGTCGGCCATGCGCCAGGGCCACATCGTGGGCGGCGGCGACGCGCGCGACAGCGGCAGCACCACCAGGTGCATCGTGGCGTACAGCACGAGGCCGTAGGCCAGGCCGGTGAGCCAGGGGGGGCGGCGCATCAGCTCGGGCCACTGCTGGGCGGCCAGGCCGTAGGCGGCGGCCATCATGCTCGCGATGAACAGGTGCAGCACCACGCCCAACCAGGCGGTGGGCGGGCCGCCGCTGTAGGCCTCGCGGCCCAGCAGGCCGGCCGAGACGCTCTGGAAGATCTGCATCGGCGCGGCGCCGCGGGCGATGCCCCAGTAGGTGCAGGCGAGCAGGCCGTCGAGCAGCGCGGCGGTGCCGCCGGCGATCAGGGTGTAGTGCAGCAGGCGAGGCATGGTCAGGCTCCTTTCACAAGGTGTCGATCGCCCGGCCGAGCAGCCGCACCGCGGCGTCGATCTCGCTGGGCGACTGCGCGGCAAAGCCGAACAGCAGCCCCGGCGTGCGGGGCGGGTTCATGTAGTGGCGCGACAGCGGGTGCAGGCCCAGGCCCATCGCGGCGGCCTGCTCGGTCAGGTCGTTGGCGCGCGCGGCGGCGCGGCCCTTGAGCCAGCCCACGAGGTGCATGCCGGCCGGGCTGTCCTGCAGCTCGATGGCATCGCCGGCGTGCTGCTGCAGCGCCGTGACCAGCGCGTTGCGCCGCGCCCGCAGCGCGCGCACGACCCGGCGCAGGTGGCGCTCGAAGCCGCCGGTGGCCATGAAGTGCGCCAGCGCGGCCTGCTCGATCGCCGGGCAGCCCATGTCGGCCAGGCGCTTGGCGTTGACGAAGTCCTGCTTCAGCCCGCGCGGCACCACCATGTAGGCCAGCCGCATCGACGGCGCCAGCACCTTCGAGAAGGTGCCGATGAAGATCACGCGGTCGGGCTTGTCCGTCGCGCGCAGCGCGGCGACCTGGCGGTTGTCGTAGCGGATCTCGGCGTCGTAGTCGTCCTCGACGATCCAGGTGTCGTGCCGCACCGCATAACGCAGCAGCTCCTGCCGCCGGCGCTGCGACATCACCGCGCCGAGCGGGAACTGGTGCGAGGGCGTCGCGAAGATCAGCCCCGGCCGGCGCGCCGGCAACTGGTCGGTGACCAGCCCCGACCGGTCGACCGGCACGCCGATCACACGCGCGCCGTGGGTGAGCAGGGTCTGCCTGATCGAGAAGTAGCCCGGCTCCTCGATCACGGCGCTGTCGCCCTCGTCGAGCAGCACCCGAGCGCACAGCGACAGGCCCTGCTGCGTGCCGGCGACGATGATCACGTCGTCCGGCGTCGCCAGCACCGCACGCCGCTCGCGCAGGTACTCGCACACCGCCTCGCGCAGCGCGGGCAGGCCCTGCATCGGCGGGTAGCCGGGGCCGGTGTAGAGCGCGGCGCGGGCCAGCTCGTTGCGCCATTGCTCGGGCAGCAGCGCATCGGTGAAGGGCTCGCCGTACTGCAGGTTGTGGCGCAGGCTGGGCCGGTAGCGCCAGAGCGCGAATTCGTGCTCGAGGGCACGCGCGCGGCGCGCCCAGGCCGAGGGCGCGTCGACACGCGGCGCCGAATCGGCGGCGGGCCGGCCCGCCGGGGCGAGTGCCGGCGGGGCCGCGTTGACGAAGCTGCCGGCACCGACCCGGCCGCGCAGCAGGCCGGTGCTGCCCAGGTGCTCGTAGGCGGCGCGCACGGTGTTGCGGGCCAGCCCCAGCGTCTGCGCCAGCTCGCGCGTGGCCGGCAGGCGCGCGCCGCCGGCGATGCGGCCCTGCTGCACCGCGTGGCGAATCGCGCGGCTGAGTTGCAGGTACTGCGGGCCTTCGCCGTCGAGGTCCAGGTGCATGGTGTGTCCTTGCAGGGGGGCCGCCGCGGATGGAGGGCAGCATGGCGGGGCAAGGATAGTCGGGGGGCGGGCTGGGTGCAGCCCGGCCCAGGGGACGCTCACAACGCACAGGCGGCCCAGGTGGCGTTGACGACCGTGCCGTCCTCGGTCTCGGCCCAGGCGACGAGCGTGGCATCGTGCATGCCGCCCGCATCGCCGGCGGGTGGCAGCGCCAGCCGCAGCGGCAGCACGCGCATCGCGGCGGCCGACGTCGATGCCGCCAGCGGCCCCGTTGCGCTGCGCACGACGTGAGCGTGCTGCAGCGTCAGGCCCTGGTTCTCGCCACCGGTCACGCGTGACACCAGCCCGCTTTGCAGCAACACCGCCTGCCAGCGCAGAGCGGCGCTTGCGCCCTCGACACGCAACTCGAGCCGCAGGTTGTCGCCATCGCGCTCGATGTGCGCCAGCGCGAGCGACGGCGCGCCCGCCGGTGTGGCCGAGCGCAGCACCCGCGAGCGGAGGGCGCGCGCGTCGCGCCAGGCTCCGAAGCCGCGCCCGTCGAGGAAGACCTGCGGCGTCGCGACGATCTTCGCGCCGGGCTGCGCCTGCGCGAGCGCCTGCTGCCGGCGCGACGATTCGGCCAGCGCAAAGCGGTCCTTCCAGCCCTGGTCGTCGAAGTAGTCCACATGCCAGACGACCGGCACGATCT
>NZ_DATFAN010000202.1:0-39980 GCF_035254525.1 Ideonella sp. | reverse complement strand
CCGATCTAACTTCAAACGAAGAAAGACTGACTGTCGTTTAATTTTGTACGAACTTATATTGCCTTCACCGCGGCGTCAATCGCCGCTCACCCCACCGGAGGCAGCCCGTGAACAAACCCGTCGAGACCGGCGTCATCACTGACGCGAAGAAGCGTTACAGCGCCGGCGTCCTGAAATACCGCCAGATGGGCTATTGGGACGCTGATTACGTGCCCAAGGACACCGACGTCATCTGTCTGTTCCGCATCACCCCGCAAGAAGGGGTGGACGAGATCGAGGCCGCCGCCGCCGTGGCCGGCGAGTCGAGCACCGCGACCTGGACGGTCGTCTGGACCGACCGCCTGACCGCCTGCGACAGCTACCGCGCCAAGGCCTACAAGGTCGAGCCCGTACCCGGCACGCCGGGGCAGTTCTTCGCCTGGGTTGCCTACGACCTGGTGCTGTTCGAGGAAGGCTCGATCGCCAACATGACGGCCAGCCTGATCGGCAACGTGTTCAGCTTCAAGCCGCTGAAGGCCGCGCGGCTGGAAGACATCCGCATCCCGGTGGCCTACGTGAAGACCTTCAAGGGCCCGCCGACCGGCCTGATCGTCGAGCGCGAGCGCCTGGACAAGTACGGCCGCCCGCTGCTGGGCGCTACCACCAAGCCCAAGCTGGGCCTGAGCGGGCGCAACTACGGCCGCGTGATCTACGAGGGCCTGAAGGGCGGCCTCGATTTCATGAAGGACGACGAGAACATCAACTCGCAGCCCTTCATGCACTGGCGCGACCGCTTCCTCTACGTGATGGACGGCGTCAACAAGGCCAGCGCCGCCACCGGCGAGGTCAAGGGCAGCTACCTCAATGTGACCGGCGCGACGATGGAAGACATCTACGAGCGCGCCGAGTTCGCCAAGGAACTGGGCTCGGTCGTGATCATGCTGGACCTGGTGATCGGCTGGTCGGCCATCCAGAGCATGGCCAACTGGGCGCGCAAGAACGACATGATCGTCCACATGCACCGCGCCGGCCACGGCACCTACACGCGGCAGAAGAACCATGGCGTGAGCTTCCGCGTGATGACCAAGTGGCTGCGCCTGGCCGGCGTCGACCACCTGCACACCGGCACGGCCGTCGGCAAGCTCGAAGGCGACCCGATGACGGTGCAGGGCTACTACAACTGCTGCCGCGACAGCTACACCCGGCAGGACCTGCAGCGTGGCCTGTTCTTCGACCAGGACTGGGCCGACACGAAGAAGGTCATGCCGGTGGCCTCGGGCGGCATCCACGCCGGCCAGATGCACCAGCTGATCGACCTGTTCGGCGACGACGTGATCCTGCAGTTCGGCGGCGGCACCATCGGCCACCCGGCCGGCATCCAGGCCGGCGCGGTGGCCAACCGCGTGGCGCTGGAGTGCATGGTCAAGGCCCGCAACGAGGGCCGCGACATCAAGAACGAGGGCCCCGAGATCCTGCAGAAGGCCGCCCAGTTCTGCACGCCGCTGAAGCAGGCGCTCGAGACCTGGAAGGACGTGTCCTTCAACTACGCGTCGACCGACACCAGCGATTTCGCCGTGACCCCGGCCGTCGCCGCCTGAACGCCCCTGACGCCACTGACGCAAGGACCGCCACCATGATGACCAACCCCACCGGCCGCATCACCCAGGGCCAGTTCAGCTTCCTGCCCGACCTGACCGACGCCGAGATCGCGCTGCAGATCGACTACGGCCTGGCCAAGGGCTACGCCTGGAGCGTCGAATACACCGACGACCCGCACCCGCGCAACACCTTCTGGGAGATGTACGGGATGCCGATGTTCGACCTGCACGACGCCGCCGGCGTGATGCTGGAGCTGAAGTCGTGCCGGGCCGCCTTCCCGAACCACTACATCCGCCTGATGGCCTTCGATTCGACGCGCGGCATCGAATCGATCGCGATGAGCTTCATCGTCAACCGCCCGGCGCGCGAACCCGGCTTCAGCCTGCAGCGGCAGGAGGTCAACGGCCGCACGATGCGCTACACGGTGCACAGCTACGCCACCGACCGGCCCGAAGGCGAACGCGCGGGGAGCTGAACCATGGCGCAGCCGCTGTATGCCATCCCGGGGAGTGCCATCTCCGGCAGCGCCGTGCCGGCCGATGCCGCCCCGCTGAGCCCGGCCGTGTCTGACGCCCCGGCGCGCACCGTCGCCGAGGTGCTGGCCAGCAGCCAGGTCGAGGCGGTGATCGACGAGCTCGAGCGCGACCTCGTCGGCCTCGCGCCGGTCAAGCAGCGCATCCGCGACATCGCCGCGCTGCTGGTGATCGACAAGCTGCGCCTGAACCAGGGCCTGGCCGCGCAGGCGCCCAGCCTGCACATGTGCTTCACCGGCAATCCGGGCACCGGCAAGACCACCGTCGCGCTGCGCATGGCCGAGATCCTGCACCGGCTGGGCTACGTGCGCAAAGGCCACCTGGTGGCCGTGACGCGCGACGACCTGGTCGGCCAGTACATCGGCCACACCGCGCCGAAGACGCGCGAGGTGCTGAAGAAGGCCATGGGCGGCGTGCTCTTCATCGACGAGGCCTACTACCTCTACCGCCCCGAGAACGAGCGCGACTACGGCCAGGAAGCGATCGAGATCCTGCTGCAGGTGATGGAGAACCAGCGCGACGACCTCGTCGTGATCCTCGCCGGCTACAAGGACCGGATGGACACCTTCTTCAAGTCCAACCCCGGCATGGCCTCGCGCATCGCGCACCACATCGACTTCCCCGACTACGCGCACGGCGAGCTGCTGCAGATCGCCGAACGCATGCTGGGCCAGATGAACTACCACTTCGGCGACGGCGCGCGCGACGCCTTCGACGACTACCTCTCCCGCCGGCTCACGCAGCCGCACTTCGCCAACGCCCGCAGCGTGCGCAACGCGCTGGACCGCGCGCGCCTGCGCCAGGCCAGCCGCCTGTTCGCCGACCGCGAGCGCGAGCTGACGCGCGACGACCTGACGACGATCGCGCCGGACGACATCCGCGCCAGCCGGGTGTTCGCCGCACCGAGCACCGCGCCGAGCTGATCACGAGAACAACTGGAGACTTCGATGAGCCACATCACCGCCGCGCCCCACCGCTGGACGCTGACCCGCTACCTGATCGAGCAGCGCCGCCGCTTCCCGCAGGCCAGCGGCGACCTGAACGCGCTGATCCTCGACGTGTCGCTCGCCTGCAAGGCGATCGCCCGCATCGTGGCGCAGGGCCAGCTTGGCGATGCACTGGCACCCGTTTCCACCGCCGTCAACGTGCAGGGCGAGCAGCAGAAGCCGCTGGACGTGATGAGCAACGAGCTGTTCATCCGCATGAACGAGTGGAGCGGCAACCTGGCCGGCATGGCCTCGGAAGAGATGGACGAGCCGCGCCAGATCCCCGAGGCCTTCCCGCGCGGCAAGTACCTGCTGGTGTTCGACCCGCTGGACGGCTCCAGCAACATCGACGTCAACGTTTCGGTCGGCAGCATCTTCTCGATCCTGCGGGCACCGGCCGACAGCGTCGACACCGGCCGCGCGCTGACCGAGGCCGATTTCCTGCAGCCCGGCGCGGCGCAGGTGGCTGCCGGCTACGCGCTCTATGGCCCGACGACGATGTTCGTGCTCAGCGTGGGCAACGGCGTGGCCGGCTTCACGCTGGACCCGAACCTCGGCGAGTTCGTGCTGACCCACCCCGACATCCAGGTGCCCGAGGACACCCACGAGTTCGCGATCAACACCTCGAACAGCCGCTTCTGGGAGCCGCCGGTCAAGCGCTACGTCGACGAATGCCTGGCCGGCTCGACCGGCACGCGCGGCAAGGATTTCAACATGCGCTGGATCGCCAGCATGGTGGCCGAGGCGCACCGCATCCTGATGCGCGGCGGCGTCTTCCTGTACCCGCGCGACACCAAGGATCCGGCCAAGCCGGGCCGGCTGCGCCTGCTGTACGAGGCCAACCCGATCGGCTTCCTGATGGAGCAGGCCGGCGGCCGTGCCAGCACCGGGCGGCAGCCGATGCTGGGCGTCAAGCCGAGCTCGCTGCACCAGCGCATCGGCCTGGTCTTCGGCTCGCGCCACGAAGTCGAGCGCATCGAGCGCTACCACCACGAGCCGGCCACGCGCGAGCCTGAAGCGCCGCTGTTCGCCGCGCGCAGCCTGTTCCGGGATTGAGGAGGGAATCACCATGTCAGAACGCCACCCCATCATCGCGATCACCGGTTCGTCCGGCGCCGGCACCTCGTCGGTCACGCGCACCTTCGACAACATCTTCCGCCGCGAGGGCGTGAAGGCGGCCGTCATCGAGGGCGACAGCTTCCACCGCTTCGACCGCAAGGAGATGCGCGCCCGGCAGGCCGAGGCCGAGAAGGCCGGCAACACGCACTTCAGCCACTTCGGGCCCGAGAACAACCTGTTCGCCGAACTGGAGCAGCTGTTTCGCAGCTACGGCGAGACAGGCACGGGGAAAAGCCGCAAGTACCTGCACGACCCCGTCGAGGCCAAGCCGTACAAGCAGGACCCGGGCACCTTCACGCCCTGGGAAGACCTGCCCGAAGGGACCGACATGCTGTTCTACGAGGGCCTGCACGGTGCCGTCGTGACGCCCGAGGTCGACATCGCGCGCCACCCTGACCTGCTGATCGGCGTGGTGCCGGTGATCAACCTCGAGTGGATCCAGAAGCTGTACCGCGACAAGAACGTGCGCGGCTACTCGGCCGAGGCGGTGACCGACACCATCCTGCGCCGCATGCCCGACTACGTGAACTACATCTGCCCGCAGTTCACCCACACCCACGTCAACTTCCAGCGCGTGCCCATCGTCGACACCTCGAACCCGTTCATCGCCCGCGACATTCCGAGCGCCGACGAAAGCATCTGCGTGATCCGCTTCGCCAACCCCAAGGGCATCGACTTCCCCTACCTGCTGAACATGATCAACAACGCGTGGATGTCGCGTGCCAACACCATCGTCGTGCCCGGCGGCAAGATGGAGCTGGCGATGCAGCTGATCTTCACGCCCTTCATCTGGCGCATGATGGAGCGGCGCAAGCGCGCTCTGGGTGCCATCTGACCGAACAGGAGGCACCGATGAGTTCCGAATCGACCGAGCGCGTGCTGCGCCCCGACAGCGGCCGCTACGACCCGCAGGCCAATGCGCTGCGCGCGCTGGCCATCGACGCGGTGCAGGCCGCCAATTCCGGCCACCCCGGCGCGCCGATGGGCATGGCCGAAATGGCGGTTGCACTATGGGGCCGGCACCTGCGCCACGACCCCGCCGACCCGCAGTGGCCCGGCCGCGACCGCTTCGTGCTGAGCAACGGCCACGCGTCGATGCTGCTGTATGCGCTGCTGCACCTGACGGGCTACGACCTGCCCGTCGAGGAGCTCAAGCGCTTTCGCCAGCTGCACAGCAAGACGCCGGGACACCCCGAGGTGGGCGTCACGCCCGGCGTCGAGACGACCACCGGCCCGCTGGGCCAGGGCCTGGCCAACGCGGTCGGCATGGCGCTGGCCGAGAAGCTCCTCGCGGCCGAGTTCAACCGGCCCGGCCACGCGGTCGTCGACCACCACACCTATGTCTTCCTCGGCGACGGCTGCCTGATGGAAGGCGTGAGCCACGAGGTGTGCTCGCTGGCCGGCGTGTGGGGCCTGAACAAGCTGGTCGCGCTGTACGACGACAACGGCATCTCGATCGATGGCCCCGTGGCCGGCTGGTTCGGCGACGACACGCCCGGACGCTTCAAGGCCTACGGCTGGAACGTGATCGGCCCGATCGACGGCCACGATGTCGATGCGGTCGACGCGGCCATCGCACAGGCCAGGCAGTCGGCGACGGGCCCGACGCTGATCGTCTGCCGCACGACCATCGGACGCGGCTCGCCGGCTCGCGCCGGCACAGCCAAGGCGCACGGCGAGCCGCTGGGCGCCGACGAGATCCGCGCCACGCGGGCGGCCATCGGCTGGCCGCATGCGCCGTTCGAGATTCCCGCCGACATCGCCGCGCGCTGGAACGCGCGCGAGCGCGGCGCGGCGCTGCACGCCCAGGCCGCCGAGCGCATGAGCGCCTACCGCGCCGCCCACCCGGCGCTGGCGGCGGAGCTCGAGCGGCGCCTGGCCGGCGAGCTGCCGCACGATTTCGCCGAGACGGTGCTGGGCGCGATGAGCGAGTTCGGCGCGTCGACCACGGCCGTGGCCACGCGCAAGGCCTCGCAGCAGGTGCTGGCGCGGCTCGCGCCCAAGCTGCCCGAGTTGCTGGGCGGCTCGGCCGACCTGACCGGCTCGAACCTGACCGATTTCCCAGGCTGCGGTGCGGTGAAGGCCACCAACGACGTCGGCCTTGGCGCCGGCCGCCACGTGCACTACGGCGTGCGCGAGTTCGGCATGGCCGCGGTGATGAACGGCCTCGCGCTGCACGGCGGCTTCGTGCCCTACGGCGGCACCTTCCTGACCTTCTCCGACTACAGCCGCAATGCGCTGCGCATGGCCGCGCTGATGAAACAGCGCGTGGTGCACGTCTTTACCCACGACTCGATCGGCCTGGGCGAGGACGGGCCGACTCACCAGCCGGTCGAGCACGCGGCCAGCCTGCGCCTGATCCCGGGGCTGGATGTCTGGCGCCCCTGCGACGCGGCCGAAACCGCGGTTGCGTGGACCGAGGCGCTGGCCCGGCGCGACCAGCCGTCGGCCTTGCTGCTGTCACGCCAGGCGCTGCCGGCCCAGGCCCGCGGGCCCGAGCAGGTGCTGGCGATCCGCCGCGGCGGCTACGTGCTGAGCGACCGTGCCGGCGCGCGCGCGGCGATCCTCGCCACCGGCTCCGAGGTCGCGCTGGCGATCGAAGCGCAGAAGCTGCTCGAGGAGCGCGGCATCCCGGTGCGCGTGGTCTCGCTGCCGTCGAGCACGGTGTTCGACCGGCAGGATGCCGACTGGCGCGAGACGGTGCTCGGCCGCGGCCTGCCGCGCATCGGCGTCGAGGCCGGCGTGACCCGCTGGTGGGGCCAGTACGGCTGCGTCGCCGGGCTGGGCGTCGACCGCTTCGGCGAATCGGCACCGCAGGGCGCGCTGGCGGCTTTCTTCGGCCTGACCGCGCAGGCGCTGGCCGAGCTGGTGCAGGCCCACGCGAGCGCGCCGCAACCCACGCTCGCGGCCCAAGGCTGAGCAACGACCAAGCAAGGAGCCCCGCCCCATGGCGTATGACCTCATCAGCTTCGACCTCGACGGCACCCTGGTCGATTCGGCCAGCGAGATCGCCGAGGCGGCCAACCGCGCGCTGGCAGACCACGGCATCGCGCCCCGGCCGACGCGCGACATCACGCTGTTGATCGGCGCCGGCACGCGCGAGCTGATGCTGCGCCTGCTGGCCCAGGCCTTTCTTGACGAGCCGCCGCTGGTGCAGTGCACGGATGTCGACGCGGTGCTGGCCCGGCTGGACCACCACTACGCGCAGACCGCCGGCAGCTCGGCCGTGCCCTACGGCGGCGCCCGCGCGGCGCTGGTGCAGCTGAAGGAGGCCGGCGTCAAGCTGGCTTGCGTCAGCAACAAGGAAAGCCGCCACCTGCGCCGCGTGCTGCAGGCCACGCGCCTGGACCGCTTCTTCGACCTCGTCGTCGGCGGCGACACCTGGGACGAGAAGAAGCCGCACGGCAGCGTGCTGGCGCGCGTGGCCCGCGAGCTGCGCGTCGACACCCGCCGCATGGCGCACGTCGGCGATTCCAGCCTGGACGTGCAGGCCGCCCGCAACGCCGGCGTGGCCGCCTGGGCCGTGCCCTACGGCTACAACGCCGGGCGGCCGATCGAGGAGGAGAAGCCGCAACGCGTGTTCCGCAACCTGCTCGAGGTGGCGGCGCACACCCTCGCCCAACGGCGGACGAACCCGCTGAACGTTTCGATGAGGGCTGCTTGATGCAGGACTTGAAAGCACTGCTGTGGGACGTGGACGGCACGCTCGCCGAGACCGAGCGCGACGGCCACCGCGTCGCGTTCAACCTCGCCTTCGAGGCGATGGACCTGCCGTGGCGCTGGAACGAGGCGCGCTACGGCGAGCTGCTGCGCATCACCGGCGGGCGCGAGCGCCTGCTGCACGACATGGCCACCCGCACCGACGCCCCGGTGCTGGCCGGCCAGCGCGAGGCCCTGGCGCGCGAGCTGCACCGCCTGAAGAACACCATCTATGCCGACATCGTGCGCGGCGGCGCGCTGCCGCTGCGTGCTGGCGTGGCCGAGCTGATGGCCGATTGCCGCGAGGCCGGCGTGCGGCAGGCCATCGTCACCACCACCAGCCGCAGCAACCTCGACGCGCTGCTGACCCAACACCTGGGCCCGCGCTGGGCCGACGGCTTCGCCACGCTCGTCTGCGGCGAGGACGTGCAGCGCAAGAAGCCCGACCCCGAGGCCTACCAGCTGGCCGTGAAGGCACTCGCCCTGTCGCCGCTGCAGGCGGTGGCGATCGAGGATTCGCCCGGCGGCGTCGCCGCGGCGCGCGCCGCCGACGTGCCGGTGCTGGTCGTGCTGAGCCACTACTTCGCCGACGCGATCATCGACGGCGCGTTCGCCATCGGCCCCGGCCTGGACCGGCGGCGCGGCTGGCGCCCGGCCCTCGGGGCCGGCAACGGCCCCGAGGGCCGCGTCACGCTGGCCGACATCGCCGCCTGGCGCACCGAGATGGACTCGCTGTCCCATCCGGCCTGAAACCGACCACAACCTCTCGAAGGAGATTCCGATGGCTCTCGTCTCGTTGCGCCAGGTGCTCGACCATGCGGCCGAACACGACTACGGCGTGCCCGCCTTCAACGTCAACAACCTGGAGCAGATCCAGGCCATCATGGAGGCCGCCGAGCAGGCCCAGGCGCCGGTGATCCTGCAGGCCTCGGCCGGTGCGCGCAAGTACGCCGGCGAAGCCTATCTGCGCCACATGGTGCTGGCCGCCGTCGAGGCCCACCCCGACATCCCGATCGTGCTGCACCAGGACCATGGCGCCACGCCGGCGGTCTGCCAGCAGTCGATCCGCTCGGGCTTCACCAGCGTGATGATGGACGGCTCGCTGCGCGAGGATGCGAAGACCCCCGCCAGCTACGACTACAACGTCGAGGTCACGCGCAAGGTCTGCGAATTCGCGCATGCAGTGGGCGTGTCGGTCGAGGGTGAGCTCGGCTGCCTCGGCTCGCTCGAGACCGGCACCGCCGGCGAGGAAGACGGCGTCGGCGCCGAGGGCGTGCTCGACCATGCCCAGCTGCTGACCGACCCCGCGCAGGCCAAGGACTTCGTCGAGCGCACCGGGGTCGATGCGCTGGCCATCGCCATCGGCACCAGCCACGGCGCCTACAAGTTCAGCCGCCAGCCGACCGGCGACATCCTCGCGATCGACCGCATCGCCGCCATCCACGCGCAGATCCCGAACACCCACCTGGTGATGCACGGCTCGTCCAGCGTGCCGCAGGAGTGGCTCGAGATCATCCGCCGCTTCGGCGGGCAGATCCGCGAGACCTTCGGCGTGCCGGTCGAAGAGATCCAGCGCGGCATTCGCCATGGCGTGCGCAAGGTCAACATAGACACCGACATCCGATTGGCCATGACCGGCGCGATGCGCCAGGTCTTCGCCGAGCAGCCGGAGGAGTTCGACCCGCGCAAGGCGCTGCTGGCCGCCAAGGCCGCTGCACGAGGCATCGTCAAGGCCCGCTTCGAGGCTTTCGGCTGCGCAGGGCAGGCACCGCGCATCAAGCCCGTGCCGCTGGAAGCGATGATCCGCCGCTACGCCTGAGAAGGAAAGCCGCGGGCGCGCCCCTGCGGCTTGGCAGCAACGGTGCCCTGCATCACCGTTGAAGGTGCCGGGTGCTGCGCCGCACAATGGGCCGGGATGAACCCCTCGGCTCAGTGTGTAGATGACCTCGTCCGTCGCGAAGCCTAGCCCGGCGCGCAAGCGCTTCGGTCGCTGGACCTGGGCGGCCGTCCTGCTCATCGTGGTGCTCGCCGCCGCCGCGTTCGTCGTCGACGAGGCGCAGACCTCGCGCCGGCAGGCGGCCTGGCTGAGCGGCCTGTCGTCGCAGCTTCGCTACGACGTGAAACCGGGCCCGAGCACGGCGATTCGCTTCCCCGGCGAGGGGCCCTTCGACGAGCGCCTGGGCTACCACGGCCTGCCCCAACTCGTGCAGCGCCTGCAGACCCAGGGATTCACCGTGGCGGCTCAGGCCAACTGGTCGCCCAAGATGATCGAGGTCGTCGATGAGGGCCTGTTCGCGCCCTACCGCGAGAAGCCGCAGGCCGGACTGACGCTGAGCGACTGCCACGGGCAGGCGCTGGCCCTCGCACGCTACCCCGAGCGCACCTACTGGCGCTTCGAGGCGGTGCCGCCGCTGCTGGTCGATTCGCTGCTCTTCATCGAGAACCGTGAACTGCTCGACCCGCAGTATCCGATGCGCAACCCCGCCGTCGAGTGGGACCGTTTCGGCAAGGCGCTGGCCGACCAGGCCCTGCGCCGCCTCGACGACTCGCACAGCGCCGCCGGCGGCAGCACCCTGGCCACGCAGATCGAGAAGTACCGCCATTCGCCCGAGGGCCGCACCGACACCGCGGAAGAGAAGCTGCGCCAGATGGCCTCGGCCTCGCTGCGCGCCTACCTCGATGGCGAGAACACGCTGTGGCGGCGCCGGCAGATCGTCGTCGACTACCTCAACAGCGTGCCACTGTCCGCCAAGGCCGGCTTCGGCGAGGTCAACGGCCTGGGCGACGGCCTGTGGGCCTGGTACGGGCGCGACTTCGGCGAAGTGAACCGGCTGCTCACCCCCCCTGCAGTGAATCCACGCAGCGCGCTGGCCTTCAAGCAGGCGCTGTCGCTGATGGTCGCGCAGCGCCGCCCCTCGTACTACCTGGCCGAAGGCGCGCCGGTGCTGCGCCAGCTGACCGACAGCTACCTGCGCCTGATGGCCGATGCCGGCGTCATCACGCCGGCCCTGCGCGACGCGACGCTGCCGCTGGCCCTGCCGCTGCGGGCCCAGTCCGCCGTCGCGCGGCCCGCCTCGTTCATCGAGCGCAAGGCGGCGAACGCCGTGCGCGGCAAGCTGCAATCCGTGATGGCGATCCCGCGCTCCTACGACCTCGATCGCCTCGACCTGTCGGTCGCCAGCACCCTGGACGGCGAATTGCAGCGTGCGGTCACCACGCTGCTGCGCAGCCTGGGCGACCGCGAGGCGGCGCACGCCGCGGGGCTGTACGGCTTCCGGCTGCTGAGCGAGGAAGATGACCCCAGCAAGATCACCTTCAGCTTCACGCTGTTCGAGCGCGGCGAGCGCAGCAACCTGCTGCGTGTGCAGACCGACAACCTCGACCAGCCCTTCGACCTCAACGAAGGGGCGCGCCTGGACCTCGGCTCGACCGCCAAGCTGCGCACCTTGATCACCTACCTGGAACTGGTGGCCGAGCTGCATGGCCGCTACAGCGGCCTGTCCCCCGAGGAGCTCGCTGCGCTGAAGATCAGCCCGCGCGACCCGCTGAGCCGCTGGGCGCGCGACCACTTCGCCCGGCTGGGCAAGGGCGGCGACAAGAGCCTCCCGGCGATGCTCGAGGCGGCGATGCAGCGCAGCTACTCCGCCAGCCCCGCCGAAGGCTTCTTCACCGGCGGCGGCCTGCACCACTTCGACAACTTCGAGCCCGAAGACAACCACCGCACGATGACCGTGCGCGAAGCCCTCACCCGTTCGGTGAACCTGGTGTTCATCCGCCTGATGCGCGACATCGTGCACCACGTGATGGCGCGCAGCGAAGGCGAGAGCGCCGCGCTGATCGACGACAGCTCGAACCCGCTGCGCCAGCAGTACCTGTCGCGCTTCGCCGACAAGGAAGGGCGCGAGTTCGTCGCACGCTTCTACCGCAAGTACGCCGGCAAGCCCGGGCCCGAGATCGAGGCCCAGCTCGTGGCCGCCACCAGGGCATCGCCCACGCGCCTGGCCGCCGCGCTGTATGCGCTCGAGCCCGACGCGAGCCTGGATCGCCTCGGGGCCTTCATCGAGCGCTATCTGCCGCAGACCGATCTCTCGCCGGCGGCCCTGCAGGCGCTGCGCGACAAGCTCGGCCCGGATCGCTGGTCGCTGGCCGACCGCGGCTACCTGGCCGGCGTGCACCCGCTGGAGCTGTGGGTGGCGGCCTATCTGCGCGAGCATCCCGGCGCGACGCTGGGCGCGGCCGTTGCCGCCAGCGTCGCGCAGCGGCAGGAGGTCTACCAGTGGCTGTTCAAGACCCGCCACAAGGGCGCCCAGGATGCGCGCATCCGCAACCTGCTGGAAGTGGAGGCCTTCGGCGAGATCCAGAAGGCCTGGCGGCGCCTGGGCTATCCCTTCGAATCGCTGACGCCTTCCTACGCGAGCGCACTGGGCGCCTCGGGCGACCGGCCCGCGGCGCTCGCCGAGTTGATGGGCATCGTCGTCAACCGCGGCATGCGCTTGCCGATGACCCGGGTGACCTCGCTGCAGTTCGCGCAGGGCACGCCGTTCGAGACGCGCCTGAGCTACCAGCCGACGCAGGCCGAGCGCGTGCTCGCGCCGGAGATCGCCGACGTGGTGCGGCGCGCCGTGATCGGCGTGGTCGAGGAGGGCACCGCCAAGCGGTTGAAGGGCGCGCTGGTGCGGCGCGACGGCAGCGTGGTGGAGATCGGCGGCAAGACGGGCACCGGCGATCACCGCTTCGACACCTACGGGCGCGGCGGCCAGCTGCTCTCGTCGCGCGTCGTCAACCGATCGGCCACCCTGGTCTTCCTGATCGGCGAGCGCTACTTCGGCACGATGATGGCCTATGTGCACGAGCCCTACGCCGAGAACTACCGGTTCACGAGCGCGATGCCCGCCCAGTTGCTGAAGACCCTGGCGCCGGCGCTGAAGCCGCTGGTCGACGGCGACGGCTGCAGCAGCGCCGAGTGAGGGCCCGTCATCGACGACGCCAATCTGGATGCCGCCGTCGAGGGCTTGATGGTCGCGCGCATCTGGCGCGTGGCCGAGGCGCTGGAGACCGGCATCGCCGGCTTCAACGAAGGTGCGCAGGCGGCAGAAGCCGCGCCCTTCGGCGGGGTCAAGGAATCGGGGTATGGTCGCGGGGGCTCGGTCCACGGCCTGGACGACTACCTGCACGTCAAGTACCTCTGCCAGGGTGGCCTGGCTTGAACACCACGCTGCCCGCTTCACGCTCGGAGATGTCGATGCCCAACCCCTTCAAGGCCGCGCTGGCGCGGCGCGAGCCGCAGATCGGCCTGTGGCTGTCGATGGCGCAGCCCTACAGCGCCGAGATCTGCGCCACCGCCGGCTTCCAGTGGCTGCTGATCGACGGCGAGCATGCACCGAACGATGTCCGATCGACCCTGGCGCACTTGCAGGCGGTGGCCCCCTACCCCGCCCAGCCGGTGGTGCGCGCTGTCAACGGCGACCCGGCGCTGATCAAGCAACTGCTCGACATCGGCGCGCAGACGCTGCTGGTGCCGATGGTCGAGACGGCCGAGCAGGCCGCTGCGCTGGTGGCCGCCACACGCTACCCGCCGCAGGGCATCCGCGGGGTCGGCGCGGGGGTCGCGCGGGTGTCGCGCTGGGGCGCGCGCCGCGACTACCTCGAGGTGGCCAACGACGAGACCTGCCTGCTGGTGCAGGCCGAGACGGTGACGGCGCTGGACAACCTCGCAGCGATCTGCGCGGTCGACGGCGTCGACGGCGTCTTCATCGGCCCGGCCGACCTCTCGGCTTCGATGGGCCACCGCGGCCGCCCCGGCCACCCGGACGTCCAGGCCGCGATCGACCGGGCGATACGCACGATCACGGACAGCGGCAAGGCCGCCGGCACGCTAACGTCCGACCTCGCGCTGGCTCGCCGCTACCTCGAGCTCGGCGCCCGCTTCGTCGCCGTCGGCATCGACGTGACGATCCTGGCCCAGGCCAGCCGCAAGCTGGCCGCCGAGTTCGGCCTCGGCAGCGAGGCCGGCATGGCCGCCGCAGGCGCCAGCGCCTACTGAAACACCCTGGAAATCTCCATGAGCAAGACCTACAGAATAGCCGCCATCCCTGGCGATGGCATCGGCAAGGAAGTGATGCCCGAGGGCCTGCGCGTGCTCGAGGCCGCGTCGCGCCGCTTCGGCTTCGAGATCGCCACCACGCCCGTCGAGTGGGCGAGCTGCGACTACTACCTGCAGCACGGCAGCATGATGCCGACCGACTGGAAGGCGCAGCTGCAGGGCCAGGACGCGATCTACTTCGGCGCCGTCGGCTGGCCGTCCACCGTGCCCGACCACATCTCGCTGTGGGGCTCGCTGCTGAAGTTCCGCCGCGAGTTCGACCAGTACATCAACCTGCGCCCGGTGCGCCTGTTCGACGGCGTGCCTTGCCCGCTGGCCGGGCGCAAGGCCGGCGACATCGACTACTTCGTCGTGCGCGAGAACACCGAGGGCGAGTACACCAACCTCGGCGGCGTGATGTACGCCGGCACGGAGCGCGAGGTCGTGATCCAGGAGTCGGTCTACTCGCGCTTCGGCGCCGAGCGGGTGCTGAAGTACGCCTTCGAGCTGGCGAAGTCGCGCCGGCGCAAGCAGCTCACCGTCGCGACCAAGAGCAACGGCATCGCCATCAGCATGCCATGGTGGGATGCGCGCGCCGACGAGGTCGGCAAAGCCTACCCGGACGTGGAGGTCGACAAGCAGCACATCGACATCCTGTCGGCCCGCTTCGTGCTGCAGCCCCAGCGCTTCGACGTGGTGGTGGCCACCAACCTGTTTGGCGACATCCTGAGCGACCTGGGCCCGGCCACCACCGGCACGATCGGCCTGGCGCCCTCGGCCAACCTGAACCCCGAGCGCAGTTTCCCGTCGCTGTTCGAGCCGGTGCACGGCTCGGCGCCCGACATCTACGGCCAGAACATCGCGAATCCGGTGGCGATGATCTGGTCCGGCGCGCTGATGCTCGACTTCCTCGGCGAGAAGGCCGCCCACGACGCGATCGTCAAGGCCATCGAAACGGTGTTGGTCGAAGGCCCGCGCACGCGCGACCTGGGCGGCACGGCCAGCACCACCGAAATGGGTGAGGCCATTGCAGCGCTGATCTAATGCACCGATGAGTGCGTATTCAGTCGAGAAGGTCACCCACGTCCACCACTGGAACGAGTCGCTGTTCACCTTCCAGTGCACGCGCGATGCGGCCTTGCGCTTCGACAGCGGTCAGTTCGTGATGATCGGCCTGATGGTCGACGGCAAGCCGCTGATGCGGGCCTACAGCGTGGCCAGCGCGCACTACGACGAGCGGCTCGAGTTCTTCAGCATCAAGGTGCCCAACGGCCCGCTGACCTCGCGCCTGCAGCACCTGCGCGTCGGTGACACGGTGCTGGTCGGGCGCAAGGCGCACGGCACGCTGCTGATCCACGACCTGCTGCCCGGCAAGCACCTGTACCTGTTCGGCACCGGCACCGGCCTGGCCCCCTTCCTCAGCATCATCAAGGACCCGGCCGCCTACGAGCGCTTCGAGAAGGTCGTGCTGGTGCACGGCGTGCGCACGAAGAGCGAGCTGGCCTACGCGCAGATGATCGAAGAGGAGTTGCCCGGCAACGAGTTCTTCGGCGAGGACGTACGGGCCAAGCTCATCTACTACCCCACCGTCACGCGCGAGCCCTTCCGCAACCAGGGGCGCCTGACCGACCTGATGCACAGCAACAAGCTGTTCGACGACATCGGCCTGCCCCCGCTGGACCCGAAGGTCGACCGCGCGATGATCTGCGGCAGCCCCAGCATGCTGAAGGACACCTGCGCGCTGCTCGACGAGTACGGCCTGAAGGTCTCACCGCGCCTGGGCGAGCCGGGCGACTACGTCTTCGAACGCGCGTTCGTTGAGAAATGAAGCCCCCACGCCCCCTCTGGGAGCGCCTTGCAGGCCGCGCCGGGCCAGAGGCCCCGCCCCTCGCCAGGCAAGAACAGTCCATTGGGACTGTTCTTGTCCGGGCTCGGCCCCCCGAGGGGGCTCGCGCAGCGGACCGGCAAAGCCGGATCCGCGCACGCCACTTGAAGGGCGGCGGCTCCTTCGGAGCGCCTTTCTTCGTGGCGTCGGCGGTGTGCGTCGCGTGCCTCGTGTCCTCGGGGCCGAGTCTTGCGGCGCCGGCATTGCGCTGCACGGTCGCAGCGCCTGCGACTGTCACCGCCGGCGAGCCGGTGAAGCTGCGCTTCACGCTCAGCAACCCCGGCCCGGTGCCGCTGGCGATGCTGCGTTGGGACACGCCGTTCGAGGGCGCCTGGCTCGCGCCTTTCGTCGCGCTCTCGCGCGACGGCCGGGCGCTGCCTTATCGGGGGGCGGTCGTCCGCCGGCGCGCCCCCGATGCAACGGCCTACCTGCGCATCGAGGCCGGTGCCTCGGTCAGCGCCGAGATCGAGCTCGAGCCGGCCTACAGCGTGTCGGCCCCGGGGCGCTACCGCGTGCAGCCGAAGCTGCACCTCACGGACCTGCACGTCGCGCAGGCCGGGCCGGTCGAGCGGCCCGGCACCGAGCATCAAGGCGCCGACTTGCGCTGCCCCGCCGTGAGCTTCACCGTCGTCGCCGACACACACTGAACGAGCTCGCAGTGTGGCCCGCGGCGCACTGAACATCTGCCTCGTTGGTTGAGGGCCACGCCCGCCGCGCTTGGTAACCCGTTTGGAACCGAAAGCGCGGGATTGCCCCATGGCCGCGCCCGGGGCCGCGGGCTGGAATCGTCGCACGGACGGGCATTCGGGCCCGCTCCGCGTCGCTCACGGCGACTGCCCGCACACGTTCACCATCAACCACATCACAGAGACAATGAACGCACGCCAACGCCTGTTCGCCGCCGCCGCCCTGGTGGCCCTGACCGCCTTGCCCGCGCAAGCCGCCACCTGGTCGTCGTCCGACCAGTGGGGCTCCTGGAACAACGGGGGCTACACGCTCTACAACAACATCTGGGGCAGCGGTGCCGGCCCGCAGACCATCTGGGCCAACTCCTACAGCAACTGGGGCGTCTGGGCCAACCACCCGGCCACCGACGGCATCAAGTCCTACCCCAACGTCAGCCGCACCATCGGCAAGTCGATCAGCGCGATCAGCACGCTGAAGTCGACCGTGTCGGCCACCACACCGTCCGGCGGCATGTGGACCTCGACCTACGACGTGTGGGATTCGAGCCATGACCACGAGATCATGATCTGGCTGAACTACACCGCGGCCCCGGGCGCCACCAGCGGCCTGCCCCAGCCGATCTCGTACAACTGGACGTCAGCGGGTTACGCCAAACCGGTGTACACCAACGTGACGGTCGGCGGCAGCACTTGGAACATCTTCCGCGGCGACAACACCGCGAACTTGGTGTACTCGTTCATCCGCACCACCAAGACCAACAACACCACCGTCGACATCAAGGCCATCCTGAACTGGCTGATCAGCAAGGGCTGGATGACCGACACGACCCTCGGTGAAGTGCAGTACGGCTTCGAGATCAGCCAGTCGTCGGGCGGCAAGGACTTCCGCGTCAACAGCTACTCGGTTACCTCCAACTGACCCTGCGGCGTCAGCCGCCCGCGTCGGCGCTGTCGGGCTCCCCGGCGGCGCCGCGCTTCCAGTAGGCCGCCGCACGGATCGCACGCTTGTCGTGGCCTTTCTCGTCGACCAGGATGCGGCGCAGCTCGGCCATCGCGCCGCCCTCGCCGGCGGCCCACACATAACCTTCGCCCGGCGGCAGCGCGAACGCGCGGATCGCCACCAGGCAGGCCGCCTCGTCGGCCACCCAATCGAGCTGAAGATCGGCCGCGGTGGGCAGCTCGCGGCGGTCGGCCGGGTCGGCCGCCTGCAGGATCGCGAAGACCTTCGTGCCGGCCGGCAGCTCCTCGAGCCGGCGCGCGATGGCCGGCAGCGCCGTCTCGTCGCCGACCAGCAGGTGCCAGTCGTAGTCGGTCGGGATCAGGAACGAGCCGCGCGGGCCGGCCACGCGCAGCATCTGGCCCGGCTCTGCCGCCTCGGCCCAGGCGGAGGCGGGGCCCTCGCCATGCAGCACGAACTCGAGCACCAGCTCGCGCGCGGCGTTGTCGAAGCGGCGCGGCGTGTAGTCGCGCCGCGCGGGCTCGCCGGCGCCCGTCTCGATGAAGACCTTCACATGGTCCTCGAACGACGGGCTCGTGAAGTCGGCGAGCGACTCGCCGCTCAAGGTCACCGCCACCAGGTGCGGCGACACGCGCTCGACGCGCGTGACCTCCAGATCGCGAAACTTCAGTTCGTGGCGCACGCGCTGCACGCGGCCGAGGATGCTGCTCATGGGCGAAGGCCCGCGCGGGGCCAGTGGAGACTGTGGACTGTGCCCATCATGCCGCGGCCTGCTTGACCTTCCGGCAGGTGAGGCATCAGGCCTGCGCTCACCCGTGGCCCAGCGACGCGTCGATCGCTGCCAGGCGCTCGCGCAGCGCCGTCGACGCGCCGGTCAAGGGTGCGCGCAGTTCGCCGCGCATCATGCCTTGCCCCGCAAGCAAGGCCTTCAGCGGGCCCGGATTGGGCTCGGCGAACAGCGCTTCGATCAGCGGCACCAGCGGCCACCACAGGGCCCGCGCCGCCGACAGCTCGCTGCGCGCGAGCGCTTCCAGCACCGCGGCGAAGCGGCTCGTGTGCAGATGCGCGCTCGCGGCGATCGCACCGGCACCGCCCAGGGCCACGGTGCTGAAGATCTGCAGGTCCTCGCCCGCCAGCACCGCCAAGCGGCCATCGGCGATCAGCGCCTGTGTCTTGCCCGCATCGCCACCACAGTCCTTCACGGCCCGAATGTTCGGATGCGCGGCCAGCGCCAGCAGCGTCTCGCGCGTGATGACGGCGCCGGTGCGGTAGGGAATATCGTAGAGGATCAGCGGCAGCGCGCTCGCATCGGCCAGGCCCTCGAACCACGCGCGAAGCCCATCCTGCGAGGGGCGCACGTAATGCGGCGCCGGCACCAGCAGCCCGCACAGGCCCGGCACCTGCGAGGCCGCCAGCGCCGAGACCGACCGCACCCACGCGCGCGTGGCGCCGAGGTGGTAGCCGCTCAGGCCCATCATGAAGGGCCGGCCGCCTGCGTGGCGCGCCACGGTGGCCAGGCAGGCGAGTTGCTCGTCCTCGTCCAGCGCGGCGGCCTCGCCGGTGGAGCCGCAGACCACGAAGCCGGCCACGCCGGCCGGTGCCAGGCGTCGCGTCAGCGCGCCGAGCGCCTCATGGTCCACGGCGCCGCCGCGAAAGGGGGTGACGAGCGGCACCCAGAGGCCGGCGAAGGCGGCGGAAGTCTGTGTTGGCATGAAACGTCCTTTCAAGGTTGACCGAGGGTTCAACCGCCACAGGACGCACGAGGGGGGGGCGCAGTTCGCCACGAGGCGAATCCGGTTCCGTCGCTCATCCGACAACGGAACCGCAGCTCCGGTCAGATGAGCCGGGCTTTTTCTTTTTTCAGCGCGCGCACGCCAGCCACCGGGGTGGGCTGGGTCAGGGGGTGCGGGCGAGAAGACATGGCACGACTCTAGCAGCCTCAACCGCCGAGACACCTGCGCGAACGCGGCCAGCCCGTTCGCGGCACACTCGCGCCATGCACTCCTTCGGCTTCGACAACACCTACGCCCGCGACCTGCCCGGCTTCTATGCGGCCGTGCAGCCGGCGGCCGTGCCCGCGCCGCGGCTGCTGTTCCTCAACGAGCCACTGGCCATCGAGCTGGGGCTGGATGCCGCCGCGCTGCGCGGGGCCGATGGGGCAGCGCTGTTCGCCGGCAACGTGCTGCCCGAGGACGCCCAGCCCATCGCCCAGGCCTACGCCGGCCACCAGTTCGGCGGCTTCTCGCCACAGCTGGGCGACGGCCGCGCACTGCTGATCGGCGAGGTGATCGACCGCGCCGGCCGGCGGCGCGACATCGCCTTCAAGGGCTCAGGCCGCACGCCGTTTTCACGCGGGGGCGACGGCAAGGCTGCCATCGGGCCGATGCTGCGCGAGGTGCTGATCGGCGAGGCCATGCATGCCCTGCGCATCCCCACCACGCGGGCGCTGGCGGTGGCGGCCACCGGCGAGACGGTCCTGCGCGAGGTGGCGCTGCCCGGCGCCGTGCTGACGCGCGTGGCCGCCAGCCACCTGCGCGTGGGCACCTTCCAGTTCTTCGCCGCCCGGGGCGATCTCGACAAGCTGCGCCAGCTCGCCGACTACACCATCGCCCGCCACGACCCGGCACTGACCGGCACACCGCAGCAGGAGCTGGGCCTGCTGCGCGCCGTGGCCGAGCGACAGGCGAAGCTCATCGCCCAGTGGATGAACGTCGGCTTCATCCACGGCGTGATGAACACCGACAACATGGCGCTGTCGGGCGAGACCATCGACTACGGGCCCTGCGCCTTCATGGAGGCCTACGACCCGGGCACGGTCTTCAGCAGCATCGATCACGGCGGCCGCTACGCCTACGCCAACCAGCCCCTCATCGCGCGCTGGAATCTGGCGCGCTTTGCCGAGACGCTGTTGCCGCTGATGGCATCGGAGGATGACGAGGCCGCGATCCAGCAGGCCGTGGCCGGGGCGATGGAGGTGATCGATGCCTTCCCGGGCCTGTACGCGGCCGCGCTGCTGCAGGGCCAGCGCGCCAAGCTGGGGCTGTTCGCGCCCGCGGCTGCCGACGACCCGGCCGATGCCGCGTTGGCCGACGATTGGCTCACGCTGCTGCACGCGCAGTCGGTGGATTTCACGCTCGCCTGGCGCCATCTGGCCGATGGTGCCGCTGTGGCCGCAGGCCACGAGGCGCCGCTGCAAGCGCTGTTCGCCGACACGGCCCCGCTGCGGGCCTGGCTCGCACGCTGGCGCGAGCGCTGCGCGCTCGACGAGGTAGCCGGCGGCCCGCCGGCCGGCGAGCGCGCCGCCCGCATGCGCCAGGCGAGCCCCTTGGTCATCCCGCGCAACCACCGCGTCGAAGAGGCGCTGAACGCCGCCATGCACGGCGACGACCTGGCCCCCTTCGAGCGCCTGCTCGCCGCCGTGCGCCGCCCGTTCGACGACGACCCGGCCCTCGCGCCCTACGCCGAGCCGGCGCTCCCCGAAGTCACCGCCGGCTTCCAGACCTTCTGCGGGACTTGAGCGCAGCATCAGAGGGCCCCGCGTGTGCCAGATTCGCCGCGATGAGGGCCGCCGTCAGCGTGACGAGCCACGAGAAGTACACCCACAACAGGAAGACGGGCAGCGCCGCGAACGCCCCGTACACCGCCTTGTAGGTCGGGGCCTTGAGCACGTAGGCCGCGAAAGCGCGTTTACCCAGCTCGAATGAGATGCCGCCGAACAGCCCGCCGGCGATCGCATCGCGCCGCCGGACCTGGGTGTTCGGCACGAAGTAGAACAGGGCCGCCAGCCCCACCGCGCTGAGCGCCAGCGGGCCCAGGGTCAGGGCGAACCTGGCCCATGGCGGAATGGCCCCGATCAGGCCCAACGATGCACTCACCACATACGACGTCGCCCACAGGCTGGCCCCCAGCACGGGCGGCCCGATGGCCAGCATCAGCAGGTACAGGCTGACCCGCTTGATGAACGGACGCCCCCGTTTCACCTTCCAGATCTGGTTCAGCGCGTTCTCGACGGTGAGCAGCAAGGCGATCGCTGTCACCAGGGTGAACAGCGAGCCCACCAGGGTCAGGCCGTTCGCGTTCTCGACGAACTGATTCAGGTTCTTCAGAACCGTGCGCGAAATGTCTGCGGGGAGCAGACTCTTCAGCAGGACCTCCTCGATCGCACCCTCGAAGACCCTGAAGGCCGGAAACCGCGTGAACAGCGCCAGGCTCACCGCCAGAAGCGGCACGATGGACAGCACGGTCGTGAAGGTCAGGCTGCCGGCCACCTGGGCCAGGCGTTCTTCCCTCGCACGGCGCACGGTGAGTCGGGTCAGGCTGAACATGCTGGGTTCGAGTGGAATGCGGGCCAGGCATTCTCCGTGCAGTCTGGTTAGAGTGCCGCATGCCTTCAGCACCCCGACTCACCCCAGCCACGCCGCTCGCACCGCTCACCCCGCCCACGGGCGAGCCGCAGTTTCGCCAGGTCGACCTCGCCGTGGACCGGGATGCGGTGTTCGGCCTCACCGTCGAGTACATGCGCTGGGTCGCCGACGGCATCAACCCGCTGATCGAAGCCGCCGGCGCCACACCGCCACCCGGCACCGTGGAGGACCAGGTGGCCGGCAGCCTCGATGCGATGTACGGCAAGGCCCCGCCCGACGGCGTGTTCTACCTGGTCGAGCACAACGGCACCCTGGCCGGCATGTGCGGCCTGCGGCGCATCGCGCCGCGCACCGCCGAGTTCAAGCGGATCTACGTGCGGCCCACGCACCGCGGCCTGCGCCTGGGCGAGGCGATGATGAACCGGCTGATCGACGATGCGCGCGCCTTCGGCTGCGACACCGCCGTGCTCGACTCGGCGCCGTTCATGCAGGCCGCTCACCGGCTGTACGCCGCGGCAGGCTTCGCCGACTGCCCGCCCTACCTGGGCAGCGAAGCGCCGCAGGCGTTGATGGCGGTGTGGCGGTTCATGCAGCGGCGCTTGTAGCGTTCACGCCCTGCGGGCGAGAATCGAACGAAATCGAATCCTTCGGGAGCCGCGATGCCAACATCCAGGTCCGCCCCGGCGAAGGCCGCCGAATCCCCTTGCGCGCTGATCGACGCACGCATCGACTCGTTGGGCGACTGGCGGGGCCCGATGCTCTCGCGGCTGCGCGCCCTGATCAAGCAAGCCGTCCCCGACGTGGTCGAGGAGTGGAAGTGGAGCAACCCCGTCTGGTCGCACAGCGGGCTGATCTGCACCGGCGAGACCTACAAGAAGGTCGTGAAGCTGACCTTCCCCAAGGGCGCCTCCCTGCCGGACCCTGCGGGCCTGTTCAACTCCAGTCTCGAAGGCAACGTCCGGCGCGCCATCGACTTCCATGAAGGCGACCAGCCGAACGAGAAGGCGCTGAAGGCCCTCTTCCGGGCCGCCTTGGACTTCAACAGGTCAACGCCCTGATCTCCCAGCCGCGGGGGCCACCGAGTCCAACGGTGCGACCGTACATACTGGCCGTTAGACTCGCACAACACCCGAGCCTCAGAGTCCCTGCAATGCTTCTGCTAGCCACCATTTGGCGGATCGCCCGCCTCGCGATCACCCTTGCCCTCGCCTTCGGCGCCGGCGCCGCCCTGGCGTCGGGCGACGCCCCTCCGCCCGCCAAGCTCGTCCCGGTCGTCGACACCTATCACGGCGTGGCGGTCACCGATCCCTATCGCTGGATGGAGGACCTGCAAAGTGCCGACTTCCGCACCTGGATCGCCGCGCAGGCGGACTACAGCCGCCAGCGGCTCGACGCCCTGCCGGGCCGCGCCGCGCTGGCCGAGCGCATGGGCGGCCTGTCGCAGGCCACGGTGAACGTCAGCGGCCTGGCCTGGGGCGGCCGTCGCCTGTTCTATCTCGCGCTCGAGCCCGGTCGCAACAGCGCCCGGCTGATGGTGAAGGAAGGCGAGACCAGCGCGCCGCGCGTGCTGCTCGATCCTGAAACGCTGTCCACGCCCGGCCAGCGCCAGGCGATCGGCGACTTCACGCCCTCGCCCGATGGGCGCTACGTGGCGATCAATCTGGGCGCCGGCGGATCCGAGCAATGGGTGCTGGCGGTGCTCGACGTGAAGACCGGCAGGCTGCTGGACGACCGGATCGACCGGGTCTACGGTGGCTGGTGGACGGTCTCTTGGCTCGACGATGGCGAACGGTTCTTCTACGTGCGCAACCCCGGGCCCGGCGATGCACTCGACAACACCCGCGTGTTCGTGCACCGGGTCGGCCGGCCGGTGGCGCAGGATCCTGCCGTCTTCGGGGCGGGCCTGCGCGCCGACATGCCCTTCGAGCCCGCCGATTACTCCTACTTCCTGATCGCAGCGGGCAGCCGCCACGTCGTCGCCGTGACGGTGCCCGGCGTGTCCAACAAGCGGCACTTCTTCACCGCCACGCTGGCGGACGTGCTCGCCGGCACCGCCCAGTGGCGTCGGCTGGCCAGCCCTGCCGACCAGTGGTTCCGCGGCTACCTCGCAGGCGAGCACCTGTACGTGCTCAGCCACGAAGGGGCGCCGGGCAACAAGCTGTTGAAGGTCGATCTTTCGCGGCTGGGCGCAGCGCCGGAGCTGGCCGTGCCGCCGAGCACGATGACGCTCGAAGACGCGGCGCCGGGGCGCGATGGCCTGTACCTCAAGGGCACGGTCGTCGGCGTGTCCCGCCTGGTGCGCGTACCCTTCTCCGGCGGCGCGCC
Organism: Ideonella sp.; assembly: GCF_035254525.1. Lineage (GTDB taxonomy): Bacteria > Pseudomonadota > Gammaproteobacteria > Burkholderiales > Burkholderiaceae_C > Ideonella. The sequence continues at coordinate 15,765 of NZ_DATFAN010000202.1, read as the reverse complement.
GCACGAGGTGGCCTTGCCCTTCGCGGGCAGCATTCGCGAACTGACGGCCAGCCGGGCCACCCCGGGCGCCCTGGTGAAGTTCGAAGGCTGGACCACCCCGAGCCGCATCCTGGCCGTCGGCGCCGGCGCGGCCCGCGATACGGGCCTGCTGCCGGCCACCACCGCAGATTTCAGCCAGATCGAAGCCGAGATGGTCTTCGTGCCCGGCTCCGATGGCGTGCGGATCCCGATGACCCTCATCCACCGCAAGGGCCTGCCGCGCGATGGCCAGCGCCCGACGATCCTGACGGCCTATGGCGCCTACGGGGCCATGCGCGAGCCACGGTTCGAGCCTATGAACCTCGCGTGGCTGGAGCGCGGTGGCCTGATCGCCGTCGCACACGTGCGTGGCGGCGGCGAATACGGCGAGGAGTGGCACGCGGCTGGGCGCATCCTGACCAAGTCGAACACCATCCTGGACGTCGTCGCCTGTGCCCAGGCCCTGGTGAACGACGGCTACACCACGCCCACCAAGCTGGCCGTGCATGGCACCAGTGCCGGCGGCATCGCCGTCGGCGGCGCGATCACCGAGCGGCCGGACCTGTTCGCCGCGGCGCACCACGAAGTCGGCTTGGCCGATCTGCTGCGCACCGAGACCACGAGCAACGGACGAGCCAACATCAGCGAGTTCGGCACCGTGAAGGACCGCTACCAGTTCCTGGCGATGCACGCCGTCAGCCCGCTGCAGCGCGTGGTGGATGGCGCGCGCTACCCGGCGGTCATCGTCACCACCGGCATCAACGACCGTCGCGTCTCGGCCTGGGAGCCGGCCAAGTTCGCAGCGCGGCTCCAGGCCGCGACGGGCTCGGGCCGGCCCGTGCTGCTGCGTGTCGACATGGACGGCGGCCACGGCTTCGGCGGCACCCGCTCGCAGCGCATCGAGCAGATGGCCGACGTGTGGTCGTTCTTCCTGTCGGCCATGCGCGAACCGGGCTTTGCCGACGCCCGCTGAGCAGGCGGCGGCTAAAATCCGTCTTCTTTCCACAGCCCCTGGATCAACACCATGCACCGCTGTGCCGACCGCGCCGCATTCGCCGGCGTCTCGCGCCGTTCCCTCCTCGTTTCGCTCGCCGCCGCCGGCCTCACGGCCGCGCCGCCCGCGCATTCCCAGGCGCTGATGCGCCGCTTCCCCCGCACCGCGCTGCGCGGCGAGATCGCCTTCGGCGCCTTCCCGCAGATCACGGTGAACGGCAAACCCGCGCAGCTGGCCCCCGGCTCGCGAGTGCGCGACGCGGCGAACATGAACGCCATGCCCGGCGCGCTGGCCGGCAACAAGGCCATCGTCAACTACACGGTCGATTCCAGCGGCCTGGTGCACGACGTGTGGATCCTGCGTGCCGACGAGATCGCCGTGCAGCCCTGGCCGCGCACGCCGGCCGAGGCGGGCGCCTGGTTCTTCGACGACGGCGCGCAACGCTGGAGCAAGCCATGAGCACCGCACGGCCGCCCGAAGGGGCTCGCTCCCTCTCGGAGGGACCGGGCCGCAGGCCCGAGGGTGCACAAGCAAGCACCAGCAAGAAGGTCTACATCCGCACCTTCGGCTGCCAGATGAACGAGTACGACTCGGACAAGATGGCCGATGTGCTGCGCGCCGCCGAGGGCTACGAGCCGACCAACGATGTCGAGCAGGCCGACCTCGTGCTCTACAACACCTGCTCGGTGCGCGAAAAGGCGGCCGAGAAGGTGTTCTCCGACCTCGGCCGCATCAAGCACCTGAAGAAGAAGGGAGTGCTGATCGGCGTGGGCGGCTGTGTCGCCAGCCAGGAAGGCGCCGCCATCATCGAGCGCGCGCCCTTCGTCGACCTGGTGTTCGGCCCGCAGACGCTGCACCGGCTGCCGCAGATGATCGCCCAACGCCAGGCGCAACACCGGCCGCAGGTCGACATCAGCTTCCCCGAGATCGAGAAGTTCGACCACCTGCCGCCGGCGCGGGTCGAGGGCGCGAGCGCCTTCGTCTCGATCATGGAAGGCTGCTCGAAGTACTGCACCTACTGCGTCGTGCCCTACACGCGTGGCGAGGAGGTTTCGCGCCCCTTCGACGACGTGCTGACCGAGGTCGCCGGCCTGGCCGACCAGGGCGTCAAGGAGATCACGCTGCTGGGCCAGAACGTCAACGCCTACCGCGGCGCGATGGGCGACACGGCTGAGATCGCCGATTTCGCGCTGCTGCTCGAGTACGTCGCCGAGATCCCCGGCATCGAGCGCATCCGCTACACCACCAGCCACCCGAATGAGTTCACCCAGCGCCTGGTCGACGCCTACGGCCGCATCCCGCAACTGGTGAACCACCTGCACCTGCCGGTGCAACACGGCTCGGATCGCATCCTGATGGCGATGAAGCGCGGCTACACGGCGATCGAATACAAGAGCACGATCCGCAAGCTTCGCGCGGTGCGGCCCGGGATCAGCCTGTCGTCCGATTTCATCGTCGGCTTCCCGGGCGAGACCGAGGACGACCACGCGAAGACGATGAAGCTGATCGACGACATCGGCTTCGACGCCTCGTTCAGCTTCATCTACAGCCCCCGCCCCGGCACGCCGGCCGCGGCGCTGCACGACGAGACGCCGCACGAGGTGAAGCTGGCCCGCCTGCAGGCGCTGCAGGCCAGGCTGGAGGACAACGTGCGGCGCTACAGCGCGGCGCGGGTCGGCACGGTGCAGCGCATCCTCGTCGAAGGGCCGTCGCGCAAGAGCGCTGCCGAGCTGATGGGCCGCACCGAGTGCAACCGCATCGTCAACTTCGCCGGCCCGGCGCGGCTGGTCGGTCAGATGGTCGAGGTGACGATCACCGAGGCGCTGCCGCACTCGCTGCGCGGCGAGGTGGTGGTGCGGGAGACGGCACCAGCCTGATCGATCAAGGCAGGTGGCGCAGCCCCTGCCACCACAGCGCGAGCGCGGTGGCAAGCGCGAGCAGGCCGTAGGTTGCCATCTTGCCGTCGCGCCCGAAGAGGACCAGGCCGCCGATCAGCGCCAGCGCGCCGGCGGCCACGGCCCACAGCGCGAGCCGGCGAAACGCCACCGACCGCAGGCCGCGCCACCACAGCAGCTTGCACAGCCCGGCGGCGATCAGCCCGACGCCGATCGCCGGACCGAAGAAATTCAGCAGATGCCACAGCGCGTCGAGCGGGCCCATGAGATGGAACGTGAAGTGTTGGCGCCCAGCAGCTTGACATGCATCAAGCCCGCCGCGGCACCGACTGGGCCGCCCAAGGCATTCTTAAGACGGCGAATTTTATAATTGCACCATGAGTGTCGTTGCGCTCGGCCTGAACCACCACACCGCGCCGCTGGACCTGCGCGGCCGGTTCGCCTTTGCGCCCGAGCAATTGCCGCCGGCCCTGCGAGCCCTGCGCGGCCAGTGGCAGCGTGCGACACCCGAGGCCGCGATCCTCTCCACCTGCAACCGCACCGAGCTGTACGTGGCGGTCTCGAACGGCGCGAGCCGAGAGCTCGTGCGCCCGGCGATCGACTGGCTGGCCGCGCAGGGCGGGGTCGAGGGCGGCAAGCTGCTGGCCCACACCTACGTGCTCGAAGGCCGCGACGCCGCGCGCCACGCCTTCCGCGTCGCCTCGGGGCTGGATTCGATGGTGCTCGGGGAACCGCAGATCCTCGGCCAGATGAAGGAGGCGGTGCGCGGTGCCAACGAGGCCGGCACGCTCGGCACCACGCTGCACCAGCTCTTCCAGCGCTCGTTCTCGGTCGCCAAGGAGGTGCGCAGCTCCACCGAGATCGGCGCCCACTCGATCAGCATGGCCGCCGCCACCGTGCGCCTGGCCTCGCAGCTGTTCGAGGAGCTGAACGAGACCAAGGTGCTGTTCGTCGGCGCCGGCGAGATGATCGAGCTGGTCGCGACCCACTTCGCGGCCCGCGAGCCCAAGTTGATGGCGGTGGCCAACCGCACGCTCGAGCGCGGCGAGAAGCTCGCCAGCCGCTTCGGCGCGCAGGCCATGCGCCTGGCCGACCTGCCGGCCCGGCTGCACGAATTCGACGCGGTGATCTCCTGCACCGCCAGCACGCTGCCGATCATCGGCCTGGGCGCTGTCGAGCGGGCGCTGAAGGCGCGCCGCCGCCGGCCGATGTTCATGGTCGACCTGGCGGTGCCGCGCGACATCGAGCCGGAGGTCGCCCGCCTGTCGGACGTCTACCTCTACACCGTCGACGACCTGACCGAGGTCGTGCAGACCGCTGGCGAGAAGCGCCAGGCCGCCGTCGCGCAGGCCGAGGCCATCATCGATGCCGGCGTGCAGAGCTTCTCGCACTGGCTCGACCAGCGCGCCAGCGTGCCGCTGATCCAGGCGCTGAACGCGCAGGCCGACGAATGGCGCGCCGCCGAGCTGGGCCGTGCGCGCAAGCTGCTGGCCCGCGGCGACGATGTCGAGACGGTGCTGGATGCGATGTCGCGTGCACTGACCCAGAAGATGATGCACGGCGCGCTGGCCGAGTTGCGCTCCAGCGAAGGCGAATCGCGCCACGCGACCGCGGAATGGGTCTCGCGCCTGTTCCTGCGCCAGGCCACGCGCAACCTCGCGGGCGACGAGCCCGGCCCGGGCGACAAGCTTTAGCGACGCGGCTTCGCGTGCCGCCGCCCGGCACCCTGCCGGGCACCCCCTCGTCGCTCCCCGCCTTGCTGCCGGCCACCCCGGCCCCCAACCCCGATGAAAGACTCGCTGCGCCAGCAACTGCAACGCCTCCAGATGCGCCTGGCCGAGCTCGACGCAAGCCTGGCCGACCCGCAGGTCACCGCCGACATGGCGCGCTACCGCACGCTGGCGCGCGAGCAGGCCGAAGCCGCCGAGGTGGTGGGCCTGTACCGCCGCTACGAGCAGCGCGAGCGCGACCTGGCCGCCGCGCGCGAGATGTTGGGCGACGCGGACATGGCCGAGATGGCGCGCGAGGAGATCGCCGGCGCCGAGGCCGAACTCGCGCAGCTGCTGGCTGCGCTGCAGACCGCGCTGCTGCCGCGCGACCCCGACGACCACCGCAACGCCTTCGTCGAAATCCGCGCCGGCACGGGCGGCGAGGAGTCGGCGCTGTTCGCTGCCGATCTGGCCCGCATGTACTTGCGTTATGCCGAGCGCCAGGGCTGGCGCACCGAGGTGATGAGCGAGAACGCGTCCGATCTCGGCGGCTACAAGGAAGTCGTCTTCCGCTTCGAGGGCGCTGGCGTCTACGAGAGGATGAAGTTCGAATCCGGCGGCCACCGGGTGCAGCGCGTGCCCGAGACCGAGGCACAGGGCCGCATCCACACCAGCGCCTGCACGGTCGCGGTGATGCCCGAGCCAGACGAGGCGGCCGAGGTCACGCTGAACCCGGCCGAGCTGCGCATCGACACCTTCCGCGCCAGCGGCGCCGGCGGCCAGCACATCAACAAGACCGACAGCGCGATCCGCGTGACGCACCTGCCCACGGGCCTCGTCGCCGAGTGCCAGGATGACCGCTCCCAGCACCGCAACAAGGCCAAGGCGCTGGCCGTGCTGCAGGCCCGCCTGCAGGACCGCGAGCGCAGCGAACGCCAGGCCAAGGAGGCCGCGACCCGCAAGGCCCTGGTGGGCTCGGGTGACCGCTCCGACCGCATCCGCACCTACAACTTCCCGCAGGGCCGGCTGACCGACCATCGCATCAACCTGACGCTGTACAAGCTCGGCGCGATCATGGACGGCGACCTGGGCGACGTGATCGGCGCGCTGCAGGCCGAGCGCGCGCAGCAGCAACTGGCGGCGCTGGAAAGCGGCGGGGCGGCATGACGGTCGCCCAGGCGCTCGCTGCGGCGCAGGCCCGGGGCCTGGACCGGCTGGACGCCCAGCTGCTGCTCGGCCACCTGCTCGGCCAGCCGCGGGCGTGGCTGATCGCCCACGACGGCGATGTGCTGCCGGCCGAAACGGCCGCCGCCTACGACGCGCTGTGCGCCCGCCGCGCCGGCGGTGAGCCGCTGGCCTATCTGGTCGGCGTGCGCGAGTTCCATGGCCTGCCGCTGCAAGTCAGCCCCGCGGTGCTGGTGCCGCGGCCGGACACCGAGACGCTGGTCGAGTGGGCGCTCGAGTTGCTCGCCGGCGAGCTCGCGGACTGCACCGAGCCGCAGCTCGTCGACCTCGGCACCGGCAGCGGCGCGATCGCGCTGGCGGTTAAGCACCGGCACCCCGCCGCGGCGGTCAGTGCGGTCGACCTGAGCGAAGCCGCCCTCGCGGTTGCGCAAGGGAACGCCGGGCGGCTCGGCCTGGCCGTTGACTTTCACGCCGGCACCTGGTTCGCGCCGCTGGCCGGCCGGCGCTTCGATCTGGTGCTGAGCAACCCGCCCTACATCGCCGAAGCCGACCCGCACCTTGCCGCGCTGCAGCATGAACCGGCGCTGGCGCTGACCCCCGGCGGCGACGGGCTGGACGCGATCCGCGCCATCGTCGCCGAGGCGCGGGCCCACCTGCGCCCGGGCGGCTGGCTGCTGCTGGAGCATGGCTGGGACCAGGCCGAAGCGGTCGCGGCGCTGCTGCGCGCGGCCGGCTTCGACGCGGTCGGCACCCGGCGCGACCTGGCCGGCCAGCCCCGCTGCACCGGCGGCCGCTCGCCCGGCTGACCCGGGCAATCGGCCCCCCACGATTGAAGGTCGGGATCATCTGTAATCGGCCGAAACAGCGTGACGAGGCGGCCGCATTTCACACGCACGAAAAAACTGGCCGGAGTAGCATGGTTCTAACGGCAGTGTTTGCCGGGACTGTCCTGCGGGAGGTTCACCATGCGCCACCTCGTTGCGATTCCTCTCTGCCTCGCGTTTTCGTTCGCCGCGGCCGCATCGGCCTTGGCCGCCTCGCCGATCGCTGGCGATGGCCTCCGAGTGAGCACCGACAACGGCGACAACTGGTCGCCCTGGCAGGCCCGGCTGGCGCTGGCTGCCCCCGCGCTGCCGGTGCTCGGCAATGCCTCGCCGTCCACCACCAACGCCCTGCTCGCCGGCGATCGCTACTTCGGCTGGGGCCGGCTCGGTGACGGCGGCGGCCTGCGCGCCACCGGCGCGCTGCTGCTGGGCCCGGGCGCGCTGGGGCTGGCTGCACCAGCCGGCGTGAGCCACGGCGAGATGCTCTGGCGCGGCATCGGCAGCCCCAGCCTGGCCGACCCCGATGCGCCCGGCGCGGTGCCCTACCTGGGCCTGGGCTACAGCGCCTGGTGGGCCAAAAGCGGCATCGGCGTGTCGGCCGACCTGGGCCTGGCCGCCCAACGCCCAGGCCAGGCGGTTCGTTTCGGCCGCGTGATGCAGGGCAGCGAAAACCTGGACGACATGCTGCGCGCGATGCAGATCTCGCCAATGCTCCAGGTCAATCTGTCCTACGCTTTCTAGGCTTGCGATTCAGGGCTTGACGCCGCCGCGCCACCTGCGCGGCGGCTTTGTTTTATAAAGGTGGTTTCGGTACAGAGAATGCCCATGAGCGAAGTTCAGCAACGCATCGACCAAATCGTCAAAGGCCACAAGGTCGTGCTCTTCATGAAGGGCACGGCGCAGTTCCCCATGTGTGGCTTCTCCGGCCGCGCGGTGCAGGTGCTCAAGGCCTGCGGCGTCGACGACCTGACCACCGTCAACGTGCTCGAAGACGAAGAGATCCGCCAGGGCATCAAGGAATACGCCAACTGGCCCACCATCCCGCAGCTGTACGTGAACGGCGAGTTCGTCGGCGGCTCGGACATCATGATGGAGATGTACCAGGCCGGCGAGTTGCAGCAAGTCCTGGCAGCTTGAGTTGGCTGCGGCGCGCGTTGTCGTCGGCATCACCGGCGCGTCCGGTGCGGTCTACGGCGTGCGGCTGCTCGAGCGGCTGCGCGCCCTCGGCGCCTACACCCATCTGGTGGCGACACCGGCCGGTGTGCTGAACGTGCACCACGAGCTGGGGCTGGATCGCGCGGCGCTGGAGGCGCTGGCGAGCGAGTCGCATGCCGCCGGTGACATCGGCGCCTGCATCGCCAGCGGCAGCCACCCGACCGACGCGATGGTCGTCGCGCCCTGCTCGATGAAGTCGCTGGCGGCCATCGCGCACGGCTTCGGCGACAACCTGCTGACCCGCGCCGCCGATGTCACGCTGAAGGAACGCCGGCGCCTGGTGCTGATGGTGCGCGAAACGCCGTTCAACCTGGCGCACCTGCGCAACATGACCGCGGTGACCGAGATGGGCGCGGTGGTCTTCCCGCCGCTACCGGCCTTCTACCACCGGCCGCAGACGATCGCCGAGCTCGTCGACGACACGGTCGAGCGGGTCATCGAAATGCTGGGCCTGGGCGGCGCCGAGCCGCGCCGCTGGGCCGGCCTGTAACGCTGGCTGTCGCTCGGCCTCGCCGGGGCGTCAGGCCGAGAGCAACCACTGCTTGCGCGCCCCGAGCACCGCGTTCGGGTACTCGGGGCGCCCGCGACTGCCGTTGTAGCGGCCCAGCGCCATGTAGAGATCGCCCTGCTCGCGCTCCAGGTAGTGGCGCAGGATCACGCAGCCGAAGCGCAGGTTGGTCTGCATGTGGAACAGGCGCGAGACGTCCCCGTCGCCGATCAAGCGCGCCCAGAACGGCATCACCTGCATGTAGCCACGTGCGCCGGCACTGCTGATCGCGTACTTGCGAAAGCCGCTCTCGACCTGCACCAGGCCCAGCACCAGCTCGGGCTGCAGGCTGGCGCGCTTGCTCTCGTACCACAGCGTCTCGAGGAACTCGATGCGCGTCTGCCGCTCCGCCTTGCGGGGCTTGAGCTTGTCGCTCATCGCGCCCAGCCAGCGCAGGTAGGCCAGTCGATCCTCGATGCGGGTGAAGCCGGGCTTGGGCGGGGCGCTGTTCGCGATCGAGGCGGACAGCGCAGTGCGCACGGCATCGGCCAGCGGCTCTTCGGCCTGGGCGCCGGCAGCGGCGTCGCGCCAGGCGAGCGGCCCCAGCATGGCCATGGCGGCCGCCGCGCGCAGGCAGTCGCGCCGGCGACCGCCGCGCAGAGACTGCGCATCCATCAAACGGCCAGGCGCGCCTTCACGGTGGCGCCCACGTCGGCGGTGGCAACCTTGGTGGCCTCGCTGTCGCGCCGGCCCTGGAGCTCGAGCAGGCCTTCCTTGAGCCCGCGGTCGGAGATCACCACGCGCAACGGCACGCCGATCAGCTCCCAGTCGGCGAACATCGCGCCGGGGCGCTCGCCGCGGTCGTCGAGCATCACGTCGATGCCGGCGGCCGCGAGCTCGTCGTGCAGCGCATCGGCGGCCGCCTTGACCTCGGCAGAGCGGTCGTACCCGATCGGGCAGATCACGGCGGCGAACGGTGCGATCGCCGCCGGCCAGATGATGCCGCGCGCGTCATGGTTCTGCTCGATCGCGGCACCGAGGATGCGCGTGACGCCGATGCCGTAGCAACCCATCTCCATCGGCTGCGGCTTGCCGGTCTCGTCGAGGTAGTTGGCGCTCATCGAACCCGAGTACTTCGTGCCGAGGTAGAACACGTGGCCGACCTCGATGCCGCGCTGGATCGCGAGCGCGCCCTTGCCGTCGGGCGAAGGGTCGCCGGCGACGACGTTGCGGATGTCGGCGACCAGGTCGGGCTCGGGCAGGTCGCGGCCCCAGTTGGCGCCGGTGTAGTGGAAGTCGGCGTCGTTGGCGCCGCAGACGAAGTCGGCCATGTTCGCCACCGTGCGGTCGGCCACGACCTTGACGGGCTTCTTCGTGCCGATCGGGCCCAGGTAGCCGGGCTTGCAGCCGAAGTGGTCCTCGATCTCGCCGGCCGTGGCGAAGCGGAAGCCCTGCTTGAGGCCCTCGACCTTGCCGGCCTTGACCTCGTTCAGGTCGTGGTCGCCGCGTACGAGCAGCAGCCACACCGTGGTCTTCACGATGTCGCCCTTGTCGTTGCGCTCGTCGGTGGCCAGCACCAGCGATTTCACGGTGCGATCCAGCGGCAGGTGCAGCAGCGCCGCGACGTCGGCGCAGGTGCTCTTGCCCGGCGTGGGGGTCTTGTGCAGCTCGTGCGCGGGCGCACTGCGCTGCGCGATCAGCGGCAGCGCCTCGGCCAGCTCGATGTTGGCCGCGTAGTCGCTGGTCGGGCAATAGACGAGCGCGTCCTCACCGGTGTCGGCGATCACCTGGAACTCGTGCGACGCGTCGCCGCCGATCGCGCCGGTGTCGGCGGCCACCGCGCGGTACTGCAGGCCGAAGCGGTCGAAGATGCGGCAGTACGCGTCGTACATGACCTGATAGCTCTTCAGCGCGGAAGCCTTGTCGCGATCGAAGGAGTACGCATCCTTCATCGTGAACTCGCGACCGCGCATCACGCCGAAGCGCGGGCGGCGCTCGTCGCGAAACTTCGTCTGGATGTGAAAGAAGTTCTTCGGCAGCTGCTTGTAGCTGCGCAGCTCCTGGCGCGCGATGTCGGTGATGACCTCTTCCGAGGTCGGCTGGATCACGAAGTCGCGGTCGTGCCGGTCCTTCACGCGCAGCAGCTCGGGGCCGTAGGCCTGGAAGCGGCCCGTCTCCTGCCACAGCTCGGCCGGCTGCACCACCGGCATCAGCAGCTCGACCGCGCCGGCGCGGTTCATCTCCTCGCGGATGATGGCTTCGACCTTGCGGATCACCCGCAGGCCCATCGGCATGTAGTTGTAGATGCCGGCGCCCAGCCGCTTGATCATGCCGGCACGCATCATCAACTGGTGGCTGATGACCTCGGCGTCGGCGGGCGCTTCCTTGAGCGTGGAGATGAAGAACTGGCTGGCTTTCATGGCGGCGGGACACACGGCGTGCGCTTCGGGTAAGCGAGGGCGTGTGCCCTGGATACCGCCGGTGCTATATTGATTTCAGTTCAAAAATTGGGGTTTGATTATGCTCGACCGGGAGGGCTACAGGCCTAACGTCGGCATCATCCTGCTCAACGCCCGCAACCAGGTGTTTTGGGGCAAGCGGCTGCGCACCCATTCCTGGCAGTTCCCGCAAGGGGGCATCAAGTACGGCGAATCGCCCGAGCAGGCGATGTTTCGCGAGCTGCATGAAGAGGTGGGCCTGCTGCCCGAGCATGTGCAGATCCTCGCCCGCACCCGCGACTGGCTGCGTTATGAGGTGCCCGACCACTTCATCCGCAAGGACGCGCGTGGCCACTACAAGGGCCAGAAGCAGATCTGGTTCCTGCTCAAGCTCATGGGCCGCGACAGCGACATGAACCTGCGCGCGACCGACCACCCCGAATTCGACGCCTGGCGCTGGAACGAGTACTGGGTGCCGCTGGACGTGGTGATCGAGTTCAAGCGCGGCGTCTACCAGATGGCGCTGACCGAGCTCGCCCGCTTCCTGCCCAAGGTGAACCACCACAACCGCTACCTGCGCAGCGGCATGCGCCCGCATGGTCGCGACGACCGGCGTCGTGACGAGCACGGGCCTGACGACGCCCCTGCGGCGGAGCCGACCGGGCTGGAGCACGACGAGGCCGACAAGCCGCACTGAGCGGCCCGCGCCCGCTAGGCGAGCACCAGGTTGTCCCTGTGGATCAGCTCGGGCTCGCTGGCGTAGCCCAGCAGCCCCTCGATCTGGGACGACGGCTTGCGGGCGATGAGGCGCGCCTCGGCACTCGAATAGTTGGCCAGGCCCCGTGCGACCTCCGCCCCGGCGGCAGAGCGCACCGCGATCACATCGCCGCGGTGGAACTCGCCTTCGACCTCGGTCACGCCGATGGGCAGCAGGCTCTTGCCCTCGTCACGCAGCTTGACCACGGCCCCGTCGTCGATGCGCACGGCCCCGCGCAGCTGCAGGTGGTCGGCCATCCATTGCTTGCGCGCCGCGAGCTTCGGCGTGCCCGCCAGCAGTGCGGTGCCGATGGCCTCGCCGGCCACCAGGCGCAACAGCACATCCGGCTCGCGGCCCCAGGCGATCACCGTGCTGGCGCCGCTGCCTGCCGCGCGCTTGGCAGCCAGCACCTTGGTGATCATGCCGCCGCGGCCGATGCTGGAACCGGCGCCGCCAGCCATGGCCTCGAGTGCCGGGTCGCCGGCCTCGGCCTCGTCGATGAACCGCGCGGCGGGGTCCTTGCGCGGGTCGGCCGAATACAGGCCACGCTGGTCGGTCAGGATCACCAACGCATCGGCCTCGACCAGGTTGGCCACCAGGGCGCCGAGCGTGTCGTTGTCGCCGAACTTGATCTCGTCGTTGACGACGGTGTCGTTCTCGTTGATGACCGGGATGACCTTCAGCCCCAGCAGCGTGACCAGGGTCGAGCGCGCATTGAGGTAGCGCTCGCGGTCGGCCAGGTCGGCGTGCGTCAGCAGCACCTGCGCGCTGCCCATGCCATGGGCCGAGAGCTTGCGCTCGTACATCTGCGCCAGGCCCATCTGGCCGACGGCCGCGGCGGCCTGCAGCTCGGGCAGCTCCTTGGGCCGGGTCGACCAGCCCAGTCGCTTCATGCCTTCGGCGATCGCACCGGACGAGACCATCACGACCTCGCGCCCCTGGGCGGCCAGCGCGGCGAGCTGGCGGCACCAGTTGTCGATGGCGTCGGCGTCCACGCCGCGCCCTTCGTTGGTGACCAGGCTCGAGCCGACCTTGACGACGATGCGTCGCGCGGCCTTCAGGGCTTGGCTCATGCGGGGCGATCCTCCCCGGCGGGCGCATCGAAGCGGGGGTCCGGCTCGGGCTCGGGCGGATGGGCCGCCGCCGCCACGTGCTCCCAGATGGCATGGATGAGCGGCTGCAGGCCTTCGCGGGCCAGCGCCGAGATTTCGAACACCGGGCCTTTCCACTTGTAGCGCTTGACGAAGTCCTTGACCCGCTTGGCGCGCTCTTCGGCCGGGATCATGTCCAGCTTGTTGAGCACCAGCCAGCGCGGCTTGTCGTAGAGCGCCTGGTCGTACTTGCGCAGCTCCTCGACGATCGCCTTGGCCTGGGCCACCGGGTCGACCGAGTCGTCGAACGGTGCCAGATCGACGATGTGCAGCAGCAACCGCGTGCGCTGCAGGTGGCGCAGGAACAGGTGGCCCAGGCCGGCACCCTCGGACGCCCCCTCGATCAGGCCGGGGATGTCGGCGACGACGAAGCTCTTCTCGGGCGCGACGCGCACCACGCCGAGATTGGGGTGCAGCGTCGTGAAGGGGTAGTCGGCGATCTTGGGCCGGGCGTTCGACACCGCGGTGATGAAGGTCGATTTGCCGGCGTTGGGCATGCCGAGCAACCCGACGTCCGCCAGCACGCGCAGCTCGAGCTTGACCTTGTAGGCCTCGCCCGGCCAGCCGGGTGTCTTCTGGCGCGGCGCGCGGTTGGTGCTGCTCTTGTAGTGCAGGTTGCCGAAGCCGCCGTCACCCCCCTTGGCGAGCAGCACCGGCACGCCGGGCTCGATCAGCTCGGCCAGCACCCGGCCGCTCTCGACGTCGGTGATGATGGTGCCCACCGGCATGCGAAGGGTGATGTCGGGACCGGCTGCGCCGAAACAGTCGGCACCGCGACCCGGCTCACCGTTCTTCGCCTCGTGTCGGCGCGCGTACCGGTAGTCGATCAGCGTGTTGAGGTTGCGGTCGGCAACGGCGTAGACGCTGCCACCCCGGCCCCCGTCACCGCCGTCCGGGCCGCCGAAGGGAATGAACTTCTCGCGCCGGAAGCTCGCGCAGCCGGCCCCGCCGTTGCCGGCGGCGATGTCGATGGTGGCTTCGTCAACGAACTTCATGGTGGGCAGATGGTAGGGCGCGGCGCGTGCAGAAGTGAAAAAGCCCCGGCAAGCCGGGGCTTCGCAGCGATGCGCGCCGTGATTACAGCGGGGTGACGCTGACGGTGTGGCGGTTCAGCGCGCCCTTGACCTTGAAGGTCACGGTGCCGTCGACCAGCGCAAAGAGCGAGTGGTCGCGGCCCATGCCGACGTTGGTGCCGGCGTGGAACTTGGTGCCGCGCTGGCGCACGATGATCGAGCCGGCCGGGATGACCTGGCCGCCGAACGCCTTCACGCCGAGCATCTTGGGTTGGGAGTCACGGCCGTTCCGGGTGGAACCGCCGCCTTTTTTCTGTGCCATGGTTCACGAACTCCTGCTGCGGCTTCAGCCGTTGACCGCGCTGATTTCCAGCTCGGTGTAGTTCTGGCGGTGGCCGCCATGCTTCTGGTAGTGCTTGCGGCGGCGCATCTTGAAGATGCGAACCTTGTCATGACGACCATGCGCCACGACAGTGGCCTTCACGCTCGCGCCGCTCACCAGGGGGGTACCGACCGTCAGGCCAGCGCCGTCACCGACGGCCAGCACTTGGTCAATCACGATTTCCTGGCCAACGTCCGCAGCAATCTGTTCTACCTTGATCTTTTCGCCGGCTGCAACCTTGTATTGCTTGCCACCGGTTTTTATGACCGCGTACATATGTGCCTCTTCATTCTTGCAGGTCACCCCGCAATGCTCCGCTCGGACCATTCCGGGCGAAGCCGGGCATTCTAACAGGGTCTCAGGGTAAGTGCCAGGGCGGGAAATCGCTTCCTATAATCGGCCGCTTTGCCGCTCCCGGCCCGACCCCGCCTTCGCCGAACCGCGCCCGCCATGCCCACCTCGGAAACGTCCTCGCCGGCCGCCTCGCTCGACCCAACGGCCGAGGGCATGGCGCGTGTCGACGCCGTCATCCGCGGGCGCCTCGCGTCCGATGTCGCGCTGATCGAGCAGATCTCCCACTACATCATCGGCGCAGGCGGCAAGCGGATCCGGCCGCGCCTGGTGCTGCTGTTCGCCGAGGCGCTGGGGCACCAGGGCCCCGAGCCCTACGAGCTGGCGGCCATCGTCGAGTTCATCCACACCGCGACGCTGCTGCACGACGACGTGGTCGACGAATCGTCGCTGCGCCGCGGCCGCGCCACCGCCAATGCGCTGTTCGGCAACGCGGCCAGCGTGCTGGTCGGCGACTTCCTCTATTCGCGCGCCTTCCAGATGATGGTGTCGCTGGACCGCATGCGCGTGCTCGAGGTGCTGGCCGATGCGACCAACGTCATCGCCGAAGGCGAGGTGCTGCAGCTGATGAACATGCACGACCCCGATCTGGCGGTCGAGGCGTACCTGAAGGTCATCCGCTACAAGACAGCCAAGCTGTTCGAGGCCAGCGCCCGCCTGGGTGCGGTGATCGCGGGTGCGCCGCGGGACATCGAGGAAGCCTGCTCGGACTACGGCCGGGCGCTGGGCACCGCCTTCCAGCTGGTCGACGACCTGCTCGACTACGAGGGCGACACCCACGCGCTGGGCAAGAACGTCGGCGACGACTTGCGCGAGGGCAAGCCGACGCTGCCCCTGTTGATCGCGATGGAGCGCGGCAGCGCCGAGGAGCGCGAGATCATCCGCCATGCCATCGAACACGGCGAAGTCGAGCGCCTGTCGGAGATCGTGGCGATCGTGCGGCGCACCGGCGCCTTGCAGGCCACGCGCGAAGCCGCGCGGACCGAGGCGAATGCAGCGCGTGAACGACTTTTCGCGCTGCCCGCTTCGAAGGCGCGCGAAGCTCTGCTAGAATTATGTGCTCGGTCGGTTGAGCGCTCCTCGTAGGCGCCACAAAACAACACGACAGACACATCGGGGTGTAGCTTAGCCTGGTAGAGCGCTACGTTCGGGACGTAGAGGCCGGAGGTTCGAATCCTCTCACCCCGACCAGGATTCCCCTGCAGCATCAAGCACTTAGCTTCGTCCACCTCAGTGGGCGGATGCGCAGGTAGGCGCAAAGAGGCGCCAGCGCTCCAAACGCGCTCCAAAAAGGGTCGGTTGAGAGCTTCGCGAAGTGGCGCGCATCTGCGCGTCGCTGCGCTCCG
>NZ_DATFAN010000201.1:0-11888 GCF_035254525.1 Ideonella sp. | reverse complement strand
CGGGGCCAGCAGGCCGAGGCGGAACATCTGCGGGGTCTGCGCGGCCCACTTGCCGCCGCGGTCGATGGTGGAGGCGACCCGCGTGTCGCGGCCCTGGGCCTTCAGCGTGTCGGCCACCGGCAAGGCGAGCAGGCCGCCGACCTCGTCGGCCATGCATTCGTCGATCAGGCGCTCGACCCACTCGGGGCGGATCAGGCAGCGCGCCGCATCGTGCACCAGCACCCAGTCGTGCGGCTGGGCGCCGCGCTCGCGCAGCACGGCCAGGCCATTGGCGACCGTCTCGGCACGGGTCGCGCCCCCGCAGCGCGCGACCCAGCCGCGCTCACCTTCGAAGGCGGGCACGGCCGCGTCGAACTGCACATCGTCGGCCGCCAGCACGACGAGCGTGGCGGCCAGCCGCGGCACCGCGGCCAGCGCCGCCAGCGTGTGGGCCACCATCGGCCGGCCCGCGACGAGCTCGTATTGCTTCGGGCCCGCCGCCCCCGAGCGCGCGCCGACACCGGCGCAAGGAACCAGGGCGTAGCAACGGGGCATGGTCCCGGCAGGCTCGATCAACATGGCGCGATTCTAGAATCGCATCTTTGCCCCGCCGGCCCGTCATGCGCCGCCGCGGGGCGTATTGCTTTGGGTCCGGCCCGCCAGTTCGACTTCATGCAACTCCCCACCATCGCCCCCGGCAAACGATTCACGCTGCCCCGCCCCATCGGCTCGGCCGATGCGCTGCTGCTCGCCCGGCTGGCCGAGGCCCGCGCGGCCGAGAAGCGCCTGTTCGCCATCGTCACCGCCGAGCCGGGTGATTCGCAACGGCTGGCCGACGAGCTGCCCTTCTTCGTGCCCGGCCTGCGGGTGGCCGTGTTCCCCGATTGGGAGACCCTGCCCTACGACACCTTCAGCCCGCACCAGGACCTGATCTCCGAGCGCCTGGCCACGCTGTGGCGCATCCACCAGCGCGAGGTCGACGTGGTGCTGCTGCCGGCGACCACCGCGCTGACGCGCATCGCGCCGCCCGCCTTCCTCGCCGGCACCACCTTCCAGTTCAAGCAGAAGGCCAAGCTCGACGAGGCGGCATTCAAGAGCCAGTTGACGCTGGCCGGCTACAGCCACGTGAGCCAGGTGGTGTCGCCCGGTGAATACGCGGTGCGCGGCGGGCTGATCGATCTGTTCCCGATGGGCTCGACGGTGCCCTACCGCGTGGACCTGTTCGACAACGAGATCGATTCGATCCGCACCTTCGACCCCGATTCGCAGCGCAGCCTCTATCCCGTGCCCGAGGTGCGGCTGCTGCCCGGCCGCGAATTCCCGATGGACGACGCGGCGCGCACGCGCTTTCGGCAGCGCTGGCGCGAGATGCTCGAAGGCGACCCGACCAAATCGCGCATCTACAAGGACATCGCCCAGGGCATTGCGACCGCGGGCATCGAGTATTACCTGCCGCTGTTCTTCGACGAGCCGGCAACGATCTTCGACTACTTCGCGCCCGACACGATGCTCGCGCTGCACGGCGAGGTCGACGAGGCGCTGCAGCGCTTCTGGGCCGACACGCGCGAGCGCCACCGCTTCCTGCAGCACGACCCCGACCGGCCCATCCTGCCGCCCGAGACGGTCTTCCTGCGCGTCGAGGACTTTTTCACCCGCACCAGCCCGCACGCCACCCTGGCCCTGCGTGGCAACGACCCGGTCGACTGGGCCCGCCCACTGCCCGACGTGGCCACCGACCGCGGCGCCACCGAGCCGCTGGCCGCGCTGGAGAAGCACCTCGACACCACGCCGCACCGCGTGCTGCTGGTGGCCGAGAGCGAAGGCCGGCGCGAGAGCCTGCTCGAGCTGCTGCGCGACCACAAGATCGACGTGCCCAGCGTCGGCACGCTGGCCGAGTTCGAGGCCGGTGACGAGAAGGTGGCGATCACCGCAGCGCCGCTGGCCGCCGGCTTCTTCTGGCATGAACCCGAAGCCCAGCGCGAGATCCAGTTCCTCACCGAGACCGAGCTGTTCGCCAGCTCACCCACCACGCGCCGCCGCAAGAAGCAGGAGCAGACCAGCAGCGTCGATGCGCTGATCAAGGACCTGTCGGAGCTGAAGATCGGCGACCCGGTGGTGCACGCCAGCCACGGCATCGGCCGCTACCAGGGCCTGATCCACATCGACCTGGGCGATGGGCCCTCCGAATTCCTGCACCTGACCTACGCCGACAACGCGACGCTGTACGTGCCGGTGTCGCAGCTGCACCTGATCAGCCGGTACACGGGTGTCAGTGCCGAAGAGGCACCGCTGCACAAGCTGGGCAGCAACCAATGGGACAAGGCCCGCCGCAAGGCCGCCGAGCAGGTCCGTGACACAGCAGCCGAGCTGCTGAACCTGTACGCGCTGCGCGCCGCGCGAGAGGGCCTGGCCCACCGTTTCTCCCCCCACGACTACGAGGCCTTCGCCGCCAGCTTCGGCTTCGAGGAAACGCCCGACCAGCGCGCCGCGATCCACGCCGTCATCCAGGACATGATCAGCCCCAAGCCGATGGACCGCCTGGTCTGCGGCGACGTGGGCTTCGGCAAGACCGAGGTCGCGCTGCGCGCCGCCTTCATCGCCGTGCATGGCGGCAAGCAGGTCGCGCTGCTGGCGCCGACCACGCTGCTGGCCGAGCAGCACTACCAGACCATCTCGGACCGCTTCGGCAAGTGGCCGGTCAAGGTGGCGGAGTTGAGCCGATTCCGCACCGCGAAGGAGGTGCAGGCCGCGCTGGACGGCATCGCCGCCGGCACGGTCGACATCGTCGTCGGCACGCACAAGCTCCTGAGCAAGGATGTCAAGTTCAAGCGCCTGGGCCTGCTGATCATCGACGAGGAGCACCGCTTCGGCGTGCGCCACAAGGAGGCCATCAAGGCCATGCGCGCCGAGGTGGACGTGCTGACGCTCACCGCCACGCCCATCCCGCGCACGCTGGGCATGGCGCTCGAAGGCCTGCGCGACCTGAGCGTGATCGCCACCGCCCCGCAACGCCGCCTGGCCATCAAGACCTTCGTGCGCAACGAAGGCAGCGGCACGATCCGCGAGGCCGTGCTGCGCGAGTTGAAGCGCGGCGGCCAGGTCTACTTCCTGCACAACGAGGTCGAGACCATCGAGAACCGGCGCCAGAAGCTGCAGGAGCTGATGCCCGAGGCCCGCATCGCCGTGGCCCACGGCCAGATGCCCGAGCGCGAGCTGGAGCGCGTCATGCGCGACTTCGTCGCCCAGCGCTACAACCTGCTGCTGTGCTCGACCATCATCGAGACCGGCATCGACGTGCCCAGCGCCAACACCATCGTCATCAGCCGGGCCGACAAGTTCGGCCTCGCGCAGTTGCACCAGCTGCGCGGCCGCGTCGGCCGCAGCCACCACCAGGCCTACGCCTACCTGCTGGTGCCCGATGTCGAGGGCCTGACCAAGCAGGCCGCGCAGCGGCTCGAAGCCATTCAGGAGATGGAAGAGCTCGGCTCCGGCTTCTACCTGGCGATGCACGACCTCGAGATCCGCGGTGCCGGCGAGGTGCTGGGCGACAGCCAGAGCGGCAACATGATGGAGGTCGGCTTCCAGCTCTACAACGACATGCTCTCCGAGGCCGTGCGCGCGCTGAAGAACGGCCAGGAGCCCGACCTGCTCTCACCCACCAGCGGCGTCTTCGGCAGCACCACCGAGATCAACCTGCACGCCCCCGCGCTGCTGCCCGACGCCTACTGTGGCGACGTGCACATGCGGCTGAACCTCTACAAGCGCCTGGCCAGCGCCGACCGCGCCGACCAGCTCGATGCCCTGCTCGAAGAAGTCACCGACCGCTTCGGCAAGCTGCCCACGCAAGGCCAGACCCTGTTCGACACCCACCGCCTGCGCATCCTCGCCAAGCCCTATGGCGTGCAGAAGATCGACGCCGGCCCGCGCCTGATGAACATCACCTTCCGCCCCAACCCGCCCATCGACGCGATGCGCATCATCGAGCTGGTGCAGAAGAACCGCCACATCAAGCTGGCCGGCAACGACAAGCTGCGCATCGAGCGCGAGATTGCCGAGCCGAGGGAGCGGGCGCAGTTCGTGAGGGATACGTTGAGGGCGCTGGGGCAGCCTGTCAGCTGATCGTGACCCACATCGACGGGGCACGGCCGCTGGCCTGTCGCGCCGGTGGGCCGCTAAGAACGCGCCCCCGACTCGATACCGTGCCTCCACCCAGGCACGTTGATGTAGTAGCGCGTCGCCTTGCCAGCGCCAGCCGTCCACAGCTGCCCATTCGAGACCATCTCGGAAAGGTCGCGGGTGGCGGTGGCTTTCGAGGTGCCGGTCATCTTGATGTACTTCTCGGCATTCAGCCCCCCCGAGAAGCCGCTATCTCCATCATCGAGCAGCCGCTGAAGCACCTTGCGTTGCCGCTCGTTGAGGGCGGTGCTGGCATGCGCCTCCCAGAACCGGCGCTTTTGCAGCGCCTGGTCCATGACCTGGTCGGCGGCCTCGTATGCGGCTGTGCACTGGCGCGCGAACCACGCCACCCACGCGGTGGCGTCCAGCGTGCCCCGCTGCACGAGGTTGAGCTGGTCGTAGTAGTCCTTGCGCGATGCGAGCAACTGCCGCGAAAGGCTGTAGAGCCGCAGCGACGGCTTCAAGTGCTGGGCCACGGCCATCTCGACGATGGCGCGCCCGACCCGGCCGTTGCCGTCCTCGAAGGGGTGGATGGTTTCGAACCAGAGGTGCGCGATGGCGGCCCGGGCCAGGCCGTCGATGGCAGGGCCTGGGGCGGCGGCCGTCCGAGCGGGCGAGGTCGCGTCGAACCAGGCGAGGAAGGCCTGCATGTGCCGAGGCACGTCGGCCGACCTCGGCGCCTCGTAGTGCACCACCTCGCGCCCCAGCGGGCCGCTCACGATCTGCATCGGGTCTTCATGGTCCCGGTATCGGCCCACGGCAATCCGCTGGATGCCCGAGGTGCCCCCGGGAAAGAGCGCCGATTGCCACCGGCACAGCCGGTCTTCGCTTAAGCGTTGGTCGCAGGCCGCGTTCGCATCGTTGACGACGGCCACCAGGCCATCGACGCTGCGATCAACCGGGCCTGTGGCGGCCAGCCCCAGCCGCCGCATGACGGACGAGCGAACGATGTCCATCGACAGCCGCTCGCCTTCGATCGCGGCCGTGGCCACCACCTCGTGGGCCATGGCTTCGAGCGTAATCTCGCTCGTGCTCGTCAGC
Organism: Ideonella sp.; assembly: GCF_035254525.1. Classification (GTDB taxonomy): domain Bacteria; phylum Pseudomonadota; class Gammaproteobacteria; order Burkholderiales; family Burkholderiaceae_C; genus Ideonella. The sequence goes on along the minus strand of NZ_DATFAN010000201.1, from coordinate 6,692 downwards.
CCGATGGCGGCGGCCTTGCCTTCGATCACGCCATGCATCCGGTACGCCTCGGCCAGATGGGGCGCAGCCGCCTGCGGGTCGAACCACAGCTGGGGCCAGTCGGGCCGTTGCCAGATCCAGGTGGGCGCACTCATGAGCCGCATTTTGCCATTTGCGGCTCACTTTGTGAGCCGAACCCGGGCCGATACGGCTCGACGCCCCAAGGTCACCCGCTGCTCAATGCGAGGATCCAGAGCCCACCGGCCATCAGCGCCACCCCGGCCACCCTGGCGGTCATGGCGCCGAAGGGAAGCAGCTTTTCGGCGAGCACGACCGCGGCCAGCACGGCAATCCAGAGCAGGTTCATCACGCCGCCGACGAACAGCAAGGCCATCAGGCCCCAGCAGCAGCCCACGCAGAAGCCGCCGTGCCGCAGGCCCATGACCAGCGCGCCCCGTGCACCCTCGCGCCATTCGGCCAACAGAAAGCCCATCGGCGACCGGCACCTGGACAGGCAGACCTGCTTCGCCGGGGCGAATTGGTAGAGGCCGGCGCCGAGCAGCAACACGGCGTTCAGCCTGGGGCTGGCGCTCGCCATCAGATCCGTGACCAAGGCGGCCTCCCGCAGGCCCCATTGCACGCCGGTGGCCAGCACGCTGAACGCCGACCACACGAGCAGGTAGCCCAGCAGGAACGCCACGGACCATCGGCCAGCCCGCTCGCGGCCGGGGCGGGACCGGGACAGGGCATTGAAGGCGAAGAGCATCGGCGCCGCGCTCGGCACCATCATCGCGATCATCATCACCAACCACATCGCGAAGCACAGCGCGAATTCGGCCGGCCCCCAGCGCCCCATCGGCATCAGGGCCATGAAGATGGCGCTCCTACCGGCACCGGCCATCGCATCCATCGAATCGGCCAGCAGCACCAGATACAGCCACGCCAGCAGCGTCAGCAAGAGCAGCCCGGCGCCGGTCATGACGCGCTCGCCGCGCGCCCATGCCGCGGCGACACCCGAGCTGCCCGCCGACATGCCCACGGGCTCGGTCAGAGCCTCATGACGGCCCGCTCCAGTCGAACGGGAAGTGCTTGCTCGACTTGCCGCTGCGATCCCACTTGAAGCCGAAGCCATCGGCGCGGTCGATCGTGGCGACGCCCCAGGTGGCGATCTGCCCCGGCCCCACTTCGGCCCCCGGCGGGTTGTGCACCTGCACGCGCTGGCCGGGCGCCGTGGTGGGCCCCGTCAACGCTTGCGCCTCGCCCAGCGCAACGCCCGGGATCTCGACACGCCAGCTCGACAAATCATCCGCCACCGCGAAATCGATATGCGCCGTCGTGACGCCACGCATCGTCTCGATCAGGTCGGCGAACCCGGCCATCCAGCCGCCGGCCTGCCCGCCCCAGATGGCCTGGATCGCCTGCTGCTGCTCGGCACTCGCGCGGTCGTCGATGTAGATCGCCATCTGTGCCTTCGCACCGGCCCAGAGATTGCCGGTGAAGCTGCCCAGCCCGACGACACTGAGCCCGGACAGATCGACCGAGCCGAACCGGCCCTCCGAGATGTGCCAGGCGAGGATGCCCTCGCAGGTGTTGTCCGTGGGCGGCTGCGCGAAGGTGCAGGGGCAAGGGATGTTGCACTTGCAGACATCGAACCAATCGCCCTTGGCATGCCATTGCGGAACATCAGCCATGGCCGGCCTCCTTTCGTCGATCGACGATTGGCGACACTAGACCATCGTCAAACCGATCGCAAGCCCACGAACATGGCGCTACGGGATGACGAGTCGGCGCGAGGGCCGGACCCTGTCGCCCTGCGGCGAGAGCACGGGCTCGTCCACCACCACCCGCAGCGGATAGAGCTGCTGGGCCGTCACCGGCAGCTTGGTGGCGTACATGGCTTCGTTGAAGACCGTGCCGCTCCTGGCCTTGGCCAGGGCGAACACCGGCACGGCCTTCGCGCCGGCGAACGAGGTCGAGATGTAGTCCCCCACCATGAAGCCCTGGCTCGTGTTGGCGAGATCGGTCACGGCCATCGGCCCGGCCAGCGTCTGCGGTGCGCTCCAAGTTGCCCCGCCATCGACTGAGGACACGAAGCCCACTGAGAGCTGGCAGGTGCTTTCGGTGCAGTTGGCGTTGGGATAGAAGTAGTAGGTCAGCGCAAGGCGGGCCGTGCTGCCCGCGCTCTTCCGGTCCACGGCAATACCCGGGATGAAGTGGTCGACCGTGCTCGAGGTCGGATCGATCGGGATGCGCACGGGGGACGTCCAGGTCGTTCCGTTGGTCGAGGTGCTCATCACGATGTCGTTCGAGGCGCACCCGGCCCGGAAGCGGCAGTCCTGCCACACGACATAGACCTTGCCCGCAGCGTCGACCTCGGCCGAAGGAAGCGGCAAGGTCCGCAGGTTGCCGGCAACGCCATGCTCGCTGATGTTGGCCACGAGCGTCGATGCGCCCCAGGACGTACCGCCGTTGCCCGACTTGTAGGCGAGGATCTGGTCTGCAAAGGCGCTGAGCGCCGGGACGACGACGTCGCCCGATGGCTGGGCCAGCGGCTGGCCGCCCAGGCCCGTGGCGCTGTCCTGCGTGGCCTTCTTGGCCCCCCAGGTCTTCCCGCCGTCGGATGACGTGCTGGTCAGCAGCAGATCGCCGGCGAAGACCTCGTCCCAGGTCGCATAGCAGTTGCCGTAGTGGGGGCTGGTCTTCGTGTTGTCGCAGGCGATCCAGGTCTTGTCGTAGAAGCCCGTCGTGGTCGAGACGGTCACCGGGTCACCCCAGCTCAGGCCGCCATCGGTCGAGCGGCTGACCAGCACAGCGACGCCGGTCCCGCCCTCAAGGCCGAGCGAAGTGATCAGCCAGGCACCGTGCTTGGCGTCATAGGCGACGGTGGGGTCGGAGACGCGGTCGTACGGCCCGGCGGGCGTGCTGTTCACCGTGGTCGAGGGCAGGAAGCCGTGAACCCAGGTCTTGCCGCGATCCTGCGACGTGGCGAAGCCGATGTTGGACGCGCCGCCGTCGAAGAAGCGGCCTGTCTGGAACGCCGAGACCACCGTCGAGCCGAACGCGAACGTGTCGGGCTCCACCTGGGTGGCATGCTGGCTGTCCGGGTTGGTGTACTGATCGCTGCTGATCCGCTTCCGGCCAGCGGCCGACGCGGGGCCGGCCGCCAGCAACACCAGGGCGCAAGCACAGACCACAAGACGGGACGATCGTTGCATCGATGTCTCCTGACAAGGCCACGGTGAAGCGCACCGGATGGTCGCGCCTGAGGGCAAGGGGCCGAGCCTAGTCACGCCGGGCCCACCTGTGAACCCCCTAGTGCTGCGACCATCGCCGGCCCTGCGGCGTGCAGAAGATCGAGCCGCCCCCCGGCTTTGGGAGTGGCTGGAATCGACCCTTTGCTGTCGGTCGACTCATCGGATTGATCGCGTAAAAGCAGTCGCGGTGGAGCAGCGCAAACTGCCCGCCCCCCAGTCTTGAGGCCGATTGCGCGCTTGGCACAATCGCAGGCATGCCCTTACACCTCGCCCTCGCGGCCAGTGGCACGCTAAGGAAGGTGCATAACCCCGGGGTGACACGCGTTGCCCCAGGCGGCCGGAGCGAAGGACATTGGGGAGATGAAGCAAGCCTGCCTGGGACTGAACCTGCGCCTGTTCGCGCGCGCGGTCTTGACCTCAGCGAGGGTCTCGCGGGTGAGGCAGGCCATGAACTCCTGGACCGCTGCTGCCGACTTCCAACCGTGGCAACGCCGAGCCTCCGGGCGGCCCCGGTGATAAAGTGAAAATGCCCCGCCCGCTTATCCCGCCACCAGTCAGTGTCCGCATCGACACCCAAGCCTTCCCAGCCGACGAATAGCCGTCGTCACAAATTGCCCACGCTCGCTGACGTCGCGCGAGAAGCCGGCGTGTCCGATGTAGCGGCATCCTGCGCGCTCAACGCCGGCAAAGGTTCGACTCGCGTCTCAGCGGAGACCCGCGAACGGGTGCTGGCGGCAGCGAAGCGCCTGCGCTACCTGCCAAACGCGACGGCGCGTGCACTCAGCCGTCAACGGGCCAACGCCATCGGCTTCGTCGCGAACATTGCCTACGAGGAACCCAACCTCTACTTCCAGGAGCTATTCAACGGCGTCGTGCGGGGCGCGACGGACGCCCAGCAGACCACATGCATCTTCCCGCTCAGCAGCTGGGATGAAGCGCCGAATCGCATCCCCGCGCTATGTGACGGCCGCGTCGACGGACTGGTCGTTCTGGCGCCGAATCTCGAAGATGACAGCACGACCTGGCTGCCATTACATACGCCCTTGGTCACGATCCATGCCGGAAGGCAATTTCAGGGTCAAGTGAACGTCGAGGCGGACGACGAGGCCGGTGGTTTCGGCATCGTGTGTCATATGTTTGAACTTGGCTATCGCCGTATCCTCTGCGTGGGCGGACCGCCGCACAACAAGAGCGCGGACCGCCGTGTCGATGGCTTTTTGCGTGCGCATGCCGAGAACGCAGTGGAAGTTGCTTCCGACCACGTGATCCGCACATGGTTCACTGTGGAGGACGGTCGACGGGTGATGGAGAAGTGGCTGCAGAACCACCGCGGTGAACCGCTGCCCGAGGCCATCTTCTGTGGCAACGACGACATCGCCTTGGGATGCATAGAAGCGCTGGAGGCCCGAGGGCTGGGCGTACCTCGGGATATCTCGGTCGCTGGCTTCGACGATACCTTGCTGGCCCGCAGACTGCGCATGGCGACCGTGCGTCAGCCGCTGCTCGAAATGGGTCGTCACGCGGTCAACGTCCTCATGCAATTGATCGAGGCGCAGCGCAGTGGAGAGCCGTACGAGGGCCCGCGCAATATTGTCCTGCCCGTCGAGATCGTTCCGGGCCGGACGTTGTTCGACTGCCCCCGCAATGCGCCGCTGATGATCCCCTGAACCGGCACGCGAGCCCACAGCGCCGATGGGTTTTCCCTAATTAGTTCGACGGCCGATCCAACTATCATCGCGCCGTGCGGCATAGAGGCCGCATTCATTTTCACCAATTGATTCGGCGCCGAATCAACCTCGATTTGATGGTTTTGGAGCGCATCCCGCGGCGCAGCCGCTGGTCCTCCACCGCCAGTTAAGTCCAACGCACCCTCTTGTCAGCCCGACCCAGCCCATGATTGACCTTGCCCTCGGTGTCCTGATGCTGGTCGCCGCCACGATGGCGTCGGCCCAACCCGTCGAAGCCCACCTGATCGTGACGCAGGACCCTGCGGGCCCGCGCATAGAACCCACCGTCTACGGCCACTTCGTCGAGCATGCCGGCACGGGCGTCTATGGCGGCCTGTGGGTCGGCCCGGAGTCGAACATCCCGAACACGCGCGGCTGGCGCAACGACGTGGTGCAGGCGCTCAAGCGCGTCGGCGTGCCCGTGATGCGCTGGCCAGGCGGCTGCTTCGCTGACGACTACGACTGGCGCGACGGCATCGGCGACCCTGCCCAGCGCCCTGTCCGGCGCAACCGCTGGTGGGGCGGCCTGGAGAGCAACCGCGTCGGTACCCATGAGTTCATGGACTTCGCCGAGCAACTCGGCAGCGAGGTCTACCTCTCCGGCAACATGGGTTCGATGCCGCCAAGGGCCGCGGCCCAGTGGCTGGACTACATGACGGCCGACGACACCTCCGCGCTGGCGCAGGAGCGCCGCCGCAACGGCCGCGACAAGCCCTGGAACGTCAAGTACTTCGGCGTCGGCAACGAGAGCTTCGGGTGCGGCGGCAACATGAGCCCGGAGCACCAGGCCGACGTGCACAACCAGTACGCCACGTTCCTGTGGTCGACCACGCGCGTGGCCTCCGGCGATGGCGAGGGTGATGACAACCGCGTCGAGGTGCTGATGAAGCGCTCCGCCAAGCAAATGGACGCGCTGACGCTGCACTACTACTCCGTCCCCGACAACTGGACGAAGCACGGCGACGCCACCGGCTTCGACGCCGGCGCCTGGGCGCGCACGCTGAAGGCCGCCCTGGGCATCGAGCAGCGCATCACCGCCCTCTCGACCATCATGGACAAGCACGACCCGGCCAAGCGGGTGGCGCTCTATATCGACGAGTGGGGCACCTGGTACGACACTCCGGCCGGCGCCAGCTCGCTGTGGCAGCAGAACTCGCTGCGCGACGCCCTCGTCGCCGCGGTCTCGTTCAACGTCTTCCACGCCCACACCGACCGCGTGAAGATGGCCAACATCGCGCAGATGGTCAACGTGCTGCAGGCGATGGCGCTGACCGACGGCCCACGCATGGTGCTGACGCCGACCTACCACGCCTTCGACCTGTACCGCCCGTTCAAGGGCGCGACACCCCTCAAGGCCACGCTGCGGGCACCTGCGTTCAGCACTGGCGACGTCGAGCTCCCGACGGTGCAGGTCAGCGCCGCGCGCGCGGCCGACGGCAAGTTGGTGCTGGCGCTGGTCAACCTTCACCCGGATCGCCCGGCGCGGGTGACGACCAACCTCACCGGCGCCGCCAAGGGCCAGGTGCTGACCGCCGCCGCCATGGACGCCCACAACACCTTCCAGCAGCCGCAGGCCGTCGTGCCCGCGCCCTTCTCGGCCAAGCCCGGCTCGCAGGGCCTGGTGCTGGAGCTGCCGCCCAAGTCCATCGTCGTTGTCGGGATGCAGGCCATGCACTGAGCTGCGTCCTTCCATACGCTCGTGTCCGGAGGAGACAACCGGCCGAGCACTTTC
>NZ_DATFAN010000200.1:0-74458 GCF_035254525.1 Ideonella sp. | reverse complement strand
TTGGCCCTTGCCAGCCTGTCGCTGGCCACCCTGCCCGGCCATGCCGAGGACGAGGCGAAACCCGACGCCCCGCCGAAGAAAGCTCCCTGGAACGTGAACTCGCCTCCCGGCGAGGCACGCACCGTCACGCTCGACACGCGCACGGGCAGCTGGATGAGCGTGGACGTGAGCCCCGACGGCAAGACCCTGGTGTTCGACCTGCTGGGCGACCTGTACCTGCTGCCGATCGGCGGCGGCGAGGCCAAGCCGCTGACCCACTCGATCACCTGGGAGCAGCAGGCCCGCTTCTCGCCCGACGGCAGGCAGATCGCTTTCCTGAGCGACGCCGGCGGCGGCGACAACGTGTGGGTCATGAACGCCGACGGCAGCGGCGCGCGCGCCGTCAGCAACGAGGACTACCGGCTGCTCAACAACCCCGTCTGGCACCCGAACGGTCAGTTCATCGCCGCGCGCAAGCACTACACCGGCACCCGCTCGGCCGGCTCGGGCGAGATCTGGCTTTACCACGTCAGCGGCGGCAAGGGCGTGCAACTGAACGAGAAGCCGAACTGGCAGAAGGATCTGGGCGAGCCGGCCATCTCGCCCGACGGCAAGTACCTGTACTACTCGCACGATGCGACGCCCGGCAAGACCTTCGAATACAACAAGGATTCGAACAAGGAGATCTTCAAGATCTACCGCCAGGACCTGTCGGACGGCTCGGTCGAGCCCTTCGTCGAGGGCCCCGGCGGCGCGGTGCGCCCCACCCCCTCGCCCGACGGCAAGTGGCTGGCCTTCGTGCGCCGTGTGCGCAACCAGTCCACGCTGTTCCTGAAGGACCTGGCCACCGGCGAAGAGCGCGCTGCCTGGGGCGGGCTGGAGCGCGACCTGCAGGAGGCCTGGTCGGTCTACGGCGTCTACCCGGCCTTCGGCTGGATGCCCGACTCGAAGGCCCTCGTCGCCTGGGCCCAGGGCAAGCTTTGGCGCATCGACCCGTTCAAGGGCGCGGCCAACGAGATTGCCTTCCACGTGAAGGACACGCGCGAGGTGCGCGCCGCGCTGCGCGTGGCGCAATCGGTGGCGCCGGATCGGTTCCCGGTGCGGCAGCTCGGCTCGGCCCAGGTGTCGCCGGACGGCAGGCGGGTCGTCTACTCGGCGCTGGGGCACCTGTACGTCAAGGACCTGCCCGACGGCACGCCGCGCCGCCTGACGCGCGCGAACGACCGCTTCGAGTTCTTCCCCAGCTTCTCGCGCGACGGCCGTTCGGTCGTCTTCGTCGCCTGGAGCGACGACAAGCTCGGCACCGTGCGCACGCTGGCGCTGGAGGGCGGCCGCGAGACGCTCGTCACGCCCACGCCGGGCAAGTACCTGTCGCCGCGCTTCTCGCCCGACGGCAGCCGCGTCGTCTACCAGAAGGTCAAGGGCGGCTACCTGACCTCACCGTGGCAGGCGCTGGACCTGGGCATCTACATGGCCGCAGCAGACGGCCGCGGCACGCCCGTGCGCCTGGCCAAGGAAGGCGAGGACCCGCAGTTCGCCGACCGCAACGACGAGCTCTACTTCACCCGCTCGAGCGTCAAGAACGAGGTCGACCTGCTGCAGAAGCTCGTGCGCCTGGACCTCACCGACCGGCAGGAGACCGAGGTCGCGCGCAGCGAATTCGCCACCGAGTTCGCGGTTTCGCCCGATGGGCGTTGGCTCGGCTTCGTCGAACGCTTCCACGCCTACGTCACGCCCTTGCCGCGCACGGGCAAGGCCGTCACCGTCGGCCCGAAGATGGAGGCGCTGCCGGTTCGGCAACTCGACGTCAACGCCGGCCACGCGATGCACTGGAGCGGCGACAGCCGCCAGCTGCACTTCACGATCGGTGACCAGCTCTTCAGCGCGATGCTGGCCGATGCCTTTGCGCCGGGCACCGAGAAGGCGCCCGGCTACAAGCCGCCCGAGGCTGGCTTGCGCATCGGCTTCGACGCAGCGGCCGACAAGCCGCAGGGCCTGGTCGCGCTGGTCGGCGGGCGCATCGTGACGATGAAGGCCGATGAGGTCATCGACGATGGCGTGATCGTCGTCGACGGCAACCGGATCGTCGCGGTCGGGCCGGCCTCCCAGGTCGCCGTGCCGCCGCAGGCGAAGAAGGTCGACGCGCGCGGCCAGACGATCATCCCCGGCCTGATCGACGTGCACTGGCACGGCCGCATGGGCGACGCCGAGATCATCCCGCAGCAGAGCTGGGTCAACTACGCGTCGCTCGCCTTCGGTGTCACGACGATCCACGACCCGTCCAACCGCAACAGCGAGGTCTTCACCCAGGCCGAGCTGCAGCGCGCCGGCGAGGTGGTCGGCCCGCGCATCTACTCGACCGGCTCGATCCTCTACGGCGCCAAGGCCCGCTTCACCGCGAACATCAACAGCCTCGACGACGCGCTGACCCACCTGAAGCGCCAGCAGGCCGAGGGCGCGATCAGCGTCAAGAGCTACCAGCAGCCGCGGCGCGATCAGCGCCAGCAGGTGCTCGAGGCCGCGCGCCGCACCGGCATGATGGTCGTGCCCGAAGGCGGCTCCTTGTTCGAGCTGAACATGGGCATGATCATCGACGGCCACACCGGCATCGAGCACGCGCTGCCGATCGCCGAGGTCTACGACGATGTCACGCAGCTGTGGACGCAGACCGATGTCGGCTACACGCCGACGCTGAACGTGGCCTACGGGGGCCTCGACGGCGAGCACTACTGGTACGCCCACACCAACGTCTGGGAGCACCCTCTGCTCAGGGCCTACGTGCCGCGCACCGTGCTCGAATCGCGCGCCGTGCGGCGGCCCACCGCGCCGGAGGAAGACTTCAACGTGATCCGCGTCGCCCGCACCGCCACCGCGCTGCAGCGCGCCGGCGTCAGGGTCAACATCGGCGCGCACGGCCAGCGTGAAGGCCTCGGCGCGCACTGGGAGATGTGGATGTTCGGGCTCGGCGGCATGACGCCGCTCGAGGCCATCCGCACCGCGACGATCAACCCGGCCCACTACCTGGGCCTGGACCACGACCTCGGCTCGATCGAGCCCGGCAAGCTGGCCGACCTGGTGATGATCCGCGGCGACGTGCTGGCCGACATCCGCCAGAGCGACCGCATCAGCCACGTGATGCTGAACGGCCGGCTCTACGAACTGCCGTCGATGAACGAGGTGTGGCCCCGCCAGAGAGCCCGCCGGCCCTTCTTCTTCGAAGGCACGGCCGGCGTCGGCATGCCGGTGGACACCGACGCCGCCAGTCACGGCGACGACTGATCAGTCGGTGCTGCGCACCAGCCGCACCGGTAACTTGGTAGGCCGGGGTACGTCGCCGCGCGCCTGGCCGCTGCCCAGGTTCACGGCCCACCCCAGCAGCACCGCGAGCTGGCCGGCGGTGTCGTTGCTGCGGCCCTCGGTGATGTTGCCGTAGTTGTAGGGGTTGACCGGCGCGACGTCGACATTGGCCGTGCCCGACCAATGCCAGTTGCGCGGCGCGGCCGGGAACAGCACCGGGTCCAGCCCCGGCGGGCGCTGCGCCTTGCTGACCAGCCGCTGCAGCTCGGGCACACGCGGCAGGCGCCAATCGCCGCCGTCTGCCCGGCGGCGTGCGGCGGCCAGCGCCACCGCGCCGGCATGGTCGACCTGCAGCGGCTGGCCGGTGCAGGTCTTGCCATTCCAGTGCATGCCTTCGACGCAGCGCGACCAGGCGAGCCGCGCGCGGCTGTTGAGCACGTACGCACCGTCGGCAGACACCACCAGCGCGGGCTCCGGGGGCGGCTCGGCCGCCGGGGCGCCGGCGACGGCCAGGCACAGCACGGGTACCACCGCGCGCGGCGTGATGAAGGACGACAAGGCTGCGGATCTCATGGCTGGTCAGCCTAGCACCCGAGATGTGCTGCGCCCCGTTCCGTGGAAACCCGAGCCCAACGCGGTACTTGACGTTCGTCAACGGTCGGATGCCCAATGCGAGCAAAGTGAGGACCGACCCGGGGCGTGCCAGGCGGTCTGCGATGCCCGACGGAGTTCGACCGAAGACGGGAATCACAATGAACAAGCTCGCTTTCACGTTCGGAGTCCTGACGCTCGCGGCGCACGCCGCCATGGCGGCGGATCCAGCGAAGATCGATTGGTCCGCCGTGCCGGCGACCAAGCTGCAGTTGTTCTACCCGGGTCAGTCCTCCTACGAGTGGCTGCGCGGCGAGGGCCACGAAGGCGCCTGGCGGCAGGTCAAGCGTGGCGATGCGTGCGTGGCCTGCCACGACGAGAAGGACGCCGAGAAGGACATCGGCGACAAGCTGGTCAAGGGCGGCCGGCTGGAGCCCACGCCGGTGGCCGGCAAGCCCGGCCACGTCGACCTGCAGGTCCAGGCCGCCTACGACGACAAGAACGCCTACCTGCGCTTCCAGTGGAAGACGGCCAACCCCTACCCCGGCACCGAGCACCAGTACCTGCGCTACGACGGGCACGAGTGGAAGGTCTACGGCTACCCGAAGCTCGACCAGGTGGTGCGTGAGGGCAAGCAGCCCGGTATCTACGAGGACCGCATGTCGGTCATGATCGACGACGGCAAGGTGCCCGGCTTCGCCCAGCAGGGCTGCTGGCTGACCTGCCATGATGGCGAGCGCGACATGCCGCACCAGTTCACCAAGGACGAGGTGGCCGCCAATGCGCTGCTCACGGCGATCAAGAAGAGCGACGTGCGCAAGTACGTGCCCGAGACCCGCAGCGACCCGAGCGACTGGAAGACCGGCAAGCCCGTCGATGAGATCGCCAAGATCAAGGCGGCCGGCGGCTTTCTCGACCTGATCCAGTGGCGCGCACACCGCAGCCACCCGGTGGGGATGGTCGACGACGGCTACGTGCTCGAGTGGCGCCTGGCCGACGCCGGCAAGGACCCGTTCGGCAGCAACGCCGATGCAGCGACCCACCAGCCCAAGTACATGTGGGACGAGAAGAAGGTGGGCTACAGGTCCATCACCGCCGAGCAGTTGCGCAAGGGTGACCACTTCCTGATCCGCGAGCAGAACGCCGTGCCCTTCGACCCGAAGGCGGCCTGGAAGGAAGGCGACATGATTCCCGATTACGTGGTCAGCCGCGAGGATGCCAAGGGCTCGGCCGCCGACAACAACGCCATTGCCAGCTGGCAGGACGGCCAGTGGACGGTCGTGATGATCCGCCCGCTCGGCCTGGCCAACGCCGACGACAAGGGCCTCAAGGCCGGCGGCGTCTACAACGTGGGCTTCGCGGTGCACGACGACAACATCACCACCCGCGGCCACTTCGTGTCATTCGTGAAGACGCTGGGCCTCGGCGCCCCGGGCACCAAGGCGGACATCACCGCCGTCAAGCTGCCTTGAAGCGACCCGCTTGCCAACCCCGACCTCGACGACAAGGAGCAACCGATGAGATCCTCCCCCCGCCTGGTGCAGGCCCTGGCCGCTGGCGCGCTGCTTGCGACGCTGGGCCTGCCGGCCACGTCCTTCGCTGTCGACGCCGCGGCGGCCGAGGCGCTGGCCCGGCAGCAGAACTGCCTGAAATGCCACGGCGTCGACAAGAAGAAGGACGGCCCGTCGTTCAAGGAAACCGCAGCCAAGTACCGCGGCAAGAGCGAGGCCGAACAGCGGCTGATCACCCATATCACCTCCGGCGAGAAGGCCAAGTTCCCCGATGGCCACGAGGAGGAGCACAAGATCATCAAGGCCAAGGAGCCCGACATCCAGAACCTGGTCCAGTGGATCCTGTCCATGTGACGGCCGCCCCGCCAGAACCACCAAAGGAGGAGAGGGCATCATGGCCACAGACAAGCCCGGCGCCGTGAGGCGCTTCTGGACGTTTCTTGCGCGCCCTAGCGCGAGGTACCCGCTGCTGGCCATCCTGCTGGTCGGTTTCTTCGGCGGCATCTTCTTCTGGGGTGGCTTCCACACCGCGATGGAGGCCACCAACACGCTCGAGTTCTGCACCGGCTGCCACACGATGGACTACAACTCCTTCGCGGAATACAAGGAGACGGTGCACTACTCGAACCGCAGCGGCGTGCGTGCGGTCTGCTCCGATTGCCACGTGCCGCGCGACTGGGTGCACAAGGTGGCGGCCAAGATCGGTGCCACCTCGGACCTGTACCACGAGATCATCGGCAGCATCGACACACCGGAGAAGTTCGAGGCACGCCGCATGCAGATGGCCCAGAAGCAGTGGGACAAGATGAAGGCCAGCGATTCGCGCGAGTGCCGCAACTGCCACAGCTTCCAGGCGATGAGCGCGGACGTCCAGAAGCAGACCGTCTACAAGAAGCACGCCAACGCCAAGCAGACCGGGCAGACCTGCATCGATTGCCACAAGGGCATCGCGCACCACCTGCCCAAGGAATACAAGGACCCGGACGAATGACCCCCCCCGTCATGGATGCCGCCGGGGCCCTGGCACCGGCCCTCGTACCGGGCACGCAGCCCGCCGCGCTGGCCATCCCGCGCTACCTCGAGCAGGTGTACTGGTGGGCCTATGTCCACCCGAGCGCCGTGCAGGTGTTCGAGCGCGAGTGGCTGGTGAACCTGATCCTGTTCGGCAACTATGGGCGCCTGCGCGACGCGGCGCTGGCCGAATTGGGCGACACGGTGACCGGCCACACGCTGCAGGTGGCCTGCGTCTACGGCAACCTCACGCCGCATCTGCGCCTGCGCCTGGCCGGCGACGCGAAGCTGGACGTGGTCGACATCCTGCCGATCCAACTCGACAACCTGGCGGCCAAGATGCCGCCCGACCGGCGCGTGGCCCTGCTGCACGGCGATTCTTCGGCCCTGCCCTGCCCCGATGCCAGCTACGACCAGGTGCTGCTGTTCTTCCTGCTGCACGAGCAGCCTGAGGCGGTGCGGCGCGCCACGCTCGCCGAGGCCCTGCGCGTCGCCCGGCCCGGCGGCAAGATCGTCATCGTCGACTACCACCGCCCGGCGCCTCGCCACCCCTTGCGCCCGCTGATGAGGGCCGTGTTCCGCAAGTTGGAGCCCTATGCGATGGACCTGTGGACGAACGACATCGAGCACTTCCTGCCGGCCGATGCCAGACCGGCGTCGCTGACCCGGCAGACCTGGTTCGGCGGCCTGTACCAGAAGCTGGTGCTCACGCGCTGAGGCTGAGGCAGCGCGGCGCATGGACACCCTCAAAGTCGATGTCGCGATCATCGGTGCGGGCGGCGCGGGCCTGCGTGCCGCCATCGCCGTGGCCGAGGCCGACCCGACGCTCAGCGTGGCACTGATCTCCAAGGTCTACCCGATGCGCAGCCACACGGTGGCGGCCGAGGGCGGCGCGGCGGCCGTCACGCAGGCGCACGACAGCCTGGAAGCGCATTTCCACGACACGGTGGCCGGCGGCGACTGGCTGTGCGAGCAGGACGTGGTCGAGTACTTCGTCGCCCACTCGCACGAAGAGATGGTGCAGATGGAGCACTGGGGCTGCCCCTGGAGCCGCAAGGCCGATGGCCGCGCCGAGGTGCGCGCCTTCGGCGGCATGAAGATCGAGCGCACCTGGTTCGCAGCCGACAAGTCCGGCTTCCACATGCTGCACACGCTGTTCCAGACCTCGATCAAGTACCCCTCGATCCGGCGCCTGGACGAATACTTCTGCACCGACCTGGTGGTCGACGACGGCCGGGTGCAAGGCGTGGTCGCGATCGAGATCGCCAGCGGCGAGTTCCGGCTGGTCCAGGCCAAGGCGGTGATCATCGCCACCGGCGGCGCCGGCCGCGTCTTCCGCGAGAACACCAACGGCGGCATCGTCACCGGCGACGGCATGGCGCTGGCGTACCGCCACGGCGTGCCCTTGCGCGACATGGAGTTCGTGCAGTACCACCCCACCTGCATGCCCGGCACCGGCCTGCTCTTCACCGAGGCCTGCCGCGGCGAAGGCGGCTTCCTGCTGAACAAGGACGGCTACCGCTACCTGCAGGACTACGGCCTCGGCCCGGCCGAGCCGACGCCACGCAACAAGGCGATGGAGCTCGGCCCGCGCGACCGCCTCAGCCAGGCCTACTGGCACGAGAAGCAGAAGGGCCGCACGATCGCCGGCCCGCATGGCGAGGTCGTCCACCTCGACCTGCGCCACCTGGGCGAAAAGAAGCTGCGCGAGCGCCTGCCGCAGATCTACGAGCTGGCGCTCGAATACCTCGGTGTCGACCCCGCGCTGGCGCCCATTCCGGTGCTGCCCGCCGTGCACTACACGATGGGCGGCATCACGGCCGATGGCCGCACCGCCGCGCCGCTGGCGGGCCTGTACTCGGCCGGCGAGTGTTCCAGCATCGGCATCCACGGCGCGAACCGGCTGGGCTCGAACTCGCTCACCGAACTGCTCGTCTTCGGCAAGGTGGCCGGCACCGAGGCCGCCGCCTACGCCCGCCAGGCGGCGCACGGCTCGGACGCGCTGGCCGCCGCGCAGGCCAACGACGCGCAGGCCCGGGCACTGGGCATCGTCAAACGCAGCGACGGCCGTGAACGTGTCGCGACGCTGCGCCGCGAGATGGCCCAGAGCATGGAAGACGGTTGCGGCATCTACCGTAGCGCCGCCACGATGCAGGCCACCTGCGACAAGCTGGCCGAGCTGAAGCAGCGTCTGCGGCACCTGCAGGTCGACGACCACTCCAAGGCCTGGAACACCGACTGGCTCGTCGCGATCGAGCTGGGCTACCTGCTCGACGTGGCGCAGGCCATGGCCCACTCGGCGCTGGCGCGGCGCGAGTCGCGCGGCTCGCACCAGCGGCTGGATGGCTTCGAGCAGCGCGACGACGTGAACTTCCTGCAGCACACCCTGGCCTACCGCAGCGCCGATGGCGACAGCGCGCCGCGCATCGCCTACGCGCCGGTCAGGATCACCAGCTCGCCCCCCGGCACGCGCGCCTACGGCGCTGCCGGCGAACAGGCCGAGGCGGCGCGCGCCGCGCAGGAGCCGGCCCATGGCTGATGCGAAATACATTGAAATCCAGGTGCTGCGCTACCGCCCCGAGCAGGAGGCCGAGCCGGTGTGGCAGAGCTACCGGGTGCCGTATACCGATGACATGTCAGTGCTGCAGGGCCTGCAGCACATCAAGGACGACATCGACGGGAGCTTGAGCTTCCGCTGGTCCTGCCGCATGGCCATCTGCGGCAGCTGCGGGATGATGATCAACGGCAAGCCGCACCTGTCGTGCCAGACCTTTCTGCGCGACCTGCTGCCCGGCCCGGTGCGGGTCGAGGCCCTGGCGCACTTCCCGATCGAGCGCGACCTCGTCGTCAGCGTGCAGCCCTTCGTCGACAAGCTCGAAGGCATCAAGCCCTACCTGATCCCGAAGGAGCCGCGCACGCTGGCCGAGGGCGAATACCGGCAGACGCCAGCGCAGCTCGCGCTGTACGAGCAGTTCAGCGCCTGCATCAACTGCATGCTGTGCTACGCCGCCTGCCCGCAGTACGGGCTGGACCCGGATTTCACCGGCCCGGGCGCGATCGCACTGCTGCACCGCTACAACGCCGATTCGCGCGACGGCGGCCGCGACGAGCGCATGGCCATCCTCAACGCCGAGGAAGGCGTGTGGACCTGCACGGCGGTGGGCTACTGCTCCGAGGTCTGCCCCAAGCACGTGGACCCGGCGCACGCGGTGAACCAGAACAAGGTCAACAGCGCGAAGGACTATTTCCTGCGCTTCCTGTCGCCGAAAGGGGCCTCGCGATGAACCGCCCATCGGCGGCGGGGCGCGCCTACATCCGCCCGATGCGCAGCTGGTGGCGGCGCGACCCCTTCTTCATGCGCTACATGGTGCGCGAGGCCACGGCCCTGGCCGTGCTGGTCTACGCGATCGTGCTGGCGGTCGGGCTGGTGCGCCTGGCGCAGGGCGAGGTGGCGTGGAACGGCTGGCTGGCCGCGCTGCGCTCGCCGTGGTCCCTGCTGCTGCACCTGGTGCTGCTCGCGGCCTTCGTGGTGCACGCCAAGAGCTGGTTCGAGATCATGCCGAAGACGCTGCCGATGCTGTTTGCCGGCGGCCGCCGCGTCGCGGAATCGACCATCACGCGCATCGGCTGGGCAGCCACGCTGCTGGCCTCGCTGGCGCTGCTCCTGCTGGCCTGGTGGTGGCGGCCGTGAAGCGCTCGAACGCCCCCATCTTCTGGCTGCTGTTCGGCGCCGGCGGCATGCTGTCGGCCCTGCTGGGCACGATGCTGGTCTTCATCACCGGGCTCGCCGCACCGCTCGGGTGGCCGCTGGGCCCCGGCCTGCTGGGCTACGGCCAGGTGCTCGCCCTGGCCCGGCACCCGCTGGGCAAGGCCTTCCTGTTCGTCGTCGTCGCGCTGTTCGCCTGGCATGCGGTGCACCGCCTCTTCCACAGCCTGCACGATGTGGGCATCCGCACCGGCGCCGCGGCAAAGCTGACCTGCTATGGCGGCGCGCTCGTGCTGACCGTGGTGGTGGCGGCCAGCCTGCTGGCGATCGGCTTCTAGTCCGCGCCGTCCGCGCCGTCGGGCCCTCAGTCGAGGGCCATCACCGTGTCGCCCTCGCCCGGCTCGCAGCCCTCGGCGATCGGCTCCCAGCCGCGGTGCACGACGACGCGCCGGCCCGCGTGGCACAGCTCGACCCGCGTCGCACCCGGCACCTGTGCGCGCACGAAGGCCTCGATCGAGGCCGGCATCGAGACGCGGAACACCGACCGCGCCACGTCCTCGGCGGGGTGGTCGTCGCGGTGCAGCCACGGGACGAACGCGCTGGCCCAGGCGACGGGTGCCAGCAGATCGAACACCGCCGGCGCGTAGCCCTGGTCCATCAGCCAGCGTTGCGCGCGCGCGCGGGGCGGCTCGGCGGCAGCACCGTCGTCGGACAGCGGCAACCCGCCCCAGGCGCTGCCCAGCAACTCCATCACCCACTGGTTGCAGTTCTGGTAGCGCAGGCTGAATGGGTAGGCGTTGGCGCTGTAGTCGGCCGCCAGCAGCTCCAGAGCCTGCGGCTTGGCGAGCGCGGTGCGCTCGATCGGCGCGCCGTCCTCGTCCGGCAGGAAGACCAGCGACACGTAGCCGATGGCCGGGTCGTCGGTGCCGAGCAGGAAGCCTGCAACGCCCTGGTCGAAGATGCGCGGGCGCTGCTCGTCGCAGGCGTAGTACAGCTGGCGCACCGACCACGGCCCGTTCGGGCTCGCGCGCAGGCTGATGCCGGCGTGCGAGTAGCGCACGCCGAACCAACTCAGGTCCAGCCCGGAGCGGGCCACCAGCGCCAGGGGCCGACCCGAGGCCTCGAGCTCGGCCTTGACGACCGCGCCGAAGCGCAGCAGCGCATCTTGCTGGTCGATCGACAGCTTGGCCTGGCGATCACAGTAGCGCAACGAGGCGGCCGAGGCCGCGCTGCAGGCGGCCAGCGCCATCGACAGGCCCACCGCCAGCCGGCGGGCGAGCGGCAGGATCAAAGCGTGACGGCGTTCGACGCCAGCTCGCGGTACCAGTCGTCCTCCAGCACGAGGAAGAAGGGCTGCTGCGAATCGGCGCGGGCGAACTCCACGCCATACGGGCGGTTCTGCGCGCGCACGACCTGGCCGGGGGCCACGCCGCCCGCGTCGGCCGCCTTCTGCGGCAGCACCAGCGCGAAGGCGTCACCCTCGCCGCTGGCCGGCTGCAACGTCAGCTGCAGCATGCCGGGGCGCTCGTCGAGCGCAGCCACCTCGACCACGCGGTAGTCGCCGTCGGCCGTGCGGTTCGGCTGGGTCGAGCTCTCGCTCGAGCCCTTGAACGAGTCGGACACGCTGCCCACCGACGTCGACAGGCTTTCAGAGGCCGACGATGCGGCCGAGCTGGCGGCCAGCGCGGGCAAGGTGGTGCCGGCGATCAGCAGCAAGGCGGCGGGGGCGAGGTAGCGGCGGGCGAATTTCATGGAACAGCGACTCACAAGGCAGTTGGATGGCGCCGATGATGCCTGATCGCGCGGAGGAGCCGCCGGCCGAGGGTGCAAGAAGGTGTCACCGGGCCCATGCCACGAGGCCTTGACGGCGCCCGGCCCGGCGGGCACCCTGGCTGCTCACCCACCTCTTCGAAAGAGTTCCCCATGGCGATGAGCGACGAGCTGAACCGACTGGCCGAGCTGCACCAGCGCGGCGCCTTGAGCGACGACGAGTTCGCACGCGCCAAGGCCCGGCTGCTCGGCGACCCCGCCGCGCCCGCGGCCGACTCGTTCGCCTCGGCGATCAACGCGCTGCGCCGCAGCCGGAGCGACCGCTGGATCGCCGGCGTCTGTGGCGGCCTGGCCGAGGCCACGGGCATCCAGTCCTGGGCCTGGCGGCTGCTCTTCGCCGTGCTGGTGCTCTGCGCCGGCAGCGGCCTGCTGGTGTATGTGCTGATGTGGATCTTCGTGCCGAGCGAGTGAAGCCATGAACGAGCAACAACGCGTGGTGCTGGTCACCGGCGCCACGGGCAACCTCGGCCGCGCGGTGGCCCGGCGCTTCAGGGCCGCAGGCGACCGGCTGGCCCTGGTGAGCCAGCATGCCGGCACGCTGGCCGACGACTTCAGCGACGATGGCGACGCCGTGCTGCCGGTGAGCGCGAACCTGATGAAGCAGGAGGACGCCAACGCCGCGGTCGCCCAGGCGCTGGCCCGCTTCGGCCGCATCGACGTGCTGTGCAACATCGCCGGCGGGTTCCGCATGGGCGAAGCCGTCCATGAGACGTCCGACGGCAACTGGGATTTCCTGTTCGGCCTGAATGCCCGCACGGTGCTGAACATGGCGCGCGCCGTCGTGCCGCACATGCTGGCGCGCGGCAGCGGCAAGATCGTCAACGTGGCCTCGTTGAGCGCGCAGCGGGGCGCCGCGCTGATGGGGGCCTACACGGCGTCCAAGTCGGTGGTCATGCGGCTCACCGAGGCGATGGCGGGCGAGCTGAAGGGGCACGGCATCAACGTCAACTGCGTGCTGCCGGGCACGCTCGACACCCCCGAGAACCGCCAGGCCATGCCGGGCGCGGACCCGGCCCGGTGGGTGCAGCCGGACGACCTGGCCCAGGTGATCGAGTTCCTCTCGTCACCTGCGGCGCGCGCCATCCACGGCGCGGCCGTTCCGGTCACCGGCTTGTCTTGAGCGGGCGTAGCCGCCGCGCGACGCTTCAGGCGATGCCCTCCACCTTGCCGTGGTGCCGCTTCAGCCAGGTGCGGATCTCATCCTGCGTCTCGGGCTCGAGCTGATCGAAGGGCCAGTGGACCACGGCTTGCAGATCGCGAATGATCTGCGCCTGCGACTCGGGATCGGCCTTGTGCGCCTCGGCCGCCTCGCCGCGGCTGCGGCGGATGCGGCACAAAGCCCGCACCAGCTCGTAGGACAGGAAGCCTGACTTCTCCCAGGGCCCGCGCAAGGCAATGGCGCGATTCAAGCTGGCCTCGCAGCCCGCCAGATCGGGCGGGTCCAGCTCGATCAGCGCCAGCCCGAGCTGGCCGTGGTTCTGGTGGTAGGTGTCCGGGCGGTGCTGGATCAGGGCTCGAAAGACCGGCACGGTGCGCTGGACCAGCCGCGCGTCCTTCTTTTTGTGGCCCTCGATGCGTGCGGCCTTGGCCAGCTCGTAGATGTGGGCACGGTACAGGTCGTCGGCCTCGCCAAGGGCCTGCGCCAGCTCGGCCTCGGGCGGCTCTTGCCCGCCCTTTTCCAGCTGGCGCTGGGCCAAGGCCAGGGCGCGGGCGTTGGTCTCCTGGGCCTGCTCGAATTCGGCCCGGGTCAATACATCGGCCTCGCTGAAAGCTCGGCCCAGGGTCAGGCGCGTCCACAGGTAGCTGGCGAGGAACCCGCAGACGACGAAATACAGCGACAGCGCACCGATGAACACCTCGGCGCCGGGCAGGCCGCCCAGGGCCCGGCCCAAGTAGGTCGAATAGCTCTCCACAGCCGCCGGCACCTGGGTGAGCTGGGTCAGGCCCACGCCGACCAGGATCTTGGTCAACCAGTCGGAGATCTGCTCCAGGCTGGTGTTGGCACCGTAGGCGGCTTCGCGGGCCTGGCGCTTGGCAGAGCCGGCCCGCGCGCTGCTGCCCTGCTCTGTTGACGAACCCGATTTGCCCGCGTCGCCGCTGCCCTGCAAGGCGCGCGGCACGCCGAAGACAAAGCCCAGCAGGGCGCCGACCACCGCGGCCGCGCCGGCCACCGCCAGCGCGATCGCCAGCACCGCGAAAGCGCGCGACGGCGCCGGCAAGGCCTGCAGCGCGTAGCACAGCGTCACTACCGCGCCCGCGGCCGCCGCGCGGCCCAGCAGGCGCGCGATGCGGGCGGCGGTCTCCGAGGTGGTGTCGACAGCAGGCTTGTTCATCGATCGATCGGGCTGCCTTGCGCCGGCCGGGCCATGATGCCGCGAGTGTGCCGGCCAGACGCCGGCTGACATATCCCCTGCTTGGTTGAGCCGGCATGCGCGCCAAGGCTCGGCTGATCGATGAGACGCGCGCAGCACCCGCGGCTGGCGAGCCGATCACCGCCACCATCTGTTGTCTGCGTCGCAGTGACGGCCGGCAGTGCCCGCGCGCTCGATGCGCGCCGCGTAGCAGCCGCGGCGGGCGTGGTGCGCATGGACGAAGGCCGTGCGCGAATCCGCCAGCAGGCGCTCGGCCAGCGGCTCCAACGCCGCGCCGTCGACGACGTCCGCGTCGACCATCATCCCGGCCGCGTCGAACGCGCGCAGCGACAGCAGCCGGCGCCGCAGCGCATCGGGCACCACGCCGACGGCATCGAAACGCTCGACCGCACCCTCACGCACATAGATGGCGTGGCGGCCGCGGTAAGGCGAATCGGCACTCAGGTATTCGTGGTTGAGCAGCAGCACCGTCTCACCGGGCTCGGCGTCGCGCAGCTCGATGCGATCGGGCGCGCCGTGCGGCTCGTCGACGCGTTGGCGGATCACGCCGTGCGCCGCCAGCTCGCCATCAGACAGGCCGTACAGGGGCAGGAAGGGCTTGGGGTCCAGGCCGAGGATGCGCAGTGCCATCGTGATGTCCTACTTCGTGAATGCGATGGCCGCATTCTTCGGACGCACACGGGCAGCGTCGCGCCGTTTTCGGACACCGGATTCGGGCGACCTCAGACTTCCAGCCACTCCTTGCGAATGTAGGCATCGGCCTTCAGCGCAGCCGGCGTGCCCTCGAACACGATCTGGCCGTGGCCCATGACCAGGCAGCGCTCGGAGACTTCGAGCGCGATCGTCAGCTTCTGCTCGACCAGCAGCACCGAGACGCCGCGGCGCTGCAGCTCGCGCAGGTACTCGGCCACCAGCTCGACGATCTTGGGCGCCAGGCCCTCGGTCGGCTCGTCGATCATGATCAGGTCGGGGTCGCCCATCAGCGTGCGGCACAGCGTGAGCATCTGCTGCTCGCCGCCCGACAGCACGCCGGCCTCGGTGTGCTGGCGCTCCTTCAGGCGCGGGAACATCGTGTACATGTCGTCGAAGCTCCAGCGGGGCTTCTTCTTGCCGCGCTTCTCGCCCAGCAACAGGTTCTGGTGCACCGTCAGCTTGGGGAAGATGTCGCGGTTCTCGGGCACGTAGCCGATGCCGCGGTGGGCGATCTCGAAGGCTTCGGTGCCGACCAGTTCCTGCCCGCGCCAGCGCACCGAGCCGGTCGCGTCGACCAGGCCCATGATGGCCTTGACCGTCGTCGAGCGGCCCGAGCCGTTGCGGCCCAGCAGGCTGACGATCTCGCCCTCGCCCACGGTCAGGTGCACGCCGTGCAGTACGTGGCTCTTGCCGTAGTAGGCGTGCAGGTCTTTCAGCTCCAGCAATGACGCGGCCATTTCAGTGCGCTCCTGCGGCGTGCGTCTCGGCGAGAACCGAGCCGAGGTAGGCCTCCTGCACGCGCGGGTTGGCGCGCACCGCCTCCGGCGTGTCGAAGGCCAGCAGCTCGCCGTAGACCAGCACCGCGATGCGATCGGCCAGGCCGAAGACCACGCCCATGTCGTGTTCCACCGTCAGCAGCGTCTTGCCCACCGTCACCTCGCGGATCAGTTGCACGAAGCGCGAGGTCTCGCTGCGGCTCATGCCGGCCGTCGGTTCATCCAGCAGGACCACGCTGGAGCCGCCGGCGATCGTGAGCCCCACCTCCAGCGCGCGCTGCTCGGCGTAGGTCAGGTTCATCGCCAGGTGGTCGCGCTTGCGCTGCAGGTGGATCTGCTCGAGCACCTGCTCGGTGCGCTCGTTGACCTCGCGCAGGCCGGACAGGAACTTCCAGAACTCGTAGCGATGGCCCATCGCCCACAGCAGCGCGCAGCGGATGTTCTCGAACACCGACAGCCGGCCGAACAGGTTGCTGACCTGGAAGCTGCGCGACAGGCCCGAGCGGTTGATCTGGTACGGCGTCAGGCCACCGATCGGCTTGCCGTGCAGCAGGATCTCGCCCTGGGTCGGCCCGAAGCGGCCGCTGATCAGGTTGAACAGCGTGGACTTGCCGGCGCCATTGGGCCCGATGATGGCCACGCGCTCGCCGGCGTTCACCGCCAGGTCGACGCCTCGGATGATCTCGGTCTTGCCGAAGAACTTCTTGACGCCGCGCAGCTCGACCGCCGGCGCCGCGCTCGACACGGCCGCGTTCACAGCAAAGCCTCCCGGCGCTTGATCTCCTTCTCGATCTCGGCCTGCGCCTCGCCCCACTCGTGCAGGTAGCGCCGGCGCGAGAGCTCGAACAGCCCGAACGCGGTGAGCGCGACCAGCCCGACGCCGACCCAGGTGTCGGCGCGGGTCACGTCGAGCACGGTGCCGAAGAAGCGCACGCCGCTCTCGCCCGACGAATCGAGCTGCAGGTGGTAGATGATCTCCACCACGCAGGCCAGCGCGGCCAGCAGCACAGCCCCGGTGCCGCCGAGCGCCAGGTACGCCGTCCACAGCCGCCCCAGCTTGCCGAACGCGGCCACGCGCAGGTTCATCATGATCAGGCTGGCCACGCCGCCGGGGGCGTACATCACCATGAACAGGAAGATGAAGCCGAGGTAGATCTGCCAGGCCGGCGTGATCTCGGACAGCAGCACCGACGACAGCACCAGCAGCACCGCCCCGACGATCGGGCCGAAGAAGAAGGTCGCACCGCCGAGGAAGGTGAACAGCAGGTAGCCGCCCGAGCGGATGGCGCTGACCGTTTCGGAGGTGACGATCTCGAAGTTGATCGCGACGAACGCGCCGCCGATGCCAGCGAAGAAGCCCGAGATCATGAAGGCCAGGTACCGGATGCGCTGCGTGTCGTAGCCGACGAACTCGACGCGCTCGGGGTTGTCGCGCACCGCGTTGAGCATGCGGCCCAGCGGCGTGCGGGTGAAGGCGTACATCGCCGCGGTGCAGACGAAGCAGTAGAACGCGATCAGGTAGTACACCTGCAGCGCCGGGCCGAAGCCCCAGCCGAACAGCCTCGCGTCGTAGACCCGGTTGGTGCTGACGCCGCCCTCGCCGCCGAAGAACTCGGGGAACATCAGCGACATCGCCGCCACCAGCTCGCCGACGCCCAGCGTGATCATCGCGAATGGCGTGCCGGCCTTCTTGGTCGACGGGTAGCCGAGGATCGCCGCCACGCCCAGCCCGGCCAGCCCGCCGACGAGCGGGATGAAGGGCAGCGGGATCGGCAGCGAGCCCTTGGCCGCCAGGTTCATCGCATGCACCGCGAAGAAGGCACCCAGCCCGGTGTAGACCGCGTGGCCGAAGCTCAGCATGCCGCCCTGGCCGAGCAGCAGGTTGTAGCTCAGGCAGATGATGATCATGTAGCCCATCTGCGACAGCAGGGTGAGCGACAGGCCGCTGCTGAACAGGCGCGGCGCGACGATCAGGACCAGTGCGAAGCCGCCCCAGATCACCCAGCGGCCGACGTTGTATGGCTTCCAGTGATAGCTGGCGGTGCGGTTGGAAGGCATGACGGCACTCATGGATCAGCCCTCCCGGGTGCCGAGCAGCCCGCGCGGCCGGAACACCAACATCAGCACCAGCAGCAGGAAGGGCAGGATCGGCGCCACTTGCGAGATCTTCAGCTTCAGCAGCGCATAGCCGGCGGTGTCCGGCCCGGCCTGGCGGCCAAGGAAAGCCAGCAGGTCGAGCGCCGAATAGTCCAGCGCGACCGCAAAACTCTGCAGCACGCCGATCAGCAGCGAAGCGAGGAAGGCGCCGGCCAGCGAGCCCATGCCGCCGACCACCACCACGACGAAGACGATGGCGCCGACCGCGGCCGCCATGCCGGGCTCGGTGACATAGGTGTTGCCGCCGATCACCCCGGCCAGGCCGGCCAGCGCCGCGCCACCGCCGAAGACCAGCATCAGGACGCGCGGCACGTTGTGGCCCAGCGCCTCCACCATGTCGGGGTGCGTCAGCGCCGCCTGGATCACCAGACCGACCCGCGTGCGCGTCAGCAGCAGCCACAGCGCCAGCAGCATCAGCAGCGCGAGCAGCATGATGAAGGCGCGCGAGCGTGGGAACTGGGTCTGGAACAGCGTGAACAGCGGGCCGTCGAGCAGCGGCGGCAGCGCATACGGCACGGCCGCGCGGCCCCAGGTCAGCTGCACCAGCTCGAGGATCACGAAGGACAGGCCGAAGGTGATCAGCAACTCCGGCACGTGGCCGAACTTGTGCACGCGCCGCAGCGCGAAGCGCTCGAACACCGCCCCCAGCGCGCCGACGGCCAACGGTGCCAGCACCAGGGCCGGCCAGAAGCCGACCCAGCCCGAGATCGTGTAGCCGAGGTAGGCCCCGAGCATGTAGAAGCTCGCATGGGCGAAGTTCAGCACGCCCATCATGCTGAAGATCAGCGTCAGGCCGGAGCTGAGCATGAACAGCAGCAGCCCATAGCTGACGCCGTTCAGCAGCGAGATGACGAAGGCCTCGAGGGTCATCGTGACGGTTCAGGTCGACGTGGCGAAAAAAAGGGCCCGGCCGTGCACGGCGAGCGGGCCTCGGGGTTGGCGTTCGGCGACGATCAGGGCCGCTTCATCTGGCACGACGTGGGTGTGCTGGACACGTACGACGGGTACATCTTCGTCAGCGCGAAGGTGTTGCCGGTGTCTTCCACGTTGTAGTTCTGCTTGGCGTCGACCTTCTGCCAGGTGGCGAAGAACAGCGGCTGCTGCAGCTGGTGGTCGGAGGCGCGCATCACCACGTCACCCGCGTAGCTGCGCACGGTCAGGCCTTCCATCGCATGTGCCACCTTGACCGGGTCGGTCGACTTGGCCTTGGCGATCGCTGCCGACAGCGTGTGGAACAGGTGCAGCACCGTCGAGGTGGAGAAGTCCTGCTTGTACTTGTCCTTGAAGGCGTCGCGGAACTGCGCGTATTCGCCCGGCAGGTTGCTGTACGAGCCGTAGACCGTGGTGATCTTGCCGGTCAGCGCGTTGCCGATCGCGGTGGGCGTGCCCTGGGCGCCGGCGTAGTAGGTGTACCACTTGGCATCGAGGCCGGCGTCCTTGGCGGCCTTGATCAGCAGCGCCAGGTCGTTGCCCCAGTTGCCGGTGATCACGGTGTCGGCACCGCTTTGCTTGATCTTGGCGATGTAGGGCGCGAAATCCTTCACCTGGCCGATCGGGTGCAGTTCGTCGCCGACCACCTGCGCCGCCGGCAGCTTGCGCGCGAGGATCTCCTTCGCGTAGTGCGCCACCTGCTGCCCGTGCGCGTAGTTCTGGCCGATGATGTAGACCTTCTTGACCGACGGGTCCTCCGACATCGCGGTGACCATCGCCTCCATCTTCATCGAGGTGTCGGCATCGAAGCGGAAGTGCCAGAAGCTGCACTTGCTGTTGGTCAGGTCGGGGTCGACCGCGGCGTAGTTGAAGAACACCACCTCCTTGCCGGGGTTGCGCTCGTTGTGCTTGTTGACCGCGTCGAGGATCGCGCCGGCCGCGCCGGAGCCGTTGCCCTGCGCCACGTAGCGGAAACCCTGGTCGATCGCGGCCTTCAGGACGTTCAGGCTCTCCTGCGGCGACGCCTTGTTGTCGAAGGCCACCACCTCGTACTTGACGCCCCCCGCGGCGCTCTCGCGCTCGGCGGCGAGCTGGAAGGTGCGCAGGATGTTCTGCCCGATGTTGGCAAAGGGGCCCGACTGCGGGTCGATGAAGGCGATCTTCACCGTCTGGCCGGCCTGGGCGCAGGCCAGCCCGGCGTGCAGCAGCAGGGCGGCGCCCACCGTCAGTGACCAAGTACGACGTGTTGTCATGGGGTGTCTCCTCAAGTGGTGTCTGGCAGTGTCGGACGGTAGCGTGAATGCCGGCCGAAGGGTTCAGGAGTTCCCCGAAGCGCACTGTCACCGCCGAGACAGCGAAGAGGCGCTCCGAAGGAGCCGCCGGAATCAAGCCGCTTGCGCGGATCCGGCTCCGCCGGTCCGCTGCAAGGGCCCCCTCGGGGGGCAGCCCCCGGAAGGGGGCGTGGGGGCCTCATGTGCTCAGCTTGTGGTCCTTGAACTGCTCGCGCAGCTTGAGCTTCTGCACCTTGCCGGTCGCCGTGTGCGGGATTTCGCTGACGAAGGCCACGTCGTCGGGGATCTGCCACTTGGCGATCCTGCCCTCGAAATGGGCCAGCAACTCCTCCTTCGTGACGCTGGCGCCCGGCTTGGCCACGACGACCAGCAGCGGCCGCTCGTCCCACTTCGGGTGCCGGCAGGCGATCGCCGCCGCCTCGTGCACGGCCGGGTGCGACATCGCGATGTTCTCCAGGTCGATCGAGCTGATCCACTCGCCGCCAGACTTGATCACGTCCTTGCTGCGGTCGGTGATCTGCATGAAGCCGTCGGCATCGATCGTCGCCACGTCGCCGGTGGGGAACCAGCCGGGTTCGCCGTCCACGCTGACCAGCGGCGATTCGGGCCGCTGGAAATAGCTGCGGATGACCCAGGGCCCGCGCACCACGAGATTGCCCGAGGCCTGTCCGTCCCAGGGCAGCGAGCGGCCGTCGTCGTCGACGATGGCCATGTCGATGCCGTAGATCACCCGGCCCTGCTTTTCCAGCAGGCGTTGCTGCGCCTCGTGCGGCAGCGTGTCGTGCTTGGACTTGAGCTTGGACAGCGTGCCCAGCGGGCTCAGCTCGGTCATGCCCCAGGCGTGGATCACCTCGACGCCGAAATCCTCCTGCAGCGTCTTCATCATCGCCGGCGGGCAGGCCGAGCCGCCGATCACCGTGCGCTTGAAGCTGGAGAACTTCAGCCCGTTGGCCTTCATGTAGGTCAGCAGACCCAGCCACACCGTCGGCACGCCGGCCGAGAAGCTGACCTTCTCGGCCTCGAACAGCTCGTAGAGCGACTTGCCGTCGAGGTGGGGCCCCGGAAAGACCAGCTTCGCGCCGACCAGCGCGCCGGAATACGGCAGGCCCCAGGCATTGACGTGGAACATCGGCACCACCGGCAGGATCACGTCGCGCGCCGAGCAGTCCATCGCATCGGGCAGCGCCGAGCCGTAGGCGTGCAGCACGGTCGAGCGGTGGCTGTAGACCGCGCCCTTCGGGTGGCCAGTGGTGCCCGAGGTGTAGCAGATGCTCGAGGCACTGTCCTCGGCCAGCTCGGGCCAGGTGTAGTCGCCGTTCTCGGCCTCGACCCAATCCTCGTAGCACAGCAGGTTCTGCAGTGGTGTGGCGGCCGGCATGTGGGCCCGGTCGGTCATCAGCACCAGGTGCTTGACCGAGCTCAACTCGCCGGCCAGCTTCTCGACCAGCGGCAGGAAGCTCAATTCGAAACACAGCACCTTGTCGGCCGCGTCGTTGGCGATCCACGCGATCTGCTCGGGGAACAGGCGCGGGTTGATCGTGTGCAGCACCAGGCCCGAGCCCGAGGCGCCGTAGTACAGCTCGAGGTGGCGGTAGCCGTTCCAGGCCAGCGTGGCGACGCGATCCCCCGCCTCGCAGCCCAGGCGGGCGAGCGCCTGCGCCACCTGGCGCGAACGCCGCTCGACCTGGGCCCAGGTCGTGCGGTGGATGTCGCCTTCGACGCGCTTCGACACGATCTCGGTGTCGCCCGCATGCCGCGCCGCATGGCGGACCAGCGACGAGATCAACAGCGGCATGTGCATCATCTGGCCGGCAAGTGCGGTCATGGGGTGTCTCCTGCAGTGGGTGGGGCGGGCACCATCTTAGAACCGGCCGGACGAGGTTCGAATCAGGGTCGGCGGCAGCACGGCGCCCATGGCCGCCATCCTGGGCCAGGCGGCCGGCACGGCCTGTCGTGCAGATGACACCCCCGCCCCGACCGCGCACTGCGCGCCGCGCGCATGCACCACAGCGGCGATGCTAGATTCGCGAGTCGCCTGCCCGCCGCGCCCCCCTTCGTGCCCGCCGCCCCCCACCGCTTCACCCGTCCCCGGCGGCAGGCCTTGCGCCTGCTCGCCACCGGCGTGGGGGCCGCGGCATGGGGGCCGGGGTGGCTGCACGCGGCCGAGGCGACGCTGCCGCTGGCGGTCGTCTACCCCGACATCGGCGCGCCGTTCCGCGAGGTGTTCGCAACCATCCTCGAAGGCATCCGCGAGCACGTCCGCCAGGCGGTGCCGGGCTTTGCAGTGGCCAGCGATGCCGCGGTGCCCGCGCTGGCCGACGAGTTGCGCCGGCGCGAGGTCCGCGTCGTCATCGCGCTCGGGCGCAGCGGGCTGAAGGCCGCGCGCCTGCTCGACAGCGCGGTCTCGGTCGTGGCCGGCTGCGTGCTGGGTGTGCCGGAAGCGCAGGCCCATGACTACACCGTGCACAGCCTGGCGCCCGACCCGGCGCTGGTCTTCGCCCAGCTGCGCCGGCTGCTGCCCGCCACGCGGCGGGTGTTCACGGTGATCGACCCGCAGCAGAATGCCTGGCTGCTCCGGCTGGCCCAGGAGGCGGCTCGCGGCCAGGGGCTCGAGCTCGTCGCCCACGAGGCCAGCGACCTGAAGCGTGCCACGCGCGCCTACCAGGATGCGTTGGCCGCGGTCGAGCCCCGGCGCGACGCGCTCTGGCTGCCGCAGGACGCGACCACCGTCGAAGAGGCGACCTTGCTGCCGATGGTCCTGCAGGAGTCATGGCAGCGCGGCTTCGCGCTGGTGTCGAGCAATGCGGTGCACGTCAAGCGCGGCGCACTGTTCGCGCTCTACCCCGACAACCCGGCCCTGGGCCGCAGCCTGGCGCAATCGGCCCTGGAGGCGCTGGCCACCCCGCGGCGCCCGGCGCGCGGCCTGCTGCCGCTGCGCGAGGTGCTCGTCGCCGCCAACCAGCGCACGGCCGCCCACCTCGGCATCACCCTCGACCCCCGCGTGCAACGCATCGACAAGCTGTACCCCGAATCATGATGCGCCTCACCCGCCTGCCGCTGTTGACCGGACTGTCCCTTCGGAGGCGGCCGCAGTCCAGTTTCCGGCGCCAGCTCAGCACGCTGGCCTCGGCCGGCGTCCTGCTGCTGGCCTTGCTGTCGTCGCTGGTCAGCTCCTGGCAAGCCAGCCGGCAGATCCGCGCCACGCTGGTCGAGCAGGGCCAGCGCGTGGCACAGAGCCTGGCCGGCCAGAGCGCGCTGGCGCTGATGTCCGGCACGGGCGACAACGCGACCGACGCCTTGCGCGCGACGCTGGACTTTCCGGACGTGATCGGCGTCGAGATACGCAGCCTAGACGGCCAGGTGTTGCTGACGCGTGGCCAGGCCCGCGTGAACGGCGCCCTCACCCTGCCCGCCCCCAGCGCCGATGCCGCCCGGCTGGCGGCCGAGACGAGCGAGGCCTGGCATTTCATCGCGCCGGTCGTCGCACGGCGTGCAGCCTCGCCTTTCGAGGTCGGCGAGGGCCGTGACGAGCTGCTCGGCGACGTGCGCGTCGTGCAGGGCAAGGGCACGCTGCGGCACATGATGGCGCAGGTCTTCTTCACCAACCTCGCGGTGTCCTTGTCGATCGCGGTGCTGTTCGTGCTGGCGATCCGCGTGCTGGCCTCGCGCCTGACGCGGCCGCTGACCGACCTGTCCGAGGTCATGGTGCGCGCCGAGCGCGGCGACCGCGAGGTGCTCGCCCAGGCCAGCGGCACGAGCGACATCGAGCAGATGGCGCACGCCTTCAACCGCATGATCACGGCCCAGCGCGGCCGTGAAGACGAGTTGCAGCACCACCGCGAGCAGCTCGAGGCCGCCGTGCGCGAGCGCACGGCCGAGTTGCTGCAGGCCAAGGAGCGGGCCGAATCGGCCAACGCCGCCAAGAGCCAGTTCCTCGCCCGCATGAGCCACGAGCTGCGCACGCCGCTGAATGCGGTCATCGGCTATGCGCAGATCCTGAAGATGGACGGCGGCCTGACCGAGCGCCAGCGCGTGGGGCTGGACAACATCCACGCGGGCGGTGAACACCTGCTGACGCTGATCGTCGACATCCTCGACCTCGCGCGCATCGAGGCCGGCCGCATCGAGCTCTTCCCCGGCCCGGTGCGACCGCAATCGCTGCTGCGCAGCGTCGCCGACATCGTGCGCCTGAAGGCCGAGGAAAAAGGCCTGGCCTTCAACGTCCGGCTCGCCGACGGCGTGCCGGCGATGGTGGTGGCCGACGAGAAGCGGCTGCGCCAGGTGCTGATCAACCTGCTCGGCAACGCCGTGAAGTTCACCGATGGCGGCCACGTCACGCTGGTGCTGCGGCCTGGCGAGGGCCCCACCGCCGCGGGCTGCGCGCGCCTGCGATTCGAGGTCTCCGACAGCGGCGTCGGCATCGCTCCCGAGGCGCTCGAGCGCCTGTTCCAGCCGTTCGAGCAGGCCGGCGAAGCGCACCGCCGCGCGGCCGGCACCGGCCTGGGCCTGGCGATCAGCCGCCAGCTCGTCGGCCTGATGGGCGGCGACATCCACGTGCGCAGCCAGCCCGGCTCAGGCAGCCTGTTCTGGTTCGAGATCGATGCCGCGCCGGCGGCCGAGGAGCGCACGGTGCGCGCGGTGGGGCACGCGACGCCGGGCTACGAGGGCCCGCGCCGCCGGGTGCTGGTGGCCGACGACGTGCCGGTCAACCGCAAGATGCTGTGCGAGCTGCTGCGCCAGCTCGGCTTCGAGGCCCACGAGGCGGCCGACGGCCTGCAGGCGCTGGACCAGGTGCGGCTGGTTGCACCGGACCTGGTGCTGATGGACGTGCGCATGCCGGGCATGGATGGGCTGGAAGCGACCACCGAGCTGCGCCGGCAGGCCGCGACCGCGCGGCTGCCGGTGATCATGGTCTCGGCCAATGCGGCGCCTGAAGACCAGCACCGCAGCCTCGCCGCCGGAGCCGATGCGTTCCTCGCCAAGCCGGTCGACCGGGCCCGGCTGCTGGAGCTGCTCACCGAACACCTGCGCCTGCAATGGCGCGCCTCACCCGCCTGAACACGCGTTTGCGGCGCAGGCGAGACATCGGGGGCTTGCGCGCTTGCCCTGGCCAGGTGCCCGACCTATCCTCGGCCGGCCGTCGATGCGGCCCTCTTTCAATCTCGTCCGTCATGCAGTTGTACCAATTCACCGTCCTGGGCCTGGCCGCGATGCTGGCCTTGTCGCCGCGCGCAGCCGAACTGTCCGAAGAAGAAGAGCTCGCGATGGCCTTCGGCGACAAGTCCTTCGTCAGCATCGCCACCGGCTCGAAGGTGCCGGTGGCCCGGGCAGCTTCGGTGGCGACGGTGATCACCGCGGAGGACATCCGCGCGATGGGCGCGGCCGATCTGGACGAGGTGCTGGAGACCGTGCCGGGCCTGCACGTGTCGCGCTCGCCGGTGCTGAACGCGCCGATCTACACGTTTCGCGGTGTGCGCGGCACCTTGACCAACCCGCAGGTGCTGATGCTGGTCAACGGCATCCCCCAGACGCGCATCTACGCCGGCGACCGCGGCCTGAACTGGGGTGGCCTGCCGCTGTGGAACGTGGCCCGCATCGAGGTCATCCGCGGCCCGGGTTCGGCGCTCTATGGCGCTGACGCCTACTCCGGCGTGATCAGCATCCAGACCAAGGGGGCCGCCGAGATCGACGGCACCGAGTTCGGCGCGCGGGCCGGCTCCTTCGATACCGCCGGCGCCTGGTGGCTGCACGGCGGCCGCTGGGGTGACGTCGAGGTGGCGGGTTACCTCAGCCTGAGCCGCACCGATGGCGGGGGCCGCACGATCAGCGCCGACGCGCAGACGGGCCTCGACGCGATCTTCGGCGCCTTCGGTGTGCCCCCCGTGTCGCTCGCCCCGGCGCCGATGAACAACGGCTACAAGCTGATCGACGCGGCGCTGGACCTGACGCTCGACCGTTGGCGATTTCGCACCAGCTACAAGCGCGTGTTCGACCTGGAATCGGGGGCCGGGGTCGCCCAGGCGCTCGATCCGACCGGGCGCAACACCGGCCAGCGCATCGATGCCGACCTGAGCTGGCACGACGCCGCGCTGGCCGCCGACTGGGACGTGCTGCTGCGCGCCTACGTATCGCGCTACGACGAGAGCTCGCGGCTGACGCTCTTCCCCGCCGGCACCAACCTCGGCGGCGGCTTCTTCCAGGACGGCATGATCGGCGCCCCCGCCAAGTGGGAGCACCAGGCCCGCGCGGAAGCCACCGCCGTGTACACCGGCGTCGAGGGCCATCGCGTCCGCCTGGGCGCCGGCTACACGAACCAGGACATGTACCGGCTGCACGAGGCGAAGAACTTCAACCCCGATTTCAGCCCCATCGGCTCGGGCTCGTGGGGTGACGTGACGGACGTGACCGACACCGTGCCGTTCATGCGCCCGCACCAGCGCAACGTCGTCCATGCCTACCTGCAGGATGAATGGGCGATCGCCAAGGACTGGGCACTGACCGCCGGCGTGCGGCATGACCGCTATTCGGATTTCGGCGCCACGACCCATCCGCGCGTCGCGCTGGTCTGGGAAGCGGCCTACGACATCACCGCCAAGCTGCTCTACGGCACGGCCTTTCGGGCGCCTGCATTCAGCGAGCTCTACCTCATCAACAACCCGACTGCCATCGGCAACCCGTCGCTGTCGCCGGAGAAGATGCGCACGCTCGAAGCGGCATGGTCCTGGCAGGCGGCGCCCAATGCGCGCCTCGGATTGAACCTGTTTCGCTATCAGCTGACCGGCCTCATCAGGCTGGACAGCTCGCTCGTCTACCAGAACCAGGGGGAGCAGACCGGCCGTGGCGTCGAGCTCGAGGCCGAATGGGAACCGAACCGCCAGCTGCGCTTCGCCGGGCACTACGCGATCCAGCACTCCACCGACGCCCGCACCGACCGCGACCCCGGCCTCGCACCCAGGCAACGCGCCTATCTGCGCGCCGACTGGCAGCCTTTGCGCAGCTGGCAGGCCAACGCCCAGGTCAACTGGGTGGCCGACCGCAAGCGGCAATCAGGCGACAGCCGCCCGGAGATCGCCGACTACACGACGGTGGACTTGACGCTTCGGACCCGAACGGGCGACGGCGCGTGGGACCTCGCCTTGTCGGCACGCAACCTGTTCGACGCGGATGCGCGCGAGCCGGCGCCGTACGGCGTGCCTTACGTGTCGATCCCGAACGACCTGCCGCTGCCCGGGCGGGCGATCTACGTCACGCTGGCCTACCGGCTTTAGGGCGAGGCTGCTGGCCGCGCGCCCCGGCGCGAATTCGGTCACGAACGGTCTCGGGGAAACCCTTGCGCGCTTTGTATAGAAGAAACACAATAGTTTCTGTTGGTAACAAATTAATGCGCGCGGCGATTTGAGTCGACAGCCGGTGGCGCCGGAGCCTGCAGCACGCAGCCGCCGGCGTCGTCCCGAGCCCGGGTTCCCCGCCCGCGGCCGCTTCGACAAGGACGCGCCGGGGCCCTTCGCGACGGGCCCGGCCCGCCAGTTCGCACCAGGGAGATCACGCACACGACCCGGGCGCCCCGATGCGCCCGCGGCGTGGTCATGCCTTCGCGCCGCGATGCTCAACACGCCGGCCGCGACTGCGGGTGCGCCCGCAGCCGCTGCTTGGCCGTGGCCGAGGCTCTTCTAGGAACGCTGGAGCAGTCCGAACATGGAAAGCCTGAAACGCGCCGCCGCGGTCGCCATCGACCCCGCGGCCAACCCTGACGTGGCCACGACGGTCGAGGCCGCCGAGCTGATCGTCACCTACCTCGAACGCCTGGGCGTCGAGGCCGTCTTCGGCGTGCCGGGCGGCGCGATCGAGCCACTGTACAACGCGCTGGCCCGCAGCGAGCGCCGCGGCGGGCCGCGCGCCGTCGTGGCCCGCCACGAAGCCGGCGCCGCCTTCATGGCCGACGGTTATGCCCGCGAGACCGGCAAGATCGGCGTGGCCGTCGCCACCTCCGGGCCCGGCGCGACCAACCTGATCACCGGCGTCGCGACGGCCTACGCGAACAACGTGCCGATGCTGGTCATCACCGGCCAGCCGCCGCTGCGCAACTTCGGCCGCGGCGCCTTGCAGGAATCGAGCTGCACCGGCGTCAACGCGGTGGGCATGATGCGCCACTGCACGCGCTACAACTCGCTGGTCTCGCACGCCGATCAACTCGAGACCAAGCTGATCGCCGCGCTGATGCGTGCATTCCAGGTGCCGCAGGGCCCGGTGCATCTGTCGATCCCGGTCGACATCCTGCGCGGCGCCGTGGCCGCGCCCTCGCGCGATGCCGACCGCAGCGCACTGGTCTACTCGAAGCCCGCGCTGGTCGATGTGGACGCGCTGCGTGCCCTGCGCGGCGAGATCGAGCGCGCCGAGCGGCCGGTGTTCCTGATCGGGGACGGCTGCGGCGAGGCGATCGAGGCCATCATGCGGCTGGTCGACCTCAGCGGCGCCCTGTTCATCACCACGCCCGACGGCAAGGGTCTTGTCAACCCCCGCCACCACGCTTTCCGCGGCGTGTTCGGCTTCGGCGGCCACGCCAGCGCAGACGAGTTGCTGCGCCAGCAGCCCGACCTGGTCGTCGCGTTCGGCACGGCGTTCAGCGAGCTGGCCAGCGCCGGCTGGAACAACACCCTGCTGAACAACCGCCTGGTCCACGTCGACCCCAGCGACGAGCACCTGATGCGCTCGCCGATGGCACGGCTGCACGTGCGCGGCCACATCCTGTCCGTATGCCGCGCGCTGATCGACGGCCTGGCGGCCAACGACGCGCGCAACGTCGTCAGCCTGACGGCCGCCGGCGGCGACGCGCCCCACCCCCACGTGGCCCTGCACGCGCCCGAGCAGGCCGACGTCGACACGGCGCCGATCAAACCGCAGCGCCTGATGCGCGAGCTGTCGCGCCGCTGCCCGCCGAACACCCGCTTCCTGGCCGACACCGGCAACAGCATGATCTGGGCGGTGCACTACCTGCAGCCCCGCAACCGGCGCGGCGTGCGCGCTGCGCAGGCGCTGCCCGCCGGCCGCACCGAGCAGCGCTCGGGCACCGCGAGCTGGCTGCGCGTGATGATGGATTTCGCCCCCATGGGCTGGGCCATCGGCGCGGCGGTCGGCATCGCGCAAGGCAACCCGCGTTGCCCGGTGGTCTGCATCACCGGCGACGGCAGCTACCTGATGAGCGGGCAGGAGATCGGCGTGGCCGCGGCCGAGGGCTTGAACGTGGTCTACGTCGTGCTCAACGACAGCGCCTACGGCATGGTCATGCACGGCCAGCGCCTGGCCAAGGCCGAGCCGATCGGCTTCGAGCTGCCCAAGGTCGACTTCGCCGCGCTCGCGCAGGCCATGGGCGTGCCCGGCCACGTCGTGCAATCGCCCGCCGATCTCGAAGCGCTGGATTTCGACGCCCTGCTCACCCGCCGCGGGCCGACGCTGATCGACGTGCGCATCGACCGCAACGAGGTTCCCCCCATGATCCAGCGACTCAAAGCCCTGGGCGCCGTCAAGTGAATCCGAATCCACCGAACGACCCCGTCGACCAGCCCATCCACACCCGGATCTGGCGCGAGACGCCCGAGGCGGCCAACCCCTTCGCCGCGCGCGCGGCGCATTGCCACGGCTACGACGTGTACGGCGAGCTCGTCGGCCGCGCGAGCTGGGCCGAGATGATGCTGCTGCTGTGGCGCGGCGAACGCCCGGCCCCCGCCGATGCGCGCCTGCTGGAAGCCCTGGCCGTCGCCCTTGCCAACGCCGGGCCGCGCGACCCGGCCGTCCACGCCGCCATGTGCGGCGCCGTGGGCGGCTCGCCGGCAGCGGCCTGCTTGATGGCCGCCTTGGGCGTCGGCGCCGGCCGCCTCGCCGGCGGCCAGGAGGTGGCGCTGGCGATGCAGGCCTGGCAGCGCTGCGGCACCGATGCGGCAGCGTGGCAATCGATGCTGGCGCGGCCCGCGGCGGAAGCCGAGTCAATCTGGCCCGCGGCCGAGCACGCACCGGGCTTCGAAGCCCACGGCGAGCGCTGCGCCGGCATCGTCGTGCAGGCGCTGGCCGCCTTGGCCGCCATCAGCCCCGGCTCGCGCCTGCGCTGGCTGCAGGCGCACCGAGAGACGCTCGAGGCCGCGGCCGGCCGGCCGCTCGCGATGGCGGGCGTGGCGGCGGCCGCCCTGGCGGACCTGCAGCTCGATGCCGCGCAGGCCGACATGCTGTGGCTGCTGCTGCGCCTGCCCGGCGCCGCCGCGCACGCGCTGGAGCAGCGCCTGGCCTACAAGCGCTTTCCCTTCTTCGCTCACGAGATCACCGATGAACACGCCTGACCCCCGCCTGGCCCAGGTGGGCCGTGTCCGCTCGCGCGTCGGCGGCCTGCGCGACGATCGGCGCGTCGTCTACCGCGGCCGCGACCTGCACGCCGACCTCGCCGGCATCGACTGGATCGACCTGTATGCCTTCGGCATCACCGGCCGGCGCTACACCGACAACCAGCTGCGCCTGATGCACGCGCTGTGGGTGCACACCAGCTACCCCGATGCGCGCATCTGGAACAACCGGGTCGCCGCACTCGCCGGTTCGTCGCGCAGCACCGGCAGCCTGGGCCTGGCGGCCGCGCTGGCGGTGTCGGAGGCACACATCTACGGCCGCGGCAACGAGGTGCAGGCGGTCGGCTTCTTCCTGCGCACGCGCCGGGCGCTGGACGACGGCGCCACGCTGGCCGACTGCATCGGCCAGGAGATGCGCGACCACGGACGCATCGCCGGCTATGGCCGCCCACTGCTCGACGGCGACGAGCGCATCGCCCCGACGATGGCGCTGGCCGAGTCGCTGGGCCTGGCCGGCGGGCCCCACCTGCGCCTGGCTTTCGACATCGAGCGCCACTTCGTCGCGCGCGGCAAGAACCTGCGGCTCAACTACGGCTGCCTGGTGTCGGCCTTCGGCGCCGACCTGGGCATGACGCCGCAGCAGTTCGGCCTGTTCATGTTCCCGTCGTTCCTGGCCGGCATGCCGCCGGTCTACCTGGATGCGCGCGAGCGGCCCGAAGGCACCCTGCTGCCCCTGCCCTGCGACGCCGTTCGCTACGAAGGCCCGCCGCCCCGCCGCTGGACGGACTGAACCCGGAAGACCCCGACGGCCGCGGGTGGTCGGCCCCGTCCCTACACTGCCGCCTCATGACGACCGACACGCCCCATTCCCACGACGACCCGCGCTACCCGGTTCACAAGACCGACGCCGAGTGGCGTGCGCAACTCAGCCCGGACGAGTACGCGATCGCCCGCCACGCCGCCACCGAGCGCGCCTTCAGCGGCCGCTTCTGGGACCATTGGCAGAACGGCGTGTACAAGTGCATCGGCTGCGGCGAGACGCTGTTCGAATCGGGCACCAAGTTCGACGCCGGCTGCGGCTGGCCGAGCTACTGGCAGGCGGTCGACGATGGCCGCATCGAGCGCGTGGTCGACCGATCGCACGGCATGACGCGGGTCGAGGTGCGCTGCGCCAAGTGCGGCTCGCACCTGGGCCACGTGTTCGACGACGGCCCGGCGCCGACCGGCGAGCGCTTCTGCATCAACTCGGCGGCGATCAGCTTCGACGCCCAGGGCGACCAGAACCCCGGTTGATCCCCGCGGGTAGACTGCGGCCCGCGCCCGCCGCCGGCGGGCCCCGCGCGCCGTACCCATGAAGCTGTTGTTCGATTTCCTGCCGCTGCTGATGTTCTTCGCGACCTACCGGGTGGCGCAGATGAACAAGGACGCTGCCGCGGCGTTCGCTACCGAGCACTTCAGCGCCCTCGTCTCGGGCGGTGTGGTCGGCGCGTCCGAGGCGCCGGTGTTGCTGTCGACGCTGGTCGTGATCGCCGCGACGCTGATCCAGGTGCTGGTGCTCAAGCTGCGCCGCCGCAAGGTCGACCTGATGCTGTGGGTCAGCCTGGGCCTGGTGGTCGTGCTGGGCGGCTTGACGGTCTGGTTCCACAACAAGACCTTCATCATGTGGAAGCCCACGGGCTTGTACTGGAGCTTCGCGCTGGCGCTGCTGTGCAGCCAGGCGCTGTTCGGCAAGAACCTGCTCAAGGCCTTGCTGGGCGAACAGCTGGTGCTGCCCGAGACCGTTTGGCAGCGGCTGAACTGGGCCTGGGTGCTGTTCTTCGCCGCCATGGGCGTGGCCAACCTGTTCGTCGCCTACCGCTTCGACGAAGCGACCTGGGTGAGCTTCAAGGCCTTCGGGTCGACCGCCCTGATGTTCGCCTTCTTCATCGGTCAGGGCGTGTACCTGAGTCGCCATCTGCCCGACGAAGACGTCGGCCCATCGCAATCCGAGCCGCCGCAGGCCGGGCGATGAACGGCACGCCGCATGTCAGCGCCGCCGCCGTGCGCGAGCGGCTGCAGCAGACGCTCGCACCGGTCACGCTGGAGGTGGTCGACGACAGCGCCGCCCACGCCGGCCATGCCGGCGCCCGCGAAGGCAGCCACTTGTCGGTGCGCATCGTCAGTGCGCGCTTCGCCGGGCTGCCCCGCGTGGCGCGGCATCGCCTCGTGTATGATGCTTTGAGCACTTTGATGCCGCAGGGCATTCACGCGTTGGCCATCGATGCCCGCGCACCCGATGAGCCCTGACGAACGTAGCCGGCGCAAGCCCTCCAGAGTCCACGCGAGCCCCGTGCCACGCGTTGTGCCCCGGTCGCGCCTGACGCGGCAGCCCGACAAGCAACCCCCTCGTTCTCTTCGTTGACCCTCGTCACGAGTCACCATAGAAGGCGACACGCATGAACCTGAAATCCACCGCCGTCCTGGCCGCTGCCCTCTTGCTGCCGCTGCTCGTGCAAGCGCAAAACGTGGCCATCGTGAACGGCAAGCCCGTGCAGAAGGCCCGCGTCGACATGCTGCTCAAGCAAGCCACCCGTGGCGGCCAGCAGGTCACGCCCGAGCTGAAGAAGCGCGCCGAAGACGAAGTCGTGATGCGCGAGATCTTCACGCAGGAAGCCGAGAAGCGCGGCATCGCCGCCAGCGCCGCCTACAAGGAGCAGATGGAGTTGCTGCGCCAGACCGTGCTGATCCGCGAGCTGTTCGAGGACTACAAGAAGAAGCACCCGGCCACCGAGGCCGAAGCCAAGGCCGAGTACGACCAGGTCAAGGCGGCGCAGAGCGGCACCGAATACCACGCCCGCCACATCCTGGTCGAGACCGAAGACGAGGCCAAGAAGCTGATCGCCGACATCAAGGCCGGCGCCAAGTTCGAAGACCTCGCCAAGAAGAGCTCGAAGGACACCGGCTCGGCCGAGAACGGCGGCGACCTCGACTTCGCCAAGCCCGACAGCTACGTGCCCGAGTTCAGCGCCGCGATGACCAAGCTGAAGAAGGGCGAGATGACCGACACCCCGGTCAAGAGCCAGTTCGGCTACCACATCATCAAGCTCGAAGACACCCGCGAGGCGACCTTCCCGAGCTTCGAGGAGGTCAAGCCCCAGCTGATGCAGCGCGTCGAGCAATCGAGGCTGCAGAAGTACCAGGACGAGCTGAAGAAGTCCGCCAAGACCGACTACAAGTTTGCGCAGCAGTAAGCCGCCGGACCCCTGACGAGAAAACGCGCCCCGCGGGGCGCGTTTTCTTTTCTTGGGTGACCGCGCCCGCTCAGCCGTGGGTGTGGCCGTGGCGGTGGTGGATGTCGGGATAGTGCGGGTGCCGGTGCGTCAGCGCCTCGTGGCGGTGCTCGTGGGTGTGCGGCTCCTCGCCCTGCCAGCCGGCGTCGTGCGCGTGCTGGTGGTGCACGTCGTGGCGGTGCGGGTGGCTGTGGGCCAGCGGCTCGTGCGTGTGCTCGTGCTCGTGGCGCTCGCGCAGGTGCAGCCACACGCCCAACGCCATCAGGGCCGCCGCCAGCCAGAACAGCGCGCCCGGCAGCGCCGGCCAGATCGCCAGCGAGATCAGCACGCCGAACAGCGGTGCGACCGAGAAGTAGGCCCCGGTGCGCGCCGCGCCCAGCTGGCGCAGCGCGAGCACGAACAGCGTCAGGCTGAGCCCGTAGCCGACGAAGCCGACCGCCAGGCTCGCCGCCACCGCGGGCCAGGCCGGCAGCGATGCACCGGCGGCCAGCGCCAGCACGCTGTTGAAGGCGCCGGCCAGCAGCCCTTTCAGGCCGGCGACGGCCATCGCATCGTGGCTCGAGACCTTGCGCGTCAGGTTGTTGTCGATCGCCCAGCACAGGCACGCCCCGGCGATCAGCAGCGCCCCGCTCGACCACGGCGCGGCGCCGCCCGGCGACCACGACAGCAGCACGCCGCCGATCACGATCGCCACCATGCCGGCCACCACCTGCCGGTCGGCGTTCTCCTTGAAGACCCACCAGGCGATCAGCGCGGTGAACACCGCCTCGAGGTTCAGCAGCAGGGCTGCGCTGGCGCCGTCGGTGCGCGCCAGACCGGCCATCAGCAGCGCCGGCCCGAGCACACCGCCGAAGCCGATCGCGCCGGCCAGCCAGCCCCAGTCGGCGCGCGGGATGCCGGCGGCTTCGGCGCGCACGCGCCGGGCCCACCACAGCAGCCCGAGCCCCAGCCCGCTGCCCGCATACAGCAGCCCGGCCAGCAGCAAGGGCGGAACTTCGCCGACCAGCAGCTTGGCCAGCGGGGTGCTGGCGCCGAACAGCAGCGCGGCGGCCAGTGCGGGGAAGGCACTTCGCAAGGACATGGCCGCAAGTGGAGCACAGGCGGTGCGCGGCACGATGGCGCGCCAACCTTGTATCAATCATCACATCATGAGATATTCGCTACATGACCGATTGGCTCGTGCTCGCCGCAGCGCTGCCGGCGCACCCCAGCGCCCTGCGGGTGCGCGTGTGGCGCGCGCTCAAGGCCACCGGTGCCGGCACGCTGCGCGAAGGGGTCTACCTGCTGCCGCAGTCGGCGCCGACGGCCGGCGCGCTGTGGCAGCTCGAGCGCACGATTGCCGATGCCGGCGCCGACGCGCATCTGCTCGTCGTCGCCGCGCGCGATGCGACACAGGAAGCCGCTTTCCGCGCGCTGTTCGACCGCTCGGCGCTGTATGCCGAGCTGTTGCAGACGATCAAGGAAACCCGCAGCGCCCTCGGCAGCGCCAGCGAAGCCGCGCTGCACAAGACGCTGCGCGGCCTCGACCAGCAGTTCGCAGCGGTCCGCGCGACCGACTTCTTCCCCGCCAGGCCGGCCGAGCGTGCCGCGGCCGCGTTGACTGCGTTGCGGCGCGAGATCGAGGCCCGTCTGTCACCCGGCGAGCCGACGCCGAAGGCCGCCGCGATCGAGCCGCTGCCCGTGGAAGATTTCCAGGGCCGCACCTGGGCCACGCGCCGGCGGCCCTGGGTGGACCGGCTGGCCACGGCCTGGCTGGTGCAGCGCTTCATCGATCGCTCGCCGCGCTTCGTCTGGCTGGCCGACCCGGCCCGCTGCCCCAAGACCGCGCTGGGCTACGACTTCGACGGCGCACGCTTCAGCCACGTCGGCGAGCGGGTGACCTTCGAGGTGGTGGCCCGCAGCTTCGGGCTCGACGCCGACCCGGCCCTGCAGCGCCTTGGCCAGATCGTGCACTTCATCGACGTCGGCGGTGTGCCGGTCGACGAAGCCGCCGGCATCGAGGCGCTGGTGCGGGGCCTGCAGGCTCAACACCCGAATGACGACACCCTGCTCACCGCCGCGCTGCCGGTGTTCGACACGCTTTACACGGCAATGAAAGTCCCCGCATGACAGCCCCCGCCGCCACCCCGCCCACGCTGAGCTTCGGCCAGGCCCTCGCCTACTGGCTCAAGCTCGGTCTCATCAGCTTCGGCGGGCCGGCCGGGCAGATCGCGATCATGCACGAGGACCTGGTCGAACGGCGCCGCTGGATCAGCGAGCGGCGCTTCCTGCATGCGCTGAACTACTGCATGGTGCTGCCCGGCCCCGAGGCGCAGCAACTGGCCACCTACATCGGCTGGCTGATGCACCGCACCTGGGGCGGCATCGTGGCGGGCGGCCTGTTCGTGCTGCCCTCGCTGTTCATCTTGATCGCGCTGTCGTGGGTCTACATGGCCTACGGGCAGGTGCCGGTCATCGCCGGGCTGTTCTACGGCATCAAGCCTGCCGTGACCGCCCTGGTCGTGCACGCGGCCTGGCGCGTCGGCTCGCGGGCGCTGAAGAATGCCTGGCTGTGGAGCATCGCCACCGCGGCCTTCGCCGCGATCTTCGCCCTCAACGCGCCCTTCCCGCTGATCGTGCTGGTCGCCGGCATCGCTGGCTACCTCGGCGGCCGCGTTGCGCCGCAGAAGTTCAGCGCAGGCGGCGGCCACGGGCAGGCGGCCAAGGCCTACGGGCCGGCGCTGATCGACGACCACACGCCGACGCCCGACCACGCCCGCTTCAGCTGGGCGCACTTCCGGCGCGTGTTGATCGTTTTCGCGCTGATCTGGCTCGCGGCCATGGGCGCGCTCACGGCGCTGTACGGCTGGGATGCGGTGCTGACGCAGATGGCCTGGTTCTTCACCAAGGCCGCGCTGCTGACTTTCGGTGGCGCCTACGCGGTGCTGCCCTACGTCTACCAGGGTGCCGTCGACCACCACCAGTGGCTGACCGCCGCGCAGATGATCGACGGCCTCGCGCTCGGCGAGACCACGCCCGGCCCGCTGATCATGGTCGTGTCCTTCGTCGGCTTCGTCGGCGGCTGGACGAAGGCGATCTTCGGCAGTGAATCGCTGTTCCTGGCCGGCGCGGCAGCCGCCACGGTGGTGACCTTCTTCACCTTCCTGCCCTCGTTCCTTTTCATCCTGCTCGGCGCGCCGTTCATCGAATCGACGCACGGCAACCTGAAATTCACCGCGCCCCTGACCGGCATCACCGCCGCGGTCGTCGGC
Organism: Ideonella sp.; assembly: GCF_035254525.1. GTDB lineage: Bacteria > Pseudomonadota > Gammaproteobacteria > Burkholderiales > Burkholderiaceae_C > Ideonella. The sequence continues at coordinate 37,465 of NZ_DATFAN010000200.1, read as the reverse complement.
GTGATCGTCAACCTGGCGGTGTTCTTCGCCTGGCACGTGCTGTGGCCGCAGGGCTTCGGCGGCGCTTTCGAGTGGCCGTCGGCGCTGATCGGCATCGCGGCCGCGGTGGCGCTGTTCCGCTTCAAGCTGGGCGTGATCCCGGTCGTGCTGGGCTCGGCGCTGGCCGGGTTGGCCTTCAGCGCCGCGCGCCACTGGCCGGGCTAAAGGAGTCATGTCATGAAATGGGTGACCCGTGAACGGCCGAAGATCGACCGAATCGCCTGCCCGTGGCTCATCGCGCGCTTCATCGACCGCGAGCCCGAGTTCCTCTACGTGCCGGCGAACCAGGTGCTGGCCACCGCCGAAGCGACCGGCGCCGTGCCGTACGACATCCCCGGCGTCGAGATGAGCCATGTCGGCGAGCGGTGCAGCTTCGATGCCTTCCTGTCGAAATACCGCCTCGACGACCCAGCCTTGCTGCAGCTCGCCGAGATCGTGCGCGGCGCCGACACCTCGCGGCTGGATCTCACGCCGCAATCAGCCGGTCTGTACGCGCTGTCGCTCGGCCTGTCGCACAACTTCCTCGACGACCACGAGATGCTGCGCCACGGGCTGGTCATGTACGACGCGCTGTACGCCTGGTGCCGAAGTTGCCGACGTGAAACCCACAACTGGCCGCCGGTGATGCGTTGAGGCTGCTCGCGGCCGATTTGGGTTGCGGCGCAGCGGGCGCCTGCTACGATCCGCCCGCTCTGGCCTATCCGGCCAGCGAACCGGGCAGTGCCCTCTGGAAGGCGCAGGCCGATCCGGCCTGGTCGACGAGGGTGCGTTCTCAGGGAGCCCATCATCGACACGGGACTGCTGAAGGAACTGCGCATCGACCGCGCGCAACGTGAGGATCACGGCGGGGGGCCGCCGACATGGGTCTGGGGCCTTCTGGCCGGCCTGGTTCTGCTGGCCCTGCTGGGCGCCGCGGCGTGGTGGGTCCTGGCGGCCAACAAGCCCATCGCCGTTCAGACCGCCACCGTGCGGGCCAACGGTCAGGGCGCATCCGCCGACGCGGTGTTGCAGGCCACGGGCTACGTGACGGCAAGACGTTCGGCCACGGTCTCGGCCCAGATCACCGGCACGTTGACCGAGGTGCTGATCGACGAAGGCTTTCGCGTCAAGAAGGGCCAAGTGCTGGCCCGCCTGGAGGACAGCGGCCTCAAGGCGGGCCTGGCCGCAGCTGAAGCCCAGGCGCGCAGCGCCCAGGCGACCGTGGTGCAGTTGCGCGCGCAGCTGGCTCAGGCCGAGGCCGATGCGCGGCGCCAGGCCGAGCTGGCTGCCCAGGGCATGACGACGCGCCAGACCCAGGAGCAGGCGGCAACCTCCGTGAGGGCCCATGCCGCCCAGCTCGACGCGGCGCAGCGCCAGGCCGAAGCCGCCCAGGCCCAGGTGGTGCAGGCGCGCGTGAACTTCGACTACGCCACCGTGCGTGCGCCATTCGACGGTGTCGTCACGGCACGCGCCGCGCAGGTGGGCGAGATCATCTCGCCGCTGTCGGCCGGCGGCGGCTTCACCCGCACCGGCGTGGGCACCATCGTCGACATGGATTCGCTCGAGGTGGGGGTGGACGTCAACGAGGCCTACATCGCCCAGGTCAAGGCCGACATGCCTTGCGAGGCCGTGCTCGACGCCTATCCCGACTGGAGGATCCCCGCCCATGTGGTGACCGTCATCCCCAGCGCCGACCGCGGCAAGGCCACGGTGAAGGTGCGCGTGGCGCTGGACCAGAAGGACGAGCGAGTCGTCCCTGACATGGGCGTGCGCGTGAGCTTCCTGGCGGCCAAGCCCAGAGCGCAGGCGGCGCCCCTGCCCGGCGTCCTGCTGCCGCCCGAGGCGCTCGCACAGCGCGACGGCGTCAACGCGGTCTTCGTGGCAGTCGAAGGCCGGGCGCAACGGCGCGCGGTCAAGCTCGGCGCCGATGTCGGCAAGTTCAAGCTCGTCACCGAGGGCCTGAAGGCGGGCGAGACGGTCGTCGTCGCGCCGCCGGCCGAGCTGAAGAATGGTTCCACCGTCGTGAACAAGGAATGAGGCATGAGTGCTCTGATCGAGATCCGCGACCTGTCCAAGATCTACACCCGAGGCAGAGAAAAGGTTGAGGTGCTGCACCACATCGACCTCGATGTCGGCCAAGGCGATTTCCTCGCGCTGATGGGCCCCTCGGGCTCGGGCAAGACCACCTTGCTCAACCTGATTGGCGGGCTGGATGCGCCCAGCGGCGGCTCGATCAGCGTGGCCGGCGAGCGCATCGACCGGCTCAGCGGCGCACAGCTCGCCAAGTGGCGTGCGGCCAAGGTCGGCTTCGTGTTCCAGTTCTACAACCTGATGCCCATGCTCTCGGCGCAGCGCAACGTGGAACTGCCGCTGCTGCTGACCAGGCTGTCGGCCGCCGAGCGCAAGAAGCGCGCGGACATCGCGCTACGGCTCGTCGGCCTGGGCGACCGCGCCGCGCACAAGCCGACCGAACTCTCGGGCGGCCAGCAGCAGCGCGTGTCGATCGCGCGGGCCATCGTCTCCGACCCCACGCTGCTGGTGTGCGACGAGCCCACGGGCGACCTCGACCGCCAGTCCGCCGAGGACGTGCTGACGCTGCTGCAGGTGCTCAACCGCGAGCATGGCAAGACCATCGTCATGGTCACCCACGACCCCAAGGCCGCCGGCCGCGCCGGGCACACGCTGCACCTGGACAAAGGCACTCTCGTCGAGCAGGTGGCCGCATGAGCGCCGCACGGCCGCTCCGAAGGCGCTCGCTCCCCCTCGGGGGGACGGCCCGCAGGGCCAAGGGGGCACCATGAAATACCTCCACCTCGTGTGGGCGGCGCTTTTCCGGCGCAAGCTGCGCACCTTCCTGACCCTCGTCTCCGTCATCACGGCCTTCCTGCTGTTCGGCCTGCTGGATGCCGTGCGGGTGGGCTTCGACCAGGCGGGCCAGAGCGCCAACGGCGCCACACGGCTGCAGACGGGCGCCAAGCTCAGCTTCATCCAGCTGCTGCCCATGGCGCTGGGCGGGCGCATTGCGCAGGTCGAAGGCGTCAAGGACACCACGTACGCGAACTGGTTCGGCGGCGCATACCAGGATCCGCACAACCAGGTCTTCAGCTTCGCGGTGGCGCCCAACTACCTCGACGTCTACCCCGAGATGGAGGTCTCTGCCGAGGCGCGCAAGGCCTTTGCCGAGACCAAGATCGGCGTGCTCGTCGGCGAAGGGCTGGCCAAGCGCTTCGGCTGGAAGGTCGGCGACCAGCTCCCGATGCAATCGACCATCTTCCCCGACAAATCCGGCAGCCTGAACTGGACCTTCAAGATCGTCGGCCTGATCCATGTGTCCGACACCAAGTCGGCCGGCTGGTTCACCCAGCTCATGCTGCTGCGCTGGGATTACTTCGACGAGACCACGCCCTACAACCAGGGCCAGGCCGGCTGGTACGTGACTCGGGTGAAGGACGTGAACCAGGCCGACCGCGTGGCCAAGGCCATCGACACGATCTCGGCCAATTCCGACCACGAGACCCGCACGCTGACCGAACAAGCCGCCACGGCCGCGTGGATGAAGCAGCTGGCCGACATCAACCTCATCGTCAGCTCCATCATGGGCGCGGTGTTCTTCACGCTGCTGCTGCTGGCGGGCAACACGATGATGCAGGCGGTGCGCGAGCGCACCAACGAGATCGCCGTGCTGAAGACACTGGGCTTCTCGGGCCAGAGCGTGCTGGCCATGGTGCTGGCCGAGTCCATGCTGCTCCTGCTGCTGGGCGGCTGCGTCGGCCTGGGGCTGGCCAGCGTGGTCGGGCCGGCCGTGGGCGCGGCCAGCGGCGGCACACTCAACCTGCCGGCCGCGGGCCCGGCCAGCTGGGCCATCGGCGTGGGCCTGATGCTGCTGTTCGGCATCGTCGTCGGCACCCTGCCGGCGCTCAACGCCATGCGACTGAACATCACCGATGCCTTGGCAGGGAGGGCTTGAGCATGCGATTCCTGAGGAATGTCGGCCTGCTTCTCTTGACCGTGTTCGTGCTGGCCGCTTGGGTGATGCTGCCGTGGCAGGGCGCGGTGGCGCTGGCGCTGCTGCTGGCGCTGTGGCTGTTCCTGTTCCGCGGCGGTGGGCAGGCCCGCTCGGTGGCCTCGGTGGGCATCAGCACGCTGAACCAGCGCATCGGCTCGTCGGCCGTGATCGTCGTCGGCATCGCCGGCGTGGTGGGCGTGCTCGTCGCGCTGCTGGCCATGGCCGAGGGCTATGCGCAGACGCTACGCAACTCGGGCAGCCTCGATACCGCCATCGTGCTGCGCGGCGCCTCGGCAGCCGAAGTCGCTTCGGCACTCAGCCGCGAGGACGTGGTGCAGATCGCGCAGGCCGCCGGCATCGCGCGCGGCGAGAAGGGTGAGCCGCTCGTCTCGGCCGAGACCGTGGTGGCCGCGAACTTGCCGGTCAAGGGCAGCCAGACCGATGAAGAAGGCAGCGCCCAGGTGCGTGGTGTCGGCGACGAGGCCTTCGCCGTGCGGCCGCACCTGAAGATCGTCGAGGGCCGGCGCTTCCAGCCCGGCCTGCGCGAGCTGATCGTCGGCAAGGGCGCGGTGCGCCAGTTCGCCGGCCTCGAGGTGGGGGCCACGCTCAAGCTCGGCAATCAGCCCTGGACGGTGGTCGGCGTCTTCGCCTCGGGCGACGCCATGGAGTCGGAGCTTTGGGCCGACGCTGCCGTGGTCAACGATACCTACCAGCGCGGCAGCGGCCGCAACTCGGTGACCGTGAAGCTCACGGGCCGCGAGGCTTTCGACGCCTTCAAGACCGCGCTGGCCGCCAACCCGCAGTTGCGGGTCGACGCCAGCACGACGCTGGACTTCTTTGCCAAGCAGTCCGAGAAGATGACCCAGATGCTGCGCATCATCGGCATCACGGTCGGCGCGATCATGGCCGTGGGCGCGGTGTTCGGCGCTCTCAACACCATGTTCGCGGCCGTCGCTTCGCGCGCCCGCGAGATCGCCACGCTGCGCGCCATCGGCTTTCGCGGGCTGCCCGTGGTGGTGGCGGTGATGCTGGAGACAATGCTGCTGGCCTTGATCGGTGGCGCGATTGGTGGCCTGGTGGCCTGGTTGTTGTTCAACGGCTTCGAGGCCTCGACCATGGCGGCCGGCTCGGTGGGCAAGCTCAGCTTCAACTTGCGCGTCTCGCCAGGCCTGCTGTGGGAAGGGATCAAGTGGGCGCTGGCCATCGGCTTCGTCGGCGGTCTCTTCCCTGCCGCGCGCGCCGCCAGCCTGCCGGTGACGGCGGCCCTGCGAGAACTGTGAGCGCCGGGCGACTCGATGCAGGGGTCCCGCCGCTCCCTCGATGTCAGCCCACCAGCAAGCGCCCCGCCTCGATGTGCAGTTGCCGCTCGCAACGCTCGGCCAGCGCGCGGTCGTGGGTCACCATCACCAGCGTCGTGCCGACCTCGCGGTTCAACTCGAGCATCAGCGCCATCACGGTTTCGCCGGTTGCGAAATCGAGGCTGCCGGTGGGCTCGTCGGCCAGCAGCAGCTTCGGTCGCACGACGAAGGCGCGGGCGAGGGCCACGCGCTGCTGCTCGCCGCCGGACAGCACGCGCGGGTAGTGCGACAGGCGCTCGCCCAGGCCGACGCGGCCCAGCATCTCGGTGGCCAGGGCGCGCGCGTCGCGCCGGCCCGCCAGCTCCAGCGGCAGCATCACGTTCTCCAACGCGGTGCGGTTGCCCAGCAGTTGGAAGCTCTGGAATACGAAGCCGAGCTTGCGGGCGCGCAGCGCGGCGCGGGCGTCCTCGTCAAGCGCGAACAGGTCCTCGCCCTCGATCACGACGCGGCCTTCGCTCGGCACGTCCAGCCCGGCCATCAGCGCCAGCAGCGTGCTCTTGCCCGAGCCCGAGGCGCCGACGATGGCGGCCGATTCCTGCGCCCGCAGCGTGAAGTTGATGTCGTGGAGAATCGTCAGCGTGCCGGTGGAGTCGGTCACCCGCTTGGTGAGGTGCTCGACGGCGATGATGGGTTCGGACATGCGCGTGCTGGAATTTCTTCGTTGGGCGTGGCGCCGGTTGGCGCACACCGGGCGCCCGGGGGTCGCTGACTGTAGCGTGGCGCTCGCGCTGACGCTGCAACTCGCGGCCGTGCCGGCCCAGGCCGCTCAGGCAGCACCCCCCGCGCGGGTGCTGGTCGTCGGCGACAGCCTGTCGGCCGAGTACGGCCTGGCGCGCGGCACGGGCTGGGTCGCGCTGCTGGCCGAGCGCGTGGCGCGCGAGAAACTGCCCGTCGAGGTGGTCAACGCCAGCATCAGCGGCGACACGACCGCCGGCGGGCGCGCCCGGCTGCCTGCGCTGCTGAAGACCCACGCGCCGAAGGTCGTGGTGATCGAGCTCGGCGGCAACGATGCACTGCGCGGCCTGCCGCTGGCGCAGACGCGCGACAACCTGGGCGCGATGGCGCGCGCCGCGCGCGCCGCCGGCGCGAAGGTGCTGCTGGCCGGCATGCAGGTGCCGCCGAACTACGGCCGCCAGTACACCGCCGACTTCGTGCAGGCCTTCGAAGATGTCGCGCGGGCCGAGCGCTGCGCGCTGGTGCCCTTCCTGCTCAAGGGCGTGGCCGACCGGCCCGATGCCGAAGACTGGTTCCAGCCCGACCGCATCCACCCGCTGGCCAAGGCACACCCGCTGATCGTCGACAACGTCTGGCCGGTGCTCCAGCCCTTGCTGAAAGCCGCGCGCTGATCAGGCCGCGCCGGCCGAGTCCGTCGCGGGCTCGACCCGCAGCGCCACCGTGATCAGCGCGCCGCCCTCGGGCCGGTTGGCCGCGCGGATCTCGCCGCCATAGCGCTCGACCAGGCTCTGGCTGATCCACAGGCCCAGGCCCGTGCCGTCGGGCTTGCGCGTCACGAAGGGCTGGAAGAGCTGGGCGAGCAGTTCGTCCGGCAGGCCGGCGCCGCTGTCGGCCACCGTGATGTCGACGCCCCGCGCGTCGGGCCAGTCCCGCGTGGCCAGGGTCAGCTCGCCGCCCTCGGGCATGGCCTGGATCGCGTTGACGAGCAGGTTGACCAGCACCTGCTGCAGCTCGTGGCGGTTGAAGCCCACGGTCAGCGTGGCGGCGTATTCGCGCCGGATCGAAATGCGGCTGCTGGCCAGCAGGTGCGCCACCAGCAGCAGGCAGCCTTCGAGCACCTCGCCGGGCGCGAGCGTCTCGACATAACCCGCGTACTCGGTCGGCCGCGCGAACTGCAGCAGCTGGGTCACGATCAACCGCATGCGCTCGATCTGCTGGTCGATCAGCTTGAGCTCGGCGCTCACGGTCGCGGCCTGCGGCCCCAGCAGCTCGCGCAGCAGATCGAGGTTGCCCTGGATCACCGCGATCGGGTTGTTGACCTCGTGCGCCACGCCGGCCGTGAGCTGGCCGACCGCCGCCAGCTTCTCGGCCCGCACGAGCTGGCGCTGCGCCGCCTCCAGCGCCTGGGTGCGCTCGGCGACCTTGGCGTCGAGCTCCGCGTTCCAGCGCTTCAGGGCCTCGGTCTGATCGTCCAGCGTATCCAGCAGGTGGTCGAAGTGGGCCGCGAGCTCGCCGATCTCGTCGTGGCTGTCGACCCGGCCGACGCGCGCCTTGGCCTCGCCGGCCTCCACCCGCTGCATCGTGCCGCTCATCTGCTCCAGCGGCCGGAAGATGCCGCGCGCCCAGCGCAGCGAGACGATGCTGGCGGCGATCATCACCGCGAAGAAGATCGCGCCGATGGTCGCCAGCACGCCGTACTTCAGCCAGGTGAACGGCCGCTCGAGAAAGCCGACGTAGAGCATGCCGACGCGCCGACCCAGTCGATCGGTGATCGGCTCGTAGCCGCTGACATACCAGTCGCTGACGACGAAGGCGCGGCCGAGCCAGGTGGCGCCGCGGCCCAGCACCGCCTCGCGCACGCTGCCCGACACCCGCGTGCCGATCGCCCGCTCGCGCCCCTCGCCGCCGAACAGGCGCACGTTGGTGCTGATGCGCACGTCGTCGAGGAACAGCGTGGCAGTGCCCTGGCTGCCCCAGGGCAGCGAGCCCTCGGGATAGACGATGTCGTTGAGCTTGTCGATGAACGGCAGGTTGCGGTTCAGCAGCACGCCGGCCTGCACGTGGCCGAGCACGCGGCCATCGTCGTCGTGCACCGCGGCGCTGGCCGTCGCCACCATCGCACGATCCTCGGCGCCGCGGCTCGTCGGCGCGGCGTTCTGCGTCGGCAGCAGCGGCACCGACACGCGCTCGCGCAACGGTTGGCCCAGGCCGGCCTGCTGGTCGGGCGCGAGCACCTCGACGCTGGCCTGCGGGCGCCCCGGCGCCGGCTCCAGCCACGGCAGCGCTGCGCCGCCGACGGCCCAGTCGCTTGCCACGATCCGCCCGTCCGGCCCGCGCAACTGGATGAAATCCAGCGCCTCGCGCTGGCGCATACGCTCGAGCAGCGCACGCAGCGCGGCCGGTCGTGTCGCCGCGTCCCGGCCGCCGTGCAACGCCAGGCTCAGCGCATGCGAGTCGGCCACGGCGCCCGTGCTGGCGCCGACCTGGGCGAGCATGCGCTCGAAGTACCCGTGCGCCACTGCCATGTCGGAGCGCACCTTGGTGACCAGCAGCCGGTCCAGCGCCGCGTTGCCCCAGACCAGCAGCAGCACGCCCAGCAGCGGCAGCACCACCAGCAGCGGCAGCAACACCATCGCCAGCAGCTTGCGGCGGATGGGCCAGTTCTTCAGTTCAGCCCGGTCGCCGCCGGGCCGCCCCAAGGCAACCGATCCCCCCCGGCTCACTTCCACTCCGCCACGCGCCGCTCCAGCGTGCGGCGCGAGATGCCCAGCAGCTGCGCGGCGCGGGTTTTGTCGCCTCCCACCGATTCGAGCACGGCCAGGATGTGCTGCTTCTCCAGCGTCTGCAGGTCGGTCGGCCGGGGCGCGGGCGCGGCGGAGGGCGCGGACACCTCGGCCGACGCACTGCGCGCCAGCCCCTGGTACAGCGCCGAGACGTTGAGCGCACCGAGGATGAGCGAGCGCTCGATCAGGTTGCGCAGCTCGCGCACGTTGCCTGGCCAGTCGTACTGCTGCAGGAAGGCCATCTCCTCCGGCGGCACCTCGAAAGGCGGCACGCCGAGCTGCGGCGCCAGCGTGGCAATGAAATGCTCGACCAGCGCGGGGATGTCTTCCTTGTGCGAGCGCAGCGGCGGCAGGTTGATCTCGACCACCTGCAGCCGGTAGTACAGATCCTTGCGGAATCGTCCGGCGGCCACCTCGCGGCCCAGCGGCCGGTGGGTCGCCGCGATGATGCGCACGTCGACCGGGATCTGCTGCTCGCTGCCCACCGGGCGGATCTGCCGCTCCTCCAGCGCGCGCAGCAGCGTGGCCTGCAGGCCGAGCGGCAGCTCGCCGATCTCGTCGAGGAACAAGGTGCCGCCCTGGGCGTAGACAAACAGGCCATCGCGGCCGCCCTGGCCACCCCGCTCGGCGCCGAGCCAGGCCTGGCCGAACAGCTCGCTCTCGATCAGCTCGGGCGACAGCGTCGCGCAATTGACCGGCACGAAAGGCCCGTCGGCGCGCTGGCTGCGCCGGTGCAACGCGAGCGCGGCCAACTCCTTGCCGGTGCCGGACTCGCCCGTCAGCAGCACCGTGCTGTGGACCCCGGCCACCTTCTGGATCGCCACCTGCAGCCCGCGGATGGCGATCGAATCGCCGACCAGGCCGTCGGCCGGCGGCGTGCGTTGCGAGATGGTGCGGCGCAGCAACCAGTTCTCGCGCCGCAACAGCGCCCGCTCGAGCCCGTGGTGCAGCGCGTTGAGGATCTGCGTGACCCGGAACGGCTTGAGGATGAAGTCGCCCGCGCCGGCGCGCAGCGCCTCGATCGCGGTGTCGAGATCGGCAAAGGCGGTGATCAGCACGACCTCGCTCGCGTTGCCCTGCGCACGCAGCTGCTTGAGCCAGGCGATGCCGCTGCGGCCGGGCATGGCGACATCCAGGATGATCAGGTCGTAGCGGTGGCGGCGCACCAGCGCATCGGCCTCGTCGGCGCTGGCGGCCACGTGCACCTGGCCGACCCGCGAGCTGAGCGTCTTCTCGAGGAAGCTGCGCATGCCGGGCTCGTCGTCGACCACCAGCACGCTGGCCAACGGCCACTGGCTGGCGGGTGCCGGGGCATCGGTGGTCGGAGCAGCCTGGTCAGTCACGTCCGGCCGATTCTAGAAGTGAGCACAACGACAATTTGTCGCACGCCAGGCGACAAGCTGGCGGTTTGCACGCGGGTTCCATCCAATAGGAAATCGGCGTACCCTCGGCGCTAATCTTCCACTCATGCAAACGCTTGCATAGCTTGCAGGCCTTGCCCTGGAGATGCCGCCATGAGTGACACCAAGTCTTCCACCAGCCTGTCGCGCCGCCGCGTGTTCGCAGGCGCTGGCACGGTCGGTGCGCTGGCCGCCGCCGCCGCGGCCTTGCCGCTGGCCCGCCAGGCCGAGCCCGCCCCGGCGGCCGCGCCGGCCGAGACGCCCGACACCGCTGCCGGCTACCGCCTCAGCGCACACGTCCAACGCTACTACCAGACCGCCAAGGTCTAGAGCTCACGCCCACCCCGGTGCTCCGGCCCGCCGGAGGCCATCAGGAGACACCCATGCTGTTGACCCGCAGAGCTCCCGCGGACCGCACTGCTGCCGGCACCCCCTCGTCCCCCCTCGTCGCCAGCCTCGCGCGTGGCGTCGCCCGCGCGATGCCCACGATGGACCGGCGCGCGTTTCTGCGCCGCTCCGGCCTCGGCGTCGGCGCCGGTATCGCGGCCTCCGAGCTGATGCTGGTGCGCAAGGCGCGCGCCGCCGATGCCCCCGCCGCCGGTGAAGGCGGCCCGAAGGTCGAGATCAAGCGCACTGTCTGCGGCCACTGCTCGGTCGGCTGCGCGGTCGACGCGGTGGTCCAGAACGGCGTCTGGATCCGCCAGGAGCCGGTCTTCGATTCGCCGATCAACCTCGGCGCGCACTGCGCCAAGGGCGCCGCGCTGCGCGAACACGGCCACGGCGAATTCCGCCTGAAGACGCCGATGAAGCTGGTCGACGGCAAGTACCAGAAGATCAGCTGGGACCAGGCGCTCGACGAAATCGGCAAGAAGATGCTCGAGCTGCGCCAGGCCAGCGGCCCCGATTCGGTCTTCATCGTCGGCTCGTCCAAGCACAACAACGAGCAGTCCTACCTTCTGCGCAAGTGGGTCAGCCTGTGGGGCAGCAACAACTGCGACCACCAGGCCCGCATCTGCCACTCGACCACCGTGGCCGGCGTCGCCAATACCTGGGGGTATGGGGCGATGACCAACTCCTACAACGACATGCAGAACAGCAAGGCGGCGATGTACATCGGCTCGAACGCCGCCGAGGCGCACCCGGTGTCGATGCTGCACATGCTGCACGCCAAGGAGAACGGCTGCAAGATGATCGTGGTCGACCCGCGCTTCACCCGCACCGCGGCCAAGGCCGACGAGTACGTGCGCATCCGCTCGGGCTCCGACATCCCCTTCCTGTTCGGTCTGATGCACCACATCTTCAAGAACGGCTGGGAAGACAAGCAGTACATCGCCGACCGCGTCTACGGCATGGACAAGGTGCGCGAGGAGGCCCTCACCGTCTGGACGCCCGACAAGGTGGAAGAAGCCTGCGGCGTCGACGAAGCCACCTGCTACAAGATCGCGAAGATCATGGCCGACAACCGGCCGAGCACCGTCGTCTGGTGCATGGGCCAGACCCAGCACACGATCGGCAATGCGATCGTGCGCGCCTCATGCCTGCTGCAGCTGGCGCTGGGCAACGTCGGCAAGTCAGGCGGCGGCACCAACATCTTCCGCGGCCACGACAACGTGCAGGGCGCCACCGACGTCGGCCCCAACCCCGATTCGCTGCCCGGCTACTACGGCCTGGCCGAAGGTGCGTTCAAGCACTTCGCCAAGGTCTGGGGCGTCGACTTCGAGTGGATCAAGAAGCAGTACGCGCCGGGCATGATGACCAAGCCCGGCATGACCGTCTCGCGCTGGATCGACGGCGTGCTCGAGAAGAACGAGCTGATCGACCAGGATTCGAACCTGCGCGGCCTGTTCTTCTGGGGCCACGCGCCAAACTCGCAGACGCGCGGCCTCGAGATGAAGAAGGCGATGGACAAGCTCGACCTGCTGGTCGTCGTCGATCCCTTCCCGTCCGCCACCGCGGCGATGGCCGCGATGCCGGGCAAGCCGGAGGACCTGAACAAGAACCGCGCCGTCTACCTGCTGCCGGCCGCGACGCAGTTCGAGACCAGCGGCTCATGCACCGCGAGCAACCGCTCGCTTCAGTGGCGCGAGAAGGTCATCGACCCGCTGTGGGAAAGCCGCAGCGACCACATGATCATGTACCAGCTCGCGCAGAAGCTCGGCTTCGACAAGGAGCTGGTCAAGAACTACAAGATGCAGAAGATCAAGGGCCTGGACGAGCCGGTGCCCGAGGACATTCTTCGCGAGATCAACGCCTCGGTCTGGACCATCGGCTACACCGGCCAGAGCCCCGAGCGGCTGAAGGCCCACATGCGCAACATGAACGTCTTCGACGTGAAGACGCTCAAGGCCCGTGGCGGCACCGACAAGGAGACCGGCTACTCGCTCGACGGCGACTACTTCGGACTGCCCTGGCCCTGCTACGGCACGCCGGCGCTGAAGCACCCCGGCTCTGCGAACCTGTACGACACCAGCAAGCACGTGATGGACGGCGGTGGCAACTTCCGGGCGAACTTCGGCGTCGAACGCGACGGCGTGCCGCTGCTGGCCGCCGACGGCTCGCACTCGAAGGGCGCCGACCTGACCACCGGCTACCCCGAGTTCGACCACGTGCTGCTGAAGAAGCTGGGTTGGTGGGGGGAACTGACCGAAGCCGAGCAGAAGGCCGCCGAAGGCAAGAACTGGAAGACCGACTCCTCGGGCGGCATCATCCGCGTGGTGATGAAGAACCACGGCTGCCACCCGTTCGGCAACGCGCGGGCGCGGGCGGTCGTCTGGAACTTCCCGGATCCGGTCCCCAAGCACCGCGAGCCGCTGTACAGCACCCGGCCCGACCTCGTCGCCAAGTACCCGACGCACGACGACAAGAAGGCCTTCTGGCGCCTGCCCACCCTGTACAAGACCGTGCAGCAGAAGAACCTCGAGCTCGGCAAGAGCTTCCCGCTGATCATGACCTCGGGCCGGCTCGTCGAGTACGAGGGCGGGGGCGAGGAAACCCGCTCGAACCCCTGGCTGGCCGAACTGCAGCAGGACATGTTCGTCGAGATCAACCCCAAGGCCGCCAATGACCGCGGCATCCGCCACGGCGACTGGGTCTGGGTCAAGACGCCGCCAATGGCCGCGCAACCCGAGTTCAAGGGCCTGAAGGTCAAGGCGCTGGTCACCGAGCGGGTCGATGCCGAGACGGTCTTCCTGCCCTTCCACTTCTCGGGCCGCTGGGGCGGCATGGACATGCTGCCCTACTACCCCGAGGGGGCGCACCCGGTGGTCCGCGGCGAGGCGATCAACACCGCCACGACCTACGGCTACGACAGCGTGACGATGATGCAAGAGACCAAGACGACGATTTGCCAGATCGAACGGGCAACGGCGTAACGCAGCAGGAGACAAGCAATGGCTCGAATGAAGTTCATCTGCGACGCCGAGCGCTGCATCGAGTGCAACAGCTGCACGACAGCCTGCAAGGCGGAGCACGAGGTGCCCTGGGGCGTGAACCGCCGCCGGGTGGTCACGCTCAACGATGGCGTGCCGGGCGAGAAGTCGATCTCGGTGGCCTGCATGCACTGCTCGGACGCCCCCTGCATGGCGGTGTGCCCGGTCGACTGCTTCTACCGCACCGACGAAGGCGTGGTGCTGCACGACAAGGACGTCTGCATCGGCTGCGGTTACTGCTCGTACGCCTGCCCCTTCGGCGCGCCGCAGTTTCCGAGCAACGGCACCTTCGGCCTGCGCGGCAAGATGGACAAGTGCACCTTCTGCGCCGGCGGCCCGGAAGAAAACGGCTCCCAGGCCGAGTTCGAGAAGTACGGCCGCAACCGCCTGGCCGAGGGGAAGCTCCCGGCCTGCGCCGAGATGTGCTCGACCAAGGCGCTGATCGGCGGCGATGGCGACGTCGTGGCCGACATCTTCCGCAACCGGGTGCTGGTGCGCGGCAAGGGCAGCGAGGTGTGGGGCTGGGGCACCGCCTACGGCAAGCCGGCGCAAGGCGCGGCACCGTCCACCCCCGGCGCGGAGGGAACCAAGTCATGAAGCGTGCGTTGACGACATCGGCGGCGCTGATCGCCACCGCGTTGCTGTTGCCGGGCTGCGGCGAGCGCTCGCAGGCCGAGGCCGCGCGGCTGAAGAAGGCGGATGCGAAGGCATCCTCCGGTGCGCCGGCCGAGGCCAAGGTCTACACCGCCAGCGGCTGGACACAGGGCGACGACGCGAGCTGGCAGAACCAGATCCGCGGTCGCACGCAAGGCCAGAACGAGTACAGCCGCATCACGGCGACCCACACCTCGGCCACCGAGTCGGCCCCGCTCGCCGCCGCGCCTGCGAGCGCCCCGGTCGCGAAGGCACCGTGACGGCCAATGGGCCAGGAGGCAACACCATGCTTCGCCTGATTCGCACCGGCGCCTTCGCGCTGGCCTGCTGCGTGGTGGCCGCCGCCGCACCGGCGCAGACGGCCGCCGCGCCGGCAGCCGCCTCGGCGCCTGCCGCCACCGCCGCCCCCGACCCGCGCCCGGACGACAGCAATGCCCAGCGCGCCATCAGCCAGCCCGGCAACAACGCGCCGATGTGGCGCAGCGTGCGCGACACCGGGGGCACCAGCACGCTGCCGGGTGCCGAGAAGGGCGTGCTCATCCAGCCCTTCACCCAGTACCCGGGCTCGCGCTGGACCACCGCCGGCGAAGCCTGGCGCCAGGTGCGCAACCAGTGGATCATTCCCTACGGTGGCGCGTTGCTGTTCATCGTGGTGCTGGCGATTGCGCTGTTCTACTGGCGCAAGGGCGCGCTGGGCGGGCACGTGCCCGATACCGGCCGCGTGATCGAGCGCTTCACGCCCTTCGAGCGCGCCGCGCACTGGGCCAACGCCGGCGCCTTCGTCGTGCTCGCGGTGTCGGGGCTGACGATGGCCTTCGGCAAGTTCATCCTGCTGCCGCTGATCGGCAGCACGCTGTTCGGCTGGCTCAGCTGGCTGCTGAAGACCGCGCACAACCTCGTCGGCCCGCTGTTCGCGGTGTCGCTCGTCATCGTGCTCATCACCTTCTTCAAGGACAACATCGCCAACCGGGCCGACATCGCCTGGCTGGCCCGCGCCGGCGGCATGTTCAGCGACCACGAGATTCCCTCGCACCGCTTCAATGCCGGCGAGAAGGGCGTCTACTGGTGGGGCGCGTTCTTCCCCGGCCTGATCGTCGTCGCCTCCGGCCTGGCGCTGGACGGGCTGCTGCCTTTCTGGGGCGGCCTGCGCAGCGAGATGCAGATCACCCACCTGGTCCATTCCACGGTGGCCATCCTGATGATGTGCGTCCTCATCGGCCACATCTACATGGGCACCCTTGGCATGAAGGACGCCCTGAAGGCCATGAAAACCGGCTACGTCGACGAAGGCTGGGCGCGCGAGCACCACGAGCTCTGGTACGACGACATCCGGGCCGGCAAGATCCCGGCGCAGCGCTCGGCCGAGCCGGCGCAGGCGCCGCTGGCGCGGCCCGGCGCGCAGGCCTGACACCCCAGCGGCAAGGAGACGCCCCGATGAACCCGAAACTGCTTTTGCCGCTGGCGCTGGCCGCGCTGGCCGTGCCCTGCATCGCCGTCGCGAAGCTGGCCCCGCCGAGCGACGAAGCCAAAGCCAAGGCCGCCGAGGCGGCCGCGAAGACGGCCTGGTCCGACAAGGTGGCCAGCTACAAGCTGTGCCAGTCGATGGACCGAGTCGCGGCAGCCTACTTCGAGCAGGCCAAGAAAGCCGGCAAGCCGGCATCGGCGCCCGTGGCGACGCCGCCGTGCACCGACCCCGGGCCCTTCGCCTACGCACCGCCGCTCGAGGCCGCCGGCGCCCACTCGCCGCCGCCGACCGCAGCCGCCCCGCCCAGCAGCAACCAGCCGGCCGCATCGGCCGCGCCAAAGAAGTAAGCTGCAACGATGTCGCTGGCCCGCCCCGTTTCGCCATCGCCCTGCCCCCGTGCCCCGCGCATGACGGCCGCGCAGCAGCCGCTGCTGCGCGAGATCCAGATCCTCGACGAGTACGGTGCGCGCCGCGCCATCCACATCCCGGCCGAACGGCCGCTGACGATCTTCGTCGACAAGCGCGAGCTGGTCACGCTGATGACGCTGGGCGCCCACCCCGAGATGCTGGTGCTCGGCTACCTGCGCAACCAGCGGCTGGCCGCCACCATGGACGACATCGAGTCGATCACGGTCGATTGGGAGGTCGACGCCGCCGCGGTGCGCACCCGCCACGGCCTGCCCGACCTGGCCGGGCGCACCGCGCGGTGCACCGTGACCACCGGCTGCGGCCAGGGCACCGTATTCGGCGACCTGATGAGCCAGGTCGACGGCCTCGCGCTGCCGCCGCCCGCGCAGGCGCGCATCCGCCAGTCCACGCTGGCCGCGATGCTCGAGCTGATGCGCCAGCAGGACAGCATCCACCGCAAGGCCGGCTCGGTGCACGGCTGCGCGCTGTTCCGCGGCAGCGAGCTGTTGATGTTCGTCGAAGACGTCGGCCGCCACAACGCAATCGACACCATCGCCGGCTGGATGTGGCTCAACGGCGTGTCGGGCGACGACAAGAGCTTCTACACGACCGGCCGGCTCACCAGCGAGATGGTGATGAAGGCCGCCTACATGGGCGTGCCCATCGTCGTCTCCCGCAACGGCGTCACCCAGATGGGCCACGACCTGGCCACGCGGCTGGGCATGACGCTGTTCGGCCGCGCCGCCAACAAGCACTTCCTCTGCTACACCGGCTTCGAGCGCTTCGATTCGGAGCCCCTGCCGGAACCGGCGCCGGTGCGGGTGGTCTCATCAATCACCTGAGCCCCACCGCCATGGATGCCGACCTCGACCCCCCTGATGTCGAGCGCCGGGTTGCGCTGCGCGCCGCGGTGTTGATCGAGCGCGAGGCCAAGCCGAACCGCTGGGAAGACTGGCGCTTCCGCCTGGCCGGCGTCGAGCTGGACGACGGCCACCTCGGCGAGCCGCAGGACGACCCGCGCCACCCGCGCGTGCTGCGCGACGACGGCCACCAGGTCCTGTGGGCTTTCCCCGGTTTCGAGCTGGGGCTGTTCCCCGACGAGGCCGAGGGCTACCACCTGAACCTGACCAGCGGCGCGCCGGTCTGGTTCGTCATGTGGCGCGTCGACGACGAAGACCCGTCGCGCGCGTGGCCCGAGCTCGTGACCCTGTCTTACCACGAGGCCGGCCGCTGGCTGGATGCGCAGGAGCGCGTCGACAACTGGCCCTTGCCGGCCGAGCTGGTCGAGTTGCTGCAGGGGTACACCGACGCGCACTACCGGCCCGAGCCGAAGCGGCGCCAGCGCCCGGCTTCCTTCCTGCCGCCGGAGCGCCGCGGTGGCGGAGGCCCGCGATGAGCCCCGCCCGGCCCCGGCCCGAGCCTGGGATCGAGCGCGACGCCGGTTTTCTCTCGCGCTGGTCGCGCCGCAAGGTGCAGGCACGCCATGGCGAACCGCTGCCTCCCGCGCCCGAGGCCCTCGAGCGGCCGACGCCATCTGCCCCGGCGGTTCCGGTGCCCGCGCCCGTGGCGACCCTGGCCGAGTCCGCGGCCCTGCCGGCGGCCGACACTGCTGCCGAGCCCGCCGCCCCACCACCGCCCACGCTGGACGAAGCCGACGCGCTGACGCCGCAGGCCGACTTCACCCGCTTCGTCGCCCGCGGCGTCGAGCCCGAGGTGAAGAACGCGGCGCTGAAGAAGCTCTTCACCGACCCGCACTTCAACGTGATGGACGGCCTGGACACCTACATCGACGATTACGGCAAGCCCGACCCGCTGCCCGCCAGCATGCTCAGGCAGATGGCCCAGGCACGTTTTCTCGGCCTCTTCACCGAGGACGAGGCCCAACCGCAGGCGACGCTCGCCGCGACCCCAACCGCCCCCGTTTCCCATGAAGACCCTGATCTGCGACTGCAACCGGACGATGCCGCTGGACGCGCCGGCCCTGCGCCAGGCCCTGTCGGCGACCCCGGGCGCGAGCCCTGACGGGCTGGAGACCAGCCACTCGCTGTTGTGCCGCCGCGAGGCCGCGGCCTTCCAGCGCGCGGCGCTGGGCGAAGCCGAGGTGCTCGTCATCGCCTGCACGCAGGAAAGCCGCCTGTTCGCCGCGCTGAACGACGAGACCGCGGGGGCACCCAACCTCGTCGAGCGCCCGATCCGCTTCGTCAACATTCGTGAGACCGGCGGCTGGTCGAAGGACGCCGCCAGGGCCACGCCGAAGATCGCCGCGCTGCTGGCCGAGGCGCAGCTGCCGCCGCCCGAGCCGGTGGGCACCGTCAGCTACGCGTCGGCCGGCCGCACGCTGGTGATCGGCCCGGCCGAGGCCGCGAGCCGCGCCGCGGCACTGCTGGGCGACGCCCTCGAACCCACGCTGTTGATCGACCCCATCGGCGGCGCCGTGCCGCAGGTGCGCGAGCTTCTCGTGCAAGGCGGGCGCCTCACGCGGCTCAGCGGCTGGCTGGGCGCCTTCGACGCCGAGTGGGAGAGCAGCAACCCGATCGACCTCGACCTGTGCACCCGCTGCAACGCCTGCGTGGCTGCCTGCCCCGAAGGCGCGATCGGGCTCGACTACCAGGTCGACCTCGACGTCTGCAAGAGCCACCGCGAATGCGTGCGCGTCTGCGAAGCCGCCGGCGCGATCGATTTCCAGCGCGACCCCGTCACCCACCAGGGCCGCTTCGACCTCGTGCTCGATCTGCGCGCCGCGCCGGCCTTCACGATGCACCAGCCGCCGCAGGGTTACTTCCACACCGGCGCGGACGAACGCCGGCTGATGGACGCGGTGCTGAAGCTGCGCGACCTCGTCGGCGAGTTCGACAAGCCGCGCTTCTTCCGCTACCAGCAGCGCCTGTGCGCCCACAGCCGCAACGAGCAGATCGGCTGCAACGCCTGCATCGAGGTCTGCTCGGCGCGCGCCATCCGCAGCGATGCCTCGGCCAAGGGCCGCGCGAAGAACGCGCTGCAGCCGGCCGGCGGCATCATCGTCGAGCCGCACCTGTGCGTGGGCTGCGGCGCCTGCACCACCGTCTGCCCCAGCGGCGCGCTCGGCTATGCGGCGCCGAACACGGTCGACCAGGGCAAGCGCCTGCAAACCCTGCTGGCCACCTACGCGCGCGCGGGCGGACGCGATGCCGCGCTGCTGCTGCACAGCGAAGAAGCCGGCCAGCGCCTGATCGGCGAGCTCGGCCGGGCGGCACGGCTGGATCCGGCCATCCACGGCGTGCCGGTCCGCGTGATCCCGGTCGCGCTGTGGCACACCGCCAGCGTGGGCCTGGACCTGTGGCTGGCCGCGATCGCGCAGGGTGCCTCGCAGGTCTGGCTGCTGCTGACCGACGAAGAGGCGCCCGAATACCGCCAGGCGCTGGCCGAGCAGATGGCGATCGGCGAGGCGATCCTGCAAGGCCTGGGCTACGCGGGCGAGCACTTCAAGCTCATCGAGGCGCGCGATGCGCGTGACCTGGCTGCGCTCGATGCGGCGCTGCGCGCGCCGACGGCCCGCGGCGTCGCGCAGGCCGCCGGCTTTGCCGCCCAGCCCGAAAAGCGCGCGACGCTCGAGCTGGCCCTCGACCACCTGCGCCAGCAGGCCGCCACCGCGGTGCCGGACGAGATCGCCCTGCCTCGCCCCGGCGCCCTCTATGGCACGCTGCAGGTCGACACCGAGCGCTGCACCTTGTGCCTGGCCTGCGTCGGCGCCTGCCCCGAGCATGCGCTGGCCGACAACCCCGACCGGCCGCAGCTCAAGTTCATCGAGAAGAACTGCGTGCAATGCGGCCTGTGCGCCAGCACCTGCCCCGAGCGCGCGATCACGCTGCAGCCGCGCCTGCTGCTCGCCGACGAGGGCCGCGCGCGCAAGGCCACGCGGGTGCTGAACGAGGCCCAGCCCTTTGCCTGCGTGCGCTGCGGCAAGCCCTTCGGCACCGCGCGGGCGATCGAGAACATGCTCGCCAAGCTGGCCGGCCACGCCGCCTTCCAGGGCGCCGCGGCCGAGCGGCTGAAGATGTGCGGCGACTGCCGCGTGATCGACCTGCACACCAACCCGAACGAGGTCCGCATCACGGATCTGTAGGCCCTCACGCTTGAAATGAACCCCGCATCTACCATCCACTTCGCCAGCCCCGACCAGGGCGAGGAACTCGCCCGCGCCGAGCTGTATGGCCTGCTGGCCCGGCTGTGGCTCGCGCCGCCCGACGACGAGTTGCTCGCCCAGTTCCGCGTCGCGGTGACGCAGGCCCCTTTCGAAGGCGGCCACCTCGAAGCACCGTGGCAGGATCTCGTCGCCGCCATGCGCGCCACCGACACCGCCGGCGCCGCGGCGGAATACGACGCCCTCTTCGGTGGCGTGGGCAAGCCCGAGGTCTTTCTCTACGGCTCGTTCTACCTGACCGGCTTCCTCAACGAGAAGCCGCTTGCCACGCTGCGCGGCGACCTGGCCGCGCTGGGGCTGGCGCGCGACGACACGCGCGCCGAGACCGAAGACCACATGGCTTACGGCCTCGAGGTGATGCGCTACCTGATCGCCGGCGACGACCCGGCCGTCTGCACGCTGGAGCAGCAGCGCCGCTTCTTCCGCAGCCACCTGCAGCCCTGGGTCGAGCGCCTGTGCGACGCGGTGGCGGCGCACCCGGCGGCAGCCACCTGGCGCACGGTGGCCGATTTCACCCGCGCCTTCATGCAGGTCGAGACCCAGGCCTTCGACCTGCTCGACTAGCATCGCCGGCATGACCCTCTCCAAGGACGACATCACCGGCCTCGTGCTCGCCGGCGGCCGCGGCAGCCGCATGGGCGGCGTCGACAAGGGCCTGCAGAACCATCTCGGCATCCCGCTCGCGCTGCACACGTTACTGCGCCTGGGCGCCCAGGTCGGCCACACGATGATCAACGCCAACCGCAACCTCGCGGCGTACGAGTCGATGGGCGTGCCGGTCTGGCCCGATGCCCTGCCCGGCTACCCCGGCCCGCTCGCGGGCTTTCTGGCCGGTCTGGAGCACTGCGAAACACCCTGGCTCGTCACGGTGCCCTGCGACACGCCGAACTTCCCCGACGATCTCGTCGCCCGCCTGGCCGCCGCGGCAGAAGCACAAGACGCCGAGGTCGCGATGGCCGCCACCCGCGAGCCCGACGGCAGCCTGCAGGTGCAACCCGTGTTCTGCCTGCTGCGCACCACCCTGCTCGAAAGCCTGGTCCGGGCGACGAACGCCGGCGAACGCAAGATCGACCGCTGGACCGCGCAGCACCGCTGCGCCACCGTCGCCTTCGACGACGTGGACGCGTTCTTCAACGCGAACACGCTGGCGGAGCTGCAGCGGCTGCAGGTCACGAATCACCCGGGCTCGCCGCGCTGACGGGTTCGCTACCCCGGCGGCTGGGCCGCCATGAGGACGCGAACCCGCAAGCCCCGTTTCGCCCGCTCGTCAGCCCAGTCGAGGGTCACGCGCGCCCCGATCCGCTCGGCGATCGTCCTGACGATCGACAGCCCCAGGCCCGAACCCACCACGTCGTTGCCGAGCACGCGGTAGAAGGGATCGAACACCCGCTCGCGCTCGGCCGGCGCGATCCCGGGCCCGGTGTCGGCCACTTGCAGCGTGACATGGCCGTCCATCTCCGTCGACACCGACAGATCGACGCGGCCGCCCGGTGGCGTGTAGCGCAGCGCGTTGTCGACGAGGTTGCGCACGATGCTGGTGAGGTCCATGTCGCTGACCAGGACGTGCGCGTCCTCCTCGCCCTCGACGCCCACGTCGATCGCGCGCGCCTGGGCGAGCGGCAGCAGGTCCTCCAGCACGCGGCGGAAGACGGCGTGCACCGACTGGGGCGTGCGGGGCGCTTCGCCGCCGGCCTTTGCGCGGGCCACGGCCAGCAGCTGGTCCAGCAGCACGCGGCCGCGCTCGATTCCGCGCCGCAGATCCTGAAGCCGCTCGTGCGCCACGTCGGACATCTCGGCCTGCGCCAGCCGTTCGGCCTGCAGCGACAGCGCGGTCAGTGGCGACCGCAGCTCGTGCGCCGCATCGGCGACGAAGCGGCGCTGCGCCTGCATCGACAGGCGGATGCGGCCGAGCAGGCGGTTGATCGCCGCGACGAAGGGCCGCACCTCGGAGGGCAGCGGGTCCTCGACGATCGCGTGCAGATCGATCTCGCTGCGCTCGTTGATCTCTTCGGCCAGCGCGGCGATCGGCCTGAACATCTGCCCGACCAGGCGCGCCACCAGCAGCAGCAGCACCGGCACCAGCACCAGGATGGGCGCCACGGCGTGCAAGGCACTGTCGCGCGCGATGTCATCGCGCAGGTCGGTCTCCTGCGCCACCGCCAACCGCTCGCCGCTGGCCAACGTGCGCACCAGCACGCGATAGGTGTCGTCGGGCAGCTTGATCGTGTGGAAGCCCTCGGCCAGCGTGGGCGGCAGCGACAACGGCGACCTGGCGTTCGGCGCCAGGTACTGCACCGTCAGGCGCAGGTCGTCCTGCTCGTCGGCCCCCACGGACAGGGGCACGCGCAGGTGCTGCTGGTCGGCCAGCGTGGCGACCTGGCGCAGCACGTTGTCCTGCAGCCGCAGCGCCTCGCCGAAAGCTGCCATGAACGACAACACGCCAGCGACGACGGCCATGGCCAGGATCGCCAGCGACAGCCAGAACGACAGCTTCAGCCGGACCGAGCTGTTCAGCCGCTTCTGGAGACCATCCATCCCACGCCCCGCACGTTCTTGATGACTTCGCTGCCCAGCTTGCGGCGCAGTGTGTGGATCAGGTATTCGACGGCATTGCTCTCGACCTCCTCGCCCCAGCCGTAGATGCGGTCTTCCAGATCGGCGCGCGACAGGATGGCCCCAGGCCGCACCAGCAGCGCCCGCAGCAGCGCGAACTCGCGGTTGGACAGCAGGGTCGAGGCGTCGCCCACCGTGGCCAGCTTGGTGGCCGTGTCGAGCGAGACGACACCATTGCCGAGCACCGACGAGGCCACGCCGGCGCGGCGGCGCAGCACGGCGCGCATGCGGGCCAGCAACTCGGCCATCTCGAACGGCTTGATGACGTAGTCGTCCGCGCCGCCGTCCAGCCCGCGCAGCCTTTCCTCCAGGGCATCGCGGGCGGTCATGATCAGCACGGGGATCTGGTCGCCGCCGGCGCGCAGGGTGCGCAACACTTCCATCCCGTCGACGCCGGGCAGGCCGAGGTCGAGCAGCAGCAGGTCGTAGTGCTGGCCGTCCAGCGCGCCCAGGGCCGCCGGGCCGGTGCGCACCCAGTCGGCCGCGTAGCCCGCATCCTTCAGGGCCACCTGGACGGCGCCGCCGATCATCGCGTCGTCTTCAACCAACAGGATTCGCATGCGTCCGGAGGCTCCAGGCTCGTCGACCACGCATTGTCGACGAGCCTGGCCGGCCGGATCAGCGCCCCCGCAGGGCGTCTTCGTTCCAGTAATGGAGGCGGCCGATCCAATCCGGCAGCTGCACCGACAGCGTCGGCGGGACGCCGTCGTTCCATTCGGTGAGCTGGGCCTCGGTGATGCCGGCGGAGGTATCGCGCAGTTCATCCACCTCGTACTTCTCCGGTGCCACCATCACGATGTGGCGCGCGATCCGGCGGGCCTCGAGAAAGCATTCGCGCTGGCGGGGCCACAGATGCTGGAACACGCGCAGCGCGACGAAGACGTGGTAGCGCTTGTTGCCGATCGGCCACGGGATCTCTCGGGCGTCGTGCAGATAGGTGGGCGCCTGGCCCGGGTACTTCCACTTCTCGGCGTAGTCGATCGTGTCGCTGCCCTCGACGATCGAGACGCCCATCGTGCCCATCTCCAGCACGTCGCGCGGAGAGGCCGGGCGCGTCATGCGGACGATGTCCGCGGCGGCCCTGTGGTACTCCCAGCGCGTAGAGGCGTTCTTCCAGTGGCCGCTGCGCGCGGCCGTGACGGACTTGTAGCTGGCTTGGTCGAGATAGCGGACGGTCATGCGATCCAGGGGGCTTCGTGCTGCAGGCTCGCAGCCGCAGCGCAGACAGGACAAGGAACCAGCCTACGGGGCGCGACTTAGTTCAGCCTTAGGTGAGGACGCGGCCGGCTTCTCGGCCGGCGCCGGCAATGCCATAGTGGCGCCGGTCGGCCCTTCGCCCCAAGGAGTTCGCATGCCCCCTCGCCTCACCTCCCACGATTTCGACCAGAACCTGCTCGTCCTCTTCGATGCCTACGTGCACGGGGATCTGGACCGCCGGGGCTTCCTGGAGAAGGCGCGCCGCTTCGCCAAGGCGGGCATGACGGCCGCCGGGCTGCTGGCCGCCCTCAGCCCCGACTTCGCGGCCGGGCAGCAGGTGCGCGCCGACGATGCGCGCCTGAAGACCGAGCGGGTCACGGTGCCGTCGCCCGCGGGGTCCGGCGACATCAAGGGCTACCTGGCGCGCCCGGCGTCGGCCGGCGCGGCCAGGCTGCCGGCGGTGTTCGTCGTCCACGAGAACCGGGGCCTCAACCCGCACATCGAAGACATCGCGCGGCGCCTGGCGCTGGACGGCTTCATGGCCTTCGCGCCGGATGCGCTGACACCGCTGGGCGGCTACCCCGGTGACGAGGACAAGGCCCGCGCCGCGTTTGCGACGCTCGAACAGGGCGAGACACGCGAGGACTTTCTCGCCGCCCTCCGCTGGCTGCGTGCCCGCCCGGATGGCAATGGCAAGCTGGGCGCGGTCGGTTTCTGCTACGGCGGTGGCATCGTGCACTGGCTGGCCACGCGCCTGCCGGATCTGGACGCGGCCGTGCCCTTCTACGGCAACACCCCGCCGCCGGACGACGCCGCGAAGGTCAAGGCGCCCCTGATGGTGCACCTGGCGGCCGTGGACGAGCGCATCAACGCCGCCTGGCCGGCCTACGAGGCCGCGCTGAAGGCCGCCGGCGTGAAATTCGAGGTCTACCAGTACCCCGGCACGCAGCACGGCTTCAACAACGACACCACGCCACGCTACGACGCCGCCGCCGCGCGACAGGCCTGGGACCGGACGATCGCGTTCTTCAGGCGGCACCTGGCCGGGTGACAGCGGCCTACAGTGCCATCGCCTCCCGCTGCCCCATCGCGGCGCGCCAGCGCAGCAGATGCGGGTGCATCTCGCCCGGCTTGACCTTCACCACACGCGCGAAGTCGACAGCCACCACCGCGGTGATGTCGGCGATGCTGAATCGATCGGCGGCAATGAAGTCGCGGCCGACCAGATGCTCGTTCAGCATGGTGAAGAACTGCTGCACCCTGGCCAGCCCACGCCGCGCCAACTCGGGGATCTGCAGGTAGTCCACCGGCCCCGGCAGCGCCCGGTTGGCCATGGCGGGCGCGCTGTTGCGCATGGCCTCGGCAATGGCCGGCAGCCCGCCGAGTTGCTCGCCGTTGCGCAGATCCACCTGGACCGTCTCATGGGCCAGCCCCTTCTCCGCAAGCAGGATGCGGGCTCGGCGCGGGCTGGGCGCCGTGGCGCAGTCGTACAGGATGATCGTCATCAGCCCTGCTCGGCCAGCATGGCCTGGGTCCGGGTGTGGAAGTCGTCGGCATGGTGGCGCTCGTGCAGCTGGCTGTCAGGCCGACCCCAGGTGCGGTTGACCATCCGGCCGCGTTTCACGGCAGCGCGCTGGGCGATCTGGTCGGTCCATCGCAGCACATGGGTGTAACCCTGAACCTGCAGGAACTCGCCTGCGTCGTAGAGCTGGCCCTTGGCCAGGGTGCCATACCAGGGCCATACCGCCATGTCGGCGATCGTGTACTCGTCGCCGGCCAGGTAGGCACTCTCGGCCAAGCGCCTGTCGAGCACGTCGAGCTGGCGCTTGGCCTCCATCGCATAGCGGTCGATGGCGTATTCGATCTTGGTCGGCGCATACGCGTAGAAGTGGCCGAAGCCGCCGCCCAGGAACGGCGCGCTGCCCATTTGCCAGAACAGCCATGACAGGCATTCGGCACGCTCGCCGCCGTCGCTCGGCAGAAAGGCACCGAACTTCTCGGCGAGGTACAGCAGGATGGCGCCCGATTCGAAGACCCGGATCGGCTCCGGCCCGCTGCGGTCCAGCAGTGCGGGAATCTTGCTGTTGGGGTTGACCGCAACAAAGCCGCTGCCGAACTGTTCCCCCTCGCTGATGCGAATCAACCAGGCGTCGTACTCGGCACCGCCATGGCCCAGCGCCAGCAGCTCCTCGAGCATGACCGTGACCTTGACGCCGTTCGGCGTGGCCAGCGAATACAACTGCAGCGGGTGCCGCCCCACCGGCAGTTCCTTGTCGTGGGTCGGGCCGGCGATCGGGCGGTTGATGTTCGCGAAGCGGCCACCGTGGTCCTTGTTCCAGGTCCAGACGTTGGGTGGGGTGTAGGCGGGCATATCGGGCATGCGGCGGTCTCCAGCCAGGAAGGCCGGTACGGTAACCGCACCGGCGCCGGCGTGCAGACCGATCGCCCGAGAGCCCTCACACCAGGCCGTCGAACAGCCACACCTCGACCATCTCGCCCGCGGCCACCGAGCCCTGCTCGTGGCCGAGCACGAGCAGCGCGTTGGCCTCGCTCATGCTGCGCAGGATGCCGGCGCCCTGTGCGCCCGTCACCCGCACCTGCCAACCCTCGCTCGTCGGCTCGACGATCGCGCGCTGGAATTCGGTGCGGCCGGGGCGCTTGCGGATCGCGGTGGCGCTGCGGGCCGACAGGCGCGGCGTCGCCGGCCGCACGGCGCCGGCCAGCGTCCACAGTGCCTCCTGCGCGAAGGCATAGAAGGTCACCAGCGCGGCCACCGGGTTGCCGGGCAGCGCGAACAACCAGGCGGGCGGGCCGGCCTGGGCGCGCTTCAGCGGGCCGAAGGCGAAAGGCCGGCCCGGGCGCATCGCGACCTTCCAGAAGGCCACCTCGCCGTAGCGCGCCAGCAGGTCGCGCGTGTAGTCGGCATCGCCCATGCTGACGCCGCCGCTGGTCAGCACCACATCCGCCTCGCGCAGCGCGCGTTCGAGCGTGGCTTCGAGCGCGGCCGGCTCGTCCGGCACGAGGCCGAGGTCAACCACCTCCAGGCCCATGCGGCGCACCGCGGCGGCCAGGCTGTGGCGGTTGCTGTCGTAGATGCAGCCGGGGTCCAGCGGCTGGCCGGCTTCGCGAAGCTCGTTGCCGGTCGAGAACAGGGCCACGCGCAGCCGCCGGACGACCGGCAGCGTCGTCAGGCCGAGCGACGCGGCCAGGCCCAGGTCGGCCGGGCGCAGCACGCGGCCGCGCGCCAGCGCCGGCTTGCCGAGCGCCAGGTCTTCGCCCCGCTTGCGGCGGTTCTCGCCGGCGCGCAGCACGCCGGGCGCGACGGTGACGATACCCGCCTCCTCGCGGCACAGCTCCAGCGGCACCACCGTGTCGAGCCCCTCGGGCATCACGGCACCGGTCATGATGCGCACGGCCTCGCCCGGCTTCGTGGCCACCGGTGCCGCGTCGCCGGCCATCACCGCCGCCACCACGCGAAAGCGGCTCTCGCCCTCGGGCTTCAGCTCAGCGCCGCGAAACGCGAAGCCATCCATCGCCGAGTTGTCGTGCGCCGGCACGTCGATCGGCGAGATCACGTCGTCCGCAAGGACGCGGCCGAGCGCCTCGGCCAGTGCGAGCGGCTCGCTGCCCTCGATGGGCCGCAGGCTGGCGGCAATCCGCGCGCGGGCATCGGCCACGCTGATCTGGGGGTCGCCTTGGGCCAGGGGCGAAGGGCCGAGTTCGGTCATGGGTCGCAATCGTTCGAGAAGCCAGCAACAGCCATCGATTGTGCGACGGTCGGCCGCGTGGCGGCGGCGCGCTATGCATCCGTGTGCATATCGCCAGCGCCTTCCCCGGCCGAGACAATCGAGCGGATGTCCACCCTCA
The DNA here is from genome assembly GCF_035254525.1 of Ideonella sp. Taxonomy (GTDB): domain Bacteria; phylum Pseudomonadota; class Gammaproteobacteria; order Burkholderiales; family Burkholderiaceae_C; genus Ideonella. The sequence continues at coordinate 9,413 of NZ_DATFAN010000200.1, read as the reverse complement.
CCGACAGCCTGCTGCTGGCCGCCCAACTCGTCGGGCAAGGCGATGCCGAGCTGTGGCGCATCGTCGGGCTGTCGCTGTCGGTCAGCCTGGCGGCCTGCGCGGTCGGCGCGGTGCTCGGCCTGTCGCTCGGCGCCTGGCTCGCGGTGGCGCGCTTTCCGGGCTGGGGCGCGGCGATCTGGCTGCTGAACACGCTGCTCGCGCTGCCCTCGGTCGTCGTCGGCCTGCTGATCTACCTGCTGCTCTCACGCGCCGGCCCGCTGGGCGAGTTCGGCCTGCTGTTCACGCCCACCGCGATGGTGATGGCCCAGGCGGTGCTGATCACGCCGCTGATCACCGCACTGACGCGCCGGCTGGTGCAGGACGCGCTCGCCGAAGGCGGCGACCAGCTGCGCTCGCTCGGCGCCGGCCCCTTCACCAGCGCGCTGCTGATGCTGCTGCACGAGCGTCGCGCGGTGCTGACCATCGGGCTCACCGCCTTTGGCCGCGCGGTCTCCGAGGTCGGCGCGGTGATGATCGTCGGCGGCAACATCAACGGCGTCACGCGGGTGATGACGACCGCCATCGCGCTCGAGACCAGCAAGGGCGACCTGGCGCTGGCGCTCGCGCTGGGCGCGGTGCTGCTGGGCGTCGTCGCGCTGGTGAACTTGGCTGTCGCCGCGCTGCAGGGTGCGGCGAACGCCGCCGAGGCGCAACGCGAGGTCATCACGGCATGACCGGCATGCCCCCCGCCACGAGCGTCACGGGCGTGGTGCCAGCCCAGGCGCTGGTCACGCTGGATCGTGCCGGCGTGCGGCTGGGCGTCGTGCACGCGCTGCGCGAGGTGTCGCTGACGCTGCGCCGCGGCGACCGCCTCGCGCTGGTCGGCGCGAATGGCTCGGGCAAGACCACGCTGCTGCGGCTGCTGCACGGCCTGCTCGCCCCGGCCGCGGGCCAGGTGCAGCGCGATGCGCTCCAGCCCGAGGGCCGGCCGGCCGTCGGCGCGATGCTGTTCCAGCGCCCCTTCCTGCTGCACCTGTCGGCGCGGCGCAATGTGTCGCTCGGCCTGTGGCTGCGTGGCATGCCGCATGCCGCGCGCGCCCAGGCCACCGAGCAGGCGCTGCACCGGGTCGGCCTGGCCGCCCTGGCGCACCGGCCGGCACGCGCCCTGTCGGGCGGCCAACAGCAGCGCCTGGCGCTGGCGCGGGCCTGGGCGCTCAAGCCCGACATCCTTTTCCTCGACGAGCCGACGGCAAGCCTGGATCCGACCGCCAAGCGCGAGGTCGAGCACCTGATCGAGGAATTCGCCGGCGAAGGCATGACGGTCGTGCTCGCCACGCACAACCTCGGCCAGGCCAAGCGCCTGGCCAGCCGGGTGGCCTATCTCGAATCCGGCCGGCTGATCGTCGAGCGGCCGGTGAACGACTTTTTCATCACCGACAAGCTGCCGCCCGAAGCGGCGCATTTCCTCAAAGGAGAGATGGCGTGGGATTGAGCATCAGGAAGCTGGCCCTTGTGAGCCGCCGCAGCCTTTGCATGACGGCATTGGCCCTGGGAGCCGCGGCGTTCACCGGCGCCGCCGGGGCCGCCGACGACAAGTTCATCGTGCTCGCGTCGACCACCTCCACCGAGCAGTCGGGCCTGTTCGGCCACCTGCTGCCGGCGTTCAAGCAAGCCAGCGGCATCGAGGTGCGCGTGGTCGCCGTCGGCACCGGCCAGGCGCTGGACATGGCGCGCCGCGGCGATGCCGATGCGGTGCTGGTGCACGACACCGCCGCCGAGGAGAAGTTCGTCGCCGAAGGCTTCTCGCTGCAGCGCAAGCCGGTCATGTACAACGACTTCATCCTGGTCGGCCCGAAGAGCGACCCGGCCGGCGTCAAGGGCAACAACATCGCCGCCGCGCTGGGCAAGCTCGCGCAGCAGCCGAGCGCGGTGTTCATCTCGCGCGGCGACAAGAGCGGCACCCATGCGGCCGAGCTGCGGCTGTGGAAAGTGGCCGGCATCGACCTCGCCAGTGCCAAGCCGGCCGGCTACAAGGAATGCGGCTGCGGCATGGGGCCGGCGCTGAACATGGCGGCCAGCACCAACGCCTACGTGCTGGCCGACCGCGGCACCTGGCTCGCGTTCAAGAACCGTGGCGAGCTGGGCATCGTCGTCGAGGGCGACAAGGCGCTGTTCAACCAGTACGGCGTGATGGTCGTGAACCCGGCCCGGCACCCGCATGTGAAGCTGGCCCTGGCCCAGGCCTTTGCCGACTGGATCACCGGCCCCGCCGGCCAGGCGACGATCGCCGACTACAAGATCGGCGGAGAGCAACTGTTCTTCCCGAACGCGAACCGCTGAGGTTGAAAATGCCGCATCGACGATCGGAGGCGACCCGATGCTGCACCCTCAAGCCCGCGCGCTGCTGAAGCTGATCCAGGAGCGCGGTGTCCCGCCGACGCACACCCTCACGCCCGCCGACGCGCGCCGCTACTACCTCGAGCGGCGCTTGTTCACCCAGCCCGATCCGCCGGCCGTTGCCGAATGCCGCGCGCTTCGCGCTGCGTCGGCCGCGGGCGAGATCCCGCTGCGGCTGTACCGGCCCCTGGGCAGTGACGCATCCACCCGCCTGCCGGCGCTCGTCTACTTCCACGGCGGCGGCTGGCTGATCGGCGACCTGGACACGCACGACACGCTGTGCCGCTCGCTGGCCAACGGCTCGGGCTGCGCGGTCGTCTCGGTCGACTACCGGCTCGCGCCGGAGCACCCGTTTCCGGCGGCCTTCGACGACGCGCTGGCCGCCACCCGCTGGGTACGGCGCGAGGCCGATGCGCTCGGGCTCGATGCCACGCGCCTGGCCGTCGGTGGCGACAGTGCCGGCGGCAACCTCGCCGCCGCGGTGGCCATCGCCGTCCGCGACGACGAGGACACGCCGCGGCTGGCCTACCAGCTGCTGATCTACCCCGCCACCGACCAGCGCTGCAACCTGCCCTCGCACCGCGCCAACGCCCAGGGCTACCTGCTGACCAGCGACACGATCCGCTACTTCCACGACCACTACCTGCCCGATCCGGCGCTCGATCTGGATTGGCGCGCCTCGCCGCTGCTCGACGAGAACCTCGCGCACCTGCCGCCGGCGCTGGTGCTGACCGCCGGCTACGACCCGCTGCACGACGAGGGGCTGGCCTACGCGCAGCGCCTGTCCGAAGCCGGCGTGCACGCGAGCCACGTCGATTTCGAGCGCCAGATCCACGGCTTCATCCTGATGGGCCGGGTGATCGACGAAGCCCACACCGCGGTCACGCTGTGTGCCGCCGAGTTGCGGCGCGTGCTGAAGCCGTGACCGGTGTTAAGCTGCGCCGCGTGAACACCTGCCTGGGCCCCACCCTCTCGCTGCGACGACCCGCGCGACGACTGATCGTCGAGCGGACTCGTCCAGCCTGATCGCCTGCCTCCCAGCACCTAGGCGTTCATCACCCAAGGCCACGAGACCCCTCGTGGCCTTTGTCGTTTCCGGTGCCTGCGATCGACGAGATCGTGCCGCACCGGTCGGCCGATGCGGCGCAGGTGTCCCGTGGTCTGTCTCCCACCCTAGACGGAACCACCCACACCATGACCACGACCGCCGCCGCACCGCGGGCCTTCGAAGACTTCCCGGTCCGGGCCCTGATGCCCTTCACCCAGCGCCCGCCGCTGGTCTTCACCGAGGGCCGCGGCAGCTGGCTGACCGATTCCACCGGCCGCCGCTACCTCGACCTGGTGCAGGGCTGGGCCGTCAACACGCTCGGCCACGCCCCGGCCGACGTGGCCCGCGCGCTGACCGAGCAGGCCAGCCGGCTGCTGCACGTGGGCCCCGGCCTGCACAACGCGCCGGCCATCGCGCTGGCCGATCGGCTGACCCGGCTGAGTGGCCTCGACCGGGTCTTCCTCGCCGGCAGCGGGGCCGAGGCCAACGAAGGCGCCATCAAGCTCGCCCGGAAGTTCGGCCGCAAGCACCGCGGCGGCGCGCACGAGATCATCACCTTCCGCGATGCCTTCCACGGCCGCACGCTGGCCGCGATGAGCGCCAGCGGCAAGCCCGGCTTCGACACGCTGTTCGCGCCCCAGGTGCCCGGCTTTCCGAAAGCCACGTTGAACGACATCGAGTCGGTCACAGCGCTGATCGGCCCCGGCACGGCCGCGGTGATGCTCGAGCCGATCCAGGGCGAAGCCGGCGTGGTCGAGGCCACGCCCGAGTTCCTGCGCGCGCTGCGCCGGCTGACCAGCGAGCTCGGCCTGCTGCTGATCCTCGACGAGGTGCAGACCGGCATCGGCCGCACCGGGGCGATGTTCGCCCACCAGCGCGCCGGCATCCGGCCCGATGTGATGACGCTCGGCAAGGGCCTGGGCGGCGGCGTGCCGATCGCCGCGGTGCTGGCGCGCGACGAGGCCTGCTGCTTCGAGCCCGGCGACCAGGGCGGCACCTACACGGGCAACCCGCTGGTCTGCGCCGCCGCGCTGGCCGTGCTCGACGTCGTCGCGGCCGAGGGCTTCCTGCCGGCGATGGCCGAGCGCGCCGCGCACTGGCGCGACGCGCTCGACGCGCTGGCGCTGCGCGAGGGCGGCCCACCCTGCAGCGGCCAGGGCCTGCTGCTCGCGCTGCAGCTGCCCCAGCCCGGCCGCGCCCAGCGCCTGGCCGATGCCCTGCGTGACCGCCCCGGCCAGGGCCTGCTCGTCAACGCCGTACGCCCCGAGCGGCTGCGGCTGATGCCGGCGCTCAACACCAGCGCCGATGAGCTGGCCCTGGCCACGGCCTGGCTGGACGAGGCGCTGCGAGCAACGGACTGACAGTGAACCAGATCTCATTCTGTACAAAATCGCCAGAATGCATAGAATGAGATACATCATGCCAGCCAAGACGCCCCCCATCGCCGAACACCACGCCGCCAGGCTGGCGGCGCTGGGCCAGCGCATCCGGGCCCAGCGGCTCAAGCACAAGATCACCGCCGTCTCGGCCGCCGAAGCCGCGGGCATGTCCCGCGTCACCTTCCATCGGATCGAGCGAGGCGAGCCTTCCGTCACGATGGGGGCCTACCTCAGCGCCATCGACGCGCTGGGCCTCGTCCTCGAGGTGCAAGACCCAACCCAGTCGCCGGCGGCAACCCCGCCCGCGTTGCCACCGCGCATCCGGCTGGCCAACTACCCGCAACTCAAGCAGTTGGCCTGGCAACTGCACGGCGTGGACGAGCTGACCCCGGCCGATGCGCTGGCGTTGTACGAGCGCAATTGGCGCCACGTCGATCAGGCGGCGATGGCGCCTGCCGAGCGCGCCCTGGTGCAGGCCTTGCGGGACCACCTCGCCGGAGGACGGCTGCTTGTTTGAACGAGAACACCATCAGCGCATCGCCCGCGTGCTGGAATCGCTGGACGGCGACAAGCTGGTCTCCCAGGCCTGCCTGTTCGGCGGCGGCACCGCCATGGCCTTGCGCTACGGCGAGTACCGCGAGTCGGTGGACATCGGCTTCCTGGTTTCCCACCGCGACGGCTATCGCCAGCTGCGCCAATGGCTGACGGGTGCCGATGGCCTCGGCGCCATCGCACGTGCCGGGGCCCACTTGGCGCCGTCCCGCGACATACGTGCCGACCAGTACGGCATCCGCACCATGCTTCGCCTCGATGGCGTCGAGATCAAGTTCGAGATCGTGCTCGAAGGGCGTATCAAATTCGAACCGCCGGGTCCAGGTGACCGCATCTGTGGCATTGCGACCCTGACGCCACTCGACATGGCCGCGAGCAAGCTGCTGGCCAATTCCGATCGCTGGGCAGACGACGCCGTGGCGAGCCGCGACCTGATCGACCTGGCCATGATGGCCCCTTCGCGCGAGCTGCTGGCACAGGCCATCGGGAAAGCCAGCCTGGCCTATGGCGCCAGCATCGTGACCGACCTCACCAAGGCCATCCAGGCCTTGCGGCAACGGCCCCACCGGCTCGATCAGTGCATGAAGCAGATGCAGATGACTGCCATCCCGAAGGCCCTGCTTTGGCAACGCATCAAGGCACTCCAGCCCTGACAACGCCGATCCGACCGGAAGATGCCGCAGGATAGGCGCACCGAGAAGAACGCCATCATCGTCGCGACTTGATCTACTTCGTTTGCGGGCCGGGCAGCCCGCCCGGACAATCGGGCGCATGCCGCTGCCTGACCTGCCCACCCCCGAGCGCCTCGGCGCGCTGCTGCACCGGCTCGCGGCCGGCCTGCTCGAGCGCGATACCGCCGCGCGCCTGGCGCTGCTCGGCGCGCTGGCCGGCGAGCATGTGCTGCTGATCGGCCCGCCGGGCACCGCCAAGAGCGAGCTGGCACGCCGGCTGCACCGCGCCTTTGCCGGGGCGAGCTACTTCGAGCGGCTGCTGACGCGCTTCTCGACCCCGGAGGAACTCTTCGGCCCGCTGTCGCTGAAGTCGCTCGAAGACGATCGCTACGAGCGCCTGACCACCGGCTTCCTGCCCACCGCCGGCATCGCCTTTCTCGACGAGGTCTTCAAGGCCAACTCGGCCATCCTCAACGCGCTGCTGACCCTGCTGAACGAGCGCGAGTTCGACAACGGCAGCGGCCGGCAACGCACGCCGCTGATCAGCGTGGTCGGCGCGAGCAACGAGCTGCCGGCCGACGAGGCGCTGCAGGCCTTCTTCGATCGCTTCCTGCTTCGCGTGCCGGTGGCGCCGGTCGGCGATGCCTCGTTCGAGGCGTTGTTGCGGCTGCCGCCGGCGCAAGCCGGCGAGGCCGGCGCCTCACCCTTGACCGAGGCCGAGCGCCAGGCGATCGGCCAGGCCGCCCAGCGCGTGCACCTGAGCGCCGAGGCCGTGGCGGCGTGCACGGCCTTGCGCGCCTGGCTGGCCGCGCAGGGCAAGGCGGTGTCGGACCGGCGCTGGCGCCAGTGGGTCGGCCTGATGCGCACCGCCGCCGCGACCGAGCACCGCACGCAGGTCGACGGGCTGGATCTGTGGCTCGCGCCCTACGTGGCCGGCGCCGCGGCCGACGAGATGGCCGCGCTGGCCGAGTGGTTCGAGGCCGACTGGCTGCACGCGGTGCCGCAAACCTTCGAGTGGCTGACCCGCGCGGTCGAGGCCTTCGAGCAGCAACTGCAGATCGAGCAGACGGCGCCGCCCGAAGACGCCGCCGAAGCCGACGATGCGGCCGGCAAGCTGGCGCTGGCCCGCGCGATCGGCCTGGGCGAAGGCAGCGACGCCGGCTCGGCGATGCCGCGCCTGACGCTGGCCGGCCTGGAAGCCAGGATGCGCCGCCACTACAGCCCGGTGCACATCGCGGCCCGCCTCACGCAAACGGACGAACTGATCGGCCACACGCTGGCGCACCACACGGCGCTCGCCAGTGAAGCGCTTGCCCTGGCCGAACGCCTGCAGGCGCGCCTGTGGATCCCGCCGCACCTGGCCGAGCGCTGGAACGCGGCCCATGCCGAATCGCTGGAGCGCCTGCAGGCGTTGCTCGCCCGGCTGCAGCAGGCCCGCGCCGGCTTCGCCGAGCTGCCGGTGGACGAGGCGCTGCCGGCCATCGCGCCGGCGCCCGTGCCGCTGGAAGAGCCCGCCACGGCCTGAGAGGTCGAGCGTCTTGGCCATGCACGTGCCCTGCCCCGCCGACCGTCCTTATGACCGGCTGCAGGCGCTGCCGCGCGGCGTCTGGCTCGGCAGCCTGATCGCCAGCGCCGGCACGCCCGAGCGGCGGCTGGTCGACACCCGCAACTGGCTCGATGCGCTGCAGCGCGGCGAGCTGCCGCCGGCCGATGCCGACTTCGGCGACCCCGCCGCCAGCGCCCCGCTGCGCGAAGCCGTCGGCGACCTCGGCCTGCCCGGCCTGGCCCGCGCCACACCGGCGCTGGCCGAGCAGGTGCTGCGCACGCTGCTGTGGCACCTGGACCGCATCGTCGACCTGCAGCCTGCGCTCAGCCACGAGGCGGCGATCCAGGCGGTCGCCGATGACTTCCGCGCTGCGTGGAAGGTGCAGACCCACGGCCTGGACGACGACCTCGCGCTGCTGCTCGGCCTGGGCGACTTCGCGCACCTGCGCTGGGATGCCCTGCAAGGCCACCTGCGCTCGCGCCCCTGGGCCGCCGCGCGCCGGGCGAGCGAATGGCTGCGCCAGTTGCCCGCGCTGGGCGAGCTGGTGCGCCAGCTCGGCCGCAGCGAGCGCGACGTGGCCGCCCCGCCGGCGCCGGCCGCCGACCCCGCGCGCGGCCCCGCCCCGCCGGCACCGCTGCGGGCCATCGAGACCCGCCTGCCCGGCGCGCCGGGCGAGATCACCGGCGTGCGCTTCTCGTCGCGGCTCGAGCAGATGCTGGCCAGCGAGGCGGTGATGCTCAAGCACCCGCTGCTGAAGAAGCTCTGGCGTGCCCGCCACGCCGAAGCCCGGCTGCTGAGCTGGGACACGACCGCGGTGCTGACCGACTGGCGGCCCGATCCGCACGCTGCCACCCGCGCGCCCTCCCCACCGCCGGCACCCGAGCCGCTCGTTCGCGGGCCGATCATCCTGTGCCTGGACACCTCGGGCTCGATGCGCGGCGCGCCCGAGAACATCGCCAAGGCGGTGACGATCGCCGCGCTGCGCGCCGCGCACGAGCAGCGGCGCGGCTGCCTGCTGGTCGCCTTCGGCGGCCCGGGTGAGATCGTCGAGCACGAGCTCGGCCGCGGCGCCGACGGGCTGGACGCGCTGATGGCGCTGATGGGCCAGGGCTTCGACGGCGGCACCGACATCCAGACGCCGATCGAGCGCGCGATCGAGCGGGTGCACGAATCGCGCTGGCGCAGCGCCGATCTGCTCGTCGTCAGCGACGGCGAGTTCGGCTGCGTGCCGGCCACGCTGGCGCGGCTGGACGACGCCCGCGAGCGCTTCGGCCTGCGCGTGCAGGGCGTGCTGGTCGGCGACCGCGAGACCATGGGCCTGCTCGAGGTCTGCGACGCGATCCACTGGGTGCGCGACTGGCGGCGTTATGCCGATGCGGCCGAGGGCGGCGACGGCCGCGGCTTCTCGCCGGTGCACAGCAAGAGCCTGACCGCGCTGTACTTCCCCAACGCCTTGTCCAGCCGCGCGGCGCGGCACCAACCTTCATGAGCTTCGCGGACGACGCCCTGGCGCTGCTGGAGGCCTTCGCGGCCCGCGCCGAACTCCCGCCTGTCAAGGCCCTGCACCTGCCGCCACCGCCGCCGCCTGGCGGCCTGCGCGGCGAGTTCTGTGCGCTGGAGCTGCAAGACGGCTCGGTCGGGCAGAGCTACGTGCTGCTCGACCGCACCTGGGAGGGGCTGACCGCGCAGCAACAGGACGCTCGTCATGACGCGCTCGTGGGCCAGGACGCGCTGACCGTCGCGCGCGGCTACCGCAGCGCCGACCCCCTCGAGCGCACCATCGGCTTCGCGGCGATGAACGCAATCACCCGCTGCCTGTTCGACCGCGCCGGCTTCGCCCC
>NZ_DATFAN010000199.1:0-11024 GCF_035254525.1 Ideonella sp. | reverse complement strand
GGCATGGGCTGGCCACAACCCATGCCCGAGCCCGGCAAGCCGGCGAAAGACTCCTACCTGTCGCATCCGCCCGACTACCCGCTGGCGGCGCACAAGGTCAGCCACCTGGTGCCCTTCTGGATCGCCGAGGGCAAGCAGAAGGTCAACGTCTACTTCACCTACCAGGACAACCCGGTCTACACCAACCCGGGCTCGATGGCGGTGTGGGGCAAGCTGTTCAAGGACGAGAAGCTCATCCCCTACCTGGTCTCGATGAGCCCCTTCATGGGCGAAGAGACCGCGATGGCCGATCTCATCCTGCCCGATTGCCCCTACCTGGAGCGCTGGGAGCCCGAGTCGATGCCGAACTCGCTCTGGCCCTGGCTGGGCATTCGCCAGCCGGTGCACAAGTCGCTGGGTGAATCGCGCGAGAACCGCGTGATGCTGCGCGACATCATCCACAGGCTCGATCCCGACGGCCAACGCGGGATGAAGCAGTTCTGGGAGTTCAAGGATGGCGAAGACTACATGCGCCATCACTTCGACAACGTGCCTGGCCTGAAGGAGGCCGGCGGCCTGAACTTCCTCAAGCAGCACGGCGTCTGGCCCATCTACGGCAAGCTCAACCCCAAGACCGGCAAGGTCTCGGACAAGACGGGCCGCGAGATCCAGGCCGAATACGGGCTCTACAAGAAGGAGCTGTCGGCGGCCGACATGGCCGGCGCCACGGTGGAGAAGGGCGGCCTCATCACCAAGGGCGGCCATGCCATCGGGGTGCAGCGCGGCGGCAAGAACTACGTGGGCTTTCCGACCGGCAACCGCGTCATCAACGTGCGGGTGGACCAGTGGGCCGAGTACGGCTTCAACCCGATGCCGACTTTCAAGCGCATTCCCTGGCACGAGACGATGAAGGACGACGAGCTGATCCTCTCGACCTTCAAGCTCAACGTGCACAAGCAGTCGCGCACGGCGGCGGTGAAGTGGCTGGCCGAGATCGCGCACAGCAACCCGGCCTGGATGAACCCCGAGACGGCCGCGAAGCTGGGCGTCAAGACGGGCGACCTGGTGCGGGTGGAAAGCGCGGTGGGCTACCTGGTGACCAAGGCCTTCGTCACCGAGGGCATCCACCCGAAGGTGGTGTCCATTCCCACCGGCTTCGGCCACTGGGAGTACGGCCGCCTGGCGACGCTGAAGCACAGGAGCGCGAAGGGCGACGCGAGCCACGGCCAGGACGACCCCGATCTCGCCAACGTCTGGTGGGACGACAAGGGCGTGCACCCGAACAACATCATCCCGGTGGTGGCCGACCCGATCGGCGGCTCGCAGGGCTGGTACGACACCGTGGTGCGGGTCACCAAGGCCGGCCCGAACGACAAGTACGGCGATACCGAGGGCAACTGGGACAAGCACGTGGCCGCCTTCAAGGAGACCATGCGCTACGCCTACACCGGCGATCTGCACCGCAAGATGCATCCCGAGATGGCGTCCTGGGCGGGCCCCGAGAGCGTCAAGCACAAGGCGGCCGGTGGCCACTGAACGCGAAGGAGGCAGCCGTGCTCGGTTTCGAACTGGCCCTTGAAGACGACCTGCCCGCCGGGGCAGGCGCCGGCGCGAGTGATCTCGACCCGCTGGCGCTTCAGGAAGAGTTGCTGGCCCGGGCGCAGATCTACCGCATCCTCGCCGGGGTGTTCGTGGAAGAGCCCTCCGAACGCTTCCTGCAGGCCCTGCGCGCGCCCGAGATGCTGCACAGCCTGCGCCAGATGGGGGTGGTCTTCGGTGCCGACTTCCTGGGTGCCGAGCCGGCCGCGCTGGAAGACGCGCTGGCCTGCGAGTACGCCACCTTGTTCGCCTCCTCGGGCGGCTTCCCGCCGGTGGAATCGGTGCGGCTGACCGGGCGCTTCAAGCAGGACCCGCATTTCCAGGTGCTGCAGGTCTATCGGCGCCTCGGCTTCGAGGTGCGGCGCGGGCGCTTCGAGGTCTTCGCGGATCAGCTCGGCATCGAGCTGAGCTTCGTGGCCGAGCTGCTCGAACAGGCCGCCGCGGCCCTGGCGCGTGGCGACGTGGCCGCCTTCAAGGGTCTGGACAAGGAGGTCAAGCGTTTCTGGGCGCTGCACCTGGGGCGCTGGGTACGCGGCTACAGCGGCCTGATCGCACGCGCATCGAACCACTCGTTCTACCGCGAGATGGCGCGCATGCTCGGCGGTTTCGCCAGCGAGGAGATCGCGGCGATGGGCCTGAGCAAGCTGGATGACCTGGACCGCGGCCAGCTCGAGGTGCCCAAGGCGGACGTCAAGGTCGAGTTCAACCTCGACGAGCCGGTGTGCGGCGGCTGCACGCCCGGCCGGCCCGATGGCGGCGCGGCGCGGGTGATTCCCATTTCCCCGCTGCAGGACCTGCAGATCTGAAGGTGAAGGCCATGCTGGTCGACTTGCATTCGCGCCCCTTCTCGGCACCCGACCGGCAGGTGCTGTCCGAACTCGACTGGGCCGAGGTGGCCGTGCTGTGGAACAGCAACGACCTGAACACGCTGCACGACTGGCTGAACCAGCGCTGGTCACGCCTGGTGCGCGACAGCGTGCTGGGGCAGCGCGACCCCGAGGCCGAGTTCCTGCAGGCCCTGGCCTTCGCCACGCTGGCCTTGTTCTTCACGCAGAACCGCAACCAGGAAGGTGCGCTGCTGATGCTCGACGATGCCTTGCTGGCGCTCGGGCGCTACCGCCCGGCCTACCTCGGCATCCGCATCGAGCCGATCTACGCCACCTTGCACGAGCTCAGGCCGCTGCTGGTCGGCCTGGCGCCCGATGCCGAGTGCCCCGTCTGGCCCTTGATGCTGCCGAAGTTCGAGACCGCCACGGCGTCGCCATGACCCCGCGGTTCTGCTGCCTGGCGCGCAGCACCACCGAGGTGCTGCCCAACGTGCCCACGCTGCTGCAGTATTCGCCTCGCATGGCGGATCTGGTGCAGTCCATCGGGCGGGCCCAGGTCGTTCTGAATGGCGAGCCGGAGAAGGTCGCCAACACGCTGCTGGATGCCGGCGTGGCGCGGGTCTACGTGGGTGAGGCGGCGCTGCTGGACAGTGCAACCGTTTCGCGCCTGTTCAAGCGCTTCGGGGCGGCGCGCGTCGGGCTGCATGTGCCGGTGCAGCGGCAGGCGGTGAGCTGGTCGTTCGAGACCGAGTCGAACGCCGATTTTCGCGTGGTCACCCCGTCGTTGTGCGAGCCGGTCTGGGAGGTGCTGCGCGCCAACGGCGACGCCTCCGGCGTGCGGGCACAGCCCTGGCTCGAAGAGATGGTGCACCGTGGCGTGCAAAGCGTGCTGCTGCGGGCCGACATCCGCGACGACATCGACCTCAATCTCTGCGCCGGCATGGTCGAGGCCCTGGGCGACGCGCTCTGGCTCGCGCCGCTGCACGACCCGGCCCCCGCCATCGCCGACTGGATCAACTTTGGGCAGGTCACCCAGGTGGCGCTGCCCACGCTGCTCTACCACCGCCGGGACGAGTGGTTGCCGCCATGACGTTCATCACCCAACACCTCTACCGCCTCGCCGTGCCGCTGGCCTGCCTGCTGGCCACGGCTGGCGCCCAGGCGGGCGTGAGCCTGCAGGGCGAGGTGGAACTCGTGGCGGCCCTGAAGACGAACCCGCCATGCTGCGTGATCGATGCCCGCAGCGATGCCCGGCGGCGCGAGCTGCCCCTGGACGATGCCTTGCCCTACCGACCCGGCCTGCGCATCGTGCCCACCGCTTCGGTGGTGGTGGTGGCCGACACCGATGCCCAGGCCCGCAAGGTGGGCGTGGCGCTCGCCGGCCGGTACCCGGGCAAGTCCATCTTCGCGGTGCGCGGCGGCGACACCGCCTGGGCTTCGGTGCGCAAGAGCCTGGAGTCGGTCAACTCGTCTTCGGCGCCGGGCACGGGCCACAGTTTCGTCATCCCGCGCAACACCTGTGAATCGGGCGAGACGCTGCAGGTGCTGAAGAGCCAACCCAAACCCTGATCTGCCTGCCGTGCCCGACTTCCGAGCCATCGCCTGCACGCGCTATCGCTACCGCTACAGCGAATGCCGCCGCTGCGCCGACGCCTGCCCGCATGGGGCCATCACGCTGTCGGATGAGGGGGCTGTCGCGAGCAAGGAGGCCTGCCGGGAGTGCGGCCTGTGCATCGACGCCTGCCCCACGCAGGCCTGGTCGAGCGCGGCGTTCCAGCCGATCGAGCTGCTGCGCGAAGCGATCAAGCGGCCCGCCTGGCGAATGGCGTGCGAGCCCTCCGGCTGCAGCGGCGATGCCGTGGTGCCTTGCCTGGGGGCCGTCGACGCCGTCTGGCTGGCCTACATGGCCCGGCGGCGCATCCCGGTGAGCCTGCATGGCGCGTCACATTGCCACGACTGCGCCCATGGGCGCACGGGTGAAGCGCAATGGCAGCGCAACCTGCAGGCGGTGGAGACCTTGCGCGACGCGGCCGAGACACCTTCCGACTGGGTGATGCCCTTGCTCGCCGACGACGAGCGCCCGCCTGGCGTGCGAGAACGCGACGCGCGAAAGGGCAGCGGCGCGGCCGCGCGGCGCAGCCTGTTTCGCCGCATCTTCCGGCATGGCGCTGAGCAGGCCCCCGCAGCGGGGCAGCCGGGCACGCCGGACAAGGTGCCGCAGCAGGCGATCCGCGCCGGCGCGCAAGTGATGTCGCAGCGGCGCGAGCTGCTGCAGATCGTCACCCGGCGCCAGGACGACCAGGCGTTGCACTGGGAGCTCGACGAATCGCTGCCGCTGATGCAGCTCTCGCTGCAATCGGGCTGCACGCTGTGCGAGGCCTGCTTCAGGGTGTGCCCCACCGGGGCGATCGAGATCGTCGAGAACCCCGGCGACTGGGCCCTGACGTTCCAGGCCGACCGCTGCGTGGGCTGCCAGGTCTGCCTCGAAGCCTGTCAACCGCGCGTGCTGGATGCCGACGCATCGTTCGACGTGCGGCCCGGGCAGGCGCCCATCACGCTCATCAGCCGCAACAAGCAGCGCTGCTCGCGCTGCGACCGGCATTTCGCGTCAGCGTCTCCCGAGGCGACCTGCCCGGTGTGCCGGGACGACGAAGACGCCTTCACCGCCATCTTCGGCTGACCGCAGCAGGGAGAACGACACCATGGAATGGGACTTCACGACGCAAGACGTGGTCAAGGGCCACGCCGACTACACCCTGCAGGACTTTCGCAGCGGCCTGGTCGAGGAGGTGCGCTCCAACCTCGGGCCGATGGACGAGGCCCAGCTCACCCGGGCCTTCAACCTCGTCTACGACCTGTGCTACGCGCTGGCCACCGACAAGGACATCGGCGAGTTCATGTCCGGCTACGCCTACGACCCGCCGACTTGCCAGTTCCTCGCCGAGATCCAGCCGCACATGAGCGACAACGCGACCATGCTCGGCGCCATCCTGCAGCGCCTGATCGTCGAGCGGGTCGAGGCGAACATGCCCCTGGTGCAGGCGGTGGAGGATGCCGCGCGATGGCACACGAGCGTGGTCGACGGAAACCTGCCCGAGCAGGGGCAGTGACTGCTCAGGCTTGACGCCAGGCCATCACGCGGCGCCCATCCATTGCCGGATCTCGGCCTGCGTCGGAATGCGGCCGCTGCTGACCAGCTTCTCGTCGATCACCAGGCCCGGCGTCGACATCAGGTCGTAGGCCATGATGTCCTTCATGTCGGTGACCTTGACGAACTGGGCTTCGATGCCGGCGCTGGATGCGGCCTCGCGTGCCACCGCTTCGAGCTTCTTGCAGTTGGCGCATCCGGATCCGAGGATCTTCACGGTCTTCATGCTTTCTGTCCTTCCTGTCCAAGTTGATCGGCACGGGCCGGAGCGGCCCGTCGCCGCAGCATCCAGGCGAGCAGCGCCGCCAGCGAACCGACGAAGCCGAGCAGCCCGCTGGCGAGCCAGACCGGGCTCACGCCGTCCACCCAGGCGCCATAGAGCAAGCCGGCCGCGATGCTGAACACGGCCACCAGGCCGACATAGGCGAAGGTCTTCGGCCGGCCGATCACGGCGGCGACCATCAGGATGCTCTGCAGGCTCAGCTCCGGGTCGGCCATCAGGTAGGCCAGCAGCGGCCCGGGGTGCATGCCCAGGTCGAGGAACATGCGCGCGACCGGCACTTCCACCAGCGTCGGGAAGTACATGAATACGCCGAACACCACCGCCACCGCGTTGGCCATCAGGTCGTTGCGGCCCGCCAGGCTCTGGATCCATTCGGGCTGGATCAGCTGCCGAACGACGCCGACCACGAACACGCCCGCCACGAGCAGCACGAAGATCTGCTTGATGAAGCGCCACGATTCCCACAGCCAGGCCCGCCAGGCGTCGGCTTCGAGCCGCCGCGCATAGTGCAGCACGGCCCACAGGGCGAGGCCGACCGCCAGCACGCGCCCGGTGAGCACGAGCTCCAGGCCGGCGGGGCCGGGCACGAGCCGCATCGCCGCCACCAGCAGCGTCGCTGCGGACAGGCCCAGCGCGGTCCAGGTCCAGCGGTTCGCGCCCTCGACGATGTTCTCCAGCCCCTTCCAGGCGCTCAGGCCGATCAGCAGCAACAGCAGGATAAGCAGCGCACCCTGCACGCTGACGCCTTCCTCGCCCTTGGCCGCGTCGAAGGGCACCCAATGGATGAGCGTGGCCTGCCAGGCTTCGGCCCACGGCAGCGGCAGCGTGACCGATGCGATGCCGGCACTCAGCAGCGAAAACTTGAGCGTGCCGGCGATCAGCACCGCCACCAGCGACAGCAGCACGCCGGTGGCGGCGGGGCCGATGCGGGCCTGCTCGGCGAACAGGTTGTCGGTCCGGGCGTCGTGGCTGGCGTCATCGCGCCGAAACAGCATCGCCATCAGCATGCCGATGCCGATGCCGAACAGCAGGCACAACACGAAGCGCGCGAGCGCGAACTCCGCGCCGAGGATGCTGCCGGTGTAGGCGAGCGCCATCACGTTGCCGGCCGGTGCGAAGAACAGGAAGGTCATCGCCGGCCCCAGCCCGGCACCCTTCTTGTAGATGCCGGCGAACAGCGGCACGATGGTGCAGGAGCACACCGCGAGCAGCGAGCCGGCCGCCGCGGCCGCCGGATACGACACCCGGTAGGGCGCGCTGCGGCCCAGCCAGCGCGTGATGCTGGCCTTGGGGATCAGCGCGGTCATGGCGCCAGCGATGAAGAAGGCCGGCAGCAGGCACAGCAGCACGTGGGCCGCCAGGTACGCGGCCAGGTTGCCGGCGCCGCCGATCAGCAGGTGGAGGGCAGTTTCCATGTCCGCCGCCCGGAACGCACCGACGGCACGATGCGCTTGCGGACGATCGGCAGTCTCTTCATCGGCGCAGCATGCCCGCCCTGGTGCTCTGCGCCTTGACAGCCATCAACGCCACGAAGGCCGCCATGCCCAGCGCGGCGGACAGCCACATCGCGGGCGCGCCGAGCCGGTCCAGGGCCAGGCCGAAGAGGAAGGGCGCCATCGCCTGCGCCACGCGGGCCGGCAGCATCAGCCAGCCCTGGCGCGCGCCATAGCCCTGTGGGCCGAACAGCACCAGTGGCAGCGTGCCCTTGGCGATCGTCAGGATGCCATTGCCCGCGCCATGCAGCACGGCAAACACGGGTGCCGCCACCGGGCCAGCGAGCAGCAGCGTGGCGGCCCCGGCCGGATGGGCCAGCGCCGCGAGGCGGGCTGACAGCAGTGGGTGCACGCGGCGCAGGAAGCCGAATTCGAGCAAGCGCCCAGCCACCTGCGCCGGCCCGATCAAGGCGCCGACGCCCACGGCGGCGGCCAGGCTCGCGCCGGCAGCCTGCAGCATGCGTGGCAGGTGGGCGGCCATTGCGGTGCTGATGAACCAGGTGGCGGCGAAGACGAAGGCGAGCAGGGCGCCCGTCCAGCGGCCCACCGACGCCGCCGTGGTGGCGGGGCTGCTGGGATCGGCGGGGTCGGTGGCTGCCGGGCCGGTGTTGCCCGGCGTCTCCGGCCCGGTGGCCTTGGCCTTCGGCAACGCCGCGTTCAGGGGCAGCCCGATCAACAGGTGCAGCGCCGCCCAGCCGAAGCAGGCGCCGCGCCAGCCCGCCTGCGCCTCCATCCAGGCCGACAGCGGCCAGCCCACCGTGCTGGCGAAGCCGGCGATCAGCGTGATGCCGGTGATAGTGTTGCGCGAGCCGTGGCCGTACAGCCGCACCAGCGTCGCGAAGGCGGCCTCGTACAGGCCGGTGCCCATTGCCAGGCCCATCAGCGCCCAGGCGGCGGCCATCGTGGCGACGCTGGCGGCCAGGCCGAGGGCGGCCAGCGCGGCGGCGAACAGCAGGCTGGTCGCGATCAGCAGCGGGCGGCCGCCGTGGCGGTCGATCGCGCGGCCGGCCACGGGCCCGACGAGTGCAGAGACGACCAGCGCCCCCGAGAAGGCCGCGAACACCGTGGGTGCGCCGGTGCCGAGCTCGCGCGCCATCGGCGCGGCGAGCACGGCGGGCAGGTAGTACGACGAGGCCCAGGCCAGCGTCTGCGCCGTGCCCAGGCCGGCGACGACCGCGGCGCGCCGGCGCGTCATCCGCAGCAGCGGCTGGCAGCGCGCACGGGCTGCGCCGCCGGGGTGGCGCTGCCGCAGCACGCGCCGCCATCGCCGCCGATCGACACGTCCGGCCCGGCGCTGCACACGCCGGTCTCGGGCAGGTCGAGCTCCACGCAGTCGGCGGCCGCCAGATCACCGGCGATGGCCGCGACGACCGAGCGCGCCTGCTCGAAGCCGGTGGCCATCAGAAAGGTCGGCGCGCGGCCGTAGCTCTTCACGCCCAGCGTGTAGAAGCCCTTTTCGGGGTGCGCCAGCTCGCGATGGCCGTGCGGGCGCACGGTGCCGCAGCTGTGCAGGTTCGGGTCGATCAGCGGACCCAGCGCCTCGGTCGATTCGAGCCAGGGGTCGAGCTTCAGCCGCAGCTCGCCGACCATGCCCAGGTCCGGGCGCTGTCCGGTGGCGCAGACGATCTGGTCGATACCCTCCAGCCGAAGCGTCTCGCCCCGCGGGCCGCGGCCCTCGACGGTGAGCTGGCCGCCCGTGCGGCGAATGGCCGCGATGTGCAGGCCCGCGACGAACTCCATCCGCCCGCTGTCGCGCAGGGCCTTCAACGCGCTGCCGAGCGCGCCACGGGCGGGCAGCGCATCGGCGTCACCGCCGCCGAAGACGCGGGCGAGCGATTCGCTGCGCACGGCCCAGACGAAGCGCGTGGCCGGGTCCACCCGAGCCAGCTCGGCCAGCGCCAGCAGCGCATTCGCCGCCGAGTGCCCGGCGCCGACCACGAGGGTGCGCCGGCCGGCATAACGCGCACGGTCGCGGCCCAGCACATCGGGAATGCCGTAGTAGATGGCCTCGGCGTTCTCCTTCTCGCCCAGCGCGGGCAAGCCGTTCGCGCCCAGCGGGTTCGGTGTCGACCAGGTGCCGCTGGCATCGATCACCGCGCGGGCGCGGATCTCGACGGGCTCACCACCCTGCAGCGCGCGGATCACGAAGGGCGCGGCTTCCCGGCCCGCGGTCTTGACCTTGTCGAAGCCCTCACGGCTGATCGCCAGCACCCGGGTGTTCAGGCGCAGCATTCGGGCTACGGCCGGCAGCTCGGCAAAAGGCTGCAGCACGCGGTCGACGACTTCGCGGGCAAGCGGCACCTCCTCCGCCGGTGGCGCCCGCCAGCCGGTGGCTTCGAGCTGCGCGGCGATGGCGCGGTCGATGTTGTAGCGCCAGGGCGAGAACAGCCGCACGTGGCCGAAATCGCGAAAGCTCATCGCGACGGCCGGGCCGGCCTCGAGCACGATCGCGTCGATGCCGCGCTCGATCAGCCGCGCGGCCGCCGCCAGGCCGGCCGGGCCGGCGCCGATCACCGCCACGGGCAGGTCGCCGGCCGGCGCGCCGGCGCTGTCGGCCAGCGGCAGCGCCATGAAGGCCGCGCAGGCCGGGCATGCGCCCTGGAACTCGGTCGAGGCTTTCAGCGCGTCGGGGGCGCTCTCGATCTTCTGGCGCTTGAAGCCGAAGCGGGCGAAGTACTCCGGCGCGGTGACGGTCAGCAGGTAGACCGCGCGCATCTGGCGGCGCTGCGCCTCCTGCAGCAGCCGGCCGACCAGCGCCTGGCCGATGCCGCGTTGCTGCAGCCCCGGGGCCACGGCCACCGAGCGCAACAGCGCGATGTCGCCATAGACCTCGGCACCGGCGCAGCCGACGACTTCGCCATTGCACACGGCCAGCAGGTAGGTCGACAGGTGATCGCGCGCGCCCTCGGTGGGCAGCTTGTTCGCCAGCAGCAGCGCCTCGACGGCGGGCCAGTCGGCCGCGCCGGCGGGGCGCAGCGTGATGTTCGGGGTGGGGTTCAGCGACATGGGGTTCTCGATTCCTTCGCTTCGGCCGGCGGCAGGCAGCAGGTGGCTGCGGTGTCCTCGCGCAGGGCCTTCATCAACAGCAGCAGGGAGTGCTCGACAGCGGCGCGGTCGCGCTCGTTCAGCGCCCCCAGCAGATGGTCCGCGTGCTCATCGAGCGTGCGGTTCAGCTCGGCGACGGTGCGCTCGCCTTCGGCGGTGAGCGTCACGAGCCAGCTCCTTGCATCGGCGGGGTTGGGCTCCTTGGTGACCAGACCACGCGCGACCATCGCGTCGACCGCGCGCGACACCCAGCTCTTTTCCAGGAACAGCCGCGCGCCCAGCTCCGACAGTGGCTGCGGCCCCGAGCGGGCGAGCTCGGTGAGCAGGTGGCACTGGGTGCTGGTGGTGTGGCAGCAATCGGCGACCACGCGCTGCGCGCGGGTGTACAGCCGCGCGACCTCGCGCAGCAGGCTGCCGGCCAGGCCGGGCGGGGTGACGGTGCGGTCCATGTCGATGCTTGTAGCAACTATCCGGTGGCACTGTGCGTTCCTCGGTTGAAGTTGTCAATAGCAACTAGCGTGGTCGAAAGAACGGAGCCGCGGCTCCGTTCGGTGGGGGAGTCGTCAGGCGGACGCGCCTGCCTCGTACCAGCCCTTGCTGCGGTTGACGACCCGCACGACGAGCAGCATGACCGGCACCTCGATCAGCAC
>NZ_DATFAN010000198.1:0-100657 GCF_035254525.1 Ideonella sp. | reverse complement strand
GACGACGGCCTGAAGGAAAAGATGATCGCGGTCAACCGCGTCACCAAGGTCGTCAAGGGCGGCCGCACGCTGAGCTTCGCGGCGCTGACCGTCGTCGGCGACGGCGACGGCCGCATCGGCATGGGCAAGGGCAAGGCCAAGGAAGTGCCGGTGTCGGTGCAGAAGGCCATGGAAGCGGCGCGCCGCAACATGGTCAAGGTCAGCCTGAAGAACGGCACCATCCACCACGTGGTGGAAGGCGAGCACGGTGCGGCCAAGGTGCTGATGGCGCCGGCGCCGGCCGGTACCGGCATCATCGCCGGCGGCCCGATGCGCGCGGTCTTCGAGGTGATGGGTGTGACCGACATCGTCGCCAAGAGCCACGGCTCGACCAACCCGTACAACATGGTGCGCGCCACGCTGGACGCGCTGAAGCGCTCGACCACGCCGGCCGAGGTCGCTGCCAAGCGCGGCAAGTCGGTTGAAGAGATCTTCAACTGATCGGCCACGCAGGAGAACTTCGATGACGGATGCCAAGAAGACCCTGAAGGTCAAGCTGGTCCGCAGCCCGATCGGCTGCAAGGCCTCGCACCGCGACACCGTGCGCGGCCTCGGCCTGCGCAAGCTCAACAGCGAGCGCGTGCTGGAGGACACCCCCGCGGTGCGCGGCATGATCAACAAGATTGCCTACCTGGTGCAGGTGCTGTAAGGCACCCACCGACGAGGAACAGCAAATGCAACTCAACTCGATCAAGCCGGCCACCGGCGCCAAGCACGCCAAGCGCCGTGTCGGCCGTGGCATCGGCTCGGGCCTGGGCAAGACGGCCGGTCGTGGCCACAAGGGCCAGAAATCCCGCGCCGGCGGCTTCCATAAGGTTGGCTTCGAAGGCGGCCAGATGCCGCTGCAGCGTCGCCTGCCCAAGCGCGGCTTCAAGTCAGCCCAACTGAAGTTCAACGCCGAAGTTACCTTGCAGGAACTGCAGGCGCTGGGCGCGGACGAGGTCGATCTGCTGACGCTCAAGCAAGCCGGCCTGGTCGGCGAACTGGTGAAGAACGTCAAGGTCATCAAGTCGGGCGAACTGAGCAAGAAGGTCACGCTCAAGGGCATCGGCGCGACCGCCGGCGCCAAGACGGCGATCGAAGCCGCCGGCGGCTCGCTGGCCTGAAGCGGCTGCAGCCTCGCTAACGACTCGAAGGACACCCACCCTCGTGGCAACCTCCCCGAATCAGCTGGCCAAGACGGGCAAGTTCGGCGACTTGCGTCGCCGGCTTGTCTTTCTGCTGCTGGCGCTCGTGGTCTACCGCCTTGGCGCGCACATTCCCGTACCGGGCATCAACCCGCAACAACTGCAGGCGCTGTTCCAGGGCCAGCAGGGCGGCATCCTGAACCTGTTCAACATGTTCTCGGGTGGTGCTCTGTCGCGGTTCACGGTGTTCGCGCTGGGGATCATGCCGTACATCTCGGCCTCGATCATCATGCAGCTGATGAGCTACGTGGTGCCGTCGCTCGAGGCGCTGAAGAAGGAAGGCGAGTCGGGCCGTCGCAAGATCACGCAGTACACGCGCTACGGCACGCTGCTGCTGGCCTTGTTCCAGTCGCTGGGCATCGCGCTGGCACTGGAAGGGTCGGCGGGCCTCGTGATCAACCCGGGCTTCGGCTTCCGCATCACCGCAGTCGTCAGCCTGGTGGCTGGCACGATGTTCCTGATGTGGCTGGGTGAGCAGATCACCGAGCGTGGCCTCGGCAACGGCATCTCGATCCTGATCTTCGGCGGTATCGCGGCGGGCTTGCCCAATGCGATCGGCGGCCTGTTCGAACTGGTGCGCACCGGCGCGATGAGCATCATCGCCTCGCTGTTCATCATCGCGATCGTGATCGGCGTGACCTTCGCTGTCGTGTTCGTCGAGCGGGGCCAGCGCAAGATCTTGGTCAACTATGCCAAGCGCCAGGTCGGCAACAAGGTGTATGGCGGCCAGTCGTCGCACCTGCCGCTGAAGCTGAACATGTCGGGGGTGATCCCGCCGATCTTCGCGTCGTCGATCATTTTGCTGCCGGCCACGATCGTCGGATGGTTTGCCACCGGCGAGGGCTTGCGCTGGCTGAAAGACATCTCGTCGGCGCTGTCGCCGGGGCAGCCGATCTACGTGATGCTGTATGCCGCGATGATCGTCTTCTTCTGCTTCTTCTACACGGCGCTGGTGTTCAACAGCCGTGAGACGGCGGACAACTTGAAGAAGAGCGGCGCGTTCATCCCCGGCATCCGCCCCGGTGAGCAGACCGCACGGCACATCGACAAGATCCTTTCGCGGCTGACGCTGGCGGGGGCCATCTACATCACGGCCGTGTGCCTGCTGCCTGAATTCCTGGTGCTGAAGTACAACGTACCGTTCTACTTCGGCGGAACCTCGCTGCTGATCATCGTGGTCGTCACGATGGACTTCTGGGCGCAGGTGCAGTCGTATGTGATGAGTCAGCAGTACGAGTCTCTGCTGAAGAAGGCGAATTTCAAGGCCAGCTGAACCGACTCGAACAGCTGCCAGCAAAAGAAACAATGGCGAAAGACGACGTCATCCAGATGCAGGGCGAGATCCTCGAGAACCTGCCCAATGCCACCTTCCGTGTGAAGCTGGAAAACGGGCATGTGGTCCTCGGGCACATCTCCGGCAAGATGCGCATGCACTACATCCGCATCCTCCCTGGTGACCGGGTGACTGTCGAGCTGACGCCATACGATTTGAGTCGCGCTCGGATCGTTTTCCGCGCAAAGTGATCAACGTTCCGTAAGCGTTTGGACCCCTCCAGGAGAAGACCATGAAAGTCTCGGCCTCGGTCAAGAAGATGTGCCGCAATTGCAAGATCATCCGCCGTAACGGCGTGGTTCGCGTGATCTGCACGGACCCCCGCCACAAGCAGCGTCAGGGTTGAGCCACGACGGCTGACAGCGAATCGAAGGAAGCACAATGGCACGTATTGCTGGTATCAACATCCCGCCGCACAAGCACGCGGAGATCGGCCTGACGCACATCTACGGCATCGGCCGCACGACGGCGCAGAAGATCTGCGACGCGGTCGGCATCGCCTACTCGAAGAAGGTCAAGGACCTGACCGACAACGACCTGGAGAAGATCCGGGAAGAGGTGGGCCGGCTGACGATCGAGGGCGACCTGCGCCGAGAGATCTCGATCAACATCAAGCGCCTGATGGACCTGGGCTGCTATCGCGGCTTCCGCCACCGCCGCGGCCTGCCGCTGCGCGGTCAGCGCACCCGCACCAACGCCCGGACCCGCAAGGGCCCGCGCAAGGGTGCTGCCGCGCTGAAGAAGTAAGCGTCGCCCCACGGACCTAGGAAAGAGAACACAACATGGCCAAAGCACCTGCCAACACCGCCGCGCGGCGTGTGAGCAAGAAGATCCGCAAGAACATCGCGGACGGCATTGCCCACGTGCATGCCTCGTTCAACAACACGATCATCACGATCACCGACCGCCAAGGCGGGGCGCTGTCGTGGGCCTCGTCGGGCGGTCAGGGCTTCAAGGGCTCGCGCAAGTCGACCCCGTTCGCTGCGCAGGTCGCCGCCGAAGTGGCCGGCCGTGCCGCGCAGGAACAAGGCATCAAGAACCTCGACGTCCGGATCAAGGGCCCCGGCCCCGGCCGCGAGTCGTCGGTGCGCGCGCTCGCTTCGCTGGGCATCCGCATTAACTCGATTTCGGACATCACCCCGATTCCGCACAACGGCTGCCGCCCGCAAAAGCGCCGCCGCATCTGATGCAGCGCGGGGTCGATGCGACCCTGCTACAATGGAGAGTTTCCCGAATGCCGACCGCGGATTGTCTCCGCGGTCGGCTTATTCACTCCGAAGACCACCGTCTGAGCGCATTCGACAACACCCGCCAGACTCGCGCGCCGGCCCGGCGGCACCCTCGTGGTGCCGCAACGAGCAAATGGGCGCGTCAGCAACACACCTAAGAAGGAAGCAACGTGGCACGTTACCTTGGACCCAAGGCCAAGCTGTCTCGCCGTGAAGGCACTGACCTGTTCCTGAAGAGCGCCCGCCGCGCCATCAGCGACAAGGCCAAGTTCGATTCGAAGCCCGGCCAGCACGGCCGCACTTCCGGCTCGCGCACCTCCGATTTCGGCCTGCAACTGCGCGAGAAGCAGAAGGTCAAGCGGATGTACGGCGTGCTCGAGCGCCAGTTCCGCCGCTACTTCGCCGAAGCCGACCGCCGCAAGGGCAACACCGGCGCCAACCTGCTGTTCCTGCTGGAATCGCGCCTGGACAACGTCGCCTACCGCATGGGCTTCGGATCGACCCGGGCCGAAGCGCGCCAGTTGGTGTCGCATAAGGCGCTGACGGTCAACGGCCAGGTCGTCAACATCCCGTCGTACCAGGTCAAGGCCGGCGATGTGGTTGCGATCCGCGAGAAATCGAAGAAGCAACTGCGCGTGGCTGACGCCCTGAAGCTGGCTGAGTCGATCGGCATGCCCGCCTGGGTGCAGGTCGATGCCTCCAAGATGGAAGGCGTGTTCAAGAAGGTGCCGGACCGCGATGAGTTCGGTGCCGAGATCAACGAATCGCTGATCGTCGAGTTGTACTCGCGTTGATGTCGTTTCGAGGCGCGTGCGCCCGTGTGGCGCGCGCGACCAACGCTGCCGCGGCAAGCCGGTCCCGCGGTGGCGCTTTCGCGCTCCGGTGTGGTCCGTCAGCCTTATCGGTGTAACGAGCCGAGGGTATTGAGAGGAACAGGACTTACATGCAAACCAATCTGCTGAAACCCAAAGCCATCGTTGCGGAGCCGCTTGGCGGCCATCGCGCCAAGGTCACGCTCGAGCCGTTCGAACGGGGCTACGGTCACACGCTCGGCAACGCGCTGCGTCGCGTGCTGCTGTCGTCGATGGTGGGTTACGCGCCGACGGAGGTCACGATCGCCGGCGTGCTGCACGAGTATTCGACGGTCGACGGCGTTGCCGAAGACGTCGTGCACATCATGCTGAACCTGAAGGGCGTGGTCTTCCGCCTGCACAACCGGGACGAAGTCACGCTGGTGCTGCGTAAGGAAGGCGAAGGCCCGGTTACCGCGGCCGACATCCAGACGCCGCACGACGTCGAGATCGTGAATCCCGAGCACGTCATCGCCAACCTGGCGCAAGGCGGCAAGCTCGACATGCAGATCAAGGTCGAGAAGGGCCGTGGCTACGTGCCGGGCAACCTGCGCCGCTACGGCGACGAGCCGACCAAGTCGATCGGCCGCATCGTGCTGGATGCCTCCTTCTCGCCGGTCAAGCGGGTCAGCTACGCGGTCGAGAATGCCCGCGTCGAGCAGCGCACCGACCTGGACAAGCTGGTGATGGAGATCGAGACCAACGGCGCCATTTCGCCGGAGGAAGCGATCCGCGCGTCGGCCAAGATTCTGGTCGAGCAACTCGCTGTCTTCGCCCAGCTGGACGTGGGCGACATCGCCACATTCGACCAGCCGGCCAAGAGCTCGGCGGTGTTCGACCCGATCCTGCTGCGTCCGGTCGACGAGCTCGAGCTGACGGTGCGTTCGGCCAACTGCCTGAAGGCCGAGAACATCTACTACATTGGCGACCTGATCCAGCGCACCGAGACCGAGCTGCTGAAGACGCCGAACTTGGGCCGCAAGTCGCTCAACGAAATCAAGGAAGTGCTTGCCTCGCGTGGTCTCACGCTGGGCGCACGCCTCGAGAACTGGCCCCCGCAGGGCCTGGACAAGCGCTGAGATTCACAGCGCGATGTGCAAGCCCCGGTACCTGACACGGCCGGGGTTCGATAAGGAAAGGAAAGCACACCATGCGTCACCGCAACGGACTTCGTAAACTCAACCGCACCAGCGAGCACCGCGCAGCGATGCTGCGCAACATGTGCGTCTCGCTGCTGCAGCACGAGGCCATCAAGACCACGGTCCCCAAGGCCAAGGAACTGCGCCGGGTCGTCGAGCCGCTGATCACGCTGGGCAAGCAGCCGACGGTGGCCAATCGCCGCCTGGCTTTCGCCCGCCTGCGCGACCGCGACGTCGTGACCAAGCTGTTCAATGAACTGGGCCCGCGTTACCAGGCCCGCCCGGGCGGCTACACGCGCATTCTGAAGATGGGCTTCCGCGTCGGCGACAATGCGCCGATGGCCTTTGTCGAGCTGGTCGATCGCCCCGAAGTGGCGGGCGAGCCTGCCGAAGCGGCGGTGGAATAAGCCGCATCAGCGGTTCCTCCTGCGAGGTACCAGCGAGACACGATCGAGAAAGAGGGCCGGCCATGCTGGCCCTTTCTGTTTTTTGCGCGGCCAGAGGCTCACGAGGCCGCTGCGGCGCCCAACGGCGCGGAACCCGCGCGGCGCTTGATTCTCTGAGAACGACATGAATGGATCGTTGAACCCGCTACGGCCTTGGTCCCCACCCCTGCCGGCCTGGTTGTTGGGCTGCCTGCTGGCGGTCTGGCTGGCGTTCGCCGCGGCGCCGGCACGCGCGGCCGACGAGTTCCTCGAGCCCGAGCAGGCCTTCCCGCTCGAGGTGCGCGCCGACGGCCCGAAGACGCTGGTGCTGAGCTTTCGCACTGTCCCGGGCTACTACCTCTACCGAGAGAAACTCCACTTCGCCACCCCCGGCGCGACGCTGGGCGAGCCGGAGTTGCCAGCCGGCCAGGTGAAGTTCGACGAGAACTTCCAGAAGAACGTCGAGACCTACCATGGCCCGCTCGACGTGCGCCTGCCGGTCAGCCAGGCAGGCGCCGATGGATTCACGCTCGACGTGGTCTCCCAAGGGTGCGCCGACGCCGGCCTGTGCTACCCCCCGCTGACCCGGCAGGTGCGTGTCTCGCTCGCCGGGTTCGGGGGCGACGGGTCGGTCGCGCTGCTCGGCGAAGGTGCCATGGCCAAGGTCGCAGGCCAGGTGCTCGGAGCCTCGCGGGCGCCGGCCGAGGCTTCGCCGGGCCTCACATCGGGTGACGCGCCGGGCGAGGGTGACCGGGTGCAGCGGGTGCTGCAAAGCGGTTCGTGGTGGACGGCCGTCGGAGCTTTCTGGCTGATGGGCTTGCTGCTCGCATTCACGCCTTGCGTACTGCCGATGCTGCCGATCCTGTCGTCGATCCTGACCGGCGGCGCCGAGGTCTCGCGCCGGCGCGGCTTCCTGCTCGCGGCCTCGTACTCGTTGGGCATGGCCCTGGTCTACACCGCGCTCGGCGTCGCTGCCGGCCTGGCCGGCGAGGGGCTGGCGGCGGCGCTGCAAAAGCCTGCGGTGCTTGCAGGCTTCGCGCTGCTGCTGGCGCTGTTCTCGCTGTCGATGTTCGATGTCTACGAACTGCGGCTGCCGCACGCCCTGTCGAACAAGCTCGACGGGGCTTCGCGTCGGCTGCCCGGGGGCCAACTGGCAGGCGTGTTCCTGATGGGTGGCTTGTCGGCGTTGATCGTCAGCCCCTGTGTCACCGCGCCGCTGGCTGGGGCGCTGCTGTTCCTCAGCCAGACTCGCGACGTGGCGTTGTCGGCGAGCGCCTTGTTCGCGCTGGCGGTCGGCATGAGTACTCCCCTGCTACTGCTCGGTGCGTCGGCCGGCGCATGGCTGCCGCGCTCGGGGGCCTGGATGCATGTGATCAAGCGCTTCTTCGGCCTGGTGCTGCTGGGGGTGGCGCTGTGGGTCGTACAGCCGGTGCTGCCGGCGCCTGTCGTTCTGGCCCTGTGGGGCGCCCTGCTGCTGATCAGCGGCTTCATGCTGCGTCCCTTCGATGCGAATCCGCACAGCGGTGCGCCCCGCGTCTGGCTGCAGCGCGCGGCCGGTGTCGCGGCGCTGGCCTGGGGCGTGATGATGCTCGGCGGTGCGGCGTCCGGCGGGCGCGACCCGTTGCAGCCGCTGGCCCACCTGGCGATGGCGGCCGATCACGGCGAAGTCGCGGTCGCCGCGCCCTTGCCGTTCGCGCCGGTGCGCAGCCTTGCCGAGCTCGATGCGCAGCTGCAGCGTGCCGGCCGCCCGGTGATGCTCGACTTCTACGCCGACTGGTGTGTCTCCTGCAAGGAGATGGAGCGCTTCACCTTCAGCGATCCCGACATCCGCGCCCGCTTGTCGAAGGCCCTGCTGCTCAAGGCCGACGTGACAGCCAACAGCGACGACGACCGCGCGCTGCTCAAGCGCTTCCAGCTCTTTGGCCCGCCGGGCACGATCTTCTTCGATGCACAGGGCAAGGAATTGCGCGAGCCGCGGGTGATTGGCTTCCAGAACAGCGCGCGTTTCGGGAAAAGCCTGAACGAGGCTGGCCTGTAGCCGAATTCCATGCTATAGTTCGTCTTTCTGTCGCGGGGTGGAGCAGTCTGGTAGCTCGTTGGGCTCATAACCCAAAGGTCGCAGGTTCAAATCCTGCCCCCGCAACCAGTCACCCAACCAGCGATTTCGAGATCGAGGTTCGGCCCGATCGAGGTTGACGCCAAGCCCTCCCTACCCGTGTGTAGCGAGGGCTTGTTTGTTTGTGGCCCGGCCTGGTTCGATGGCGCGGTGCCCCCAACTACAATGCCGCGCCGCCGACCGGCGCACTGTCACTGAAGAAGGACCCCTCCGTGTTCATTTCCAATGCCTACGCCCAGAGCACTGCCACCAATGGCGGCACCGCCGGCAGCCTGATGCAGTTCCTGCCGCTGGTGCTGATGTTCGTGGTGCTGTACTTCATCATGATCCGCCCGCAGATGAAGCGGCAGAAGGAGCACAAGGCGATGATCGACGCGCTGGCCAAGGGTGACGAAGTCGTCATCGGCGGCGGCGTGATCGGCCGGGTCGCCAAGCTGGGTGACAGCGTGCTGCACGTCGAGGTCGCAAAGGACGTCGAGATCCAGGTCCAGCGCTCGGCGGTGGTTCAGGTGCTGCCCAAGGGCAGCTACAAGTAAGCCGCTGCGCCTCGATCTGACGGTGCGCGTCACGCGCACCACGCCGGCGGCGCCGCGCTGCGCGTCCGGCCACCGGCACGAAAGCCCGACATGAACCGATATCCCCTGTGGAAGTACCTGCTGCTGGCCTTCGCGCTGGTGGTCGGCCTGGTCTACACGCTGCCCAATTTCTTCGGCGAAGCGCCGGCGGTGCAGGTCTCCAGCGGCAAGGCCACGCTGAAGATCGACGCGGCGATGGTCGAGCGGGTGCGGCAGGTGCTGCAAGGCGCCAGCATCCAGCCCGATTTCGTTCAGTTCGAGGGCAATTCGGTGAAGGCGCGGCTGGCCGACACCGACACGCAGATCAAGGCCAAGGACGCCCTGTCCAAGGCCTTGAATACCGACCCGGCCGATCCCTCGTACATCGTCGCGCTGAACCTGGTGTCGCGTTCGCCCCAGTGGCTGACGACGCTGCACGCCTTGCCGATGTACCTGGGTTTGGATTTGCGCGGCGGCGTGCACTTCCTGATGCAGGTCGACATGAAGGCCGCGCTGACGAAGAAGGCCGAATCGCTGACCGGCGACATCCGGACCACGCTGCGCGACAAGAACATCCGCCACTCGGGCATCACGCGCGAAGGCAACACCGTCGAACTGCGCTTTCGCGACGCCGCGGTGCGCGCGAGCGCCCAGGCCGTCCTTGCCGAGACCCAGCCCGACGTGCTCTGGGCCGAAGGCACGGCCGGCAACGGCGACCTGACGCTGACCGGCACGCTCAAGCCCGAGGCGATGCGCAAGGTGCAGGAAGCGGCGCTCAAGCAGAACATCACGACGCTGCACAACCGGGTCAACGAGCTCGGCGTGGCTGAGCCGGTGATCCAGCAGCAGGGGCTGGACCGCGTCGTCGTGCAGCTGCCCGGCGTGCAGGACACCGCCAAGGCCAAGGACATCATCGGCCGTACCGCGACCCTCGAACTGCGCATGGTCGACGACTCGGCCGAGGCCGCCGCGGCGGCCACCGGCGGCGGGCCGGTGCCCTTCGGCACCGAACGGTATGTCGAGCGTGGCGGTGGCCCGCTGATGGTCAAGCGCCAGGTCATCCTGACCGGCGACAGCCTGAGCGACGCACAACCCGGCTTCGACGATCACCAGCAACCGGCGGTGCACCTGACGGTCGATGCCAAGGGTGCGCGCATCATGCGCGACATCTCGCGCGAGAACATCGGCAAGCGCATGGCGATCCTGCTGTTCGAGAAGGGCAAGGGCGAGGTCGTGACCGCACCGGTGATCCGCGGAGAGCTGGGCGCGCGCTTCCAGATCTCGGGCCGGATGACGACGCAGGAGGCCAGCGACACCGCGCTGCTGCTGCGCGCCGGGTCGCTTGCCGCGCCAATGGAGATCATCGAGGAGCGCACGATCGGCCCGAGCCTCGGTGCCGACAACATCGCCAAGGGCTTCGCCAGCGTGACCTACGGCTTCGCTGCGATCGCCGTGTTCATGTGTCTGTACTACCTGTTGTTCGGGATGTTCTCGACGCTGGCGCTGGCCTTCAACCTGTTGATGCTGATCGCGGTGCTGTCGATGATGCAGGCCACCCTGTCGCTGCCGGGCATCGCGGCGATCGCGCTGGCGCTGGGCATGGCGATCGACTCGAACGTGCTGATCAACGAGCGGGTGCGCGAGGAATTGCGCGGCGGCGCGTCGCCCCAGGCCGCGATCAACGCGGGCTACGAGCGCGCCTGGGCGACCATCCTGGACTCCAACATCACCACGCTGATCGCCGGCCTCGCGCTGCTGGCCTTCGGCTCCGGCCCGATCCGCGGCTTCGCGGTCGTGCACTGCCTGGGCATCATGACCTCGATGTTCTCGGCGGTGATGTTCTCGCGCGGCCTGGTCAACCTCTGGTACGGCCGGCAGAAGAAACTGAAGTCGGTCTCGATCGGCCAGGTCTGGCGCCCTGAAGGCGCTGCCGTGCCGGCCACCTCCGACGCTGCCGACAAGGCCTGACCCGCGCCGTACGCGCCCATCCCCAAAGGTCACCTCATGGAATTCTTCAGAATCCGGCGCGACATCCCGTTCATGCGGCACGCGCTGGTGTTCAACATCATCTCGGCCGTCACCTTTCTCGCCGCCGTGTTCTTCCTCGCAACGCGGGGGCTGCACTTCTCGAACGAGTTCACCGGAGGCACCGTGCTCGAGGTCGAGTACGTCCAGCCGGCCGAGCTGGCCAAGGTGCGCGGCATTGTCGAAGGCATGGGGTCCGGCGAGGTGCAGGTGCAGAACTTCGGCACCTCGCATGACGTGATGATCCGTCTGCCGGTGCGCCGCGGCGAGAAGCAGGCCGAGCAGTCGAAGCTCGCCGAACAGGTGTTTGCGGCGCTGTGCAAGGCCGAGCAGGGCACTGTGTCGAGTCGCCAGTACACGACGCCCCAGGGCGAGGCGGTCAGCCGCCCGGCCTGCGACGCCGGCGGCGCCGAGCCGCTGAAGCTCTCGCGAACCGAGTTCGTCGGCCCATCGGTCGGCGCCGAGCTCGCCGAGGACGGCGCGAAGGCCCTGGCCTTCGTCGTCATCGGCATCATGATCTACCTGGCGATCCGCTTCGAGTGGAAGTTCTCGGTCGCCGCGATCATCGCCAACCTGCACGACGTGGTGATCATCCTGGGCTTCTTCGCCTACTTCCAATGGGAGTTCTCGTTGGCGGTGCTGGCGGCGGTGCTGGCGGTGCTGGGCTATTCGGTCAA
Organism: Ideonella sp.; assembly: GCF_035254525.1. Classification (GTDB taxonomy): domain Bacteria; phylum Pseudomonadota; class Gammaproteobacteria; order Burkholderiales; family Burkholderiaceae_C; genus Ideonella. The sequence goes on along the minus strand of NZ_DATFAN010000198.1, from coordinate 89,082 downwards.
CGAATCGGTGGTGATCTTCGACCGGATCCGCGAGGCCTTCCGCCGGTTCCGCAAGATGAACACCCACGAGGTGATCGACCACGCGATCACCTCGACGATGAGCCGCACCATCATCACCCACGGCTGCACGCAGATGATGGTGCTGTCGATGCTGCTGTTCGGCGGACCGACCTTGCACTACTTCGCGGTCGCCTTGACGATCGGCATCCTGTTCGGCATCTACTCGTCGGTCTTCGTGGCCGCGGCCATTGCGATGTGGCTGGGCGTCAAGCGCGAGGATCTGATCAAGGGTGGCCCCGCCAAGGAGGGCGGCGACCCGAACGATCCGAACGCCGGGGCGGTGGTGTAGAGTCAAAGTTCACCACACGGCCTGCCTGCCGGACCTGACGCCCACATGCCTGCTTCTTCGGCCCAGACCAGCCTGCTCGACCAAGCCCGTCTCTACTTCGCCGAGCGCCTGGTCAAGGAGTTCCAGCCCTGGCTGGACGCCGCGTTGGCAGGGGCCCAGGCGCTGAACGAGAAACCGGCCGAACGCACGATCGCCCAGCAGCGGCGCGACATGCTGCAGGAGCTCATGCGCCACGGCAGCAAGTGGCCGGGGCAGCTGGCCGATCGTGTGCACCGGCAGATGTCGGCCGTGAGCGTGGCTGGTGCGGCGGCCGCGGCCAGCCCGGATCCATTCAGCATCAGCATCACCGGCGGCGGCCTGGACCTGAAGCTGGTCGACGACGACACGATCCAGCGCGAGATCCTCGTTTCGCGCCTGGCCCAAGGCATGCTCGACAAGGGCTTGTGGGAGTTCAACGACCTGCGCGCGCGCCTGACGGCGCTGTTGCGCCAGCCCGAGTTGGGTGACGAGGACCTGTTTCGGCCCCCGGTGCTTGCCGAGTGCGTCATCCAGGCCTGGACCGATGCCGGTCTGTCGCTCGACACCTGGCGGGGGCTGGAGGAGGTGCTGGTCAAGGCCTGCGCCAAACCGCTCGAGGGGGTCTGGAAAGAGACCAACAAGTGGCTGATCGACCGTGGCGTGATGCCGGAGGTCGACTTGCGTGGCGCGATCCGCCGCTCCGACGGGACCTCCACCTCGCCCGGCAAGCTCGGCGCGCCGGAGCCCGAGCCGACTCGTGGCGGAGCCAGCACGCGCTTTGCCGACACCTCGGTCGCCTCGGCGCCGATGCCGCCATCGGGCGGACGCTCCAGTGTCTATGGCAGCACCGGCTATGGGGCTGGCGGCGCGATGGGCGGTGGGGCCGGCGGTGCTGCTGCATCGGGCCCCGGCGCGCCCGGTGGAGGGGCGGGCGGCGGCATCGCGGGCGGCGGTGCCGGGTCGGCCGCGCCCGTCGGCGGCGGCGCCGGCCCGGCCGGTGCCCCGGGCCAGACGTTTGGCGGGCCACAGCCGCCTCAGAGCATCCTGCACGGGCACAGCGTCGACGACGAGACGCGCATGATGACGCGGCCGGTGTCCGGCGGCGGCTCGGCGCGGGCCGATTTCGTGCTGCAGCACTTTTCCGAGGTGATGGAGCGCCACCTGCCGGGTTTCCGCGACACGACGAACGCCCGTCCGGCGTCGGCGCGCCTGTCGGAGGCCATGGCCAAGGCTCAGCAGCGGCTGGTCGAGCAGGCCGGTGGCCCGGCCGGCGACGGTGCCGTGGCAGGCGGCGTCGGTGGGGCCGCCGCGCCCACGCCCGAGGTGCTGCTGCAGGAGCTGCGCGATCGCCAGACGGCACTGAAGGCGGCCGCGACCACGCCCGCTGAGCGGGCGACGGTCGAACTCGTCGCGCTGCTGTTCCAGGCCATCCTGACCGAAGAGCGGATCCCGGCACAACTGCGGGTGTGGTTCGCGCGGCTGCAGATGCCGACGCTGCGTGTCGCGATCGCCGAGCCGGATTTCTTCTCCACCGCGGATCACCCGGCGCGCCGGCTGATCGACCGCATGGGGGCCTGCGTGATGGGCTTCGAAGGCGGTGCCGAGGTGCTCGGCACGCCGCTCGAGGGCGAGATCAAGCGTGTCGTGCAGGTCGTCGAGGCCTTCCCCGACACCGGCCGGCGCGTGTTCCAGACCGTGCTCAACGAGTTCGAGAAATTTCTCGAAGGATACTTTCGCGAGCAGAACGAGAAGAGCCGTGCTGGTGTCTCGCTCGCGCAGCAGGTCGAGCAGCGGGAGACGCTGGCGATCCAGTACACGATCGAGCTGCGCAAGCTGCTCGGCGACGTGCCGGTGCACGAGGGCATCCGCGAATTCCTGTTCCACGTCTGGGCCGACGTGTTGGCCACCGCCGCGGTGCGGCACGGCCCGCACAGCCCCGAGGTCAAGACCGTGCGCGCGGCAGCCAGCGAGTTGCTGTGGACGGCCAGCGCCAAGACCAACCGCGAAGACCGTGCCGAGGTGATCCGTCGGCTGCCGCCGCTGTTGACCACCTTGCGCCAGGGCATGGCGTCGGTGGGCCTCGCCGCCGAGAAACAGGAAAATGCGATCAAGTCGCTGAATCTCGCTTTGACTGCGGCCTTCAGCGCGCGCGCCACCGCGATCAGCCCGCAGCAGCTCGATGAGCTGAAGGAGCGGCTCGAGATGCTCGAGGAGCTCTTGCCCGAAGAGGATGTCGAAATCGACGAGAGCTGGGTGCTCGACAGCAGCAGTCACCAGCAAGAAGGCCTGGAGATCGTCGCCGACGGGGGCTCGATGCCGGGCCCGGCGATGCTGCAGTGGGCGGCCGAGCTGCAACTGGGGGCCGCCTTCATGCTGGATTGGCGGGGTCGCCAGCAGTCGGTGCGTCTGGTCTGGCAGGGCATGAGCCGGCAGTTGTCGTTGTTCTCGGCGGCCGACGGCCGCTGCGTGCTGTTCCAGAAGGCGCGCCTGGCGGCCTTTCTTCAGGCCGGCTTGTTGGTGCCGCTGCAGGACGAGTCGCTCACGGTCGCCGCCACGCGCAACGCAATCGAGAAGATCAAGGCCGATCCGGCCCGGCTGCTGGCCTGACGGCTCAGTGGATCAGCCGGTCCTCCGGCGCGACGAAAAGCTCGTCGAGGATCAGCGCATCGGGCTCTTCGCCCAGGCTCCAGAAGACCATCAGCACGATGATCTTCAGGTCGTCCAGATCCAGCGGCCCGGCACCGACCGCGGTGGCGCGGTCGATCACCATCTCGCGCAGCGGCGCGGTCAGCACGCCAGCGGATTCGAGGAAGCTGATGAAGCCGATCGATTCGTCACCGAGCAGCTCCTGTTCTTCGCGCAGATATATCCGCACGCTGGCCGGGGATTGGGCCAGCGCCGCCACATTCGCCGGGGCCTCGGCGCTCAGCTCGTCGGTGCGCAGCGCCAGGCCGTCGAGCCAATGCAGGGCCTCCTGGATCTCGTCCGATTCGAAGCCGACGGCCGAGAGCTTGCGGGTCAGCTGCTCATGGTCGGGGCACGCGTCGGGCCGCCAGTAGTTTTCGTACAGGTAGACCAGAACGTCGAACATGGGACCACTATAACCGAGCGCCCATGACCCGGTTGGCCGCGTTTGACGGCGTTCGCGTGCGATGTTTCGCTGCTTGCCGTGCCTCAGAATCAGCCCGTGGCGCGGCGCTGGAACAGGCCCCCGGGCAGCCGCGCCACCCGGCCCTCGAGCTCGAGCGCCAACAGGTGCGCCTGCAATTCGGCCGCCGGCCAGCCCGTGCGGTCGGACAAGGCATCCAGCGTCATCGGGTCGTGGCCGAGGGCCGTCAGCAGCGGGTCCTCCTCGGCGGCCGGCTCGTGCCTGGCGAGGGGCGCGGCCTGCGGGGCGGGCGCGCCGATTGGCGGGGGCATCCGCAGCTCCTGCAGGATGTCGTCGGCTGTTTCCACCAGCTTGGCGCCTTCCTTGATCAGCCGGTGGCACCCCCGGGACTGCGGGTTGTGGATGGAACCTGGAATCGCAAACACCTCGCGCCCACATTCGGCCGCCAGGCGGGCGGTGATCAGCGAGCCCGACTGCACGGCGGCCTCGACCACCAGCGTGCCCAACGACAGGCCGGCGATGATGCGGTTGCGCCGCGGGAAATGCTCTGCCAGCGGCTCGGCGCCCAGGCAGAACTCGCTCAGGATCAGCCCGGCGCCGTCGATCATCCGGTGCGCCAGCGCGTGGTGCCGCTTCGGGTAGACGCGGTCCAGGCCGGTGCCCACGACGGCAATCGTCCCGCCCTGGCCGCTGGCCTCGGCGCCGGCCAGGGCCCCATCATGGGCGGCACCATCGATGCCGAGCGCGAGGCCCGAGACGATGACCAGGCCCGAGGCGCTCAGGTGGCGGGCAAAGGCCCTCGCGTTGTCCAGCCCGCCCGTCGTCGCGTGCCGGCTGCCGACGATGGCCAGTGAAGGCGGGGCCAGCAGAGACAGGCGTCCCTGGGCGTAGAGCAGCAGCGGTGGGTCGGCGATTTCCAGCAGCGCCGACGGGTACGCCGGATCGCCGAGCGTCAACAAGTGCCGGCGATCGGGGTCGGCCTCCAGCCAGGCCAGGGTGGTCGCGAACAAGGCTTCGTGGTCGAGCGCGGGCTGGATCAGGGCCTGGGCGGCCGCGCCGCCACCCACTTCCCGCCAGGCCGTGGGGCCGGCGGCCACGGCGTGTTGCGGTGAGCCGAAGGCAGCCAGCAGCCGCCGCGCGGCGCTCGGCCCCAGGCCGGGTGAATGGACCAGGCGCAGCCAGGCCCGCAGTTCATCGGCGGGCAGGGCGGGCGCGGTGGTGGGCAGCATGGGCTCGGGACGGCGCCCCGGTCGTCACTGGCCGTGACGCCTTGGCGGGCGCCGGGACGGGGGCGTCAGCGGCTCAAGGCTGGGTGAACAGGTCGCCGGCTGACACTGGATCCTGCACCTGCAGGATCAGCGCGTAGGACACACGCTCGAAGACGCGGAACACGAACAGCAGGCCGTGGCGCTCGTCGGGCAGGCGGATCGGTGTGCGCGCCTCATCGGTGCTGTCGACCCGCGCGGTGCCGGCGCGCCACAGCGCGAGCACATGGCCGCGCTCCATGCCGTCACGGGCGCCGCGGTTCAGCGCGACGATCTGGTTCTGGCCGGCATTCAGGCTGTCGCCGTACACCGAGACGATGCGGCCGCGCATCGGCGCGCCCGGCGCATGCGGTGCAAAAGCCTCCACGTCGCGCGCCGGCGCCGGCGCCAGGCGGTCGCCGACATTGGCTTCCTCGCGCAGGCTGGTGATCGTGATCGTGGCCGGCACCAGCTCGGTCTTGCCATCGGGCAGCTGGCGGACCTCACCGGGCCGCACGTACTCGGCCGCACCGACGAAGCGCGCCTCGAAGCCGAGCAACTCGCGCGTATCGGGGTCGATCAGCGGGCGAGGCTCGCGAAACAGCTGCCAATTGCGGGCAGGCGACAGGTCACCACGCACATACGCGTTCTCGCCCTTGGAGGCCATGACCCGGCCCTCCTGCGTGGCGACCACGCGGGGCGCGCTTTCCAGCGTGTTCGAATCGAGCACGATCGCGTCGTTGAGGAACGGCCCGATCAGGTGCATCGGCACCGAGGCGATGGCGTCGTCCGGCAGCGGCTCGGCCCGCACGCGCGGCGACAGCTTGCCCTCCTGGTTGGTCTCGACCGGCTTGGCGGTGCGCAGCCGCGCGCGGCCGCCGGTCTTGTCCAGGTACAGCATCTGGCCCGGGTAGATCAGGTGCGGGTTGCGGATCTCGTCGAGGTTCATGCCCCACAGCTCGGGCCAGCGCCAGGGGCTCTTGAGGAAGAGCTTGGAAATGTCCCACAGCGTGTCGCCGCGCTTGATCGTGTAGGTGTCGGGCGCGTTAGGCGCCAGCTCGGACAGCGGCACGCCGGCTTCGGCCACCTGCTGGGCGGTGGCGCGCTGGCCCGGCGTGACGGGCCATTGGGCCGCCGCTGCCGACATCGACGCCAGCCCCACGGTAACGGCCACGAACCAGGTAGAAGGTGGCAAAAGGGACTGGCGCACTGTTCGGCTCATGAATGGACACTCCCGGGCGATGAGCCGGAAATCTTTGGCGGTGCAACAATTCCGGTTGGGCACCGACTCATGGCAACGACCAAGCCACGACGGCCTGGGCTGCGAAAAACCCGGTCTCCCACCCGAACGCAAAGCTGAGAAAGCTCGGCAAATTCTGCCCCTAAACCATTGATGTCGCAAACAAACTGGCCGGCTCCGTGCAACCCTTTGTCACGAGAACCCGTTTCATTCGTTGCGCCACGTTGACAACCTGGGGCAAGCCCCAAGGTACCCCGCTGCTCCGTTTCCACCCATGGCCCTGCTTCCGATCCTGCGCTACCCGGACCCCCGTCTGCACACCGTCGCCGTCCCGGTGGACGAGGTCGACGACCAAGTGCGTCAACTCGTCGACGACATGCTGCAGACCATGTACGAGGCCGAAGGCGTGGGGCTCGCGGCGACCCAGGTCGACGTGCATCGCCGGGTGATCGTCATCGATACCTCCGAGCAGCGCGACGCCCCCCGCGTGCTGATCAACCCTGAACTGCTGGGGGTCAGCGAGGAGATGGTGGTCGGCGAGGAGGGCTGCCTGTCGGTGCCGACGATCTATGACGCCGTACCGCGCCACGCCCGCGTGACCGTGCGCGCGCTCGGGCGCGACGGTCGATCCTACGAGTTCGACGCCGAGGGGCTGGAGGCCGTCTGCGTGCAGCACGAGATGGATCACCTGCTGGGCAAGGTCTTCGTCGAGTACCTCAGCCCGCTCAAGCGTGAGCGCATCAAGACCAAGATGCTGAAGAAGACGCGCGACGAGCAGAAGCGGCGATGAGCCATCCCCTCAGGGTCGCCTTCGCCGGTACGCCGGAGTTCGCTGCCGCGGCGCTGGCGGCCATCCATGCCGCGGGCCATCTGGTTCCGTTGGTGCTGACCCAACCCGACCGCCCGGCGGGGCGCGGCATGAGGCTGTCACCATCGCCAGTCAAGCAGTTGGCGCTTGCTCACGGACTGGCGATTGCCCAGCCCCAAGGGCTGAGGCTGGACGGCAAGCATGCGGTTGACGCCGCGCAGGCCCGCGCCGCGCTGGAAGTCGCTGCGCCGGACGTGATGGTGGTCGCGGCCTACGGTCTGATCCTGCCGCAGTGGGTGCTCACCCTGCCTCGGATGGGCTGCCTGAACATCCACGCTTCGCTGCTGCCGCGCTGGCGCGGCGCGGCGCCGATCCACCGCGCGATCGAGGCGGGCGATGCCGAAACCGGCATCACGATCATGCAGATGGACGAGGGACTGGACACGGGCGGCATGCTGGCCGTCGGCCGCGAGGCGATTGCGCCGACGGACACCACCGGCCGCCTGCACGACCGCCTGGCGGCGCTCGGGGGCCGGATGATCGTGCAGGCCTTGGTCGACGCCGAAGCCGGCCGGCTTCGCGCGACGCCGCAGCCGGCCGAGGGGGTGAGCTATGCCCACAAGATCGCCAAGGCCGAGGCCGCGATCGACTGGACTCAGCCGGCGGCCGCGATCGAGCGGCGTGTGCGCGCCTTCGACCCCTTCCCCGGCGCCAGCTTCGAGCTCGACGGCGAGACCGTGAAGCTGTGGCAGGCCGCCGTGCGGCCCGAGGTGCGCGGCCCGGCCGGCCAGGTGGTCGAGGCCGACGGCCAGCGGCTGGTGGTGGCCTGTGGCGAAGGTGGGCTGGATCTGCTGCAACTGCAACGACCCGGCGGCAAGCGCCTGCCGGCCACGGCGTTCGTGCAGGCCAAGCCCGGCCTGCAGGGCGCCAAGCTCGGGCATTGAACTCGCCCGGCGCGGCCGCATCTGAACCGGTATCCTGACTTCATACGCGCCCGCCGAGCGGCGCGAGGACCCCACCGCCATGTTCAATCTGCTGAAGACCGCCGTCCTGATGGCGGCCATCACCGCGCTGTTCATGACCATCGGTCGCCTGCTGGGCGGCCAGCAGGGCATGGTGCTGGCGCTCGTGATCGCGCTGGGCATGAATTTCTTCAGCTACTGGTTCTCCGACAAGCTGGTGCTGCGCATGTACAACGCGCAGGAGGTCGATGCCCAGTCGGCGCCGCAGTTCTACCGGATGATCCAGGACCTGGCGCAGCGCGCACAGCTCCCGATGCCGCGCGTCTACCTGATCAACGAGGATGCGCCGAACGCCTTTGCCACCGGCCGCAACCCGGACCACGCCGCGGTTGCCGCCACGACCGGCATCCTGCGCACCCTGAGCGAGCGCGAGTTGCGCGGCGTGATGGCGCACGAACTGGCCCACGTCCGGCACCGCGACATCCTGATCTCGACGATCAGCGCGACGATGGCCGGCGCGATCTCGATGCTCGCCAACTTCGCGATGATCTTCGGTGGCCGCGATGACGAGGGGCGCCCGGTCAACCCGATCGTCTCGATCCTGGTGATGATCCTCGCCCCGCTGGCGGCCAGCCTGATCCAGATGGCGATCAGCCGCGCCCGCGAGTTCGAGGCCGACCGCGGCGGCGCCGAGATCTCGGGCGACCCGCAGGCGCTCGCCTCGGCGCTGCAGAAGATCCACCGCATCGCGCAGGGCGTGCCGCTCGAGACGGCCGAGCGCCACCCCGAGACGGCGCAGATGATGATCATGAACCCGCTGTCGGGCGGCGGCATCGCGGGGCTGTTCGCGACCCACCCGAGCACCGAAGAGCGCGTCGAACGCCTGCTCGAGATGGCCCGGACGGGGTCTTTCGCCCCGAGCCGCTGATACCGTCGCCGCGGCGGCAAAACGCCACTCAAGTCGCCGGGCGCGGCGGCCGATAAACCGGGCAATCCTGCGTCTTCGCCTGCCCGCCTTGAACCCGATGCGCCGCGCCCCCCTCGCCCTTGCCACCCTGGCCAGCCTCGCGCTGCTGGCGGGCTGCGACCTGCTCGGCATCGAAGGCGCCAGCGCCCTCGCCGAGCGCCGCGCCGCCGAAGGCAAGGCCATCGGTGCGGCCTGCCGCAATGCCGCCCGCGCGATCGAGGACTGCTACACGCTGAACAAGAAGTCCGACAAGGCGGCCATCTACGCCGGCTGGCGCGAGATGGACGACTACATGCGCGAGAACAAGCTCGAGCCGGTGCCGCCACAGCTCGGGCCGGAACCGGCCCGCACCGCCAAGGCCGACGGCGAGAGCGCCGACGAGCAGGTCGCGGCGGCGGACGGCAAACCCGACGCCAAGGCCGACGGCAAGCCGGCCCGCAACAAGAAGGCCGGCGCTCACTGACCTGCGCCGCTGCAAAGCTCGTGCGCAACCGTGCAGGCGAGATGGGTGGAAACCCCATAGGACAATGCCGGGATGCCCATTCCCGTGCCGCCTGCCTCACGCCCTTGGCATCACCCTGAGTTCCGCCGCGGCGCCCACGAGATGACCGGCATCGCCCTCGGCCTGGGCGCCTGGGGCTTGGTGACCGGCGTCGCGATGGTCAAGAGCGGGCTGACGATCCCGCTCGCGATGCTGATGTCCTTCGTCGTCTTCGCCGGCAGCGCGCAACTGGCCTCGCTGCCGCTGATCGCCGGCGGCGCACCGCTGTGGGTGGTCTGGGCGACGGCGGCCTGCGTCAACCTGCGCTTCGTGATCTTCAGTGCCGGCTGGCGGCCCTATTTCGGCCACCTGCCGCTGCGCCAGCGCCTGATGCACGGCTACTTCACCGCCGACCTGAACTACGTGATGTTCATGCGGCGCTTTCCCGAACCGACACCGTCGCCCGAGCAGGGTCCGTACTTCTGGGGCGGAGTGGCGGTGAACTGGGTCACCTGGCAGGGCATGTCGCTGCTGGGCATCGCGTTGGCCGACCGCATCCCGACCGAGTGGGGGCTGGGCTTTGCCGGCACGCTGGCCCTGCTGGGCCTGACCGGCTCGCTGCTGTCCGACCGCGCGACCTGGCTGGCTGCCGCGGTCGCCGGCTGCGCAGCCGTGGCCGCCTTCGCGCTGCCGTTCAAGCTCAACATCGTCGTCGCGATCGCGGCGGCGGTGGCCGTGGGCATCCTGCTCGACCATTTCGCGCCGCCGCCGGTGCCGGCCAAGGCGGGGAGCCGCTGATGGGTGCCGGGGAGGCCGTCGTCGCCATTCTCGGGCTGGGGCTGATCACCGTGGTGACCCGTGCCTTCTTCCTGCTGCCCGAGCGCGAGCTGCCGATTCCGGTGTGGCTGCGCGAGGCGCTGCGCTACGCGCCGTTGGCCGCGCTGGTGGCGGTGATCGTGCCCGAGGTCATCATGAGTAACGGGCACCTGATCCAGACGTGGCAGGATGCACGCCTGTACGCCGCTGCCGCCGGCGGGCTGTGGTACTGGTGGCGCCGAGGCATTCTCGGCACCATCGTCTGCGGCACCGCGGTGCTGCTGGCGTTGCGCTTCGGTCTGGGCTGGTGATCGCCGGCGGGCCGGGCGCACCCGGATTCCGCAACTGTCGAGAGACCCCGACCATGATGAAAGTGCTCCGATTCGCCGATCTCGCCGCCCAGGGCCAAGTGCAGGGCAAGCGTGTGTTCATCCGCGCCGACCTGAACGTGCCGCAGGACGACGCCGGCCGCATCACCGAAGACACCCGCATCCGCGCCTCGGTGCCGTGCATCAAGATGGCGCTGGACGCCGGTGCTGCCGTGATGGTGACCAGCCACCTCGGCCGCCCGACCGAGGGCGAGTTCAAGCCCGAGGATTCGCTCGCCCCCGTGGCCGCCCGGCTGGGCGAGTTGCTGGGCCGCGAGGTCAAGCTGGTCGCCAACTGGGTCGACGGCGTCGAGGTGGCGCCAGGCCAGGTGGTGCTGCTCGAGAACTGCCGCCTGAACAAGGGCGAGAAGAAGAACAACGAAGAGCTGGCCAGGAAGATGGCCAAGCTCTGCGACATCTTCGTGCACGACGCCTTCGGCACCGCGCACCGGGCCGAAGCCTCGACCTATGGCATTGCGCAGTTCGCGCCGGTGGCTTGCGCCGGCCCGCTGCTGGCGGCCGAGATCGATGCGATCGGCAAGGCGCTGGCCAACCCCAAGCGCCCGCTGGTGGCCATCGTCGCCGGCTCCAAGGTCTCGACCAAGCTGACCATCCTGCAATCGCTGGCGAAGAACGTCGACGGCCTGATCGTCGGCGGCGGCATCGCCAACACCTTCATGCTGGCCGCCGGCCTGAAGATCGGCAAGAGCCTGGCCGAGGCCGACCTGGTCAGTGAGGCCAGCGCGGTGATCGCGGCGATGAAGGCGCGCGGCGCCGAGGTGCCGATCCCCGAGGACGTGGTGACCGCCAAGGCCTTTGCCGCCGACGCGCCAGCCACCGTGAAGGCCGCCACCGACGTGGCCGACGACGACCTGATCCTCGACATCGGCCCGAAGACCGCGGCCCGGCTCGCCGCGCAGCTCAAGTCGGCCGGCACCATCGTCTGGAACGGCCCCGTCGGCGTGTTCGAGTTCGATGCCTTCGCCAAGGGCACCGAGGCGATCGCCCGCGCGATCGCCGACAGCGATGCCTTCAGCATCGCCGGCGGCGGCGACACGCTGGCCGCGATCGCCAAGTACGGCATCGAGAAGGACGTGGGCTACATCTCCACCGGCGGCGGCGCGTTCCTCGAGGTGCTCGAAGGCAAGACCCTGCCGGCCTTCGAGATCCTGGCCAGGCGCGCTGCCGGGGCCTGATGCCGCGAGGCTGACGATGGCCGCCCGCCGCTGGGCCCACGCGCTGCTGGCCGCCGGCGCGCTGGCGGCCGCGCTGGGCTCGGCTGCAAGGGCCGAGCCGGCGGCTGCCGGCATGCTGGGCGTACAGGCCGGCGGCAGCCAGCTGCTGCGCGACTGCAAGCCCTGGGTGCCGCGCGGCCTGTCCTTCTTCGGCCGGCTCGTGCCGCGCGGGCACCCCGCCGATCCGAGCACGGCTGCCGCGCAGGAGCGTTTCGACGCCGAGGCGTTGCGGCTGGCGCGCGCCGTCGGCGCGGATGTCGTGCGGCTGCAGATCGGCCAGCCCTTTCTCGACCCGCAGTCGCCGCAGCACGACCCCGCCTACCTCGGCGAAGTGAAGGACGCTGCGGCCCAGGCCCGCCGGGCCGGCTTCAGCGTCATCCTGTCGCTGCAGTGGGAGGGGCGCACTGGTGTCAAGCCGGTCGAGATGCTGCCGAAGGCCTCGGCGCTGCGGGCCTGGGCCGCGGTGGCGCCGGCCTTCGCCGACGATCTCGGCGTCGCGTTCGAGTTGTTCAACGAGCCGGCCAGCCCGCCAGACCCGGGGCCGGGCTTCTGGGAGGCCTGGCGCGCCGGCCACCAGGCGCTGATCGACACCTTGCGCCGCCAAGGCGTGCGCAACCTGCTGATCGTCGATGGCCTGCGCGGCGGCCAACGGCTCGACGGCGCACCGCCCTTGGCCGACCCCATCGGCCAGCTGGCCTATGCGGTGCACCCGTACTTCGGCAATGAAGACAACTCACCCGCCGGCTGGGACCAGCGCTTCGGTCGCTTCGCCTCGACCCATCCGGTGATCGCGACCGAGTGGGGCCACGCAGCGCAGCACTGCGAACGCGGTGGCGCCGACCGCGTCGAGCAGTTGATCGGCTACCTGGCCGAGCGCCACATCGGGCTCGTGGCCTACGGCAGCGACGAGCGGCACAGCCGCCTGCTGCACTGGGACGGCGAGCGGCCGGTCTGGTCGAGCTACCGGGGCCGGCCCTGCGCGGGCGCCCGGGCCGGGCCGGGCGAACTGCTGCAGGCGCTGTTCGAGCGCCAGGCCCGCGAGGCGGCGCGCGCCGAGGCGGTGGCACCGGCGCGCTGCGAACGCCCGCCGCTGCCGCACTGAGGCAGCGCAAGTGCGGGTCTGCCCCCGCTGGCATCGAGGCATGCCGATCGTGCATGCTGTGGGGACCACGGACGCGCAGGCGCCGGCTTGCCGCTACGCTGCGCGTCCCCTCAGGAGGCAGCCATGACCACCGATCTCAGCCCGGCCGAACAGGCTTTGTGCGACGCCGCACTCGATTACCACCGGATGCCGACGCGCGGCAAGATCGCCGTCACGCCGACCAAGCCGCTGTCGAACCAGCGCGACCTGTCGCTGGCTTACTCGCCCGGCGTGGCCTATGCCTGCCTGGCGATCGAGAAAGACCCCAAACTCGCGGCCGACTACACCTCGCGCGCCAACCTGGTCGGCGTGGTCACCAACGGCACGGCCGTGCTCGGCCTGGGGAACATCGGCCCGCTGGCGGGCAAGCCGGTGATGGAGGGCAAGGGCTGCCTGTTCAAGAAGTTCGCCGGCATCGACGTGTTCGACATCGAGCTGGCCGAGAACGACCCCGACAAGCTGGTCGAGATCATCGCGGCACTGGAGCCGACGCTGGGCGGCATCAACCTCGAGGACATCAAGGCGCCCGAGTGCTTCCATGTCGAGAAGAAGCTGCGCGAGCGGCTGAACATCCCCGTCTTCCACGACGACCAGCACGGCACGGCCATCATCTCGAGCGCCGCGCTGATCAACGGGCTGGAACTGGTCGGCAAGCAGATCGGCGAGGTCAAGCTCGCGGTGTCGGGCGCCGGCGCGGCGGCGATCGCCTGCCTGGACCTGATGGTCAGCCTGGGTGTGAAGCCGGCCAACATCTTCGTCTGCGACTCCAAGGGCGTGATCCGCGAGGGCCGCGGTGACAAGCTCGACGAATCGAAGCGCCGCTACTGCCAGCACACCGATGCGCGCACGCTGGCCGACGTGATCCAGGGGGCGGATGTCTTCCTCGGCTGCTCGGCCCCGGGCGTGCTGAACGCGGAGATGGTGAAGACGATGGCGCCGCAGCCGATCATCCTGGCGCTGGCGAACCCCGAGCCCGAGATCCGGCCCGAGATCGCCAAGGCCGCGCGGCCCGACTGCATCATCGCCACCGGCCGCTCGGATTACCCGAACCAGGTCAACAACGTCCTGTGCTTCCCGTACATCTTCCGCGGTGCACTGGATTGCGGCGCCACCCGCATCACCGAGGCGATGAAGCTGGCCTGCGTGCACGAGATCGCCGCGCTGGCCAAGGCCGAGACGAGCGACGAGGTGGCGGCCGCCTACGCCGGCAAGGAGCTGAAGTTCGGGCCGGAGTACCTGATCCCGACGCCGTTCGACGCGCGGCTGATCCTGCGCATCGCACCGGCGGTGGCCCGGGCCGCGGCGGAGTCGGGCGTGGCCACGCGGCCGATCACCGACCCCCAGGCCTACCGCGAGCAGCTCACCCGCTACGTCTACCAGACGGGGATGTTCATGCGCCCGGTCTTCATGGCCGCCAAGGCCAAGCCGGCGCGTGTCGTCTACGCCGAGGGCGAGGACGAGCGCGTGCTGCGCGCGGTGCAGGTCGTGAAGGACGACGGGCTCGCGTTGCCCGTGCTGATCGGCCGGCCGAACGTGATCGCGATGCGCATCGAGCGCGCCGGCCTGCGCCTGAAGCCGGGCGTCGACTTCGAGCTGGTCAACCCCGAGGATGACCCGCGCTACCGCGCCTGCTGGGAGGACTACCACCGCCTGATGGGCCGCGACGGCGTGTCGCCTGAGGCGGCCAAGGCGGCGCTGCGTCGCTCGAACACGCTGATCGGCGCGATGCTGGTGCGCCGCGGCGATGCCGATGCATTGCTGTGCGGCCTGGTCGGCCGCTTCGATCACCACTTCGAGCACGTGCGCACGGTGATCGGCCCCCGGCCCGGCACCGGCACGATGGCGACGATGAATGCGCTGATGCTGGAGCAGCACACGCTGTTCATCGCCGACACCTTCGTCAATGAAGAGCCCAGCGCCGAGCAGCTCGCCGAGATCGCCCAGATGGCGGCCGAGGAGGTGCAACGCTTCGGCATGCCGGCCAAGGTGGCCTTCCTGTCGCACTCGATGTACGGCTCGTCGACACGGGCCTCGGCCAGGCGCATGCGCGCGGCGCGTGAGCTGTTCGTGCAGCGGGCACCGCAGATCGAGTGCGACGGCGAGATGCAGGGCGATGCGGCGCTGTCGGAGACGATCCGCCGCGCGGTGCTGCCCGAGACCACGCTGACCGGCAGCGCGAACCTGCTGGTGCTGCCCAACATCGACGCCGCGAACATCCTGTTCAACGTGCTGAAGGTGACCGGCGGCCACGGCGTGACGGTCGGGCCGATCCTGCTCGGCGCGGCGGCGCCGGCGCACATCCTGACCCCGTCGGCGACGATGCGGCGGGTCGTCAACATGACGGCGCTGGCCGTGACCGACGTCGCGGCGGCGCGCGGCGCGCAGTGAGCCCGTGGGTGCCTGCCGCAGCACCCCGTAATCGCGCCGTAACCGGCCAGGCGCCGGCCTGCCGATAATCGGGGGCTGCACCGACCGGAGAAAGCACCCATCATGTCCCGCGCCACCAAGATCGTCGCCACCCTCGGCCCGTCCTCCAGCGACCGCGGGGTGCTCGAACGGCTGCTGCGCGCCGGCGTCGACGTGGTGCGGCTGAACTTCAGCCACGGCAAGGCCGAGGACCACATCGCCCGCGCGGAGCTGGTGCGCGAATGCGCCGCGCGCGTGGGCAAGCCGGTCGCACTGATGGCCGACCTGCAGGGCCCGAAGATCCGCGTCGGCAAGTTCGCCGAAGGCAAGGTCATGCTGGAAGCCGGGGCACCCTTCGTGCTCGACGCCGGCCGCACCGAGGCGGGTGACCTGATGGGCGTGGGGCTGGACTACAAGGAACTGCCGCGCGACGTGAAACCCGGCGACACCTTGCTGCTCAACGACGGCCTGATCGTGCTGACCGTCGACCGCGTGCTGGGCGAGAAGGTGCACACGCTGGTCAAGATCGGCGGCGAGCTGTCCAACAACAAGGGCATCAACAAGCAGGGTGGCGGGCTGACCGCACCGGCGCTGACCGCCAAGGACATGGAAGACATCAAGACCGCGATGAGCTTCCAGTGCGATTACCTGGCGGTGAGCTTCCCGAAGAACGCCACCGACATGGAGATGGCGCGCCAGCTGGCGAACGTGGCCGGCGAGCCCTGGCGCCACAAGCCGGCGATGATCGCCAAGATCGAGCGCAGCGAGGCCATCCCGCACCTCGAGGCGATCCTGAAGGCCAGCGACGGCATCATGGTCGCCCGCGGCGACCTGGCGGTCGAGGTCGGCAACGCGGCGGTGCCGGCGCTGCAGAAGAGGATGATCCGCATGGCGCGCGATCTCGACAAGATCGCGATCACCGCCACGCAGATGATGGAGAGCATGATCGTCAACCCGGTGCCCACGCGCGCCGAGGTGTCCGACGTGGCCAATGCGGTGCTGGATGGCACCGACGCCGTGATGCTCAGTGCCGAGACCGCCGCCGGCAAGTACCCGGTCGAGACGGTGGAGCAGATGGCGCAGATCGCCGAGGAAGCCGAGCGCGCCGAGGAGGTGACGCTGCGAGACGACTTCATGCAGCGCCACTTCGGCCGCATCGACCAGTCGATCGCGATGGGCGCGCTGTTCACCGCCCACCACCTGGGCTGCAAGGCCATCATCGCGCTGACCGAGAGCGGCTCGACCGCGCTGTGGATGAGCCGGCATTCGATCCGCGTGCCGATCTTCGGCCTCACCCACCAGCACACGTCCGAGCGCCGCATGGCGCTGTACCGCAACGTGCAGCCGATCCTGATGCCGGCGCACAACGAGCGTGACCAGGCGCTGGCCGAGGCCGAGGCCGTGCTGGTCGAGCGCGGCGTGCTCAGGCCCGGTGACACCTACGCGATCACCTGCGGGGAGCCGATGGGCTACCCGGGCGGCACCAACATGCTGAAAGTCTGTCGGGTGGCTTAGGCTGCCCGTGCCAGGTCGATCATCGCGTTGACGCGCGGGCTGGCGTTCCTGACCAGCAACTGCACAGCGGTCTGGTTGCGGCCGAAGACGCGGAACAGCTCGTCGGCGAAGCCTTGGCCGATGTGGTCGATGCCGGAGAAGTCCAGCTCGGCCTGCTTGAATTCGGTCAGGCGTGCGGCGACCCGGCGCGCCTGCGCGCGCGACTCCAGCGCCACGTCCTCGCTGGTGATCAGCCTCAGCGGCAGGGTCGTGCGGTCGATGCCGTAGCCCTGCGCATCGAGGCTCGCCGAGCGCATCACCTCGTCCAGCGTGCGCGCCGTGTCCAGCGCGATGGCGAGGTAGATTGCGCTGCCCTGCTGGCGCATCGCGCGGCCTTGTTTCCAGCTGCGCGCATCCCATTCGCGATGCTGGAAGGCGACCGTGTTGGCGTGCAGGTCGAACACGTCGGCCAGGCGCGAGGTGAAGTACAGGCCGCGGCCGGTGTGCCGATCGGGTGCGCTGGTCAGGCGGCCCTTGCTCAGCTCCAGCATCGCCATCGCCGGGTCGTCGATCTCGAAGCCCTCGCGAATCTTGTCGAACAGGCCGCGCCCGTCGTCCGACACCAGCAGCTGCAAATGCGCCGGCGTCTGGCGCATCGACACGGTGACGAACTGGCCCTCGCTGTGGTCGATCGCGTTGTTCAGCAGTTCGGTGAAGGCGTGCTGCATCATCTGCCGCACGTTCTTCGGCATCTCGAAATGCGGCGCGAAATCGCGCGCCCAGGGCAGGTCCTCGTTCAGGCCGGCCAGCGGGTAGCGCATCACGATCTGGCGCAACCGGCCGGGCACGTGACGGGTCTTGCGGCCCTCGCGGCTGGCCTGCAGCCAGCCCAGGTCGACCAGCTGCCGGACCAGGCTGCGCGCCTTGGCCATGCCGCAACCGGCACGTTCGGCCACCGCCTTCGCGAGGTCGGCGGGGCGCTCTTCGGCGGCACGGGTGATCCAGGTGGTCACGTGGGCGAGTTCAATGCGGGCCATGGTGTTGTGCGAGGGAGTCCAGGCTGACAGTGTTGTTTGATCGGGGGCAAACTGGAGACCGAAAAGCGGCCGCTTTCGGCCCCATTTCCGACGTGGCCGCCGCGCGGGGTGGCCGGCCGCCGGCACTTGGCATGCGGGCTGCTTGCGCCGGGGCGGGACACTAGAATCGGCCGCAGTTACGGCGTGATTACATCGCCCGCCGCCGGGGCCGGTTTCGTCAACTGATCACAAGCGAGGAACACCATGCCTCTCGTTTCCATGCGCCAACTGCTGGACCATGCCGCCGAAAACGGCTACGGCATCCCGGCCTTCAACGTCAACAACCTGGAGCAGGTGCAGGCCGTGATGACGGCCGCGGCCGAGGTCGGCGCGCCGGTCATCCTGCAGGCCAGCGCAGGCGCGCGCAAGTACGCCGGCGAGGCCTTCGTCAAGCACCTGATCCAGGCGGCGGTCGAGTCCTGGCCGCAGATCCCGCTGGTGATGCACCAGGACCATGGTCAGAGCCCGGATGTCTGCCGCGGCGCGATGGCGCTGGGCTTCGGCTCGGTGATGATGGATGGCTCGCTCGAAGCCGACGGCAAGACCATCGCCAGTTACGACTACAACGTCGACGTGACGAAGAAGGTCGTCGAGATGGCGCACCAGCAGGGCGTGACCGTCGAGGGCGAACTGGGCTGCCTCGGCTCGCTCGAAACGATGAAGGGCGACAAGGAAGACGGCCACGGCACCGATGCGACGATGACGCACGACCAGCTGCTGACCGACCCCGAGCAGGCCGCCGACTTCGTCAAGCGGACCCAGCTCGACGCGCTGGCGATCGCCATCGGCACCAGCCACGGCGCCTACAAGTTCACCCGCAAGCCCACCGGCGACATCCTGGCGATCGGCCGCGTGAAGGAGATCCACCAGCGCATCCCGAACACCCACCTGGTGATGCACGGCAGTTCCAGCGTGCCGCAGGATCTGCTGGCGATCATCAACCAGTACGGCGGCAAGATGAAGGAAACCTACGGCGTGCCGGTCGAGGAGATCCAGGAGGCCATCAAGCACGGCGTGCGCAAGATCAACATCGACACCGACATCCGCCTCGCGATGACCGGCGCGGTGCGCAAGTTCATGGCCGAGAATCCCGAGAAGTTCGATGCCCGCGAGTGGCTCAAGCCCGCGCGCGAGGCGGCGATGAAGATCTGCAAGCAGCGCTACCTCGAGTTCGGTTGCGAGGGCCAGGCCGGCAAGATCAAGGCGGTCACGATGAGCGACATGGCCGCGCGTTACGCCCGCGGCGAGCTCGCGCAGACGGTCGTCTGAGTGCGGAAGGGGCGCTCCAGGGGCGCCCTACAATCGGCGGGTCCCATTCCCCCCGGCGCCATGACATCTCCGCTGCTCCAGAGCTCGCTGCATTCCCTTCCCCTCCTGGCGCGCGGCAAGGTGCGCGACAACTATGCGGTCGGTGCCGATCGCATCCTGATGGTCGCGAGCGACCGCCTGTCGGCCTTCGATGTCGTGATGGGCGAGCCGATCCCGGGCAAGGGCGAGTTGCTGACTCGGATGGCGCTGTTCTGGTTCGAACGTCTGGCGCATGTGGTGCCCAACCACCTGACCGGCGATGCCCCGGAGTCGGTTGTCGCGCCGGACGAGGTCGAGCAGGTGCGCGGCCGCGCGATGCTGGTCAAGCGCCTGAAGCCGATCCCGATCGAGGCGGTCGTGCGCGGCTACCTGGCCGGCTCCGGCTGGGCCGAGTACAGGCAATCGCAGTCGGTCTGCGGCGTCGCGCTGCCGGCGGGCTTAAGCAATGCCGCCAAGCTGCCCGAGCCGATCTTCACGCCAGCCACCAAGGCCGAGATGGGCGAGCACGACGAGAACATCTCGTTCGAGCAGATGGCCGCCCAGATCGGCCGCCCGCTGGCTGAAGCCGTGCGTGACGTGGCCATCCGGCTGTACAAGGAAGCGGCGGCCTTCGCGCTGACCAAGGGCATCATCATCGCCGACACCAAGTTCGAGTTCGGCCTCGACGAGCAGGGCACGCTGACCGTGATGGACGAGGTGTTGACGCCCGATTCCTCACGCTACTGGCCGGTCGAGGGCTGGGCCGAGGCCGTCAAGACCGGCGCCAACCCGCCCAGCTACGACAAGCAGTTCGTGCGCGACTGGCTGGAGCAGGCGCAGGTCGACGGCCGGCCGTGGAACAAGAAGGCGCCCGCGCCCAGTCTGCCCCCGGAGGTCGTGCAGCGCACGGCCGCGAAGTACCACGAGGCTTTCGACCGCCTCGCGGCCGCCTGACCGCCACCGGCTCCCGACCGTGGTCGCCTCCCGCCTCATCGAGCGCCTGGACGGCGCGATCACCGCGTCGACCGAGCCGCTGCAGCGCGAGTACCTGAAGGCCGAGCGCGCCGGGGCCATGGCGCGCCTGGGCCTGCTGGCCGATGCGCGCTTCGCGCTGTCGGGCCTGCGCACGCAGAACCAGCGCCACAAGGACCCGCTGCTCACCGCCTGGATCCACCTCGTCGACGGGCAGATCGACCACTTCGATTCGATCGCGCCGCACGCGGTCGACAAGTTCCAGCGTGCCCATGACGCCGCCCAAGCCAGCGGCCATGCACCGATGCAGGCGCTGGCCTCGGCCTGGCTGGCGAATTGCGCGTTCAACGCCTCGGATCTGGCGGGTCTGACCCGCCACATTGCCAAGGCGCTAAGCCTGGCCGAGCCCGACCAGCATGCGGCCCGCGCCCGCGTCGGCCTGGTGCTGGCGGATGCCTACCGCTGCGCGGGCGACGACGCCAGCTCGCAGACCTGGTACCTGCGCGCCCGGGCCCATGCCAGCGCCGATGGCGACAGCTCGATGATCAGCGTGATGCTGCACAACATCTCGTCGATGCGCTCGGGCCAGATCGCGCTGGCCGACGCTTTCGGCCGCGCCGACACCGATCAGGCGCGCAAGGCGTTGCTCGAAGCCGAATCGACCGCGAACTACGACTGGGGCACGGGTGTCGCATCGCTGTCGACCTTCGTGCCGGTGATCCGAGCGCAGTTCCTGGTCGTGCTCGGGCGCTTCGACGAAGCCGCCCGCCTGCTCGACGACCACCTCGACCGGGCCCGCCAGGAGGGCATGGCGCACCGCGAGCCGCGCTTGCTGGCCGACCGCGCCTGGTGCCATGTGCGGCTGGGCCACGTCAGCCAGGCGCTGGCCGACACGCGTGCGGCCGAGGCGGGTGCACCTGGCCAGCGTGATGCCGACGACCGTGCGGCCACCTTCGCGCGCTTGGCGCGCATCCACCGCCACGGTGGCCGCGACGGCATCGCCGATACCTTGCAGCAACGGGCCGAGCAGGCCCTGGGCGAGCACGAGGCCGAGCAGGCCCGCACCCGCGAGGCCCTGGACCGCACGCTGGCCGAAGTGGCCGCGGCCGCAGCGCGCTGACGGGCCAGCGCCCAGTGCCGGGGCGCGCGGCTAGAACAGCGCCATGCTGAGCTTGCGCCGGTACTGGTCGAGCACCGGGTCGGCCGCCGGCGCGGTGGCGGCCTTGCCGGTGAGTTCCAGCGTTCCCTTGGCCGCGCCGGCGGCCGCGTCGGCCTTGGGCGCCGGCTTGGTCATCAGTTCGAGGATCGCGACATAGGTCTTGCGCGCGAGTTCCTGGTTCCAGGCCTTGTCGCGCATCAGGATCTCGAGCAGTTCGTCCATCGCCGCGGTGGGGTCGCCGTGTGCAAACAGAACCTGCGCACGTTCGAAGCGGGCTTCGAAGTCGCGCTTGTTGGCGGCGATCGCTGCGTCCAGCGTGGCCAGCGGACGCGCCTCGCGCAGCGCCTCGCAGGCCTTGAGCCAGTGCTCGATCGCGGCGAAGCGGCTGTCCAGCAGCACCTTGCTGGCCACCGGCTCGAAGGCCGCGCGGGCCTGCTCCGTGCGCGCCGGGTCGGCCGCGGCGTCGGACAGCAGCAGCTTCAGGTAATCAATGCGCGCAGCGTCGTTGGCGGGGTCGATCGCCACGGCCTCCTGTAGCTTGGCCAGCGCCGCGTCGAGGTCGCCGCCTTCGGCCAGCAGCACCTCGGCTTCGGCTGCCTCGGCATCGGATTCGAGCGCATCGACGCTCGGCACATGCTTGTCGAGGAACTTGCGGATCTCGCTCTCGGGCAGCGCGCCGACGAAGCCGTCGACCGGCTGGCCCTGCGAGAACAGCACGCAGAACGGGATCGAGCGCACCCCGAAAGCCTGGCTCAGCTGGCCGGCGATCTCGGGTTGCTCGTCGCTGTTGAGCTTGGCCAGCACGAAGCGGCCGCCGTAGGCCGCCTCGAGCTTTTCGAGCACCGGGCTCAGGCTCTTGCACGGGCCGCACCAGGGCGCCCAGATGTCCAGCAGCACGGGCTGGCGCAGCGAGGCGCCGATCAGCTCGGTCTCGAAATTCTGTATGGTGATATCGATCATGTCGGAACGTGAACTGAGGGCGAACGAGCGCGAAACAAGCGCCGCCTTAAAATCGCCGTTTTGCCGTGATCCGGAGCTGCAAGCCTTGAACGCTGCCTCGCCCGTGGTCGGCATCGTCATGGGGTCGTCCAGCGATTGGGACACCATGCAGGCCGCCGCGCAGATTCTCGCCGAGTTCGGCATCGCCCACGAGGCCCGCGTGGTGTCGGCCCATCGCATGCCGGACGACATGTTCGCCTACGCGGACGCCGCCGCCGGCCGGGGCCTGAAGGCCATCATCGCCGGCGCCGGCGGCGCGGCCCACCTGCCCGGCATGCTGGCTGCCAAGACGGTGGTGCCGGTGCTCGGCGTGCCGGTGGCGAGCCGACACCTGCAAGGCGTCGACTCGCTGCACTCGATCGTGCAGATGCCCAAGGGTATTCCGGTCGCGACCTTTGCGATCGGCACCGCCGGCGCCGCCAACGCGGCGCTGTTCGCGGTCGCGATGCTGGCCAACGAGGACGCGGCGCTGCGCGAGCGCCTCGTGGCCTACCGCGCGAAGCAGACCGAAGCGGCGCGGGCCATGACCCAGGACCTGAAGTGAGCCGGGCGCGAACGGTGCTGCTGCCCGGCGCGACGCTGGGCGTGATGGGCGGCGGCCAGCTCGGCCGCATGTTCGTCCACGCCGCGCAGGCCATGGGCTATGCGACGGCGGTGCTCGACGCCGACCCGATGAGCCCGGCCGGGCTCGTCTCGCATCACCACCTGCAGGCGGCGTACACGGATACCGCTGCACTGGCCGAGCTGGCCCGCGTGGCCGATGCGGTGACGACCGAGTTCGAGAACGTGCCGGCCGAGGCGCTGCGCCTGCTGGCCGCCTCGCGCCCGGTGGCGCCGGCCGCCGAGGCGGTGGCGATCTGCCAGGACCGCGCGGCCGAGAAGGCCCACTTCGCGCGTGCCGGCGTGCCTTGTGCGGCGCATGCCGTGATCGACTCCGAGGCCGCGCTGGCGGCGGTCGACGGGGCGTTGTTGCCCGGCATCCTGAAGACTGCGACGCTGGGCTACGACGGCAAGGGCCAGGCCCGCGTGGCCGACCGCGCCGAGCTCGCCGCCGCGTGGCAGAAGCTGGGCCGCGCGCGCTGCGTGCTGGAACAGCTGCTGCCGCTGCACCGCGAGCTGTCGGTGATCGTGGCGCGCGGCGCCGACGGTCAGGCGGTGAGCTTCCCGGTGCAGCAGAACCTGCACCGCGACGGCATCCTCGCCGTCACCCAGGTGCCAGCGCCCGACGTGCCCGAGGCGCTGGCCGACGAAGCGGCGCGCTGCGCGAAGGCGATCGCCGAGTCGATGGCCTATGTCGGCGTGCTGTGCGTCGAGTTCTTCGTCGTGCAGGGTGCCGGCGGCGCCTTGCGGCTGGTTGCCAACGAGATGGCGCCGCGGCCGCACAACTCCGGCCACTACACGATCGACGCCTGCGACCTGTCGCAGTTCGACCTGCAGGTGCGTTGCATGGCCGGCTTGCCGCTGGTCGCGCCGCGGTTGCACTCGGCGGCGGTGATGCTGAACCTGCTGGGCGACCTCTGGTTCACCGGCGCCGCCGACTTGCCGCGCACGCCGCCCTGGGGCGACGTGCTGGCCCTGCCCGGTGCCCACCTGCACCTGTACGGCAAGGCCGAGGCCCGCCCGGGCCGCAAGATGGGCCACCTGAGCTTCACCGGCGCGACGGCCGAAGACGCCCGGGCCATGGCGCTGCGCGCCTGCACGCTGCTGGGCCTGCCCGGCTTCTGAAGGCCGCATGCCGATCGTCAACGGTGCCGACCCCGGCGCGCTGAAGCAGGCCGCGCAGCGCCTGGCGGCCGGCGAGCTGGTCGCCTTCCCGACCGAGACCGTCTACGGCCTGGGCGCGCGCGCCGACGACGACGCCGCGGTGGCGCGCATCTTCGCCGCCAAGGGCCGGCCGTCGGATCATCCGCTGATCGTCCACGTGCCGGATGTCCAGGCGGCGCGCGCGTTTGCGGCCGAGTGGCCCGAGCGCGCCCAGCGCCTGTGCGACGCCTTCTGGCCGGGGCCGCTGACGGTGATCGTGCCACGCGCGCCCGGGCGCGCCGGCGCCGCGGCCGGTGGCCAGGCGACCATCGGCCTGCGCTGCCCGGCCCACCCGGTGGCGCACGCGTTGCTGGTCGAGGCTGCCGCGCTTGGCGTGCCGGGGGTCGCGGGGCCGAGCGCCAACCGCTTCGGTCGCGTCAGCCCGACCCTGGCGGCCCACGTGGCGGCCGAGTTCGACCCGGGGCTGTGGGTGGTCGATGGCGGCGCCTGCGAGGTTGGCATCGAGTCGGCCATCGTCGATTGCAGCCGCGACCGCGCGGTGCTGCTGCGCCCCGGCACGCTCACGCGCGAGCGCATCGAGGCCGCGCTCGGCGGCGAGACCCTGGCGGCGCGCGACCGCGATGCGCCGCGCGCCTCCGGGACGCTCGAGGCCCACTACGCGCCGCGCGCGAAGGTGCGGCTGATGGACCCGCCGGCGCTGCGCGCGGCGCTCGGCGTGCTGGGCACGACGGCGCCCGGGGCCACACCGCCGGTGGCGGTATATTCACGCACCGTGGGCCCGCTGCCGGCGGGCATCCCGGGGCGCGCGATGCCGGCTGACGCCGCTGCCGCCGCCCGGGCCCTGTTCAGCGCGTTGCGCGAGCTCGACGCTTGCGGCACGCCCCTGATCTGGATCGAGACCCCGCCCGCCGATTCCGCCTGGGACGGCGTGCGGGATCGCCTGCAACGTGCCGCGGCGGCGGGCTGAACCGGCCGGCCGCGCGCCCCGAACGAATCACCGAACTGGAACCGAGCATGATCCCGACCCCGAAGGCCCGCCGGGCTACCCGTACCACGCGCCTTGCTGCGGCCGCCGCGCTGGCGGCCGGCCTGCTCGCGGCCTGCGGCGGTGGCACCAGCACGGTCGACGCCTTTGTGCCCGGCCGCATCCTCGTCTTCGGCGACGAATTGAACGTGTTGACCACCGACGGCCGCAAGTACACCACCAATTCGGTCGACGAGAACGACGTGCTGCAGTGCAAGGCCAACCCGATCTGGGTGCAGGTCCTGGCGGCGCAGTACGGCATGGTGTTCGCCGAGTGCAACCCCGACGCGGTGGCGAACCCGAAGGCCAAGATGCTGGCGGCCGCCGGCGCCACCACCGACGAGCTGGCCACGCAGATCCGCACGTTCTCGTCCGGCGACAGCATCGAGACCGACGACATGGCGACGGTGCTGGTCGGGATGAACGACGTGCTGCAGGCGTATGCGTCCTATCCGGCCGAGAGCGAAGACGTCC
The DNA here is from genome assembly GCF_035254525.1 of Ideonella sp. Taxonomy (GTDB): domain Bacteria; phylum Pseudomonadota; class Gammaproteobacteria; order Burkholderiales; family Burkholderiaceae_C; genus Ideonella. The sequence continues at coordinate 63,689 of NZ_DATFAN010000198.1, read as the reverse complement.
TGATCGCTCGCGTGGAGGCCGCCGGCGAACGCGCGGCGGCCCAGGTCAACGAGCTCGCCGCGGCGGGCGCGCGCGTGCTCGTGGCCACGTCGCCCGACATGGGCCAGACGCCATTCGCCAAGGCCGAGAGCCTGGAAAAGGGCGACGTCGCGGCGGCCGTCCTTTCGCGCCTGAGCGCGGCCTTCAACCGCAGCCTGCGGCTCAGCCTGACGAACGATGGCAGCAAGATCGGCCTGCTGTTGATGGACGACCTGATGCACGGCATGGTGCGCGTGCCGGCGGCCTACGGGATGGTGAATACCGACACGGCGGTCTGCGCTGCAGAGGCTCCGCTGCCCGACTGCAACAACAACACGCTCATCACCGCCGACCCCACCCCCACCGTCTCGAGCTACCTCTGGGCCGACGCCACCCACCCGACCGCGGTGGTGCACAACTACCTCGGGGTGCAAGCCATCACCCGGGCGCGCAACAACCCGTTCTAGGCACACCCGGTGCCGGAAATACCGGCACACCCTCCGGGAGGGTGCGCGGCCGCTTGGGAGCGGCCCGGCGCTGACCGCGCGGCACCTGTCAGCCCGTCGCCACACAGAGGGTTTGCCCCGGCGCGAGCGCCAAAATCCGCCTCGTATAGTTTCTCCACTAAATCGAACGGTCGTTCGATTTTTTTCGTCAACGAGGTGGGCATGAAGAGATTTCATCCGTCATGGGTGGCGGCGGCTGCGGCTGCCCTGTTGGTGGCGTGCAGCGGCGGCGGGGCGGGCGACCAGTCCGTGCGCGTCGCGTACGGCAAGCTGGTCACGTTCGGCGACAGCCTGAGCGACGTGGGCAGCTACAACGTCGCGCCCGGAATCGTGGCCGCGATGGGCGGTGGCCGCTATACGGTCAACACCGGCGACGCGGTGAACTGGACCGAGCTTCTGGCCAGCACGGCCGGCGTCGACGCGCTGTGTCCGGCGCAGACCGGCCTGAACACCGTCCAGGAACTGGTCGGCTTCCCGCCGGTGCCCGAAGTCAATCATGCAGGCTGCTACAGCTATGCCCAAGGCGGCGCACGGGTCACCGACCCGGTCGGTCCGGGCAATGTGGCGCTGCTGGCGCTGGGTGATCCGTCTGGGGCGCTGGGCCAGCTGACCAAGCCGATCGTCGAGCAGATCGCCCGCCATCTGGCAACTACCGCCAACGGCACTTTCGAGGCCGGCGACTTGGTGACCGTGATGGCCGGCGGCAATGACGCCATCATGCAGGACGCAACCTTCAAGGGCATGCTGGCGGGAGGGCTCGATGTCGCCACCGCGACGGCGGCGGTGAATGCCTCCATGCAGGCTGCGGGCACGGAACTGGCTGGCTACATCAAGGACCAGATCGTCGCCAAGGGTGCTCAGCGCGTGGTGGTCGTCAACCTGCCCGACCTCAGCAGCACGCCGCGCTACCTGGGTGCCGATGCCGATACCGGCACCGAGACCGACGATCACGTTACCCGCGCGCTGATCCAGGGCCTGGTCACCAAGTTCAACGACGCGCTCGCCGAGGGCCTGACGGGCACCGAAGACCATGTGCTGCTCGTCGACGCCTACACCGTTAGCCGTGATCAAGGGGCGCACCCCACCCAGTATGGCCTGACCAACGTGACCAACTACGCCTGCGACGTCGGCGAGAACGGCGTGTTGAAAGGTCTGCCGACCTCGCTGGTCTGCAGCACCGATACGCTGGTGACCGGCGCCGGCGAGACTTGGTTTTACGCCGACGAGGTGCACCCCACCCCCTACGGCTACAAGCTGCTCGCCCAGCTGGTGACGACCGAGATGGCCAAGAAGGGCTGGCTGTGAGCCCAGCGCACCCGAGCAACAAGGACATTGCCACCATGAAGAAATCCACGACTGCGGCGCTCGTGTCGGCCGCCTTCGGCGGCCTGGCCCTGGCCGCAACCCCCGCGATGGCGCAGGACGCCGGCACCGTGCTGGTCAAGATCGGCTACAACCAGATCATCCCGGAAGTCAGCAGCGGCGACCTGTCGGCGCCCAGCATTCCGGGCACCAGGATCGACGTCAAGGAAGCCGGCGCGCCCATCCTGACGCTGACCTACATGTACACGTCGAACATCTCGTTCGAGCTGTACGCGGGCCTGCCGTACGAGCACGACATCGTTGGTGATGGCGCGATCAAGGGCGTGGGCAAGATCGGCAGCACCAAGCAGGTCTCGCCGACGCTGTTCGCGCAGTACCGCTTCCTCGAGAAGGAGTCGATGGTGCGTCCGTACGTCGGCCTCGGCCTGACCTACGGCTACTTCTACGGCGAAGAAGGCAGCGCCGCGTTGACGGCGCTGACCAACCCGGGCGGCGACCCGACGCTGGTCGAGGTCGACGACGCCTGGGGCATCACGCCGCAGATCGGCGCGACGGTCAAGATCGACCGCAACTGGTTCGCCGACCTGACGGTCGCGAAGTCCTTCATCAAGACCACCTCGCACCTGTCGACCGGCCAGTCGATCGAGACCAAGCTCGACCCGCTGGCGGTCAGCGTGGCGGTCGGCTACCGGTTCTGACCCCTTCCGGGCCGGGGCCCGGCTCCTGCACGGCGGCGCCGGTCACGGTGCCGCCGTTTGCTTTTGGGCGCGCCGGCAACAGCCCTGGCCGCCCGGTGCATCGCGGATCGCCCATTGCACCAGCGCGTCGAGCGCCGGCCGCGCGGCCCCGGCCTGCGGATGGTTGACGATCGCGACCAGCACGTAGCGTTTGCCGCTGTCCGACAGCACGTAGCCGGCCAATGCCGCCACGTCGCGCAGCGAGCCGGTTTTCAGGTGCGCGCGGCCCGGTGTCGCGGTCGATCGCTTCAGCGTGCCGTCGGTGCCGGTGATCGGCAGCGAGCTGATCAACTCGGGCATCACGCCGGCGGCCCAGGCCGCCTGCAGCAGCCGGGCCAGCAGCGCGGCGCTAAGGCGGGTGTCGCGTGACAGGCCCGAGCCGTTGTCGATCACGGTCTGCTCGGCGGCCGTCTCGCCGAAGCGGCCGGCCAGCCAGCGGCGCAGCGCGGCGCGGGCACCGTCGGGGGAGATCGCAGCCGGCAGCGGCACCACCGCGGCGGGCGACAACGCGGCGGCCTCGGGCGCGGAGGCCGCCGGCGGCACCGCGGATGCGGGGGGCGACGCCGGCACCGCAGAGGCCGCCGCCGCCGGTGCGGCCAGGCTCAGGAACAACTGCTCGGCCATCACGTTGTTGCTGAACTTGTTGATGTCGCGCACCACCTCGGCCAGCGGCGGCGACGTGAGTTCGAAAGCGAGCCGGGCGCCGGCCGGCGTCGGGCCGTCGCGCACGCTGCCGCCGAGTTGCCCGCCGAGCTCGCGCCACAGCTGCGCGACCAGCCGCACGCCATAGCCCGCCGCGTCGGCGGCCGCCAGGGGCCAGACACGCTCCCCGCAGGCCAGTGGGTAGCGGCCGGCAAAGTGCACCCGCGTCGGCTCGGCGAACTCCGGTTTCAGCGCGTCGCGCCAGTCGTTGCAGGGCCCGTCGGCCAGCGGCACCTGCGCGTCGACGCGCAGGCCGGCAAGCACCGGCTCGGTGCCGATGCGCGCGACGCCCGCGGCCGGCTCGGGCACGAAGCGGTAGGCGACCGACTTGAAGTTCAGCAGCAGCGCGTCGGGCTGCACGTTCTGCGGCTTGTACGGCTCGTTGTCGAAGTCGCCCGGCGCGCGCGACGGCGGGGCGAAGAACGAATGGTCCAGCACGATGTCGCCGCGGATCTCGCGCACGCCCGACTGCTGCAGCCGGCGCAGCAGCAGCCACACACGCTCCAGCACCAGTTTCGGGTCGCCGCGGCCCTGGATCACGACCGAGCCGTCGAGCACGCCATCGTGCAGCGCCCCGGTGAAGTACACCGGCGTGCTCCAGGCCCAGGCGGGGCCGAGCTGGTCCAGCGCGGCAAAGGTCGTCACGAGCTTGAACAGCGAGGCCGGGTTGACCGGCTGTTGCTCGTTCCAGGCCAGCAGACCCGGCCCGGGGGTGCCGACCTCCTGCACCACCGCGGCCAGCGCCGATGCCGGCAGCCTGGCCTGGCGCAAGGCGGCCTCGACCTCGGCCGGCAGCGGCTGTGCCCCGGCGCAGGCCGCGGCCAGCCAGGACAGGGCCCCGAACGCCACCCCGCGCGCAGTTCGCCACGGGGTGCGCAGGCCGCGACGGCAGGCAGGCAAGCTTCCCATGGGTGGATGTTCGCACGGCTACACTTGGCCGATGCCCGCCTGCGCCCGTCCTGCTGCCCGGTGCCCTGCCGTCGTGCGGCAGGGTGCGCTGCCGGCATGAAGCTGCTGGCGCTCGACACCGCCACCGAGTCGATGGCGGTGGGCCTGGCCGACGGCGCGGTCCATTCGGTGGTCAACGCCGAGGGCGGCGCGCTGGCTTCGGAACGGCTGATTCCGACCGCGCTGGAGCTGCTGGCGCAGCGCGGGCTGGTACCGTCGGCGCTCGATGCAGTCGCGTTCGGCCAGGGGCCGGGCGCGTTCACCGGGCTGCGCACTGCGGTCGCGGTGGCCCAGGGCCTGGCCTTCGGCATCGGCTGCCCGGTGCTGCCGATCGACAGCCTGGCCATCGTCGCCGAGGATGCACGCGCCCAGGCGCTCGGGCCCGATGCGGGGGAAGCCTTCGAGCTGTGGGTCGTGATGGACGCGCGCATGGACGAGGCCTATGCGGCCGCATACCGCCACGACGGCCGCGCCTGGCAGGTGCGCCGGGCGCCGGCGCTGTACACGCTCGAGGCGCTCGCCGCATGCTGGCAGGCCGAGGGTGGTCCGGGCCAGGTGGCGGGCAGCGCGGTCGAGGCCTTCGCCGCGCGCCTGCCCTGGGGCGCCGCTCGCCTGTGGCCGCGCACCGCCGACCGTGCCGCCGCACTGCTGCGCCTGGCTTGCAGCGCCTGGGCCGCCGGGCGCGGCGTGCCCGCGGCGGCGGCGCTGCCGGTCTACTTGCGCGACAAGGTCGCGTCGACGACGGCAGAGCGCGAGGCAGCGAAGGCCGCGGCGGCCGGCGGGGCCGGGCGATGAAGGCGGCCGCCGCACCCGCAGCACCCGTGACGCCGGCATGGGCCTGGCGCGCGATGACGGTCAACGACCTGGACCGCGTGATGGCGGTCGAGATGCAGGCCTACCCCTTTCCCTGGACGCGCGGCCACTTCATCGATTCGCTGGCCGCGGGCTACCTGGCCCAGTTGCTGGTGGCCGGGGACGCGTTGGTCGGCTATTACGTGGCGATGCCCGGTGTCGACGAGCTGCACCTGTTGAACCTGACCGTCGCGCCGGCGCACCAGCAGCGCGGCCACGCGCGGGCGCTGCTGTCCCATCTGGCCCAGACCGCGCGCGCCGCGGGGGCGGCGCAGATCTGGCTCGAGGTGCGCGAAAGCAACGAGCGCGCGCGCCGACTCTACGAGCGGTGGGGCTTCGAGCGTGTCGGTCTGCGCAAGGGCTACTACCCGGCGGCGCGGGGCCAGCGCGAAGATGCGCTGGTGATGCGCTGGGCCGTGCCGACCGACGGCACCACGGAGCGGGCGGGCGATGGGCTGGTCTGAACGCCAGCGCGCGATGCTGCGCGCGATGGGCCTGAGCGTCTGGGCGCCGCCGGCCGGCGAGCCGGAGGCCGTGGCGCCCGTTGCCGAGACCGTGGCGCCGCGTGACACACCGCCCGCACCGGCCGCACCTATCGTTTCGGCCGTTTCGGTCCCCCACGGGCCAGCCCCAGCCCCGGCCGCGCATGCCATCGACGTGCTGAGCGAGGCCGCCGGCGAGGTGGCGACGATGGACTGGCCGGCGCTGCGCGCCGCCGTCGGCACCTGCCGGGCCTGCGCACTGTGCGAGAGCCGCACGCAGACGGTGTTCGGCGTCGGCAACCCGCGCGCGCACTGGATGATCGTCGGCGAGGCGCCGGGCGAGCAGGAAGACCGCCAGGGCGAGCCCTTCGTCGGCCCGGCCGGGCAGTTGCTTGACGCGATGCTGCGCGCTGTCGGCCTGTCGCGCGCCGAAGGCCCGCCCGAGCGGCAGGTGTACATCGCCAACACGCTGAAGTGCCGCCCGCCGCGCAACCGCAACCCCGAGCCCGCCGAGCTGGCGAAGTGCGAGCCCTTCCTGCAGCGCCAGCTCGCGTTGGTGCAGCCGCGGGTCATCGTGGCGATGGGGCGGTTCGCGGTGCAGGCCTTGCTGCGCTCGGACGAGGCGATCGGCCGGCTGCGCGGCCGCGTGCATCACTACCAGGGCGTGCCGCTGGTCGTGACCTACCACCCCGCCTACCTGCTGCGCCAGCCGATGGACAAGGCCAAGGCCTGGGAGGATCTGTGCCTCGCGGCCAGTCTGCTCAGCCCAGGTCAGCCTTGAGGTAGTGCGCCCCCGCAATGGGGTTGTAGTAGTACGGCGGGATCTCTTCGAAGCCCAGCGAGGCGTAGAGCTCGCGCGCGGCTTCCATGTCGTCCAGCGTGTCGAGCAGCATCACCGAGTAGCCCGCCTGCACGGCCGCGTCGAGCAGGGCCTGGGCCAGCAGCCGGCCCAGGCCGAAGCGCCGAAAGGCCCGCCGAACGTACAGCCGCTTCATCTCGCAGGCGTTCGCATAGTCCGCGTCGGCCAGCGGCCGCATCGCGCCGCAGCCGGCCAACTCGCCATCGACGAAGGCCAGCAGCAGCGTGCCGGCGGGGGCCGCGTAGTCGCCCGGCAGCGTATCCAGCTCGGCCTCGAAGCCCTGGAAACCCAGGTCGATGCCGAGCGACTCGGCGTACTCGCGCAGGATGGCGCGCGCGGCATCGAGCGTCTCGGGGGTGTCCGGCGTCAGCAGCCGTATCTCGGGGGTGGGCATGCCGGGGTGGGCAGGCAGGGTGCGCAGGAATCAGTGGCGGGGAACCGAGTCTAGCCAAGCCGGCCGACCCACACCGCCAGCCCCCCACACACGGCAGCCAGCAATGCCGCCAGCGCGCGCGTGCCGCCGGTGTCGGCGCTGGCGGGCGTGCCGGGCGGCAGCGGCTTGTCGCCCTGCCACATCGGGCGCAGCAGCGCCTGCTTCTTGCGGCCGACGTACCAGGCGATCGCGGCCAGGTGCAGTGCGACCAGACTGATGACCAGGCCCTGGCCGTAACCTTTGTGCCAGCCGGTGGCCAGGCTCGCGGTGGCGCTGCTGACGAAGCGGTTCAGCGGCCCGGTGGTGGCGATCTCGTCGTCGGCGACGAGCCCGGTCGTGACCTGCAGCGCGAGCACCGTCAGCAGCGCGAGGACCGACAGACTGCCCAGCGGGTTGTGGCCCGCGTCGAAGTGCTCGTGCGGCTGCGGCACCCCGCGCAGATAGCGAAGCACGGCCGGCGGTGAATACACGAAATTCGCAAAACGCGACCAGTGGCCGCCGATCAGGCCCCACAGCAGGCGGAAGGCGAGCAGCGCGCCGACCGTCAGCCCGAACCGCATGTGCCAGGCCAGCGCATTGCCGCCGAGCTTGCCGGTGATCACCAGCCCGATCACGCAGGCCGCGAGCAGCGTGTGGAACACCCGTGTCGGCAGGTCCCAGACGCGGGTCGGGACGAGCGCAGGCGAAGCGGTGATGGCAGGCATGGCCCGCCACCATACCCGCACGCCGCCGGCGAATCCAGACCGCCCGGGGTTTCCACCGGCGGTGGAATAGGCGCGGCAAGTGCACCGTACACGGGGGCCACTTCAACCCGCTGGAGGATCTGCATGAAACGTCTCGCCCTGGTCACCGTCGCGGCCGCCGGCCTGGCCACCGCCTTGCCCGCCGCCGCCCAGTTCCAGAAACCCGAAGACGCGATCAAGTACCGCAAAGCCGCGATGACGGTGATGGCCAACCACTTCGGCCGCATCGCCGCGATGGCCAACGGCAAGGCGCCGTTCGACGCCACCGCCGCGCAGGGCAACGCCGACATCGTCGTGATGATGTCCAAGCTGCCCTTCGCGGGCTTCGTCGAAGGCACGGCCAGCGGCGAGACCAAGGCCAAGCCCGAGATCTGGAGCGAGCCGGACAAGTTCAAGAACGCGACGACCAGGATGCAGGACGAGGTCGTCAAGCTCAACGCCGCGGCCAGGACCGGCAGCCTGGATCAGATCAAGATCGCCGTCGGCGACGTCGGCAAGAGCTGCAAGGCCTGCCACGACAACTATCGCAAGGAGTGAGCCGGGCGCAGCCAGTGCAGCGCGAACCAGCGCCGCGCGTCGACCCAGACCGCCTCGGGGTGGAAGCCGGCCCGCTGCGCCAGGCGCTGGAAGCCGGCCACGGTGTACTTGTAGGAGTTCTCGGTGTGCAGGCTCTCGCCCTCGGCCACCGGGAAGGACTGGCCGCACAACTGCACCACCTGATCGCAGCGGCTGATGAGGTGCATCTCGATGCGCTGCAGCGGCGGGTGGTAGAAGGCGCTGTGGGCCCAGCGCGCCAGCTGGAAATTGGCGCCCAGCTCGGCGTTGGCGCGCGCCAGCAGGTTCAGGTTGAAGCGCGCGGTGACGCCGCGCGCATCGTTGTAGGCCGCATGCAGCAGGTCGGGGTCCTTGACCAGGTCGACGCCGATCAGCAGGCCGCCGTCGAGCCAGTGCACCATGCGCGCCAGCAGCGCACCCGCTTCGCCCGGCTCGAAGTTGCCGATCGAACTGCCGGGAAAGAAGCCGACACGCGGCCCGTGGGCCGGCGGCAGCACGAACTCGCGCGTGAAGTCGACCGCCAGCGGGTGCACCGCGAGCCCCGGCCGCTCACGCCGCAACTCGGCCGCGCTGGCCCACAGGTGCTCGGCCGAGATGTCGATCGGCAGCAGGCTCGCCGGCCGCTCCAGCGCGTCCAGCAGCAGGCGCACCTTGCGCAGGCTGCCGGCGCCGAATTCGACCAGCTCGGCGCCCGGACCGATGTGGCGCGCGATCTCGGGCCCGTGCCGATCCAGCAGTGCGAGCTCGGTGCGGGTCGGGTAGTACTCGGGCAGCTCGCAGATCGCGTCGAACAGGCGTGAGCCCTCGGCGTCGTAGAACCACTTCGGCGCGATGTGGTGCGGGCGCTGCGCGAAGGCCTGCTGCATCGCATGGGCGAACTCGCTGGCGCAGGTGTCGGGCGATGGTTTCATGGCCTCCCTCTACAGATCCAGATCGCGGGCCAGGCGCAGACCGCTGAACTGCCAGCGCGCCGATGGCGGGAAGAAGTTGCGGTAGCTCGCGCGGCCGTGGCCCGGCGGCGTGGCGCAGCTGCTGCCGCGCAGCACCAGCTGGCCGACCATGAACTTGCCGTTGTACTCCGATGTGGTGCCGGGCCAGGGCTTGAAGCGCGGATACGGGTCGTAGGACGAGCGTGTCCATTGCCAGGCCGCGCCGAAGCACTGCAGGTCGCCGCTGCTGCGCCGCGCCGGCGGCTCCAGCGGCCCCGGCGGCGAGGCGCCAGCGGGTGCCGCGACACCCCAGGCGCGCGCCGCAGCCTCCCACTCGAACTCGGTCGGCAGCCGCGCGCCGGCCCAGGCGGCGAAGGCGGCGGCCTCGTAGAAGCTGAGGTGGCACACCGGCGCCTCGGGCCGGCGCGGCTGCTCGCCGTGCAGCGTGAACGCCTGGCCGCCTTCGCGCCAGTACAGCGGTGCCTGCCAGCCCTGGGCCTGCACCGTCGCCCAGCCGTCGGACAGCCACAGCTCCGGCCGGCGGTAGCCGCCATCGTCGATGAAGGCCTGCCAGTCGCGGTTGGTCACCAGCGCGCGCGCCAGCGCGAAGGGCGCCAGCCGCACGAGGTGGCGCGGGCCCTCGTTGTCGAAGCCGAAGCCCTCGCGCGCGTCGTGGCCGATCTCGACCTCGCCGCCACCGCATTCCCACCAGCCGGCATCGCCGTGTGCGGCCTCGTGGGGCATGGGGGCGGTCGGCGGGCGGTAGGCGGGCGCGAGCGGGTTCTGCGACAGCAGATGCAGGATGTCGGTGAGGATCAGCTCCTGGTGCTGCTGCTCGTGCTGCAGGCCGATCTCGACCAGCGGCGCGGCCCGCAGCCAGGTGTCGGCATCGGCATCCCGGACGAGCGCCTGAAGCGCCGCATCGACATGGGCCCGGTAGGCCAGCACCTCGGGCAGCGCCGGGCGCGTCAGCAGGCCGCGCTGCGGCCGCGGGTGGCGCGCGCCGAGGCTCTCGTAGTAGGAGTTGAACAGCCGGCCGAAGCGGGCGTCGAAGGGCCCGTAGCCGGGCTGGAAAGCCTGCAGCACGACCGCCTCGAAGAACCAGCTGGTGTGCGCCAGGTGCCATTTGGTCGGGCTGGCATCGGGCATCGACTGTGCGCCCTGGTCTTCCGGCGACAGCGGCTCGGCCAGCGCCAGGCTGTGGGCGCGCACCGCCCGCAGCCGCTGGGCCAGCGCGGCACGTGAAGCGAAGCGTCGATCATCGGGCGGCAGCTGTTGCATGGGGCGCGATGCGTGGCGGCGGAAAACGCAATGTACGGTGGGACGGCCACGGCGTCGACCACCGCGTGTGTCATGCTGTCACCACGCTGTCAGGAGCAGGGCACGTGCCCGGCCCTGCTTCAGGCGAACCCGAGCACCACGCGGCGCGTCCGGGCCGACTTCTTCTCGATCTTGGTCACCACCACCGCGCCGATGTCCGCGGTGTTGTCGACGTGCGTGCCACCGCAGGGTTGCAGGTCGACGCCCTGGACCTCGACCAGGCGCACCCGGCCGGAGCCGCGCGGGGGCTGCACGCTCATGCTGCGCACGAGCTGCGGGCTGGCGTCGAGCTCGGCATCGCTGATCCAGCGCGTCGTCACCGGATGCGCCGCGGCCACGAGGCGGGCGATGCCCTCGGTCAGGTCCTGCTTGTCGAGCGGATCGGTCATGTGGAAGTCGAGTCGCGCGTATTGCGCGGTGATCGAGCAGCCGTCCACCGGGTGCGGCACCAGCGCGCACAACAGGTGCGTCGCGGTGTGGAAGCGCCGGTGGGCTTGGCGCCGCGCGCTGTCGATGCGGGCGGTCACCGCCTGACCCGGCACCAGCGTGGTGGCGTCGTCCGGGTCGGCCAGAACATGCACGATCTGCCCCGGCTCGGTGCCCTTGCGCGTATCGGCCACCGCCAGCATGCGCCCGTCGGCCAGCCGCAGCACGCCGGCATCACCCGCCTGGCCGCCCCCTTGCGGATAGAACACCGTGCGGTCGAGCTGGACCGCGCCACCGTCGACCGCCGTCACCACCGCAGTGCACTCGACGAGGTTGGCATCGTCACGGAACAGTTCTTCGGTCGGTGGTGGGCTCATCGGCGGGGCGTCGTCAATATCCTGCGATCACGCCGCAGGCGATGCGCGCACCTGAGTTGCCGGTGGGTTGGGTGGCGTAGTCGTCGGGGTTGGCGTGCACGATCACTGCGCGCCCGACCAGGCTGGCCGGGCCGGCGGTGACGGTGGGCCCGGTCAGCGTCGTCTTCAGGTCGACCACGCCGTTCGCATCGGCTTTCAGCGCGGGCATGTCGCCCGCATGGTGGGCGGCACTCTGCGGCCCGTGCGGCTTGCCATCGGGGTTGAAGTGGCCGCCGGCGCTGGTGCCGTCGGTGCTCGCGCAATCGCCCTTCTCGTGCACGTGGAAGCCGTGTTCGGCGCCGGGCTTCAGGCCGGTGATCTGCGCGTGCATCATCAGGCTGCCATCGCCCATCTGGTGGTACACGACCAGGCCGCGCACATTGTTGCCCTGGGTCGGCGTCAGCGTGGCGACCGCCACGCGGCCCTTCATCATCCCCATGCCACCGTCGCCACCCATCATTCCGCCCGGGCCGTGGTCGTGGCCCTTGTCGGGCGAGGCACAGGCCGCCAGCAGCAGGGCGAGCACGGCAGGCGCGGTCGAGGTCAGGAATCGCGGCATGGCAGGGTCTTTCGGTGGTTAGGGTGGACGTCGACTGTAGGCGCGATGCGCGGCGGCGTGAAGCCGGCCCGACGTCGCGTCACAGCAGCACCTGGCCGCTGATGCACGGCGCCACGTCGCCACCGACCCAGACGGTGTCGCCGTCGCGCTGCACATGCACGCGTCCGGCGCGCCCCATGGCCGTGCCCTGCGCGGCGGTGTAGGCCGGCGGCGCGACGCCTTCACCGATCAGCCACTGCGCCAGGCTGGCGTTCAGGCTGCCGGTGACCGGGTCTTCCTCGACGCCGATCGGTGCGGCAAAACCGCGCACCTCGAACTGGGTGCCGGCCGCGCCGTCGACATCCTGCGCGGCAACCAGGCCGACCTTGGCAAGCGCCTTCAAGCGGCCATGGTCAGGGGCCAGCGCGCGGACGCGCGAGGCATTCGCCACGCGCAGCCCGAGCCACTTCGGGCCGTTGTCGAGCCAGCAGGCGGCCAGCAGGTCGGCCGGCGGCAGGCCGAGCGCATCGACCACCTGGGCCAGCAGCCCATCGTCGACCGGCTCGCGCTTCAGCGGCGGCGCGGCGAAGGCCAGCCGCGTGCCGTCACGCCGTACCGTCACCAGCCCGACACCGCACTGCTGCACGATCTGGCCCGCCTGCTTCGGTACACCGCCCGCGGCCAGCCACGCGTGGCAGCTGCCGAGCGTCGGGTGGCCGGCAAACGGCAGTTCGCCGCCGGGTGTGAAGATGCGCACCCGGTAGTCGGCGCGCGCGTCGGTGGGCGGCAGCAGGAAGGTCGTCTCGCTCAGGTTCGTCCAGCGCGCGAAGGCGGCCATCTCGGCGTCGGACAGGCCGTCGGCGTCGTGCACGACAGCCAGCGGGTTGCCCTTGAGCGGCGTGGCGGTGAAGACATCGAGCTGGCTGAACCGGCGCGTCGTGCTCATCAGGGCGTGACCTCTTCCAGTTCTTCGTTGAGATGGCGCTTGAGCACGCCGCCGAGCGCCGCGACCGCGGTGCGGATTTCGTCGGGCGACAGCGTCACGAAGGACAGGCGCATCGTGCGCACGTCCGGCGAGTGGGCGTAGAAAGCCTCGCCGGGCACGTAGGCCACACCCGCGGCCACCGCTTGCTCGAGCAGCGCCATCGCATGGCAGCCCTCGGGCAGGCGGACCCAGAAGAACATGCCACCCTGCGGCGCCGCCCACTCGCTGCCGGCCGGCAGGTGCTGCTCGAGCGCCGCGGCCATCGCATCGCGCTGGGCCTTGTAGCGGGCGCGGATCGTCGGCACATGCTGGTCGAGGAAGCCGCCCTTGATGACCTCGTACACGATGCGCTGGTTGAAGCCCGGCGTGTGCAGGTCGGCCGCCTGCTTGGCCTGCAGCAGCTTGGGGTAGAGCTCGCTCGGCGCGACCAGGTAGCCCAGGCGCAGCCCCGGCGCGAGCACCTTCGAGAACGAGCCGAGGTAGACCACACCTTCGGGCCAGCGCGCGGCCAGTGGTGCCGGCGGGGCCTCGTCGAACCACAGGTCGCCGTAGGGGTTGTCCTCGACCAGCGGCACGCGCGCCTTCTGCGCCGCGGCGATGACGGCGACGCGGCGCGCTTCGGGGATCACGCGGCCGGTCGGGTTCTGGAAGTTCGGCAGCACGTAGGCGAAGCGGGTGCCCGGCGCGTCGTGCGGCAGCCGCTCGATCGCCTCGGGCAGCGGGCCGTGCATGTCGCTGGCCAAGCTGCGGAAGATCGGCTCGTACGGCGCGAAGGCCTGCAGCGCGCCCAGGTAGGTCGGCGTCTCGACGGCCACCGGCGCGCCGGCATCGACCAGCACCTTGCCGACCAGATCGAGGCCCTGCTGCGAGCCGGTGGTGATCAGCACCTGGCCCGGCGCGACGCGCTGGCCCTGGCGGCCGAGTGCCTCGGCGACCCATTCGCGCAAGGGGCCGAAGCCTTCGCTCGCGGCGTACTGCAGCGCTTCCTTCGGCGTGTCGGCGAGCACCTTGGCAGTGGCCTCGCGCATCGCCTCGACCGGGAAGGTCTCGGGCGAGGGCAGGCCGCCAGCCAGCGACAGCACGCCGGGCTGCTCGGTGACCTTCAGGATCTCGCGGATGATCGACGGGTTCATGCGGGCGGCGCGTTGCGCCAGGTGCCATGCACTGGTCGGCTGGGTGTGGCCGGGTGGCGTCATGGGGTGGTCTCCTTCGTGGGGATGGAACGGGTCGGGGGATTGTGCGCCGGCAGGCGGCGGCCGATGGCCACGGTGGCCAGCACCGCGAGCGCGAAGACGAGGGTCGAGGGCTCGAGCGCTTCGCCGAGCAGCGGCACCGCGAACAGCAGCGCGAGAAACGGCTGCAGCAGCTGCACCTGGCTGACGCGCAGCGTGCCGCCCAGGGCGAGCGCGCGGTACCAGGCGAAGAAGCCGAGCCACATCGAGAACACGGTGACGTAGGCGAAGCCGCCCCAGGCCGAGGCCGAGGCCGGCGCGGCGGGCCACCAGGCCCAGGCCAGCGGGGCCGTGAGCGGCAGGCTCAGCACCAGCACCCACGAGATCACCTGCTCGGCCGGCCACTCGGTGGCCAGGCGCGCGCCGGCGACATAACCGCCGGCGGCGCTGGCGACAGCCAACAGCAGCCAGCCGTCCGCAACGCTCAACGCGCCGCCGCCTTCATGCGCGGCAAAGCCCAGCACCAGCGCGCAGCCCAGCACCGCGCAGGCCCAGAAGCCGGCCGACGCCCGCTGGCGCAGGGCGACCGCCGCGACCGCGGCCGTGGCCAGGGGCAGGATGCCGGTGACGACCGCGGCATGCATCGCCGGCACCTCGCGCAGCGCGAGCGCGATGCCGAGCGGAAAGCCGATCACCGTGCCGAGCGCGCTCAGCGCCAGGGTCGGCAGGTGGCGCCGCTGCGGCCACGGCGCGCGGGTGGCGAGCAGGTAGGCCAGGCTCAACAGCCCGGCGCCGGCCGCGCGGCCGGCGGTGACGAAGCCCGGCGGCAACTGCGGCGCCTCGGCCGGACCGACCGCGAGCCTCGTCATCGGAAAGGTCAGCGCGAAGATCGCGACTCCCAGCGCGCCCAGCCACAGGCCGCGCTGCGCCGCCGAGGCGTCGGCGGCCCGCGGCGGGATGGCGGGGCGGGTGAGGCTGGTCATGTGGACAGTCTAGGGCCGTGACCAGTACAGTACCGGTACAGAAATGCGGCGCAGCCCGCCGATCTGTATCGTTCACCTTGCCGACACAGCCATGAACGCCCCCGATGCCTTTGCGCTCACGCGCGCCGCCGGCGCCACGCTGACCGAGCAGCTCGCCGCGCAGTTCGGCGAGCGCATCCGCCAGCGCCTGCTGGCGCCAGGCGCGCGCCTGCCTTCGGTGCGCGAATGCGCGCGGCGGCACGGCGTCAGCCCGCACACCGTCGTCGCGGCCTACGACCAGCTGCTGGCGCAAGGCCTGGTCGAGGCGCGCCGGCAGCGCGGCTTCTTCGTGCGCGAGGCCGCGCGCGGGCTGCCGACGGTCGCCGGTGCCGAGGGGCCGTCCGCCAAGGCGGCGCCGCAGCGGGTGGCGCCGGTGGACGCCACCGCACTGATCCGCGGCATGTTCCACGGCCCGAGCGACCGGCCCGCGCCGGGGCTGGGCACGCTGCCGCCCGACTGGCTGGACCTGCCGCTGCTGGCCAGCGCGCTGCGCCGCGTGCTGGCCCACGGCGACGCCGCGCTCGCGCTGCAATACGGCCAGCCGGCCGGCGACATGCGGCTGCGCGAGGCGCTGGCCAGCAGGCTGGAAGACTTCGGCGTGCGCGCCCGGGCGGCGCAGATCGTCACCGCCACCGGCGCGACGCACGCGCTGGACATCGTCTCGCGGGCGCTGCTCAGCCCGGGCGACGCGGTGTTGGTCGACGAGCCGGGCTGGGCGGTCGAGTACGCGCGCCTGACGCAGCTCGGCATGCGCCTGCTGCCCGTGCCGCGCGGCACCGACGGGCCGGACCTGGACGTCATGGCCACGCTGGCGCGCGAGCACCGGCCGCGGCTGTACGTAACCGTCTCGGTGCTGCACAACCCGACCGGCCATTCGCTGACGCTCGCGCAGGCGCACCAGGTGCTCAAGCTTGCCGAGGCGCACGACTTCCGCATCGTCGAGGACGACACCTATGCCCACCTCGCGCCGGCCCACCTGCCTCGGCTGGCCGCGCTGGACGGGCTGCAGCGCACGCTGTACGTCAGCGGCTTCTCGAAGATCCTCACGCCGAGCTGGCGTGTGGGCTACGTGGCCGCGCCGCCTGCGCTCGTCGAGCGGCTGATCGACGTGAAGCTGTTGTCGACGCTGACCACGCCGGCAGTGCTCGAGCAGGCCGTCGCGCACTGCCTCGAGCAGGGCAGCCTGCGCCGCCATGCCGAGCGCGTGGTCACGCGGCTCGACGCGGCGCGCCACCGCAGCGTGCAGCTCGCCCAGGCGCACGGCTGCCGCTTCGTCACGCCGCCGCAGGGCCTGTTCGGCTGGGTCGACACCGGCGTCGACACCGAGCCGCTCGCGCAAGCCCTGCTCGACCAGGGCTGGCTGCTCGCGCCCGGCCACCTGTTCCATGCGACGCGGCGGCCGAGCACGCTGATGCGCATCAACTTCGCGACTTCGCAGGACGCGCGCTTCTGGCGATTGCTCGACCAGGCGCGCGGCTGACGGCCATCAAACGCCGCGCATGTCGCGCGGCACGAGGCGGCATTCGCTTGGCTAGAGTGGTTCCAGCCAACCACGACGGGAGTTGATGATGAGGGTGAATCGACAGGCGCAGTCCCGGGTGGACCTGCGCACCATGCTGGCTGCCGCGCTGCTGGCCGGCCTGCTCGCCGGCTGCGGCGGCGGGGGCGATGACGGCCCGAACACCAGCGGCCTCGTGCCCACCGCCCCGGCGCCCGGCGCGACGCTGTACGCCGACGCTGCGGTGCTGCGCCCGCTGGTGCCCGGCGCGAGCTGGCAGTACGCCGGCACGGACCCCGGCAACGTGGCCTACATCAACACCGTGACGCACGCCTCCGCGTCGCCGGGTGTCCTCGAGGCGGCCACCAACACCTTCAATGGTGGCGCCGCCAGTGTCCACGTCGCCATCGTCAACGGCAACGTCGTCCAACCCGATCCGGAGGATCTCGACGGCGACGGGGTGGCCGACATCTCCAACGCCATCGAGCTGCGATCGCCGGTGCGCGTGAACGACCAGGTGGTGGTCTTCGACCGGCGCATGCCCGGTGCGCTGGACGACATCGATGGCGACGGTCGCGGCGAGACCTTCGATCTCGCGGCGTACAGCCGCGTGATCGGCGCCGAGGACGTGGCGCTGGACGGGTTGCCGACGCAGCACGCGGTGCGCGTCGACCACGTCGTCGCCGGCCGCGTCATCTTGTCCAAGGATGGCCAGGCCACGCCGGCCATCACCGCGACGCAGTCGGTCTGGTATGCCGAGGGGCTGGGCATCGTGCGCCGCCGGCTCGACGCCCCGGCGCTCGACGGCGTCAGCCGCGACATCACCGACGAGCGGCTGACCGGCTGGGACGGCCTGCCCTGACAGGCCGCGCTTGGCTCAGCGCGCCGGCAACGCCGCGCGCTCCGCCTCGCTGAGCACCCGCAGGTGCATCTCGCCGTCGACCAGCGCGAGCCCGTGCAGGTCGATGGATTTCTGCGTCTGCAGCAGCCGCGCCAGGTAGGCCACGATGCCGGCGTCGATGACTTGCCCCGGCACCAGCACGGGAATGCCCGGCGGGTAGGGCACGATCTGGTCGCAGCAGACGCGGCCGGTCAGTGCGGCGTTCGGCTGGCCCTGCTCGTTCAACAGCGGCAGCCGCTCGCCGGCCTCGTAGAACGCGTCGCGCGGCAGGCAGGCGAGTTCGGTGAAACGCGGCGCCTCGGGCACGCGCACATAGGCGCGCGGGGCGCGCTTCTCCTTGGCCAGGCGCAGCATCGCGTCGAACAGGCGCGAGACCTTGCTGCGCGTGGTGCCGATTGTCAGCAGCAGCGTCAGCGTGTTGTGCGTGTTCTTCTCGACCTGGATGTTGTAGCGGCCGATCAGCTCGTCGCGCAGTTCGTCGGCCGAGTAGCCGCTTTGCGAGATGTCGATCGTCAGCTTGGTCGGGTCGAGCCGGATGCCGTCGTGCTGGACCTCCTCGGGCAGCAGGTCGACCAGCTCCAGCACGCGGAACGCGCCGGTGGCGTTGATCTTCTCGCGCAGTTCGTGGGCGAACTTCAGCGAGCGGTCGAGCAGCCGGTAGCCTTCCATCACCGCCTGCTTGCGCGCGACGTCCAGGCTCGCGATCAGGTTGTACTGCGGGCTGGTCGACGCGTGCATGTTGAAGTTTTCGCGGAACAGGTGCTCGTCGAAGGCCGGGTCGTTCACGTGGATCATGCTGGCCTGCGAGAAGGCCGACAGCACCTTGTGCGTGCTCTGCGTCGCGTAGTCGGCGCCGCACTCCAGCGCGGTCGGCCGCAGTTCGGGGTGGAAGCGCGCATGGCCGTACCAGGCCTCGTCGACGATGACCTTGATGCCGGCCGCGTGCGCCATCTCGATGATGGGTTGGAGGTCGTAGCGCAGGCCATCGTAGGTGCAGCTCGTGAGGATCAGCACCTTGGCATCGGGGTGGGCCTCGATGGCGCGTTGCAGCGTGGCTTTCGGCACCGGGCCGAAGATGCCGTACTGCCGGTTGACCGACGAATCCAGGTACACCGGCCGCGCGCCCGAGAGGATCACGCCGTGGTGGACCGACTTGTGGCAGTTGCGGTCCAGCAGCAGCTTGTCGCCGGGGGCCAGCAGGGTCTGGAAGATGACCTTGTTCGAGGTCGAGGTGCCGTTGGTCGCGAAGTAGGTCTTCTTCGCGCCGAAGGCCTTGGCGGCGAGCTTCTGCGACTGGGCGATCACGCCGGTCGGGTGCAGCAGCGAGTCGAGCATCGGCACGCTGACCGAGAGGTCGGCGCGCAGCATCTGCTCGCCGACGAAATCGTAGAAGTCGCCGACCCAGGGGCTGCCCTTGAACGAGTCGCCGCCGGCATGGCCCGGGGTGTGCCAGCTGTCCTTGGCCTGTGCGACGTAGGCCTTGAGCGCGTCGTAGAACGGCGTCTCGGCCTTCTCGGCGACCTCGGCCGCGACGATGCGGAACCAGCCATTGAAATCGTGCTCGCCGCGGAAGAAGTAGCCGTCGACCGCATCGCTCGCGAGCTGCTCGACCAGCAGCTTGTCGGTATCGTCTTCCAGCACCATGTACAACGACAGCTCGGGCCGCGCCTCGATGATGCGCTGGGCCGTGTTGACCGCCGGGGCGCCCGTCGACTTGGCGCCGCGCGGGCCGTGGTCGATCAGCACGACCTGCAGGTCGGCCTGCGTCGGCCCGGCGGCCAGCACCGCCTCGAGCGCGCTGCCGTCGCACGGGCAGGCGACGGCGATCAGCCCGAAGGGGTTGGGCAGGCGCGCCGCGGCGCCGTTCAAGCCCTGCACGACCTGCGCGCGCCATTCCTCGTCGGCGCTGACGACGAGCACGTGGGTGGCTGGGTTCATGCGGGGTCTCCTCGGCAACTCGCGCCCGGGCGGCGCGGAACCAGACAGTGTAGGGACCGCCCTGCGGAGGAATATTCGGTTTGACCCGCCGGCGACCGAGCAAGAACCCGGCCTCGGCGCGTCAGCGGTGGCGCCGCTGGAAGGCCATCGCGACGCCCCCGGCGACCACGCCCCAGAACGCCGAGCCGATGCCGGCCAGCGTCAGCCCCGACAGCGTGACCACGAAGGTCAGCAGCGCGGCGTCGCGGTGGTGTTCGTCCTTCAGCGCCGCGGCCAGCCCGCCGGCGATCGTGCCGAGCAGCGCCAGGCCCGCGACCGCGTCGACCAGCTCGCGCGGGAACGCCGCCATCAGCCCGGCGACCGCGCCGCCGGCCAGGCCGAGCGCGATGTAGAACACGCCGGCCATGGCGGCCGCGGTGTAGCGCCGGGCCGGGTCTTCGTGTGCTTCGCGGCCCATGCAGATCGCGGCGGTGATCGCCGCCAGGTTCAGCGCGTAGCCGCCGAAGGGGGCGAGCAGCAGGCTGGCCACGCCGGTGGCGCCGACCACCGGCGAGACGGGGGTGTCGTAGCCCGAGGCGCGCTGCGCGGCCACGCCAGGCAGGTTCTGCGAGGCCATCGTGACGACGAACAGCGGCAAGCCGATGCCGACCAGCGCGCCCAGGCTGAAGGCCGGCATCGTCAGCACCGGCCGGGTCCAGGCGACGCTGACCCCGTCGAGGTGGATGTGGCCCTGCGCCGCCGCCACCGCGATGCCGGCCATCAGCACGCCGGGCACCGCGTAGCGCGGCCACCAGCGCCGCCCGGCGAGGTAGGCCAGCGCCATCGCGATCACCAGCACCGGCGCGGTCTGCGCGGCGGTGACCGCGTTGAGCGCGAATCGGGCCAGCACGCCGGCCAGCAGGGCCGCGGCGATGGCCATCGGGATGCGGCCCATCACCCGCTCGAACAGCCCCGAGTAGCCGGCTGCGGTGATCAGCAGCGCACAGACCACGAAGGCGCCGGTCGCCTCGGGCAGCGCGATGCCCTGCGTTGCCGCGATCAGCGCCGCGCCGGGCGTCGACCAGGCGGTCAGCACCGGTTGGCGGTAATACAGCGACAGGCCGAGGCTGGTGATGCCCATGCCCAGGCCGAGCGCCCAGATCCACGACGCGGTTTCGGCCGCGTTCGCGCCCAGCGCCTGCGCGGCGGCGAAGACGATGGCCACCGAGCTGGTGAAGCCGACGAGCACGGCGACGAAGCCGGCCACGACGGCGGACAAGGACAGGTCACGTAATGGGTTGCGCATGGGGGCGTGCATGGGCGGCGAGCATAGCGGGGCGGGCGCACAGGCTAAGCTGCGCGGTTCAACATGACCGACAACGACACCACCATCATTTCGCTGCCCAACGGCGTGCGCGTGCTGCTGATCGACCTGCCGCAGCTCGACAGCGCCAGCGTCAGCGTCTTCGTGCGCACCGGCAGCCGCAACGAGAGCCGTCGCCTGAACGGCATCAGCCACGTCGCCGAGCACATGGCCTTCAAGGGCACCAGCGAGCGCAACTGCCAGCAGATCAACCTGGACGCCGAACGGCTCGGCGCCGAGGTCAATGCTCACACCGACAAGGACCACACGGCTTACCACATGCGCGGCCTGGCCGAGCACGCGCCGCTGTTCGTGCGCATGCTGGGCGAGATCGTGCGCGACTCGAGCTTCCCGGCGGACGAGCTGGAGCGTGAGCGCCAGGTCATCCTGCAGGAGCTGGCCGAGTCCGAGGACGATGCCTTCGACACGGCGTTCCAGCTGTTCGACAAGGCCTGCTGGGGCACGCACCCGTTGGCCCAGCCGGTGATCGGCCGGCGGCGCAACATCGAGGCCTTCACGCGCGAGCAGCTGCAAGCCTACGTGGCCCAGCAGTACAGCGGCGTCAACACGGTGGTCGCCGCCGCCGGCCGGATCGACCGCGACACGCTCGTGCGCGAGGCCGAGGCCGCGCTCGGCAGCATGCCGCGCGGCACGCCCAACCTCGTGGCGCCGCCCACGTTCGAAGGCGGGCTGGGCCTGCGCCGCATCGCCGGCAACCAGCAGACCCACGTCGTGCTCGGGTTCGCGGCGCCGCCGGTCACCGACGCCGCGCACACCGCGCACCAGCTGGCCGCCGCCGTGCTCGGCGAAGGCATGAGCTCGCCGCTGATGGATACGCTGCGCGAGCGGCTCGGCCTGGTCTACTACGCGGCCTGCTCGGCCGACCTCGACGACCTCGCGGGCCAGTTCGTCATCGAAGCCTCGATGACACCCACGCACCTGCCGGCCTTTGCCGACGAGGTGCAGCGCCTGCTGCGCGCGCACGCCGCGGAGATCGCCCCGCTGCACCTGGAGCGGGCCCGCAACCAGATCGCCGTGCGGCGGCTGCAGACCTGGGAGCGCCCGTCACGCCGGTTGGAAGACGCGGTGCTGGACCTGTTCGCCTTCGGCCGTGTGCGCTCACGCGCCGAGCGTCGCGCGGCGCTGGAGGCGGTGAGCCGCGACGAGGTGCGGCAGGTGTTTGAGGCGATCCTCGCCGGCCCGGTGGCGGTGGGCGCGGCCGGCAAACTGCCCAAGGCCGCGGCAGACCGGCTGCACGCGCTTGCCGGCGTCTAGATCTCCACCTTGGCGCCGAGCTCGACGATGCGGTTCGACGGCAGCGAGAGGAAGTCGGCCATGTCGGCCGCGTTGCGGTGCATGCTGGCGAAGAGCTTCTCGCGCCACATCGCCATGCCGTCGCCGAAGGTCGGGATCACCGTGTCGCGGCTGAGGAAGTAGCTGGTCTCCATCTCTTCCATCGGCACGCCGCGGCCTTCGAGCAGGCGCAGTGCCTCGGGCACGTCCGGGTCGTTCTTGAAGCCGAAGTTCAGCGTGATCTGCCAGCAGTCGTGGCCGAGCGATTCCATCGTCAGGCGCTTGTCGAAACCGATCCACGGCACCTCGTGGTGCCGCACGTGGACGAACAGGTTGTGCTCGTGCAGCACCTTGTTGTGCTTCAGGTTGTGCATCAGCGCGTTCGGCGCCAGGCCCTCTTCGGCGACCAGGAACACCGCGGTGCCCGACACGCGCACCGGCGGGCTGACGAACACCGCCTCGAGAAAGCCCTTGAGCTCGATCGCCTCGTTGCGCACCCGCTCGTGCATGATCGCGCGGCCCTGCTTCCAGGTCAGCATCAGCACGAACATGCCGGCGCCGATGACCAGCGGGAACCAGCCGCCGGCCAGCAGTTTCAGCGTGTTCGACAGGAAGAAGGTCACGTCGATCACGAAGAAGAAGCCGGTCGCCAGCAGGCACAGCGCGAGCGGGTACTTCCAGCCGTAGCGCACGACGTAGAAGGTCATCACCGTGGTGATGGTCATGTCCATCGTCACCGCGATGCCATAGGCCGAGGCCAGGTTCGACGAGCTCTTGAACAGCGCCACCGCCAGCACGATGAAGGTGAACAGGCTCCAGTTGATGAACGGCACGTAGATCTGGCCGGTGTCGCGCACTGAGGTGTGGCGCACCGTCATGCGCGGCAGGATGCCGAGCTGGATCGCCTGCTTGGTGACCGAGAAGGCCGCCGAGATCAGCGCCTGCGAGGCGATCACCGTCGCGCCCGTGGCCAGGAAGACCAGCGGCAGCCGCAGGCCTTCCGGCGCCATCAGGTAGAACGGGTTCTCGACCGCGTCGGGGCTGGACAGCAGCAGCGCGCCCTGGCCGAAGTAGTTGACCACCAGCGCCGGCATCACCAGGCCGTACCAGGCGATGCGGATGGGCCGTCGGCCGAAGTGGCCCATGTCGGCATACAGCGCTTCGCCGCCGGTCACGCACAGCACGACGGCGCCGAGCGCGATGAAGGCGACCAGCGGCTGGGTGATGAAGAAGCTCAGCGCATAGGCCGGGTTCAGCGCGATCAGCACGCCGGGGTTGGCCCACACGTGCGGCAGCCCGAGCGCGATCAGCGCGAAGAACCAGACCAGCGTGATGGGCCCGAAGAACTTGCCGATGCCGCCGGTGCCGAAGCGCTGCACCGCGAACAGCGCCGTCAGCACGACCAGCGTGATCGGGATCACCCACTCGTGCATGCCCGGCGCGACGACCTGCAGGCCCTCGACCGCCGACAGCACCGAGATCGCCGGCGTGATGACGCCGTCGCCGTAGAAGATCGCGGTGCCGAACAGGCCGACGACCATCAGCGTGCGGCGCAGCGTCGGGCGCTGCTTCACGGCGGTCGTCGCCAGCGCCAGCATCGCGATCAGGCCGCCTTCGCCGTTGTTGTCGGCGCGCAGGATCAGCAGCACGTACTTCAGCGAGACGATGATCGTCATCGTCCAGAAGATCAGGCTCAGGACCCCGAGGATGTTGACCGGTGTCGTCGCGACGTGGCCGGCGTGGAACACCTCTTTCAGCGCATAGAGCGGGCTGGTGCCGATGTCGCCGTAGACGACGCCGAGGGCCGCCAGGGTCAGCGTTGCAAGCGCTGGCAACGAGCGGTTGGCAGAAGTCGTGGGACTCAAATGGCTTGGGCGTAGCGCGGGCAGGCCGCGGGAGGGACGTATTGTGCGCGTTGTGCGGGCGCGGCCTGCGTACAGAAATCGCCGAGAATCGATCAGGCACGCCGCGGCCGTCGCCGCAGCGCTACTTCCAGGTCACGCCGCGAGCCATGCCCGCCGACGCTTCCACGCCCGCTCCTGTTTCGACCGACCACACCCTCGCGCCTGCTGCCACACGATCCACCCGCCTGGTGATCGAGAAGATGGCCGGCACGACGGTGACCGGCTGGGCCTTCGATCCGCAGGCGCCCGGCCAGGAGCGCATCGAGCTGGTCTGCGGCGGCCAGCGTTTCGCGCTGGCGCCGCGGCGCATCTCGCGGGCCGATGTGCTGCGGGCGCTCGGCCTGCCGCCGCCGGCGGCGAACCTGGGCTTCGAATTCGAGCTGCCGCTGGCCATCTGGGCCGCGCTGGCGGAGCCGGGCGCCGAGATGGCGCTGCGCATCGGCGACACGGGCCCGCTGGTCAGGTCACCCTGGCAGCCCACGGCGGCCGGCCTGCGCGCCCTGATGGCCGAGTTGGCGCAGGCACCGGACACGGTGCGCGCGCAGGCCGCGCTGGCGGCCCTGCACCCCCATCTCGACGAGGCGCAGAAGTGGACCGAGCGGGCCGCGCCGGCCGACGCGCCGGCGCTGCCCGTTCCGGGCCATGTCGAAGGCTGGCGCGGCCTGGTGCTGACGGGCTGGCTCGCCGACCGCCCCGATGCACGCGAGGCCTTGCGCCTTCGCTGCGGCGAGCGGCGCTACGAGGTGGCGCTGCGGCGCGTGTCGCGCGGCGACGTCGCCGCGGCGCTGAACCTGGCCAGCGACGAGGTCGGCTTCGAGCTCGAGGTGCCCGGCGTGCTGTGGCGCGACGCACCGGGGGCCGAGGCACTCATGCTGCAGGTCGAGGGCCGAGGCGGCCCGATCGGGCCGGAATGGGCCTTGCCGCGCGCGGCACTGCCGCTGCGCCTGGACGAAGCGCTCGCGCTGGACGACGGGCCGCAGCGCAGCCAGCAGGCCTTGCTGGCGATGGAACACCTGGCCTGGGCCGGCGAGCTGGGGCGCATCGACGATGCCGCGCGCCAGGCGCTGGCGGTGGTGGCCGAGGCGGCGGGGGTGGCGCTCTGGCTGCGGGCGGACCCGCAAGCCGTGGTGGGCGGCGCCGAGCGCTCGCGCAAGCCCTTTCGCATCGTGCCGCACGGGCGCCTGGGCTCGTGGCTGCAGCAGCCGGCCAACGCCGCGCGGGCACTGGCCTGGCTGGTCTGGCTGCGCCGGCAGTCCCGCCTGGCGGGCCTGGCCACCCGCTGGGAGATCATGCTGACGCGTACCACCGGCCTGTTCGACAAGGCCTGTTACGACCAGCAGATCAGCCCGGCCGAGCGCGCCGGCGGGCCGGCGCTGCGCCACTATGTCGAGCAGGGCGACGCGCGCTCGCTGGTGCCGATGATCCTGTTCGACGCGCGCCACTACGGCAGCCAGCTCGAAGGCCGTCGTCACCCGGGCATCAACCGGCTGCTGCACTACGCGCTGGTCGGCCGGGCCCGCGGGCTGTCGCCTTGCGCCTGGTTCGATCCGGCGCACTATCTCGCGACGAACGCCGACGTTCGCGACAGCGGCATCGACCCGCTGACCCACTTCGTCAACTGGGGCTGGCAGGAGCGCCGCCGACCGGCGCCGCGCTTCGAGCCGACCGGCGGAACGCGGCAGGGCCTGCTGCAGCGGCTCGCGGCCGGGCGCGCGGGCGAGGCCGGCGCGCCGCCGATCGACCCCCTGCAGCGCTTCCTGCTCGACGGGCTGCCCGCCGAGGCGCAACCGCTCGAGCCCGGCGCGCTGCCCTGGTCGGTGCCGGCGCGGCTGGACGGTCGCGACTACCTCGACCTGGCGCCCTGGCGCACGCTGCCGAAGCCGGCGGCCGCGCCGACGCTCGACGTGATCGTGCCGGTCTACGCCGGCGCGCAGGAAACGCTGCGCTGCCTGTGGAGCGTGCTCGCGTCGCCGGTCGACACGCCGTTCGAGCTGGTCGTGATCGACGATTGCAGCCCCGAGCCGGCGCTGTCGGCCTTCCTGCGCGAGCTGGCGGCGCTCGGGCTCGTCCGCCTGCTGGTCAACGAGCGCAACCGCGGCTTCGTCGCGACCGTCAACGTCGGCCTCGCGCTGCACGGCGACCGCGATGCGGTGATCCTCAACGCCGACACGCGTGTGCACCCCGGCTGGCTCGACCGGCTCGTGGCCCATGCGCAGGCCGTGCCGCGCGCGGCGTCGATCACGCCGCTGTCGAACAACGCCACCGTCTGCAGCTACCCGCGGCCCTTGCACAGCAACTGGGAACGGCTCGAAGTCGACGACGCCGCCCTCGACGCGCTGGCCGCCGAGGCCAACCGGGGCCGGCACGTCGAGGTGCCGACCGGCGTGGGCTTCTGCATGTGGATGCGCCGCGCGGCACTGGACGCGATCGGCGTGCTCGACGTCGAGCGTTTCGGCCGTGGCTATGGCGAAGAGAACGACTGGTGCCTGCGCGCGCACGCCGTCGGCTGGCGGCACCTGGTGGCCAGTGATGTGTACGTGCTGCACCAGGGCTCGGTGAGCTTTGCCGCCGAGGCCAGCGAGCGCACGCGCGCCGGCATTGCGGTGCTGCTGCAGCACCACCCCGATTACCAGCAGCGCATCGACGCTTGGATCGCGCAGGATCCGCTGGCGCCGGAGCGCGCCCGCCTCGATGCGGGGCGGCTGAGGCGCGCGGCCGAAGCGGCCCCCGGCGGCGGCGTCGTGCTGATGATCAACCACGCCCGCGGCGGCGGGACCGCGCGCCACGAGGCGGAGGCCGCCGCGCGGCTGCGCGCCGAACGCGGCCTCGGCGCGGTGGCGCTGCGGCCCTCGCGCCGCCGTGGCTGCGTCGCGCTCGGCATGCTCGATGGCACGCTCGACCTGCCGGCGCTGCAGGCGCTGCCGATCGCGCCGCTGCTGGCCGACCTGCTGCGCCTGCTCGGCGTGCGCGAGGTGCAGTTGCACCACCTGGTCGACCACCCGCGGCTGCTGCGA
Organism: Ideonella sp.; assembly: GCF_035254525.1. Taxonomy (GTDB): domain Bacteria; phylum Pseudomonadota; class Gammaproteobacteria; order Burkholderiales; family Burkholderiaceae_C; genus Ideonella. The sequence continues at coordinate 36,833 of NZ_DATFAN010000198.1, read as the reverse complement.
GAGCAGTTGGTGGCCTTGTGCGAGGCGATCGGCGCACCGCTGCAGGTCACGCTGCACGACTACCACGCGATCTGCCCGCGCATCAACCTGGTCGACGCGAGCGGCCGCTACTGCGGCGAGCCGGACCGCGACACCTGCAACCGCTGCCTGCAGCGCGACGAGCTCGGCCGCGCCGCCGGCCGCATCGGGCCCTGGCGGGCGGCGAACGCCGAGTTGCTCAAGCGCGCCCAGCGGGTGATCGTGCCGGATCAGGACGTCGCGGGCCGGCTGTCCAACTACTTCCCCGCGGTGCAACTGCAGGTCGAGCCGCACGAGCCGATCCACCTGCCGGCCAGCCCGCCGGTGCGCACCCCGGTGCACGAGGTGCTGGTGATCGGCGCGCTCAGCGTGATCAAGGGCTTCGACGTGCTGCGGGGCCTGGCCAGGAGCCGCGCCGCGGCCGACGCCAGGCTGCACTTCACACTGCTGGGTTACTCGCCCGACGACGCCGCGCTGCGTGCCGCCGGCGTGACGGTGCTGGGCCGCTACGACGATGCGACGCTGGCCGCGCGCATCGCCGAGCTGGCGCCGGACCTGATCCTGCTGCCTTCGGTCTGGCCCGAGACCTTCTGCTATGTGCTGACGCCAGCGGCCGAATCGGGCCGGCCAGTTGCGGTGTTCGACCTCGGCGCCCAGGCACGGCGGCTGAAGGAGGCTGGTGCCGACGCGGTCTACCTGCCGATCGAGCTGGCGGGGCAGCCGGAGGTGCTCGCCAGGTTGCTTATTTCGGAGACTTCTTCGGGCGCTGCCAGCCCGCCAAGCTGACCTGCTTCGCGCGGGCCACGGTGAGCTGGCCCGCCGGCGCGTCCTTGGCGATCGTCGAGCCGCCGCCGATCGTCGCGCCGTCGCCGATCGTGATCGGCGCGACCAGCACGCAGTTGCTGCCCACGTGCACGTCGTTGCCGATCACCGTGCGGTGCTTGTTCGCACCGTCGTAGTTCGCAGTGATCGAGCCGGCGCCGTAGTTGACGCGCGCGCCGACCGTGGCGTCGCCGAGGTAGGCGAGGTGGTTGGCTTTCGCACCGCGGGCCAGCGTCGAGTTCTTGACCTCGACGAAGTTGCCGATGTGCACCTCGTCGCCCAGCACCGCGCCGGGCCGCAGCCGCGCGAACGGGCCGACCAGTGCGCTGGCGCCGACCTGCACGCTCTTGTCGCCCGGCCCGTCGCCCTCGATGTGGGTGAAAGGGTGGATCACCGCGCCGGCGGCGATGCGCGCGTTGCGGATCACGCAGTTTGCCCCGACGCGCACCTCGTCGCCGAGCTCGACCTGGCCTTCGAAGATGCAGTTGACGTCGATCTCGACGTCGCGCCCGTGCCGCAGCGTGCCGCGCAGGTCGAAGCGCGCCGGGTCCATCAGGCGCAGGCCGGCGTTCATCAGCGCCTCGGCCTGGCGGCGCTGCAGCCGGCGCTCGAGATCGGCCAGCTGCGCCGGGCTGTTGACGCCCAGCACCTCGGTCTCGTCGTGCGCCGCGGTGGCCACGACGGGCACGCCATCGGCCACGGCCATCGCGACGATGTCGGTCAGGTAGAACTCGCGCTGCGCGTTGTCGTTCGTCAGCGCCATCACCCAGCGTTTCAGCAGCGCGGTCGGCGCGGCCATCATGCCGGTGTAGACCTCGCGGATCGTGCGCTGCTCGGGTGTCGCGTCCTTGTGCTCGACGATCGCGCGCACGGATTCACCGTCGCGCACGATGCGGCCGTAGCCGGTCGCGTCGGCCAGCGTCACCGTCAGCAGCGCGAGGCGTTGGCTGCCCGCGGCCGCGGCGAGCGCGGCGGCGGTGTCGCTGCCGATCAGCGGCACGTCGCCGTTGAGGATCAGCGTGGTTTCGGCCGCATCGTCCAGCGCCGGCACGGTCTGCTGCACCGCGTGGCCGGTGCCGAGCTGCGGCTCCTGGCGCACGCACACGCCCGCCCCCCCGACGACCTTCTCGACGAGCTGCTCGACGCGTTCGGCGCCGTGGCCGGTGACCACCACGCAGCGCACCGGCGCCAACGGCGCGACCCGGTCCAGCACGTGCTGCAGCAGCGGCCGGCCGGCCAGCTTGTGCAGGACCTTCGGCGTGGCCGAGTGCATGCGGGTGCCCTTGCCCGCGGCCATGATGACGACGTTCAACGCCATGGAAATCTCCGTCCGGAAAAACGCCGAACCGGCGACCGAAGCGCCGGCTCGATACGCCCGGATTATCGGAGGCTCGGGCGCAGCGCCGCGAAGCCGGGCCAGGGCAACGGCCCCGGCCCGCGGCGCCACAGCCATGCCGCGGTGAACGCGAACGCGCCGCCCAGCAGCGCCAGGGCGGCCAGCCGGGCCGCAAGCGCTGCCGCGCCGCCGGCCGCTGCCGGCACCCCGGCCTCGGCCGTCAACAACTGCCCGTACACGACCCAGGGCTGCCGCCCCGCCTCGGCGACCAGCCAGCCGCTGAGCGTGGCCAGCCACGGCAAGGGCAGGGCCGCCATCAGCCAGACCATGACGCGGCGCCCGTCGGGGCCGGCTTCGAACGTGAACCGTTGGCGCCAGGCCAGGGCCAGCAGCACCAGCAGCAGGGCGCCGATGCCGGCCATGACGCGAAAGGCCGTGAACAACACCGGCACGTTCGGGCAGCTCTGGCGTGCCGCCAGGTCGAGGCGGGCTTCGTCCGACAGGCCGGGCCACGCGGCGGCGTGCCGGCGGGCCGCCTGTTGGTAAAGCGTGCGCCACATGGCCAGCTCGGCCGGCGCATCGGGCGCGAGTGCGCGGCGGATCTGCGCTTTCGACCCGGCCAGCAGGTCGCTCACGCCGGGTGGTGACGCGTCGCCCACCAGCAGGCCCATCGCGTGCGGCAGTTCGAGCGACCAGCGGTTGGCCTGCGCTTCGAGGTCCGGCGCGCCCCATACCACGAGCGGCGCGCCGTCCTCGTCGGCCTTCCAGTGTGCCTCCATCGCCGCGAACTTCATCGGCTGGAAGCGCGCGACGTCGAGCGCGCTGTCGTGCCCGGTGTACAGGGTGGCGGCCAGGCCGACGACCCCCATGGGCAGGGCCAGTCGCATCGACACGCGCGCCACCGGCAGATGGCGCTGCCGCAGCAAGTAGCCGCCTGCCGCGGCGAGCATGAAGAAGGCCCCGGTCACCACACTGGCGGCGAGCGTGTGGGCGATCTTGGTATGGGCATACGGATTGGCGAACACATCCCACAGCGAGACGAGCTGCGCCCCGCTGGCCGTGAAGGCCACGCCCACCGGGTGCTGCATCCAGGCGTTCATCGTCAGGATGCCGGCGGCCTGTGTGGCCATGGCCAGCAGCAGCAGCACGCTCGAGGCCAGGCGGGTGCGCGGCCCGAGCCGACTGCCGGCCAGGCTGAGCACGGCCACCAGCGACAGCATCAGCGGTGCGATCCAGGCCTCGAGCGCCATGACGGCGGCCAGCACCTCGTGAACGGCCTCCGAATAGCCCGGCCAGTGCGACTGCAGCTGCCAGCGCAACGGGTAGCCGGTGACCATGCCCACCACCCAGGCCAGCAGGAAGAAGCGCCGCCAGAAGTCCGCCGCCTCGGCCCACACGCTGCGGCCGGTGCGCACATGCGCCGCCTCCATCAGGCACAGCGCCAGCGCCAGGCCCAGGGTCAAGGGGACGAAGAGATAGTGGAAGCTGGCCGTCACGCCGAATTCCAGGCGGGGCAGGGCCAGCTCGAGGGCATCGGCGTTCATCGGTTCGCGGGCTCGAGTGGGACCGCGGCAGTCTGGAACTGCCAGGCCTCGCCCACTCGGACGATGAACGGCGGCCCGCGCCGTCAGATCGGGGCAACGATCAACACGCTGTTACGCGCCGGCCTCTTGAATGAACCAGCTGCCCGCCGCCGCGCCAACTACGGCAGCTGGATGTCCACGTCGTGCGGCTCGTTCTGGACCTTCGGAAAGTCCTTCAGCGCGGCCGAGAACATCGCGGCGATGACTTGCGGCCCGCCGGCAGTGATGCCATCGGTGCGGGCGCGGGCCTCGTACAGCGGCTGGCCCGAGGCCTTGTCGCGGATCAGCAGGCCGACCTCGCGCTGGTACTCGCTCGATTCGGTGCGCCAGCGCCACGGGCCGTACGGGCCCCAGACGCCGGGCCAGCCGGGGCCCATCCAGCGCGAGCCATAGGGCCGCCACCACAGCGGGTCGTCCCAGGGCGAGCGGTCGTAGCGGGTGACGCGCGCGCCGATCTGCACGACGACATCGGGCTGCGCGCCGGGGGCGGCCGGGGCGAAGCCCGCCGTCTGCAAGGCCTGGTGCGCGCCCTGTTCCACGTCCGCCTGCAAACCGCCGGGCGCGGCCTGCTGCGAGGGCAGGCGCTCGATCACGTAGCTGCCGGCCGGCCGGCCGGCGGGCCAGTTGCCGAAGGTGCTGACCTCGCTGGTCAAGGTCTTGAGCGAGGCGCAGCCGGCGAGCGAGGCCGCCATCAGGACCGCGCCGACGGCGCAACTCCAGCGGGCAGCGTCGCGGCCGGCGGGGCGGACAGTGGTGTTCATCGGCTCACTCCTGTGGTTCCACCGGCAAGGCCGGTACCTGCTGCGTCAGACCCCATTGAACGACCTGCGGTTCAGCCGAGTTGACGCCGCCGGCCGGCGTGGCGCAGCTTTCGTCGTCCTCATCGAAGGCCTTGTCGCCGGCGGGGTCGGGCCGGCCCGTCGCGCGGATCGTCTGGAACGGATAGAGCGAGCGGTCCATCATGTGCGACAGCGTGATGTTGCCCATCGCGCTGAACATGTTGTCGATGCGGCCGGGGTAGGCCTTGTCCCACTCGCGGATCATCTTCTTGGTCTGCACGCGCTGCAGGTTCTCCTGGCTGCCGCACAGGCTGCACGGGATGATCGGGAACCGGCGGTGCGCGGCCCAACGCTCGAGGTCGGTCTCGGCCACGTAGGCCAGTGGCCGGATCACGACGTGCTCGCCGTTGTCGCTGACGAGCTTCGGCGGCATGCCCTTGATGCGCGAGCCGAAGAACATGTTCATCAGCAGCGTGACCACCATGTCGTCGCGGTGGTGGCCCAGCGCGATCTTGGTCGCGCCCAGCTCCTTGGCGACGCGGTAGAGGATGCCCCGGCGCAGCCGCGAGCACAGGCTGCACATCGTCTGCCCCTCGGGGACGAGCTTCTTGACGATCGAGTAGGTGTCCTGCGTCTCGATGTGGAAGGGCACGCCGCGCGAGCGCAGGTAGTTCGGCAGCACCTCGGCCGGGAAGCCCGGCTGCTTCTGGTCGAGGTTGACGGCGACGAGCTCGAAGCGGATCGGGGCGCGCTGCTGCAGGTTCAGCAGGATGTCGAGCAGCGCGTAGCTGTCCTTGCCGCCCGACAGGCAGACCATGACCTTGTCGCCGTCCTCGATCATGTTGAAGTCGGCGATCGCCTGGCCGACCTGGCGGTGCAGGCGCTTGCTCAGCTTGTTGATCTCGAAGGCGGCCTTCTTCTCGGCGGCCGTGGTGGAGGCCGTTGCCTCGGTCATCGTCGTGCTTGTATCCATGGTCGTCGTCACCACACGCCTGCTTCACAGCGGATGGCGACCTCGCAGTCATCAAAAATCTTCAGCTTGGCCACGCGGATGCGCACGCCCAGCACACCGGGCAGGCGCATCAGCCGCACGCACAGCTTGGCCAGCAGCGATTCGAGCAGGTCAGTGTGCTCGGCGGTGCACTCGTCGATGATGATCTGGCGCACCTTGCGGTAGTCCAGCACGTGCGCAATTTCCGCGTCGCGCGGCAGGGCGGGCTGCTCGCCGAGGTTCAGCTCGGCGTCGACCTGGATCGGCTGCGGCCCGTCGCGCTCGTGCGCCAGCACGCCGAGGTTGGCCCCGAAGCGCAGCCCGGTGAGCTGCAGGATCTGGCTGTTCAGCATCGACAGCGGGGCCTTGGACGTGGCCGCCGCGCGCGCCCCGGTGTCGGGGTGCACGAACGCCGCCACCTGCCGCGCCGCGACGACGCCGTCGGCCAGGGCCGTCTGCACGCACGGGTGCCAGCGGCCCGCGGCATCGCCGGCCACGTAGACACCCAGCGCCTCGCTCGGCTGGCCCGGGCGCAGCGGCGCATGCGTTTCGTCGGCCGAGGCCAGGGCCTGGTTCAACCAGTCCCACGGCGCGGGCTCGGGCTCGTAGCCGAACAGCACGGCCACGGCGTCGAAGGCCTCGGTGCCGAAGGCCTCGGAGCGGGTCTCGAACCCACCGCCCGGCAGCGGGCGCAGCGTGCCGGGCACGGGGGTGTGCCGCCGTTGCACGATGGCCGGGTAGCGCGCCAGCGCGGCGACGAGCCCCGCCTGGCCCTGCCAGTCGCCGCGCGTCCACAGCGTGACGGCATGGCCGCGCTCGGCCAGGTAGCTGGCGTTTTCCAGCGCGTTGTCGCCGCCGCCCAGCAGCAGCACGCGCCCTGGCGGCAGTGTCGCGCGCCGGGCCGTCAAGGCCAGGGCGTCCATCGGCACCGCGTCGCCGGCGAAATAGGCCGCGGGGCGCAGCGGCCGCACGCCGGTCGCGACGATCAGCGCGGCCGCGTGCAGGGCCTGGCCATCGGCCAGGGCGACCTCCCAGCCGCCCGCGCGCCGCACGAGCCCGTTCACCGTGGTCCCGAGCTGCCAGGCGATGCCGGGCCGCTGGCGCACATGGGAGGCCAGGCGGGTGCCGATCGAGCGCAGCGGCTCCTGCGGGTGGCCGAGCACCCAGTCCTGCGCGAAGTCGAGCGCGGCCAGCGTGGCGCAGGGCGCGGCGGCGCGGTCGACGACGGCCACGCGCAGGCCCATCTGGTCGGCCCAGGACGCGGCGCTGCAACCGGCCGGGCCGGCGCCGATCACCACGCAGTCCAGCGGCGGAGCGTCGATCATGGGGGTGGTTGGAAAGGGTGAGGGCAGGGCGCGCTTCCTACAATCGGCCGATGCCAGCACGCGAAGCCTTCAGTGTATCGGGCGCCCCCCACGGCGGCGGTGACGCCTTGCTGGCGCGCATTCGCACGGCCATCGCCGAGGCGGGCGGCTGGCTGCCCTTCGACCGCTACATGGCGCTCGCGCTGTACGAGCCGGGCCTGGGCTACTACGCCAATGCGCGGGTCAAGCTCGGCCGCATGCCGGCCGACGGCAGCGATTTCGTCACCGCGCCGGAGCTCTCGCCGCTGTTCGGCCGCGCGCTGGCCGCGCAGGTGGCCCAGGTGCTCGAGCGGGCCGATGCCGACGAGGTGTTCGAGTTCGGCGCCGGCTCGGGGGCACTGGCCGAATCGGTGCTCGATGGCCTGGCGGCGATGGGCCACGCCTTTGCCCGCTACACCATCATCGAGGTCTCGGCCGAGCTGCGCGCGCGCCAGCAGGCGCGGCTGGCGAGGTTCGGCGAGCGCGTGCAATGGGCCGAGCGCTGGCCCGAGCAGATGCGCGGCGTGGTGCTCGGCAACGAAGTGCTCGATGCGATGCCCGTGCAGCTGCTGCACTTCGACGGCGCGCAGTGGCAAGAGCGCGGCGTCGCATGCCGTGGCGATGGCCTCGCCTTCGAAGACCGGCCGACCGGGCTGCGGCCGCCGCACGAGGGGCCGTTCCTGCCCGGCACGGTGACCGAGATCCACGCCCAGGCCGAGGCCTTCGTCGCCAGCCTGGCCGGCCACCTCGCCGAGGGCGCGGCCTTCTTCATCGACTACGGCTTTCCCGAAGCCGAGTACTACCACCCGCAGCGCGTGGGCGGCACGCTGATGTGCCACCGGGCCCACCTGTCCGATGCCGACCCCCTCGAAGACCCCGGCCAGAAGGACATCACCGCCCACGTCAACTTCACGGGCATCGCGATCGCCGCCCAGGACGCCGGCCTCGACGTGATCGGCTACACCAGCCAGGCGCGCTTCCTGATCAACTGCGGCATCGCGCCGCTGCTCGAGGCGGCCGACCTGCGCGAGCGGGCGATGGCGCAGAAGCTCATCACCGAGCATGAGATGGGAGAGCTCTTCAAGGTGATCGGCTTCGCGACGCCGGGGCTGGCCTTCGAGCCGATTGGCTTCGCCGAGGGGGACCGGCTGCATCGTCTGTGATGGCCCTCACCGACGCGGCTCACGCGCCGGATTCGCACGCCAGCGCCGCGGCGATGGCCTGCGCCCGCGCCTGGTGGATCGCCTTCGCGATCGCCTCGCCTTGCGCGCCGCGGGCCATCGCGGCGGCGGCGACGTCGGCGGTCGGCAGGGCGGCGGCCGCTTCGAAGGCGCGGGTCAGCAGCGGGCGGCTCGGGTAGTCGCGCTGCTCCAGCCCGAGCCGGCCGCGCGCATCGATCTCGCAGGCGAGCAGGGCCTGGGCGAAGCGCTCCGGGCGGCGGAAGGCATCGCAGCGCTCGATCAGCCGCAGCAGCGCGGCCGGGCCGAGTTCGGTGGCGCGGTGGATGTTGGTGTGCTCGCGGGCCACCACCGCCGCCAGCTCGGTCGCCTCGGTCGGCGCCTTCAGCCGCGCGGCCAGCGCACGCGCGAGCCGTTCGCTGCGGCCCTCGTGGCCGATGTGGCGCGGCCACTCGTCAGGCCGCGTCGTGCCCTTGCCCAGGTCGTGGCACAGGCAGGCGAAGCGCACAGTCAAGGGGGCGTCCATCGCCGCGGCCTGGTCCAGCACCAGCTCGAGGTGGTGGCCGGTGTCGACCTCGGGGTGGTGCGCCTCGGGCTGCGGCACGCCGTACAGCCGTTCGACCTCGGGCAGCAGGCGCGCCAGCGCGCCGCCCTCGCGCAGCACCTGCAGCATGCGGCTGGGCTTGGGCTCCATCAGGCCGGTGGCCAGCTCCTGCCAGACGCGCTCGGGCACCAGCGCGTCGACCTCGCCGGCCTCGACCATCTCCCGCACCAGCGCCATCGTCTCTGGCGCGACGCTGAAATCGTGAAAGCGGGCGGCGAAGCGCGCCAGCCGCAGGATGCGCACCGGGTCTTCGGCGAAGGCCTCGCTGACGTGGCGCAGCACCTTGGCCTCCAGGTCGCGCCGGCCATCGTAGGGGTCGATCAGCGCGCCGTGCTCGTCCTGGGCGATGGCATTGATCGTCAGGTCACGGCGGCGCAGGTCGTCTTCCAGTGTCACCGCCGGGTCGGCATGCACGACGAAGCCGCGGTAGCCCGGCGCGGTCTTGCGCTCGGTGCGCGCCAGCGCGTGCTCCTCGTGCGTCTGCGGGTGCAGGAAGACCGGGAAATCCTTGCCGACGGGGGTGTAGCCGGCGGCCACCATGGCCTCGGGCGTGCTGCCGACGACGACCCAGTCACGGTCGTTGACCGGGCGGCCCAGCAGCGCGTCGCGCACTGCGCCGCCGACGATGTAACGCTTCATTCGTGGTGGGCGCGGTAGCTGCCCAGGCGTGCGCTGCCGGCGCCACCGCCCAGCACCCCGGGCGCCACCGCGGCCAGCGGCGTCGGCTGGATGCCCAGGGCCGCGAGCCCCGGCATGCCGGGGTGGGCGACGCTCGGCACCTGCATCGAGGCCAGGTTGTCGCGCGTCATCAGCGGCTCGCCGGGCAGCCATTCCATCAGCAGCGCTTGCAGCTTCGCCACCGCCGGCGGCAGCGCCACCACCGGGCGCGGGTGGCCGCTGAATTCGCCGGCCGCGTGCACCAGCTCGGCCAGCGTCATCACCTCGGGGCCGGTGCATTCGTAGGTCTGGCCGATGGTCTCGGGCCGCGCGAGGCAGCGCGCCAGGGCCTCGGCCACATCGTCCACCCAGACCGGCTGGAAGCGCGCATCGGCCGCGGCCAGCGGCACGATCGGCGCGAGCCGCTGCACGGCGGCGAACAGGTTCAGCAAATGATCGCCCGCGCCGAAGATCAGCGAGGGGCGCAGGATCGTCAGGTCGAGGCCGGCCTCTCGCAAGGCGGCCTCGCCGGCGGCCTTGCTGCGCAGGTAGCGCGAAGGCGCGTCGGCCGTGGCGCCCAGCGCGCTGATGTGGACCACCCGCCGCACGCCGGCGGTGTGGCAGGCGGCGGCCAGGCGGCGCGGCAGCGCGACATGCACCTGCTCAAAGTCATCGTCGCTGCCGTGCAGGATGCCAATCAGGTTGACGACCGCCGCGGCGCCGGCGACCAGCCGCGCGAGCGCCACGTCGTCGTACAGGTCGGCCTCGATCACGTCGACCCGCGGCAAGGCGCCGAGCGCGGCCAGGCCATGCCCCATGTGTCGGGTCGGCGCGAGCAGCCAGGGGCCCTCGTCGTGCCCGGGCCGGCACAGCATCTCGGCCAGCGTGCGGCCGACGAAGCCGGTGCCGCCGAGCAGCAGCCAGTAGCCGGGCGGTGCGCCGTGCCCGCTGGCAAATCGGATCTCTGCAGGTTCCGCCATGGCAGCCTCCTGCGCGCTTTCAGGGCAATTCCGGGTCCAGTGGCGGCGCGCTCGCCGTGCGGGGCCCGATCGGTGCGCCCAGCCGCGCCTTCAGCGAGGCCGGCTTGCCGCTCATCAGGCTCGCGTAGACCGTGGCGTTGGTCAAGACCTTTTTGACGTAGTCGCGTGTTTCGTTGAACGGAATGTTCTCGGCCCAGATCGCCGGCTCGAGCACCGGCCCCTCGCGCCAGCGGCGCGGCCGGTTCGGCCCGGCGTTGTAGGCCGCGGCGGCCATCGGCTGCGAGCCGCCGGCATCGTCCAGCACCAGCTTCAGGTAGGCGGTGCCGAGCTTCAGGTTGGTGTCGCGGTCCGACAGCATCGCGGGCTTGAAATCCAGCCCCAGCTTCCTGGCGGTCCACCTCGCCGTGGCCGGCATGATCTGCATCAGGCCCGATGCGCCGACGGCCGAGCGAGCGCTCATCACGAAGCGCGACTCCTGCCGGATCAGGCCGTAGACGTAGGCCGGGTCGAGGTCGATGTCCTTCGCCTTGGCCAGCACGTCGCTGCGCATCGGCAGCGGGAAGCGCTGGTCGATGTCGACCTCGGCCTTGGTGCGCTCGCTGGTGTTGATGCAGCGGTCCCAGACCTCGCGCTCGCAGGCGATCTGCGCGGCGGCAAGCAGCTCGCGATCGCTCATGCCGATCAGCGTGAAGTTCCATTCGCGCACGCCTTCGCTGCGCAGGCCGGCGTCGATCATCGCCAGCGCACGCTGCAGCCCGGGCAGGGCGCGGGCGGCCACGCGCTCGGGCTCGCTCGGCGGGGTGCCGCGCGCCGGCAGCGCCTGGGGGCTGCCCAGGTCCTCGGCGGCGAGCAGGCCGTAGAAGTGGAGTTGGTCGGACAGGCCCAGCAGCGCCTGGCGCGCTTCGGCGCGCGCCGCGTCGCCGGCCTCCCCCGGCTTGGCCAGCGCCTGCAGCGCGCGGGCGCGCCAGTACTGCCAGGCCGGGTCGTTGCGCTCGGTGGCGCTCATGGCGTCGATCGCGCGCTGGGCGAGGCGCCATCGTTCGGCCCCGTCGCGCTGGCTGCGCAGGGCGGCGCGGGCCATCCAGCCGAGCGTCTCGTCGCTCCAGTCGGGCTGCGCGCGATCCCTCTTCGCCAGGGCATCCCAGGCCTTGCGGCTGTAGTCGACCGCCTCGGGCTTGAGCGCCATCGCGGCCTGCTTGGCCAGCTGGGCCCAGGCCCAGCCGCCGTGTTCGGCGCCGAGCTCGGCGGCCCAGCGGTCATCGAGCAGCCGGGCGGTGGTGTCGGTGTCGTTCGCGGCCATGCGCGCCAGCGCCAGCGAGGCCAGCTCCATGCGCAGGTGGCCGATGTTGCTGGCCTTGGCCGCGAGGTAGCGGGCCGGGTTGTCGAACAGCTCGCCGACCGCCTTGGCCGCCGGCTCGCCGAGCAGCGCTGCGGTCTGGCGTGCGAGCTTCACCCGGTTGTGCTCGGTCGCGTGGCGCAGCTTGCGCAGCACCTCGTCGCCGGTGATCAGCCTGGCGTCGTAGAAGGTCTGCGCGAGCAGCTGGCAACCCTCGTCGGGCAGGGTCTGGGCCATCCAGGCGCGCTTGCCGGCATCGCGCAACTCCGGCGAGGGCAGCACCAGCGCGCCCGCGGCCTGGGAGGCGGCCGCCTGCGGGCCGGCGTTCGGCGCCAGGAATTCGGCGACCCGGGCGTAACAGGCGACCTCGCGGTCGTCGTTCATCCTGAATCGCGGCAGGTCGCGGCTGAAGTTCTCCCAGTCGCGCCGGTGGCCAAGCTCGAGCAGCCAGTCGTTGCGAAGCCGGTCTTCGACATAACTGCCGGGCCAGCGCCGGTAGAAGGCCTCGACCTCGTCGACACGCGCCTCGGTCAGGCGGGTGTTCAGCTCCCAGTAGTCGACCCAGGGTGCGAGCGGGTGCTTGGCCTCGAGCACCTGGGCGCGCAGTGTGGCCAGGCGCAGCTTGTCCTTCTTGCCGAAGGCCTCGCGCGCGGCGCGGATCGGGTCATCGCGGTCTTGCGCGGCCAGCGGTGCCAGGGCACAGGCCAGCACCGCGCCGACGAGCGCGGCGCGGCAGACGGCAGCAGCGCGCGCCAGGGGAGAACGGAGCATGCGGGCACTGTACTCAATCGGCGCGGGAGCGGCGGTAAGGCTCGTCGAAGTCGACGAAATCCTGCTCGGCCAGGGCCTCGGCGACCCAGGCGGAAACGCCGTCGGACGCCCACACACGCTCGGCCCAGGCCGCCGCGTCGGCAGGCAGCGGCAGGCCGTAGGTGCGGATGCGGCTGACCACGGGCGCGAAGTAGGCATCGGCCATGCTGAAGGCACCGAACAGGAACGGGCCGCCGGACGCGGCGAGCGCGTCTTCCCAGGCCGAGACGAGCCGCGCGAGGTCGTCGCGCACGGCGGCCTGCTCGGCCCAGATGCGCTGCCCGATCGCCGGCAGCGAGGCCTCGATGTTCATCGAGCAGGCCGAGCGCAGCGCGCGAAAGCCGCCGTGCATCTCGGCGCACAGGCTGCGCGCGCGGGCACGGGCCTTCACGTCGCGCGGCCACAGCGCGTGCGCGGGGAACTTCTCGGCCAGGTACTCGGCGATCGCCAGCGTGTCCCAGACGGCGAAGCCGTCGTCGACCAGCACCGGCACCGTGCCTGCCGGCGAGACCTTGGCGAGCGATTGCTTGAAGCGCGACTCCGGGCCGAGGCCGTCGAAGCGCAGCATCACTTCCTTGAAGGGAATGCCGAACTGGCGCAGTGCGACCCAGGGGCGCATGGACCAGGACGAGTAGTTCTTGTTGCCGATGTAGAGCTGCATGGCGCGGTCGAGGTGTTGAGAGGGCCCGCCATGCTAGACGCCGACACGGGCGCCGGTGATGCCGAGTTGTGATGGCGGCGATGACGCCCGCGCATCACTGACCGACTTCCCCCTCGCCGATCGCCCGCCGGGTGACGGCCGCATGCTGGCGCACGAAATCGAGCAGCGCGGCCAGTTCGGGCCGGGGCGCGCGGCTGCCCGCGTGATCCAGCGGGACCAGCCAGTAGGCGTAGGGCGAGCGCAGCCGCAGCCGGGTGCCGAAGGGCTCGACGAGCTCGCCGCGGGCCAGCGCGTCGTGCACCATCGGCAGCCAGGCCAGGCCTACGCCCTGGCCGGCCACCACGGCCTGGATCTGCTGGTGGTTGAAGTTGACGCTGTACCAGCGGCGCGGCTCGAGGTGCGCCACGCCCTGCGCCGCCAGCCACACCGGCCAGGCCAGCGTCGGCGCGCTCGGCGTGTGGTCCTCGACCTCGACCAGGGTGTGCTCGGCCAGGTCGGCTGGCTGCCTCAGCGGCGGCGCGTCGCCGCGCGCGATGGCATCGGCCATGCGGGCGCCGACGACGGGGGTCAGCACCTCGCCGAACATGCGCTCGGCGCCGGGCGGGGCCTGCTCGGGGCGGCAGTGGCGCAGCAGCAGGTCGAGATCGGGGTCGTCGGTGTCGGCCAGGCGGTCGGTGGCCGACAGGCGGATGTCGATGCCCGGGTGGCGGCGCTCGAAGTCGGTCAGGCGCGGCATCAGCCACAGCGTGGCGAACGACGGGAAGGTCGACAGGCTGATCTGCGCCCGCCCTTGCGCGATGCGGATCTGCCGCACCGTGGCGTCGAGCCGGCCGAGCATCGGCTCGACGGCACGCAGCAGGCTGTGGCCCGCGCTGGTGAGCTCGACGCGGCGCGTGCCGCGGTTGAACAGCGAGGTGCCGAGTTCCTCCTCCAGGCTCTTGATCTGGCGGCTGATCGCCGGCTGGGTCAGGTGCAGGTCTTCGGCCGCGGCGCTGAACGACAGGCGGCGGGCGACGGCTTCGAAGCTGCGCAGGAAATCCAGCGAAAGTGGCCGGTGGCTCGGTTTATTCATGACTCAGTGTGATCAATCGATGCCCTCGAAAGCATTGGTGCAAACCCCTGCCGTCGCGCATGATGCAGGCCATCGGGGAGGTCCTCCCCGTAGCAAAGGAGATTGATGATGAGCACGCATTCCTTCGCTGGCCTGGCCCTGCCCTCGCTGGACGAGCCCACCAGCCTCGCGCTGCCGGGGGCGCGCCGCTGGGTGGCGCGCGATGCGGGCTGGATCACCGTCCAGGCGGGCCAGACCTGGATCACCCGTGATGGCGACCCCGACGACCATGTGCTGGCCACCGGCCAGCAGCTGCGCTTGGCGCGCGGCGACGTCGTCACCGCCGAAGCCTGGCGCCTGGGCGAGCCGGCCTGGCTGGTCTGGCGCCCGGAGCCTGCTCAGCGCTGGCCGTTGGCTTTGGCGGGCGCCCTGGTGGCGCCCTTGGCGGCCGGCTTGGCGCGTGGCGCGCGCGGTCTGGCCGGCGGCTTGCTGGCCCTGGCGCGCAGCGCCGAAGCCAGCGCCCGCCGCGCCCAGGGCAGCATCTGCGCGGGCGACTCCATCGCGTCGGCCGGCGCGCTCCAGTAGCCCAGCGCGACCTGTCGGCCCTCGGCCGACCGGTACTCGAACGCCCGGCAGCCGGCGGCCTCGAAGGCCGGCCGGCTCTCGGCGTCGGTCTTCAGGAACAGGTCGTCGCCGACGATGATCGCGATGAAGACCTCGTCCAGATAGACACCGTGCCCACCGAACATGCGCTTGGCACGCACGGCTCCCAGCGGGCTGAGCAGCTCGCAGCACCAGGCGACGATCTCGGGCACAGGGGCGGCCATGGCGCGAGTGTAGGAAGAAAAAAGGGGCCGCCCGAACAGGGTGGCCCCAACATCTCGGCCCGTGCGGATGCCGCGTCCCCACGCGGCGGCACGACGGAGATCTCTGAACTCGGGTGTTCGGCAATCAGAAGTTGTGCTTGATGCCGATGTCGTAACCGGTTGTCTTCAGGTTGTCGGCCATGTTGTCGCGGCCCTCGTGGACAACATCGGCATACACGGTCGTGCGCTTGGACAGCGCGTAGTGGTAGCCGAGCGCGAACTGGCGGTCGCGGATCACGTCGGTGTCGCGGTTCTTCAGCTCGCCCCAGCTGGCGCGCAGTTGGCCGTTGCCGATCGGCGCGGTGGCCGAGACGAGGTAGGCGCGCTGCTTCTGGTCGTTGCCGTCGCGGCCGGTGCCGAAGAAGGCGCCGAGCTTGACGATGCCGAAGTCGTAGCTGCCGTTCACCGTGGCCCAGTGGTCGTTCTCGTCGGCCGGGTTCTCGAAGCCGACGCCGAGCACGATCGGGCCGCCGGCCCAGGCGCCGCCCAGGCTGTACGGCCGGTCGGTCGCGGTGCCGGTGGCGGGCGCATTGCCGTCCATCTCGGCGATCTGCGCCGCGGCGGTGAAGCCCGCCGCCGAGAAGCGGTAATTCACCGAGTTGCTGTAGCGGGTCGTGCCGATGCGGCCGCTGATGATCGAACCGTTGGAGGCGACCGTGTCGGTGGCCCATGGATCGGCCGGGGACTGGCTGTAGGTGTAGGCCGGGTTCTCCTCGCGGCCGAGCGTCACGCGGCCGAAGGCGCCTTCGAGGCCGACGATGGCCTTGCCGTCCCAGAAGGCCGACTTGGTCTGCGTGCCGTCGTCGGCGTTGAAGCGGTGCTCGATTTGGAACACGGCCTTCAGGCCGTCGCCCAGGTCTTCCGTGCCGCGAAAGCCGAGCCGGCTGCCCGAGCCGTTGCGCACTTCCTTGTTATCGACGGCGTCGGCCTGCTGGGCCAGCGACAGATCGACGCGGCCGTAGACGGTGACCGCGGATTGGGCCTGCGCGGCGCCGGCGAGCGAGGCCAGGGCGAGGGCGATCGGAGCGAGGGTGCGGGTGTGCAGGGTCATGGTGATAGGTGGGCGAAAGCCGCCGGTCGTGGGAAGCCGCGACTCTAGGTAGTTACCCCCAATCCACCAAGCCAAAGCGGCGCAACGCAGCATTGACGAAACCGAAATGACCGTTCATTCAACTGTCACGTCCATCGCCGCGACGGCTGCAAAATCGGGTCATGAGCACGAAGAGCCGCCTCAAGGGCGAATTCCCCCGCGGGGGGACGGCGCGCAGCGCCAAGGGGGCCGCATGACGCTGCCGTTCAAACTGAACCTCGAGCCCTCGCGCGACAAGGCGAGCCTGCGCAAGCAACTGCAGGCCGAGCGCATGGCCTTGCTGGACCGGCACCAGCGCGCCGCGCACCTGCAGGAGGTGCTGCAGGTCTGGCTGATCAGCCGCCACGAGAAGACGATCGGCGCCTACTGGCCGATCAAGGGCGAGTTCGACGCGCTGCCGGCGCTGTACCGCTGGAGCGAAGGCCACGAGGAACGCCGCATCGGCCTGCCGGTGATGGACCGCGAGACCCGGCAACTGCGCTTTCACGTCTGGTACCCCGGCTGCCCGATGGAGGAGGACGCCTACGGCATCCCCAAGCCCAAGGACACCGAGGAGTTCCACCCCGAGCTGCTGCTGGTGCCGTGTGTTGGCTACGGGCCGGGCGGCGTGCGGCTGGGGTATGGCGGCGGCTTCTACGATCGCACGCTGGCGGCGCTGCAGCCGCGGCCGGTCACCGCAGGGCTGGGGTACGCACACGGCTACGTGCCCTGGCTCGAGGCCGAGCCGCACGATGTGCCGTTGGATGCGCTGCTGACCGAAGACGGGGTGGCCTGGCAGCGCGGCTGAGCGTGCTGCACGTGCCGGGGCGGGCGCGCGAGGCGTGCCCTGGCATATCGATTTCACATAGGTGGCGCGCAAATCCGCAGTTCCGCCGCAGGCCGGGGCGGCCTACGCTCGTCATCCATGAAGATCACCAAGCTCACGACCTACCGCGTGCCGCCGCGGTGGATGTTCCTGAAGATCGAGACCGACGCCGGCCTGGTGGGCTGGGGCGAGCCGGTCATCGAGGGCCGAGCACGCACCGTCGAAGCCGCCGTCCATGAACTGTCCGATTACCTGGTCGGACAGGACCCGCGCCGCATCAACGACCTGTGGCAGGTGATGTACCGCGGCGGCTTCTACCGCGGCGGCCCGATCCTGATGAGCGCGATCGCCGGCATCGACCAGGCGCTGTGGGACATCCTCGGCCACTCGCAGGGCGTGCCGGTGTACCAGCTGCTCGGCGGCCGCGTGCGTGACCGCATGAAGACCTACTGCTGGGTGGGTGGCGATCGGCCGGCCGAAGTGGTCGAGGGCATCCGCCGCGCCCGCGAGCTCGGCTTCGATACCTTCAAGATGAACGGCACCGAAGAATTCGGCATGGTCGCGAGCCACGCGGCCGTCGATGCTGCGGTCGAGAAATTTGCGCAGATCCGCGCGACCTTCGGCAACACCGTGGACTTCGGCATCGATTTCCACGGCCGCGTGGCGATGCCGATGGCCAAGGTGCTGCTGCGCGAGCTCGAGCCGCTGCGCCCGCTGTTCGTCGAAGAGCCGGTGCTGGCGGAACAGGCCGAGGTCTATCCCCGGCTGGCCGAGGCCACGGCGATCCCGCTGGCCGCCGGCGAGCGCATGTTCTCGCGCTTCGATTTCAAGCGCGTCTTCGCCCACGGCGGCATTGCGATCATCCAGCCCGACCTGTCGCATGCCGGCGGCATCACCGAATGCGTGAAGATCGCCGCGATGGCGGAGGCGCATGACGTGGCGCTGGCGCCGCACTGCCCGCTGGGCCCGGTGGCGCTGGCCGCCTGCCTGCAGGTCGACCTCGTGTCGCACAACGCGGTCTACCAGGAGCAGAGCATGGGCATCCACTACAACAGCGATGCCGAGCTGCTCGACTACGTGAAGAACCGCGAGGACTTCGCGGTGCGCGACGGCTATGTGGCGGCCAGCGAGCGGCCGGGCCTGGGCGTGGTGATCGACGAAGAGCGGGTCATCGAGGCCAGCCGCCGCGCGACGGACTGGCGCAACCCCGTCTGGCGCCATGCCGACGGCAGCGTGGCGGAGTGGTGATGAGCGCATTGCCGGGCCGCCTGGTGGCGATCGACTGGGGCAGCACGAGCCTGCGCGCCTTCCTGCTCGGCGACGGCGGCCAGGTGCTGGCCGAGCGCCGCAGCGATGCCGGCGCCTCGACGCTCGACGCGAGCGCGCCGCGTTTCGAGACTGCGCTGCGCGAACTGGTCGGCGAGTGGCTGCGCCGCCAGCCGGGCCTGCCGATGCTGGCCTGCGGCATGGTGGGCAGCGCCCACGGCTGGCGCGAGGCGCCCTATGCCGAGTGCCCGGCAGACATCGCTGGCCTGCACGCGCAGGCGGTGACGGTGCCGTTCGACGGCGCCGAGCTGAAGATCCTGCCGGGCCTGCGCTGCCGCGGCGCCGACGGTGCGCCCGACGTGATGCGCGGCGAGGAAACCCAGCTCGCCGGCGCGCTCGCCACGCGGCCGGATCTGGCGCCGCGCTCGACCCTCGTGCTGCCCGGCACGCACTCGAAATGGGTGCGGCTGCGCGGCGGCCAGGTGGTCGATTTCGCGACGCGCATGACGGGCGAGTTGTATGCCGTGCTGCGCCAGCACTCGGTGCTGGGCCGGTTGATGGCCCCCGCGCCCGCGGCGCAGCTGCAGGGCGAGGACTTCGACCGTGGGCTCGATGCCGCACGCCAGGCTGGCGGGCGCGACCTGGGGCGCCAGTTGTTCTCGGTGCGCACGCTGGGCCTGTTCGGCGCCTGCCCACCCGAGGGGCTGGGCGACTATCTCTCCGGCCTGTTGATCGGGCACGAGCTGCTCGCCGGGCTCGACGCAGCCGAGCCGGGCCAGCCGCTGGTGCTGATCGGCGAGTCCACGTTGTGCGAACGCTACCGCCGCGGGCTGCAGCGCTACGGTGTCGACGGCGCCGCGACCATCGGCAACACCGCGCCGGCGGGGCTGTGGCAACAGGCCGCGGCCGCCGGCTGGCTTTGACGACACGACAGGACTCACGATGAACCCAAGCCCGACCGGCAATATTCCGCTGCGCGCGCGCCGTTTCCAGGACGCGATGGCCCGCCTGCCGCTGGTGGCCATCCTGCGCGGCCTGACGCCCGAGGAGGCGCCGGCGATCGGTCAGGCGCTGGTCGACGAGGGCTTCGTGCTGATCGAGGTGCCGCTGAATTCGCCGCGGCCCTTCGAATCGATCGCGGCCCTGCGCGCTGCACTGCCGCCCGAGGTGGTGCTGGGTGCCGGCACCGTGATGACCCATGACGACGTGGTGTGCCTGCGCGCGGCCGGCGGCGAACTGGTGGTGAGCCCGCACGCCGACACACGGCTGATCGCGGCGGCCAAGGCCGAGGGCCTGCTGTGCCTGCCCGGCGTGGCCACGCCGACCGAGGCCTTTGCCGCGCTGGCCGCCGGGGCCGATGCACTCAAGCTCTTTCCCGCCGAGGCCTCGGCGCCTGCGGCACTGAAGGCTTGGCGCGCGGTGCTGCCGCGCGAGGTCGCGGTGCTGCCGGTGGGCGGCATCACTCCCGAGGCGATGGCTCTCTGGCGCAGCGCCGGTGCCAGCGGCTTCGGCCTCGGCTCGGCGCTGTATGCGCCGGGCCGAGGGGTCGAACAGGTCCGTGCGCAGGCACAGGCCTTCGTGCGCGCCTGGCGGGCCTGAAGGCGCGCGTTCGGCCCAGCAGCCGCAAGCCGGCCGGGCAGACACTTGGAAGATGCAGACGATGAACCTGGCGACATCCACCACGGCCACCCTCGCGCTGGACCAGCGCTGCACGCTTGGCGAGGGCGTCTTGTGGGACGCGGCGGGCGCGCGCTGGCTCTGGACCGACATCGAGGGCAGCTGCCTGCATGCGTGGGCCGGGCCGGGCAGCGCCGCGCGCCGCTGGGCGCTGCCGGACCGGCTGGGCTCGTTCGCGCTGTGCCGCTCGGGCCGGCTGCTGCTGGGCCTGGCCAAGGGTCTGGCCTGGGGGCGCGAGAACGGCGACCGGTTCGAGACGTCGCCGTTGATGCCGGTCGAGGCCGCCGAACCGCGCACGCGCATCAACGACGGCCGAACCGACCGCAGCGGCAATTTCGTGTTCGGCACCTTCAATGGGGCGCCCGAGCGCCGCCCGATCTGCGGTTTCTACCAGTACTCGCGCCGCGCGGGCCTGCGGCGCCTGGCGCTGCCGGCGGTGAGCATCGCCAACAGCATCTGCTTCAGCCCGGATGGCGGCACCATGTACTTCGCCGACACCGCCCAGGGCAGCATCCTGCAGTGCGACTACGACGCCGAGCGGGCCCGGGTCGCGAACCTGCGGGAGTTCGCCTGCGTCGACCCGGCCGAAGGCGGGCCGGATGGCTCGGTGGTCGACAGTGACGGCTGCTTGTGGAACGCCCAGTGGGGCGCCGGCCGCGTCGTGCGCTACTCGCCGCAGGGCGAGCGCCTGATGAGCGTCGCGCTGGCGGCGCCGCATGTCACCTGCCCGGCGTTCGGCGGCCCGGGGCTGCACGACTTGATGGTGGCCAGCGCGCGGGCCGAGATGAGCGCGGGACAACTCGCGCAGGCGCCGGCGTCCGGCGGGCTCTTCCACCTGCACCTGCCCGGCATCACTGGCCTGGCCGATGCCTTGTTCGACGACTGAGATCGCCGCCCCAGAGGCAGCCCACGGGCACCGCCGCTTGCCTATACTGACTGCTTCTGGCACGCGACGAAGCGCTCCTCCGTGCACGGCACCATGACCGATCCGCGCTCCGACCGCTTCATCCGCTCGCGTCTGAAGACCCGGCACCTGGTGCTGCTGAAGGAACTCGGCCAGCACCAGTCCATCCTGCGCGCCGCGGAGGCTGCGAACCTGACCCAGCCGGCCGCTTCGAAGCTGCTGTCCGAGCTCGAGGAAACGCTGGGCGTGACCCTGTTCGAGCGCTTGCCGCGCGGCGTCTCGCCGACCTGGTACGGCGAGGTCATGATCCGCCGCGCCAGCGCTGCGCTGGCCGAGATGAGTCTCGCGCACCAGGAGGTGATGGAGCTGTTGTCGGGCATGAGCGGCCGGGTTTCGATCGGTACCGTGCTGACGCCGGCAACCTCGCTGCTGCCGCAGGCGGTGCGCATGCTCAAGGCGCGGCACGAGCGGGTGCACGTCGCCATCGAGGTCGATGCGAGCAAGCCGCTGGTCGAGCGCCTGCGCGCAGGCCAGCTCGATTTCGTCGTCGGCCGCATCCTCGACCACGAAGCGGTCGGCGAGTTGTCGTTCGAGCCGCTGGCCGACGAGCCGCACCGGCTGATCGCGCGCGCCGGGCACCCGCTGTGCGGGCGCGAGGGCCTGGCCGTGGTGGATCTGGCAGACGAGGGCTGGATCCTGCCGCCGGCCGGCAGCATCCTGCGCGACCGGATCACCGCGATGTTCGTCTCGCACGGCTTGGACCTGCCGCACAAGACGGTCGAGACCACGGCCCTGCCGCTGACCTTGGCCCTGCTGGTGCAGAGCGACATGATCGTCGCGCTGCCCGAGGCGGTGGTGCGGGCGCAGCTCGATGCCGGCACGCTGGCCGTGCTGCCGATCGACCCCGGCCTGCGGCTGGATGCCTACGGCATCGTCACGCGGCGGCAGCACACGCTGTCGCCCGGCGCGCAGGCGATGCTCGACGTGCTGCGGGAAGTCGCCTCAGGCCGGCAGGATTGACGACGCTCTCCAATGAAACGGGCGACCCGAAGGTCGCCCGCCGGCCCGCACCCCCATGCACCACGGGCCAGGCCGCCGATCGACGGCCCCAAGGGTGGCTTCCGATCAGAAGCGCTTACCGAAACCGACGCTGACCAGCCAGGGGTCGACCTTGAAGTCGCCGACCTTGGCGCCGAAGGACGAGACCTCGGTGCCGATCTGCACCTTCTTCACGTCCACGTTCAGCAGCCAGCCGCCGCCCACGGGCACGTCGGCGCCGATCTGTGCGGCCAGGCCGAAGCTGTCCTTCTTCAGCGACGGCTGCAGCGCGGCTTCGACGGCCGGGTCCCAGTTCACGTCGGAGATGTGGGTGTAGTTCAGGCCCAGGCCGACGTAGGGGCGCCAGCCCATGCCGGTGAAGTGATACTGCGCCGTCAGCGTCGGCGGCAGGTGCTTGAAGGTGCCGATCTTCGCGCCGGCCGACTTCACGTCGTGCTTCTGCGGATAGGTCAGGATCAGCTCGAGCGCGAAGTTCGGGCTGAGGAAGTAGCTGATATCGACTTCGGGGATGACCTTGTCGTTGATCGACAGGTCCAGGCCGGTGTCGTCGTTGTTCTCCGAGCTCAGGCTGACCGCGCGGGCGCGGACGATCCAGTCGCCCGTATCCTGCGCCTGCGCGGCCAGGGGGCTGAGGGCGGCGATGGCGGCGAGCGCGACGAGTTGACGCTTCATGGCGGGAACACTCCTTCTTGGTTGCAGATGGCGGACAAATCACGGCCGGTGGGCCATGCAGCCATTGCACCCAAGGAGGGCCTGCTGTCTATTGCCGTGTCGCAATAGGCACCGGGCAAAGGCCCTTGCCTCGGTGCCGTTTTGACCTGGGTCAGCAAGCGTTCGCGCGCTGCGATGCGTGCGCACCACAGGTGCCCGAGCAAAGCACTCGGGCTGTGCTCAGGACGACATCAGAGCCCCAGGCGGCGGCAGATCTCGAGCGTCAGCGCGCTCTGGTTCAGCGTGTAGAAGTGCAGGCCCGGGGCGCCGCCTCCGATCAGGCGTTCGCACAACCGCGTCACCACGTCGAGCCCGAAGGCGCGGATGGAGGCGGTGTCGTCCATGAAGCCTTCCATCTTCAGCGCCGCCCAGCGCGGGATCTCGATGCCGTCGCGCGCCGCGAACTGCGCGATGCGTGCGTAGTTGTGGATGGGCATGATGCCCGGCACGATGGGCACGTCCACGCCCATCGCGCGCACCTCGTCGACGAAGTGGAAGTAGGCGTCGGGGTTGAAGAAGAACTGCGTGATCGCCGACGTGGCGCCGGCGCGCACCTTGTCGGCGAAGAACTGCAGGTCGCGCCGGGCATAGCGCTGCTGCGGGTGGTACTCGGGGTAGGCGGCGACCTCGATGTGCCAGTCGGGCCCCTGCGTCTCACGGATGAACGCGACGAGCTCGCTGGCATAGCGGAACTCGCCGGCGGTCGCGGTGCCGCTGGGCAGGTCGCCGCGCAGCGCGACGATGCGGTGGATGCCTTGCGCGCGGTAGGTCGCCAGGATCTCGGCGATGCCGGCGCGCGTCGAGCCGACGCAGGAAAGGTGCGGCGCGGCCTCGAAGCCGGCCGCGGCGATGTCGCGCACGGTGGCCAGGGTCTTCTCGCGCGTCGAGCCGCCGGCGCCGTAGGTGACGCTGAAGAACTCGGGCCCGACGGTGGCCAGCTCCTGCACCACGGTCTTGAGCTTCTCGCTGCCCACGGGGGTGTTGGGCGGGAAGAACTCGAAGCTGATCGGCACGCGCGGCGGCGTGCGTGGGGTGGGTTCGGTCATGAAGTGGTCTGGGGAGTTTGGGCCAGGCGGGCCTCGATGAAGAACTCGCGGTTGCCGTCGCCGCCGGTGGTGGGGCTGTCGCGCCAGGCCACGACCTGCAGGCCGCAGCGACCGCAGGCCTTGCGCAAGCGGGCCTCGACATGGCCGTAGGCGGCCGGGCTCTTGACGAGGCCGCCCTTGCCGATGTCGACCGGCTGCAGCTCGAACTGCGGCTTGACCAGCAACAGCAGCGTTCCGGTGGGCGCCAGCAGGGGCACCAGGGCCGGCAGCACCAGGGTCAGCGAGATGAAGGACAGGTCGCCGGTGATCAGGTCGAAGCCGGCCGGCGGCATCGCGGCGCCGATCTGCTCGCGGGTCAGCGAACGGGCATTGACGCCTTCGAGCGCCGTGACCCGCGGGTCGGCGGCCAGCCGCGGGTGCAGCTGGCCGTGGCCCACGTCGACACCCACCACGTGCGCCGCACCGGCGGCCAGCAGCACATCGGTGAAGCCGCCGGTGCTCTGGCCGATGTCGAGCACCACTGCGCCGGCGAGTTGCAGGCCGCTCTGACTGGACACATCACGCAGCACGCCCTCGAGCTTCAGGCCGCCGCGCGAGGCCCAGCGCAGTTCGGCGTCGTCGGTCAGCTCGATGGTGCAGCCCTCGGGCAGGTCGTCGCCCGCCTTCTTCGGCACCGTCCAGCCGCGCGGCCCCAGCCAGCGCACGGCGCCGCGCTCGATCAGCCGCTGCGCGGCCGACCGGGTGGGCGCGAGGCCCTGGGCAACGAGCAGATGATCGGCACGCATCGCGGTGCGATCAGTACCGGTACGTGTCCGGCTTGTACGGGCCGGTCTTGCTGACGCCGATGTAGGCCGCCTGCTCGTCGGTCAGCTCGGTCAGCTTGGCGTTGAGCTTCTTCAGCTGCAGCCGCGCGACCTTCTCGTCCAGGTGCTTGGGCAGCACGTAGACCTTGCCGACCTCGTAGGCCGCGGGCTTGGTGAACAGCTCGATCTGCGCGATCGTCTGGTTGGCGAACGAGCTCGACATCACGTAGCTCGGGTGGCCGGTCGCGCAGCCCAGGTTCACCAGGCGCCCCTTGGCCAGCATGATGATGCGCTTCCCATCGGGAAAGATCACATGGTCGACCTGCGGCTTGATCTCTTCCCACTCGTACTTCTCGAGCGAGGCAATGTCGATCTCGTTGTCGAAGTGGCCGATGTTGCAGACGATGGCCTGGTCCTTCATCTTCGCCATGTGCTCGTGCGTGATGACGGCCTTGTTGCCGGTGCAGGTGACGAAGATGTCCGCCTGGCTGCAGGCGTCGTCCATGGTCACGACCCGGTAGCCTTCCATCGCGGCCTGCAGCGCGTTGATCGGGTCGATCTCGGTCACCCAGACCTGGGCCGACAGCGCGCGCAGCGCCTGCGCCGAGCCCTTGCCCACGTCGCCGTAGCCGGCCACCACGGCCACCTTGCCGGCGATCATCACGTCGGTCGCGCGCTTGATGCCGTCGACCAGGCTCTCGCGGCAGCCGTACAGGTTGTCGAACTTGCTCTTGGTGACCGAGTCGTTGACGTTGATCGCGCGGAACAGCAGCGTGCCCTTGGCGCTCATTTCGGCCAGGCGGTGCACGCCGGTCGTCGTCTCTTCGGTCACGCCGATGATCTGCGCGCTCTTGCGGCTGTACCAGGTCTTGTCGGTGGCGAGCTTGGCCTTGATCGCGGCGAAGAGTTCGCGCTCCTCCTCGCTGCCGGGGTTGGCGAGCACCGAGGCATTCTTCTCGGCGCGCTGGCCCAGGTGCATCAGCAGCGTCGCGTCGCCGCCATCGTCGAGGATCATGTTCGGGCCTTCACCGTCGCTGCCGGCCGGGCCGAAATCGAAGATGCGGTGGGTGTAGTCCCAGTAATCCTTCAGCGTCTCGCCCTTGTAGGCGAAGACGGGCGTGCCTTGGGCCACCAGCGCAGCGGCGGCGTGGTCCTGCGTCGAGAAGATGTTGCACGAGGCCCAGCGCACCTGCGCGCCCAGGGCCTGCAGCGTCTCGACCAGCACGGCGGTCTGGATCGTCATGTGCAGGCTGCCGGTGATGCGCGCGCCCTTCAGCGGCTGGCTGGTGGCGAACTCTTCGCGGATCGCCATCAGGCCGGGCATCTCGGTCTCGGCGATCCTGATTTCCTTGCGGCCCCAGTCGGCGAGCTTGGGGTCGGCAATGGCGTGGTCGGTGGCGGGTTTCAGAACGGCAGCGTTCATGTCGGGGTCTCCGGTCGGACAAAAGGTTCGACCCGCATCGACGCGCGGCGTGCTGAGCTGACTCTGGTGGATAAGCTCACCCACGACACCATCGGTGCGGGTGAGCGCCGTTGCAAATGAAGGGTTCCGAGCCTGGGGCCGGTAGGGTCGGCCTTGCAACGCTCCTCGGAACGAGGCCGCCATTCTAGCGGCTGGCGATGCGCTCGTCGATGGCGGCGGCCAGGCGCTCGATGTCCTCGTCGTCGACATAGGCCTGCGCCGAGATGCGCAGCCACAGCCCGTCGTCGATCGCCAGGATCTGCGCCTCGATCGCGCGCTCGTACAGCAGCCAGTCCTTCAGCGCGGCAGCCGCCTCGGCGCCGCGGCCCAGCGCCGCCGGCAGCGGCAGGCTGACCATGCTGCCGACCATCGCCCGCGGCGTGGTCCACGCCAAGCCCCAGCGGGCCGTCAGGCGCTCGCCCGATCGCCAGGCGAGCGCGTGGTTGTGGGCCCACAGCGCGTCGCGCCCGCCCAGCGCGTCATCGATGAAGGCCAGGCCGGCCGGCGCGCAGAGGAAGGGCGTGGGGTCGTGCGTGCCGACCCAGTCGAACTCGGCGTGCCAGCCCAGGCCCAGGCCCCACGAGATCACCGGCGGGTGCAGCCGTTCGCGCCACGCGGGCGCGGCCCACAGGATCGCGCTGCTGCGCGGCGCGAAGGCCCACTTGTGCAGGTTGGCGGTGTAGAAATCGACGCCGAGCGACGGGATGTCGACAGGGATCGCCGCCGGCGCGTGGGCCCCATCGGCCAGCACCGCGACGCCGCGCGCGTGGCAGGCCGCGGCCATCTCGGCCAGCGGCATCATCAGGGCCGTCTCGGGGCTCACGTGGTCGAGCACGGCCAGGCGGGTGCGTGGCGTCAGCGCCTGCCGCAGCGCGTCGACCAGCACGGCCGGGTCGCTGACCGGGAACGGCAGCGCGGCGCTGCGGGTGAGCGCGCCGGACCGCGCCGCATGGTGCGCGGCGGCACGGGCCACCGCGCCATAGGTGCGGTTGGTGACCAGCACCTCGTCGCCGGGTGCCAGCGGGAACGAGGCCAGCACCGCGTTGGCGCCGCTGGTCGCGTTGCCGACGAAGACCAGGTCGTCGCCGGTCACGCCCAGCCAGGGGGCCACCGCCGCTGCGGCGGCGCGCATGCGGTGGTGCGGCGTGCCGGGTGGCCCGTCGCCGCCGGCGCGGCCCTGCACGCCGATGGGGGTCAGCTCGCGCAACAGGAAGCGGGCCGGCTGGCGCTCGATCTCGTCGCGCAGCGACGCTTGCGCGGCCAGCACCGCGCGCGGCGTGGCGCCGACGGTGCCGTGGTTGAGGTAGGTGATGGCCGGGTCCAGCGCCCACAGCGGCAGCAGGCTCCGGCCGAAGCGCGGCGGTGGGTTCATCGTGGGCGGATTTCAGCATGGGACACTGACGCCCATGCCCGACCTGAACCCGGACCTGCCCGGCGCCACACCCTGGCCGCCGGCGAGTGCCGAGCGACTGGCCCATCTGGCCGGCGTCGCCGGTGTGTTGACCGACATCGACGACACGCTGACACGCGACGGCGCGATCGAGCCGGCGGCGATGTCGGCGCTGCACGCGCTGGCGCGCGCCCGCCTGCCCGTCATCGCGATCACCGGCCGCCCGGCCGGCTGGAGCGAGCCCTTCGCGCTGGCCTGGCCGGTGGCGGGCATCGTGGCCGAGAACGGTGGCGTGATGCTGCGCCGCGCGGCCGACGGCACGCTGCAGCGCGACTTCGCGCAGGGTCCGGCCGAGCGCGCCGCGAACTGGCAGCGGCTGCAGGCCTGCGCAGCCGCCGTGCTGCGCGAGGTGCCGGGCGCCACGCTGGCGCACGACAGCGCCGGCCGGCTGACCGACATCGCGGTCGACCACAGCGAGTTCGCCCACCTGAATCCGGCGCAGATCGACGCGGTGTGCGAGGTCATGCGCTCGCACGGGCTGACCGCGACGGTCAGCTCGATCCACGTCAACGGCTGGATCGGCACGCACAGCAAGTGGTCGGCCGCCGAATGGGCGGTGGCCGCGCTCACCGGCCGACCGTTCGTGCCGGCCGACTGGCTCTACGTCGGCGACTCCACCAACGACCAGATGATGTTCGAGCGGCTACCGCTGTCGGTGGGCGTGGCCAACATCGCGCGCTTCTGGCGCGAGTTGCGTGTCAAGCCGGCCTGGGTCACCCGCGGCGAGCGGGGCGAAGGCTTTGCCGAGGTGGCCGCCGCGCTGCTGGCGGCGCGCTGAATCGAGCTCAGGCCCTGATGCCGAGAAAGTCGGCCAGGCGCTGGCGCTCCTCGTCCAGCGCGCGGCGGAACAGCGGGTCGCTTGGCGCGCGGCCGGCGACGTAGCCGCAGTCCAGCCGCAGCCGGCCCGCGCCGACGCCCGCGTTGGCCCAGCCGATCACCTCGTCGCGCCACAGCAGCGGCAGCGCGTAATAGCCGAGCTGGCGCTTCGGCGCCGGCGTGTAGGCCTCGAAGCGGTAGGCCCAGCCCCAGAAGAGCTCGAAGCGGCGCCGGTCCCACACCACCGGGTCGAAGGGCGCCAGCAGGTGCACCCGCTCGGGCGCGCCTTTCTCACCCGCGTAGCGGCGCGAGGCGGGGTTCTCGCCTTCCGGCCAGTACCAGTCGACACCGTCGATGCGTGCATGCGGCAGCCGCGCCTTGGCCCGGGCGAGCGTGCCGGCCCGCTCGCCGCGCCACTGCGGCGCACCACCGCGCAGCAGGCTGAGCAGGTGGCCCAGGCTGGCGGCGGGCAGCGGCGCGTACTTCGCGACCGCCAGGTCGACCAGCGCATCGAGCCGGGCGTGGATGTCGGCCGGGTCGGTCACCGGGGCGGGCGTGTCGCGCGCCGCGTAGACGCGCACGCCGCCGTCGCGCCGCGCGACGCGAAGCAGGCCGCGGTAATGCATGCCATCCAGCAGCTGCGTGCTGGCGTTCGACGAGCCGCCGAACCAGTTGCGGGTCTTGCCGTGGGCGAAGTGCGCGTCGACCTCGCGCGGGTGCACGGCGCCGTGCTCGCGCACGAAGGCAAGCACCTCGTGCGCCTGCTTCCAGCGCGAAGCCGGCCAGACAGTGCGCGGCGTGCGCGGGTGCATCAGCGCGAGGTGGCGCCGGGGCAGGAAGCCGTAGTTGACGAAATAGTCTTCCTCGATCGTCAGGCGCGGGTAACGCTGCTCGAGCTCCCCGGCGGTGTAGCCGGCCACACGGTGGCGCAAGGTCAGGTCCTGTGCACGCGCCGGGGCGCGGATCGGGTCGGCCTGCACGAAGCCCAGGCGCTCGATCGCGCGCGGCAGCGTGGTCGGGGAGAACAGGCTGCGGGCGATCGCGTGGTGGCGCAGCTCGTCGAGGGTCAGCGGGCGTGGCATGGCCGCGATGATGCCTCGGGCCGCGCCACCTCCAACGAAAACGCCCGGCCTGTGGGCCGGGCGCCTGCATCACTGGCACGGGCCAGGGCCCGTGCGCTGCGCGCGTGCCTACTGCTGCGGGTTGGCCTTGCCGCCCTGCGGGGCCAGCGCCGGGGGATCGCACACGGCCTTCACGAAGGTCAGCGTCACCGGGCTGAGCACCGTCTGGAACGACAGGTCGTCGCGCCATTCGGTCCACGAGCCGGTGTTGGTCTTCTTCCTGATCACCATCGAGTCGTTGCCGGCGCCGCCGGAGTAGTTGCCGTAGATGTGATAGTTCTTGGCCACCGGAGTGGGCGTCCAGGCGCCACCCCAACCGGAGAAGGTGGTGCCATACCACGTGCCGCCGCCGGTCAGGCAGATCTGCTGGATGCCGCCGACGCTCCATTGGCCCGGGCTCAGAGCGGCCATCGCGAACATCGGGCTCATCGCTGCCACGGCGATGCAGGTGCGAACAAACTTCATGCTGGACTCCTTTGTTGCTTGATCATCAAGGTGTCACATGGCATGGGCAGGTGCCGCCGGTGACATCGACAGCTGTCGCCGTGGCCCAGCCGCGTCGACCCCATGGCGCGCACTGTAGAAATGTGATCGGGGCGGTCACATCCCTAGCAAAGGGGGTCTGCGGCCCCGCTTCGTGGGGGGTGACAATGTCGGCTTCTCGATTGCCGGGCCTGCCATGAAACCACTGGGAACACCTCTGTCGACCGCCGCCTTGCGCGTGATGCTGCTGGGCGCCGGCGAATTGGGCAAGGAAGTGCTGATCGCCTTGCAGCGCCTGGGCGTGGAGACGATCGCTGTCGACCGCTACGACAACGCACCGGGCCATCAGGTGGCCCACCATGCCCGCACGATCGCGATGAGCGACCCGGCGGCACTGCGCACGCTGATCGAGGCCGAGCGGCCGGACCTGGTCGTGCCCGAGATCGAGGCCATCGCGACGCCGGTGCTGCAGGCGCTGGAGTCCGAGGGCGTGGTGCGCGTGATCCCGACCGCGCGCGCCGCGCGGCTGACGATGGACCGCGAGGGCATCCGCCGCCTGGCCGCGGAAGAGCTCGGCCTGCCGACCAGCCCGTACCGCTTCTGCGATTCGCTGGCCGAGCTGCAGGCGGCGATCGATGGTGCGAACGGGCAGCCGGGAGTCGGCTATCCCTGCGTCGTCAAGCCGGTGATGAGCAGTTCGGGCAAGGGCCAGAGCAAGATCGACTCGGCCGACGACATCGCCAAGGCCTGGGATTACGCGATGGCCGGCGGCCGCGTCAGCCATGGCCGCGTGATCGTCGAGGGCTTCATCGACTTCGACTACGAGATCACGCTGTTGACGGTGCGCGCCGTCGGCGCCGACGGCCACGTGCAGACGCACTTCTGCGCGCCGATCGGCCACCTGCAGGTCAGCGGCGACTACGTCGAGAGCTGGCAGCCTCAGCCGATGTCGCCCACCGCGCTGCAGCGCGCGCAGCAGATCGCCGCCGCCGTCACCGGCAACCTCGGCGGGCAGGGCCTGTTCGGTGTCGAGCTCTTCGTCAAGGGCGACCAGGTCTGGTTCAGCGAGGTCAGCCCACGTCCGCACGACACCGGCATGGTCACGATGGCCACGCAGTGGCAAAGCGAGTTCGAACTGCACGCCCGAGCGATCCTCGGCCTGCCGGTCGACACGCGGCTGAAGAGCCCGGGCGCGAGCGCGGTGATCTACGGCGGCGTCGATGCGAAGGCGGTGGTGTTCGACGGCGTGGCCGAGGCGCTGGCGGTACCGAACGCCGACCTGCGCCTGTTCGGCAAGCCCGAGAGCTTCGTCAAGCGGCGCATGGGCGTGGCGCTGGTGCACGACGCCGACGTCGACACCGCGCGCGTGCAGGCCCGGAAGGTCGCCGCGCTGGTTCGCCCGCGCGCGGCCTGACGCCGCCAGCGCGGGCGCTCCGGTTCGACCGGCCTACAGCGACTGCAGGTACGCGGCGACCGCCTTCATCTGCACCGGGCTCATGTTGGCCGTCTCCGCCTTCATCAACACGCCGTGCGGGCGCAGGCGGGTGCCGAAGACCTTGAGCTGGTTGAACAGGTAGTCGGCGTGCTGGCCCGCCAGGCGGGGGAAGCCGGCAGCGCCCTCGGCGCGCTCGCCATGGCAACTGGCGCAGGCGCGCACGCCCTTGGCGGGCATCCCGTTCTCGAAGATGTCGCGCCCGGCGCGCAGCACCGCGGCGCTCGCCCGGCTGCGCCCGGCCAGCGGCGTCTGGCCGGCGTAGTAGTCGGCCAGCGACTGGATCGTCTCGTCGTCCAGCAGCGCCGAGACGCCCCACATGTAGGCCCTGTTGTCGGTCTCGGCCCGTTGCTGCGCCCGGAAGTCCTTCAGCTGGCGGGCGGTGTACATCGGCGCCTGCCCGGCCAGCGCCGGGATCACGGCGGTCTGGCTGCGGCCGCCTTCGCCGTGGCAGGCGGCACAGACGTGGATGGCACGGCGCGCCAGATCGCTGCCGTTGGGCATGTCTTGCGCGTGCGCGGGTGCCGCGAGCGCCGAAAAGGCTGCCAAGGCGATGGCAGCGAAGCGGGCCGGCACTGACGCCGGCGCGGGAACGCCTGGGTGCATGTCTCCTCCGTGGGCAATGCGGCAACAGTTCCGCGCCGAGCATGCAAGCAAGAAGCGCAGCCGGCCCTTGCGGCGTGGGCAGCGATGCTGCAGCCGCTTGATTTGCGTCGCGGGGATGACAGTGTGTACCGACACTGCGCCGTGCGCATCGTCACGGCCCATGCGGTTTGACCTAGGGAAAGACGGCGGGCCCATGTCACTGGTAGCGTGGCCGTGACCAGCCGGGCGGGCCGGCGATGGAGGAGGGATGACATGCGTGCCGTGTACCTGACACCGGTGGCCCTGGCGCTGTTCGCGGCCGGCCACCTCACCCCGGTCGAGGCTGCCCAAGTGGTCCAGCCACCCCAGTCCCAGGCCTGGATCGATGTGGCCACCTTCAGTGGTTTCGGCATGCCCGGCATGGGCATGGGCGGCGAGGGCCGCACCGGCGGCCGCCCGATGGAGATGCTCGGTGGCCTGTTCGGCGGCGGCGGCGCGCAGAAGAACAGCTTCGGCCGCACGCAGGCGGGCCAGGCCGGCCGCTGGGTCGACGTGACGCTGTACACCCGCGCCAACCCGAACCTCGCCGAGGCCAGCCAGAGCGTGCCGGCGGGCTTCATGGCACCGGCCTTGAAGCTGCAGTCGCCGCGCGCGGCCACCGGGGGCCCGCCGCCCGAACCCGGCGACGAGCGCGTCGAAGAGCGCGAGGTCGAGCGCCCCAAGGGCCGCCTGCTGATGTACTGGGGCTGCGGTGCCACCGTGCGCCCCGGCCAGCCGAAGGTGCTCGACATGGCCACGCTGAGCCCCGCCGACCTGCAGAAGTTCTTCGTCACCCGGCGGGCCACGCAGCGCGGTACGCACAGCACGCCGGGGCGCCCGGTCTGGCCACAGCCGGACGACGCGCGCATGGTCCCCGCGCCAGCCTCGCTCGTGGGTGAGCACCAGTTCAGCGGGCAGGGCGTGCCGGCGGACTTCCGCTTCCAGATCCCTGCCCAGCAGGACCTGATGCCGCCCTTGAAGCTGCAGCAGCAGCCCGACGGCAATGGCGCCACCGAGCTGAGCTGGGCCACGCTGCCGACCGCGCGCGCCTACTTCATCGCCGGCATGGGCGGCGCCGGAGGCGGCGGCAGCAATGACGCCGTCTTCTGGACGTCGAGCGAGCAGCCCGACACGGGCTTCGGGCTGGTGGATTACCAGACCAACCCGGCGGTGGATCGCTGGTTGAAGGAGAAGGTGCTGCTGGCCCCCGACGTCTCGCACTGCACCGTGCCCAAGGGGGTGTTCCCCGGCGAGGGCGCGATGCTGCGCATGATCGCCTACGGCTCGGAGCTGAACCTGGCCCACCCGCCACGGCCGAGCGACCCGAAGGTGGCCTGGGAGCCGGTGTGGGCGGTCAAGCTGCGCGTGAAGTCGGTGACCGGCGCGATGCTGGGCATGGCCGACATGCCCGGCATGGGCGGCGGGGCAGCCGAAGAGCCGGCGCCCGAGGCCTCGGCGCCGGCGAAGGAAAAGAAGCCCAAGGCGCTGGATCTGTTGAAGGGGATCCTGGGGCGCTGACGGTGCTTACAGCCCCGCTGCGGCGCGCAGCGCGGCGGCCTTGTCGGTCCGCTCCCAGCTGAACTCCGGCTCCTCGCGCCCGAAGTGGCCGTAAGCGGCGGTCTTGCTGTAGATCGGGCGCAGCAGGTCCAGCATCTGGATGATGCCCTTGGGCCGCAGGTCGAACAGGTCGTTGATCAGGTGGGCGATCTGCTCGTCAGGGATCACGCCGGTGCCCTCGGTGTAGACCGTCACGTTCATCGGCCGCGCGACGCCGATCGCGTAGGCGACCTGGATCTGGCACTGGCGCGCCAAGCCGGCGGCGACGATGTTCTTGGCCACGTAGCGCGCGGCGTAGGCGGCCGAGCGGTCGACCTTGGTCGGGTCCTTGCCGCTGAACGCGCCACCGCCGTGCGGGCAGGCGCCGCCGTAGGTGTCGACGATGATCTTGCGGCCGGTCAGGCCGCAGTCGCCCTGCGGGCCGCCGGTGACGAAGCGGCCGGTCGGGTTGATCAGGTACTTCGTATCCTTCAGCCATTCCTTCGGCAGCACCGGCTTGATGATCTCCTCGATCACCGCCTCGGTGAAGGCCGGCTTCATCTTGGCGCCGTCGCTCATCTCGGGCGCGTGCTGGCTCGACAGCACGACCGTGTCGACCGAGTGCGGCTTGCCGTCGACATAACGCATGGTGACCTGGCTCTTCGCGTCGGGCCGCAGGAAGGGCAGGCGGCCGTCCTTGCGCAACTGGGCCTGGCGCTCGACCAGGCGGTGCGCGTAGTAGATCGGCGCGGGCATCAGCTCGGGCGTCTCGTCGCAGGCGTAGCCGAACATCAGGCCCTGGTCGCCGGCACCGATGTTCAGGTAGTCGTCGCTCGCGCGGTCGACGCCCTGGGCGATGTCGTTCGACTGCTTGTCGTAGGCCACGAGCACCGCGCAGCCCTTGTAGTCGATGCCGTACTCGGTGTTGTCGTAGCCGATGCGCTTGATGGTATCGCGCGCGACCTGGATGTAGTCGATGTTGGCCTGGGTCGTGATCTCGCCGGCCAGCACCACCAGGCCGGTGTTGCACAGCGTTTCGGCGGCGACGCGCGACAGCGGGTCCTGCTCGAAGATCGCGTCGAGGATCGCGTCGGAAATTTGGTCAGCGACCTTGTCGGGATGGCCTTCCGAGACCGACTCGGAGGTAAAGAGATAATCGTTCGCCACGTTCAATTGCTTTCAGGTTGCTGGTTCGAGACTGGGCCCCACGAATCGGGCTTGGCGTCGTCCCACTTGGCAACCTGGCAAGAGCGGCGAACGCTTTAGCGGCATTTGGCAGGCCATTCTGGAAGGTTTGGCCCGGCGGGTTCGGTCGAAAACCACCCGCGTCGCCCCGCAAGTTGTCCTCTTAACTCGGCGACAGCGCCAATTATAGAGACCCGAGCCATTTGATGACCCTGCTGTTGCGCTGGCTGTCGCGCTGGCCGCTCGCCTGGCTGCATGCGCTGGGCGCGGCGCTGGGCTGGGCCACCTGGGCGCTGTCGCCCAGCTACCGCCGTCGCCTGGCCGCCAATGCGGCGCTGGCCGGCATCGGCGATGCCGAGCGCCGGCGCTCGGTGGCCGAGGCCGGCCGCATGGCGGCCGAGGCGCCCTGGCTGTGGTTCATGCCGCCGGGCGAGCGCCTGGGCGACCGCGTCCGCTGGCAGGGCCAGGCGGTGATCGAGGACGGGCTCGCGGCCGGCCGCGGCGTGCTGCTGCTGACGCCGCACCTGGGCAGCTTCGAGGTCGCCGCGCGGGCGGCCGCCGAGCGCTATGAGGTGCCGATCACCGTGCTGTACCGGCCGGCCCGGAAGCCCTGGCTGCGCCGCCTCGAGGAAACGGCACGCGCCCGGCCCAACATGGCCACTGCCCCGGCCACGCTGTCCGGCGTGCGGCAGATGCTGCGGGCGCTCAAGCGCGGCGAGATGGTCGGCCTGCTGCCCGACCAGGTGCCGCCCGAGGGGCAGGGCGTCTGGGCGCCGTTCTTCGGCCGGCCGGCCTACACGATGACCTTGGCCGCACGGCTGGCACAGCAGACCGGCGCGGCGATCGGCCTGGCGTGGTGCGAGCGGCTGCCCCGCGGCGCGGGCTACTCGATCCACCTGGCGCCGGTCGATGGCCCGCTGCCGGACGACGACATGGCCGCCGCCAGCCTGATCAACGCCGCGATGGAGCGCGCGATCCGCG
Source organism: Ideonella sp. (assembly GCF_035254525.1). Lineage (GTDB taxonomy): Bacteria > Pseudomonadota > Gammaproteobacteria > Burkholderiales > Burkholderiaceae_C > Ideonella. The sequence goes on along the minus strand of NZ_DATFAN010000198.1, from coordinate 1,307 downwards.
CGCTGCCATCGCAGTACCTGTGGGGCTACAACCGCTACAAGTCGCCGCGCAAGCCGCGTCCGGGCGACTGAAGAACGAGGAGTACCGAAATGGCATGGTGGGAACAGGCGGCGGCACGCGTGGTGCTGGCGCTGTTGTGGCTGGTGCACTGGCTGCCGCTGGGCGTGCAGGCAGCCTTGGGGCGCGGGATCGGTGCGCTGCTGCATGCGCTGGCGCGTCGGCGCCGGCGCATCGCGCTGCGCAACCTCGAGCTGTGCTTTCCGGACTGGCCGGCCGAGCGCCGCACCGCGCTCGTGCGCGAGCACTTCGGCTGGCTGGGGCGCAGCCTGGTCGAGCGCGGGTTGCTGTGGTGGGCGCCGGCCGAACGGCTGAAAAAGCTGATCCACGTCGAGGGCGAGGTCGATTTCGCCGAGAAGCATGCCGGACCGGTGATGTGGCTGGTGCCGCATTTCATGGGGCTGGACGTGGCCGGCATGGCGACGCAGCTCTACCAGCCGCGCCAGGTCGCCTCGATCTACCAGCGCCAGAGCAACCCGGTGTTCGACGCCCGCATGCGCGCCGGCCGGCTGCGTTTTGGGCGGGCCGAGATCTTCTCGCGCCACGAAAAGGCCTTGCCGCTGGTGCGCGCGATCAAGCGCGGCGCGGTCTTCTTCAACCTGCCGGACATGGATTTCGGCGCCAAGGATGCAGCTTTCGTGCCCTTTTTCGGCGTCCCGGCCGCCACGCTGCTGGCGCCGGCGCGCATGGCCGCCGGCATGGGCCTGGCGGTGCAGCCCATCATTGCCGAGATGCTGCCGGGCGGGCAGGGCTACCGCGTGCGTTTCCTGCCGCCCTGGGTGGATTTCCCCGGCGCGGACGACGAGGTGGCGGCCACGCGGCGCATCAACGCCTTCATCGAAAGCGAGATCACCCGCCTGCCGGCGCAGTACCTGTGGGTGCACCGGCGCTTCAAGACGCGGCCGGCGGGCGAGGCCAAGCTCTATTGACCGGCCCGGTTGACCGGCCCGGGAACCCGGACCGGCACTGGAAATGAAACCGGCCGGTACGGTGTTGAAACCGCCCGGCCGGCTGCGATGACAGCGCTTTGGGGTCATTGTTCTCCGAGGAACGCGCCGCCGACACTGTCAGGTCTGACAGGGTGCCTCCGCAGTTTGTGCAATTCGCGTGGGGGAGCGCCCCTGCGCCGATAATCCGGCCCCATGCGTGTTCGCTTCACCAAGATGCAGGGCGCGGGCAACGACTTTGTCGTGCTCGACGCCACCCACGCGCCACTGGCCCTGAGCACGGCCCAGTTGCGCCAGCTGGGT
>NZ_DATFAN010000197.1:0-23899 GCF_035254525.1 Ideonella sp. | reverse complement strand
GGCCTGCCAACGACGGTGCCTGCAGGGCGGTGGTGGTGCCCCCGGGCGCAGGCCCCATTCGCGGTAGCCTCCCATGCATCCAGGGCACCACCGTGTTGATGCGGCTGCCCGTGCCTTGCCGCGACGGTGCCCCGCGTGGTGGGCCGGAGAACGGGGGCACCGCCACCGCCCTGCCCGCCACAACCAAGTGCGGCAAGCCCCACCTCGACCGACCTATTCACAGGCCGGCAGGATCCGCCCCCGCGACCTCAGCGCTCCCGCGCGTGGTTCCGCGAGAACTTCGGCAGCTCGACCACCAGCGCCGGGCCCTTGACCCTCACGCAGCAGGCCAGGCGCGATTGCGCGTCGATGCCCCAGGCGTCGTCGAGCTGGTCTTCTTCTTCGTCGTCGGCACCGGCCAGGAACTCGGCGCCTTCGCGCAGGTGCACGTGGCAGGTGGCGCAGGCGCAGACCTTCTCGCAGGCGTGCTCGATCGCCACGCCGTGGGCCAGCAACTCGTCGACGAGCTTGCGGCCTGGCCGCGCCTCGAAGCGCAGGCCGGTGGGGCACAGCTCGTCGTGCGGGAGCACGGTGACCAGCGTGGAGGTGTTCATGGCTCAGGCCGCCATCTGGTCCAGCCGGCGGCCTGACAGGCCCTGGCGCACCCGCTCGTCCATGCGCCGGCCGGCGAAGGGCGTCGTGGCACGGTTCAAGCCGTCGCTCGCGTCGCGCAGCCGATCGCGCAGCGCCCGGTGCTCTGCCAGCGTCTGGCCCTCGCCTTCGGCACATTCGGCCAGCGCATCGGCCACGGCCTGCATCGCGAAGATGATGTCGAACTGCTCGCGCGGCTGCAGCAGGCGATCGCCGTCCTCGCGCAACGCAGCGTCGGTGGCGTCGAGCAGGCGGCGGGCATCCAGCTCGGCCTCGCGCAGCATGCGCGCGGCGGCATCGGCCTCGGCACTCGCCAGCGCGGCCTGCAGCATGCCGGCCACCGCATCGGGCGCCAGGCCGTAGCTGGGCTTGACCTCCACCTGGGCCTGCACCCCCGTGCTCAGCTCGATCGCGCTGACCGAGAGCAGCCCGTCGGCATCGATCTGGAACGTCACGCGAATGCGCGCCGCGCCGGCCACCATCGGCGGAATGCCGCGCAGCGTGAATCGCGCCAGCGAGCGGCACTCGGCCACCAGCTCGCGCTCGCCCTGCACCACGTGCAGCGCCATTGCCGTCTGGCCATCCTTGAAGGTGGTGAACTCCTGCGCGCGCGCACCAGGGATGCTGCTGTTGCGCGGAATGATCTTCTCGACCAGCCCGCCCATGGTCTCCAGCCCCAGCGACAGCGGGTTCACGTCCAGCAGCAGCAGCTCGCTGCCGCCGGCGCGATTGCCGGCGAGCTGGTCGGCCTGGATCGCCGCGCCCAGCGCCACGGCCTGGTCGGGGTCGATGCCGGTGTAGGGCGCGCGGCCGAAGAGCTTCTCGACCGCCGCGCGCACCGCCGGCATGCGCGTCGAGCCGCCGACGAGCACGATGCCGTCGATCTGGGCCGGCTTCAGCTGCGCATCACGCAACGCGCGCCTGACCGGGCCCAGCGTGCGATCGACGAGGTCGCGCGTCAGGTCATCGAAGAGCGCGCGGTCGACCGTGGCGGTTTCGCTCGCCCCACCCGCTCGTGTGCACTGCATCAGCACCGCAGCCTGGTCCGACAGTGCCTCCTTGGCGGCGCGCGCCGCAGCGCGCAGCGCGGCAATGTCGTCGTCGCCCCAACCGCCGCCGGTGGCCGCCGCGAACCAGGCCGCCAGGCGGTGATCGAAATCGTCGCCGCCCAGCAGTGGGTCGCCACTGGTGGCCACCACCTCGAACACGCCGCGCGCCAGACGCAGCACCGAGACATCGAAGGTGCCACCGCCCAGGTCATAGACGACGTACGTGCCCTCGGCCGCACCGTCCAGCCCGTAGGCCACGGCCGCCGCGGTCGGCTCGTTGAGCAGGCGCAGCACGTTCAGGCCCGCCTGGCGCGCGGCATCTTTGGTGGCCTGGCGCTGGGCATCGTCGAAATAGGCGGGCACGGTGATCACCGCGCCGGTCAGCGGGCCGCCCAATGCGGCCTCGGCGCGCTGGCGCAGCGCGCGCAGCACCTCGGCACCGATCTCGACCGGGCTCTTCAGGCCCTGGCGGGTGCGCACGCCCACGGCGCTGTCGGACAGCGGCTCCACCGCATAACCGAAGCTGGTGCCTGCCACATCCGCCGGCGCCCGGCCGATCAGCCGCTTGGCCGAGGCCACGGTGTTGCGCGGGTCGATGGCCGCCACGGCCCGGGCGGCATCACCCACGGCCACGACACCGGCCTCGCCGTAGTGCACCACCGAGGGCAGCAGCAGCCGGCCCTGCTCGTCCGGCAGCACGGTGGCCAGCCCGCTGCGCACGGTGGCGACCAGCGAGTTCGTCGTGCCCAGATCGATGCCGACGGCCAGGCGGTGCTGGTGCGGGGCCGCCGCGCGGCCAGGTTCGGCAATCTGCAGCAAGGCCATGGCCGGCCCTACACGGCGAAAGACTCGCCGCAACCGCAGGTGGCGCTGGCGTTCGGGTTGTTGAACTTGAAGCCTTCGTTCAGGCCCTCGCGCACCCAATCGAGCTGGGTGCCGTCGATCATCGGCAGGCTGCGCGCCTCCACCAGCAACTGCACGCCCTCGCTCTCGAAGCTGAGGTCGTCCGCCGCCGCCTCGTCGGCGAACTCCAGCGCGTAGGCATAACCCGAGCAGCCGCTGGTCTTGATGGCCACGCGCAGCCCCACGCCGCCGCCGCGCTTGGCCAGCGCTTTGCGGATCTGCACGGCCGCCTTCGGTGTCACGCTGATCGACATGGCCGCGCCCTTTCAGACGGAGAACGAGCTGCCGCAGCCGCAGGTGCTGCTGGCATTCGGGTTGCGAATCACGAAGCGCGCGCCTTCGAGCTTGTCTTCATAGTCGATCTCGGCGCCGATCAGGTACTGCAGGCTCATCGCATCGACCACCACCGTGATCGGCCCGCGCTCGACGCGCACGTCGTCGTCCTTCTTCTCGTCATCGAAGGCGAAGCCGTACTGAAAGCCCGAGCAGCCGCCGCCGGTGACGAAGATGCGCAGCTGCAACGCCGGGTCGCCCTCTTCGGCCAGCATCTCGGCCACCTTGTCGACGACCGAATCGGTGATGACGATCGCCTGCGCGCCATCGGCCAGCAGCGGGTAGTCGCGCGGCGGCAACGCGCCGGCGTCGGCGCACGAAGAGGCGGCTTGGTTGCCGCGGGATTGGCAAGCGGACATGGTGTTCTCTCCAGGCGTGGCGGGTTTCAGGCGGCTGCGTCGGCAGGCGCGCAAGCGGGTTGCTCGAGGATCTCGGCCACCGCGCCGCCGTGGCGCGAGCGGTAGTCGTTCACCGCGGCCTTGATCGCGTCTTCGGCCAGGATCGAGCAGTGGATCTTCACCGGCGGCAGCGCCAGCTCCTCGGCGATGGCGGTGTTCTTGATCGCGAGCGCCTGGTCGAGCGACTTGCCCTTGACCCACTCGGTCACCAGCGAGCTCGAAGCGATCGCCGAGCCGCAACCGTAGGTCTTGAAGCGCGCATCCTCGATCACGCCGGTGGCCGGGTTGACCTTGATCTGCAGCTTCATCACGTCGCCGCAGGCCGGCGCGCCGACCATGCCGGTGCCCACGCCCTCGTCGGCGCCGTCGAAGCCGCCGACGTTGCGCGGGTTCTCGTAGTGGTCGATGACCTTGTCGCTGTATGCCATGTGGTGCTCCGTGTGGTCAATGTTCAGCCCAGGCGATCGTGGCGAGGTCGACGCCGGCGCGGTGCAGATCCCACAGCGGGCTCATCGCACGCAGGCGCTCGACCGTGCGGGTGACCTGCGCCACCGCCGCGTCGATCTCGGCCTCGGTGGTGAAGCGCCCGATCGAGAAGCGGATCGAGCTGTGGGCGACTTCGTCCGCCAGGCCCAGCGCGCGCAGCACGTAGCTCGGCTCCAGGCTGGCCGAGGTGCAGGCCGAGCCCGACGAGACGGCCACGCCGCGCATGCCCATCAGCAGCGACTCGCCCTCGACGAACTGGAAGCTCACGTTGAGGTTGTGTGGCACGCGCCGCTCCAGGCTGCCGTTCACGTGCAGCTCGGGGATCGCCTGCAGCCCCGCCCACAACCGCTCGCGCAGCGCACGGATGCGCTCGTTCTCGCGCCCCATCGCCTCGCGCGCCAGGCGGTAGGCCTCGCCCATGCCGACGATCTGGTGCGTCGGCAGCGTCCCCGAGCGCATGCCGCGCTCGTGGCCGCCGCCATGCATCTGCGCCTCGATGCGCACGCGCGGCTTGCGGCGCACGTACAACGCACCAATGCCCTTGGGGCCGTAGGTCTTGTGCGCCGACAGGCTCATCAGGTCGACCGGCAGCGTGGCCAGGTCGATCACCACCTTGCCGGTGGCCTGCGCCGCATCGACGTGAAAGAGGATGCCGCGCGAGCGGCACAGCCGGCCGATGGCCGCCACATCCTGGATCACGCCGATCTCGTTGTTGACGAACATCACCGAGACCAGCGTGGTATCCGGCCGCAACGCGGCTTCAAGCGCGGCGAGGTCGACGAGACCGTCGGGCCGCACATCGAGATAGGTCACCTCGAACCCGGCGCGCTCCAGCTCGCGCATCGTGTCCAGCACGGCCTTGTGCTCGGTCTTCACGGTGACGAGGTGCTTGCCCTTGCCCTGGTGGAACAGCGCCGCACCCTTGATGGCGAGGTTGTTCGATTCGGTGGCACCGGAGGTCCAGGCGATCTCGCGCGGATCCGCGCCGATCAGCGCCGCGACGTTCTCGCGGGCGATCTCCACCGCCTCCTCGGCGGCCCAGCCCCAGGCGTGGCTGCGCGACGCCGGGTTGCCGAACTGCTCGTACAGGTACGGCACCATCTGCTGCACGACCCGCGGATCCACCGGCGTGGTGGCGGCATAGTCCAGGTAGATCGGCTTGGCGGCAGCTTGGTCCATCGAAGGCGCTCCAACAGCAGTGACGAAGCCGATATCGCATGGACCGTGCCATCAACGCGCGATCGCCAAAACATGGCCTGCATCAGGCACTTGGCGCGCTAACGCAGCATGCGGCGGCGCGCCACCCGCCGCACCGGACATGTCGGCTTTGTTGGATCTGCGACCATGCCCCGCCATGCCCGACGCCCCCGAAACCCGCCGCGTGACACGCTCCCCCTGGCCCGGCCTGTACGGCACCTGGATCGACAGCGCGCGCCACTATCCACGCCACTGGCACGGTACGTACGGCATCGGCGTGGTCGAGCGCGGCGGGCAACGCTCGGCCAGCGGCCGCGGGCCGGTCGAGGCGGTGGCGGGTGACGTGATCACCACCAACCCCGGCGAGGTCCACGACGGCCGGCCGCTGGACGGCCAGAACCGGCGCTGGCACATGGTCTACCTCGAGCCGGCGTTGATGGACGAATGGGCGGCCGAGCTGGGCGCGCCGGCTGGTCACGGCCTGGCACTCGTGCGGCCGGTGATCGCCGACACCGCGCTGGCCGCTTCACTGCGCAGGCTGTTCGCGCGGCTGGACGCGTGGCAGGCGCAAGGCGCGAGCGATGCCGCCGCGGTGCTGGCCTGCGAGGAGGCACTGGCCCAGGCCTGCGCCCCACTGCTCACCCGCCATGCGACGTTGCTGCCGCGCACGGGCGACGGCGAAGCCGAGGCTGACCGGCAAGTCGCCCGCGCGCGCGAGCGCCTCGCGGACAGCCTGGCGCAGCCGCCCACACTGGCCGCGCTCGCGGCCGAGGCGGGCCTGAGCCGCTTCCAGCTGATTCGCCGCTTCCGCCAGGCCTACGGCGTGCCGCCGCACGCCTGGCTGGTGCAGCTGCGCGTCGAACGCGCGCGTGGTCTCGTCGCCCGTGGCGCGGGCCTGGCCGGCGCCGCCGCCACCTGCGGGTTTGCAGACCAGAGCCACATGACCCGCGCCTTCGTCCACCTGCTTGGATTCACGCCCGGCGCCCTGCAGCGCTGAGCTGCAATTCCGTTCAAGACCGGCGCTGAGCCGCCGGACAGACTGCGCGCTCGATCAAACGATGGAGCGTTCATGCAGGAATCGACGAAGGGTCTGCTGTACTGCAGGCTGGCCATGGTGCTGGTGGGCAGCACCGTGGTCGCCAGCCGGGTCATCGGGCAGGACATGGAGCCCTTTCTCGCGACGGCCCTGCGCCACGCGATGGCCCTGCCCTTGTTCCTCGCCCTGATGCGCGCCACCGGCGCGCGCATGCCCCGCCCGGGACGGCGCGACACCCTGCTGCTGCTCGTGCAGGCGGCCGCCGGCAGCGTGGGCTACACGGTGCTGCTGATCCTCGGCGTGGCGGCCTCGAGCGCCGCCGACGCGGGCGTGATTGCGGGCACCTTGCCGGCCGTGTCGGCCCTGTTCGCGGTGCTGGCCCTGGGCGAACGGCCGAGCATACGGCTGGCCACCGCGATCGCGCTGGCCACGGCCGGCGTGCTCGCCGTGAGCCTGGCCGGCGGCGATGGCGCACCCGCCGCCGCGCACTGGCGCGGCCATGCGCTGGTGCTGGCTGCGGTGGCCTGCGAGGCGGTGTTCATCCTCGCCAACAAGCGGCTGCGCGAGCCCGTGGCGCCGCTGGCCCTGTCGACGCTGATGTCGGCGGGCGGCCTGCTGTTGTCGCTGCCGGCCGCGTGGCTGGCTGCGCGCGGTGGCCCGGCCCACGCCTGGTCGGCGCCGGCGTTGTGGGGCGTGGCGTATTACGCGCTGCTGCCCACGGTGGCAGGCTTCCTGCTCTGGTATGCCGGCAGCCAGCGCGTCAGCGGCGCGGCAGCTTCGCTCACGACCGCATTGCTGCCGGTCTCGGCGCTGCTGCTGTCGGCCGTGGTGCTGGGCGAAACGATCCGGCCGGGGCAGTGGCTGGGCCTGGGTTGTGTGATGCTGGCCGTCGCGCTCAGTGCCGGCGCATCGCCCCGACCACGCACCCCCGCTATGCCTGCGTCGCCACCATCACCGAGTAGGCCTTGAACACTGCCGTCGCAGGAGCACCGACCTTCAGCCCCAGCGCCTCGACGCCCTCGTTGGTCACGCTGGCGGTGATGGCGGCGCCACCGGGCAGCGTGAGGATCACCAGCGACGACACGGCGCCCTTCTCGATGCGCGACACCGTGCCGGCCAGCTGGTTTCGCGCCGAGAGCTGCCAGCCGGCGAAGTCGGTCACCAGCACGATGGCCGAGGCCTTGACCAGGGCCAGCGCCTCCTTGCCCTTCTTCAGCTTCAGCCGCTTGGCGGCGGCGCTGGTCATCGTGGCGGTGATCTCGTCGCCGGCCTTCAGCGTGATCGTGACTTCAGCCGACACGGGGCCGATGTCCACCGCGCTGACGGTGCCGGCGAACTGGTTGCGGGCGGTGGTCTTCATCGACATTCTCCGGAGCAGCCCGGCCAGGGCCGGCAGTTGGGCGAGGCGGGCTTCCTGCGTGCGCAGGAACTCGCGGTGTTCGGTTTGCAGGGCGCGCCAGGCGGCGAGCAGGCCGTGCGCGGCCGGGGTGAGGCGGGTGCCGCCGCCGCCAGCGCCACCGGTGGCCGTTTCGAGCAAGGGCTCGTTGGCCAGGTTGCAGGCCGTCTCCAGCAGCAGCCAGGCGCCCTTGTAGCTCAGGCCCGCGGTGCGCGCGGCGCGGTTGATCGAGCCGGTGGCATCCAGCGCCTCGAGCAGCGCAAAGAAGCGTGCATCCAGCCGGCCGGCGAGTTTCAGGTCGGCGCTGAGCAGCGAGCCATCGGCCACGGCGGGCTCCCCTACTCCATCAGCGCGACGGTCTTCACCTGCGCCCAGATGGCCTGGCCGGGGGCCAGCTCCAGCGCGTGGGCCGAGCGACGGGTGAGCCGGGCGACCAGCGGGGCACCGTTGTCGGCATCGCCCACGCGCACGCGCACCAAGGCCAGCGCAGGGTGCTCGTCGTCGGCGATGGCCTCCACCGTGCCGCGCAGCTGGTTGCCGATGCTGGTGCCGGTCTGCGGCGCGCGGGTCAGGCTCACGTCGCGCGCCAGCACGCGCACGCGCACGCGGCGGCCGAGCGGCAGGCCCTGGTCGCGCGCCCACAGGCCGAACGCGGAGCCCGCGGCGCCCGCCACGTCCAGCCGCGCGAGTTGCCAGCGCGCGTCGCGCTCGCCCACCACGCCGTCGAGCACGACGCCGGCACTCTCGCCCAGCGGCAGGTTCAGGTCCAGCCGCGCCAGCATGTCGGCCACCGGGCCCTCGGCCATGATGCGGCCGGCCTCCAGCAGCACCAGGTGGTCGGCCAGCCGCGCCACCTCGTCGATCGCATGGCTGACGTAGACGATGGGGATGGCCAGCTCCTCGTGCAGCCGATCGAGGTACGGCAGCAGCTCGGCCTTGCGCTTCGCGTCCAGCGCGGCCAGCGGCTCGTCCATCAGCAGCAGGCGCGGGCTGGTGGCCAGTGCGCGGGCGATGGCCACGCGCTGGCGCTCGCCGCCCGACAGCGTGGCCGGGCGGCGCGCCATCAACGGGCCGATGCCCAGCAACTCCACCACCTGGTCGAGCGGGATGCGGCGCTCGGCCGGCGCGATGCGCTTCAGGCCATAGTCGAGATTGCCCTGCACGCTCAGGTGCGGAAACAGCGCGGATTCCTGGATCACATAGCCGATCGGCCGGCGGTGCGTGGGCAGGAAGCGCCGGGTGGCATCGTCGTGCCAGACCTCGCCACCGAGCGCGACACGGCCCGCCGCCCGCTCCAGCCCCGCGAGCGCGCGCAGCACGGTGGTCTTGCCGCAGCCCGACGGACCGAAGAGCGCGCTGACGCCGCGCTCGGGCAGCGAGAGGCTCACATCCAGCGTGAAGCCGGGGCGCGCGAGGCGCAGCGCCGCGCTGATCATGGCGCCGCCCCTTCGCCCGGCGCGTGGCGCAGCGGCCGGTTGACCCGGTACAGCGTGACCAGCACGACCAGCGCGAACACCACCATGAACGCGGCCAGGCGGTGCGCATCGGCAAACTCGGAGGCCTCGACATGGTCGTAGATCGCCACCGAGAGCACGCGCGTGGCGCCGGGGATGTTGCCGCCGATCATCAACACCACGCCGAATTCGCCCACCGTGTGCGCAAAGCCCAGCACGCTGGCCGTCACCAACCCCGGCCGTGCCAACGGCAGCGCGACGCTGAAGAACCGGTCCCACACGCCGGCGCGCAGCGTGGCCGCCGCCTCCAGCGTGCGCTCGGGGATCGCCTCGAAGGCCTGCTGCAGCGGCTGCACGACGAAGGGCAGCGAATACATCACCGAGGCCACCACCAACCCGCCGAAGGTGAATGGCAGCCGCCCCCAGCCCAGCGCCTGCGTCAGCTGCCCCACCGGCCCCTGCGGGCCCATCAGCAGCAGCAGGTAGAAGCCCAGCACCGTCGGCGGCAGCACCAGCGGCATGGCCACCAGCGCCGACCACAGGGGCTTGAGCGCCGAGCGGCTGCGCGCCAGCCACCAGGCCAGCGGCGTGCCGACGATCAGCAGCAGCACCGTGCTCGCCGCCGCCAGCTCGGCGGTCAGGCGGATGGCGATCCAGTCGGCTTCGCTCACAGCCCGTAGCCGTAGGCCTGGATCACCGCCTTCGCGGCGTCGCTCTTCAGGTAGGCCAGCAAGGCGGAAGCGGCCGGGTTCTTCTCGCCGGCCTTCAGCAGCACCGCGTCCTGCCGGATCGCGCCGTACAGCGACGGCGGCACCAGCCAGTACGAGCCCACCACCGGCTTGCCGGGGACCGCCACCTGCGACAGCGCGACGAAGCCCAGCTCGGCATTGCCCGTGCTGACGAACTGATAGGCCTGCGCGATGCTCTCGGCCGTCACCAGCTTCGGCGCCAGCACATCCGCCAGGCCCCGCGCCTTCAGCACCTCGACGGCCGCGGCGCCATAGGGCGCCGTCTTCGGGTTGGCCACGGCGAGGTGCGCGAACTTGCCCGCCCCCAGCACGGCCCCCTGGTCGTCCACCAGGCCCGGCTGCGCGCTCCACAGCACCAGCTTGCCGATGGCGTAGGTGAACTGGGTGCCTGCCACCGCAAGGCCCTCGGCGGCCAGCCGCTTCGGCGTTTCGTCGTCGGCCGCCACCAGCACCTCGAACGGCGCCCCGGCCACGATCTGCGCATGAAATTTGCCGGTGGCCCCCGACGAAACCTTGAGCGCGTGGCCGGTGGCCGCGCCGAACCCCTCGGCGATCCGGGCCAGCGGGCCGGCGAAGTTGGCGGCGACGGCAACCTGGACCTCGGCGGCATGGGCAACGCCGGCCGAACCGAGGGCGATGAGCAGGATCGAGCGCAAGGCGAGCAACATGGGGAAGTTCCGTGCAGGCGAGGTGGCGGGAGCGACCCTGTCGACTTTACGACAAGGTGTTATGTATTTGACTACACAACGCGACGTAAGCAAGGATCCGGCCAGGCTCCGGACACGGCCGCGCACGCGGCGACTGTCGATCTGGAGCGTGGATGATCGTCGTGCAAACAGGCGCCGCCTTGCGGCCCTGCCCATCCAACCCGCCGAAAGGATTCATCATGGCCACTGGCACCGTTCGTCTTCATCGGGTTCTTCGCTGCAAGGCGGAGCGCCTCTACCGCGCGTTCCTGGACCCGGACGCCATGGCCAAATGGCTGCCGCCGTTCGGCTTCACCTGCAAGGTCCACCACATGGATGCCCGGGTCGGCGGAAACTACAAGATGTCGTTCACCAACTTTTCGTCCGGCACGGCCCACTCCTTCGGCGGCGAGTACCGGGAGCTGGTCCCGAATGAGCGGATCCAGTACACCGACGCCTTCGACGACCCCAACCTGCCCGGTGAGATGCGCACGACGATCACCTTGCGCCAGGTGTCGTGCGGCACCGAGCTGAACATCGTTCAGGAGGGGCTGCCCGAGGCCATCCCGGTCGAGATGTGCTACCTGGGCTGGCAGGAGTCGCTCGAACAATTGACCCGGTTGGTCGAGCCGGAGATTCCAGGCTGACACGCACGCCAGGCTCGAGCTGGCGTGCGCCGCTCAGGTCTCCGGCCCGAAGCACACCCTCTGGTCCGCGCACACCGCGCAGCTCGGCGCCTTGCAGATGAAGATCTCCTCGCGCTCGCAGAGCTGCTTGTAGAGGAACCTCTTCCACTTCATGTCGTGGTAGTTCTTGTCGACGAGCGCCGGGAACCAGTGGCGCATCAGGGCCGAGAGCTCGGCGCGCGAAGCCAGTTGCAGGTCCTGCCAGAGGTGGTTGTCGCCCAGGCAGGCCACAGCCACGGTCTCGGCCACCCGGGCGGCCTCGGGCGGCGGGCCCGCGCCAGGGTCGGCATGGTCGAGCAGCAGCGCGACGAGATCCTGCACCTCGTCGTCGCGCGTGCGGCGCCGGGCCACGACGGCCGGCGCCAGCACGATGCTCAAGCCATCGAGGGCGAATGGGCGGCGTGGGTGTAGCACTTCTTCGGACAGATCTTGGCGCAGGCGGTGCAGCCGATGCACAGCTCGCCGCGGGCGATGGTCATGACCTTCTTTTCGTACTCTTCGTCCTCGTCGGCATCCGGGTCCAGCGAGATGCGCTCGCCGTCTTCGTTCAGGCCCACGAGCTCGAGCACGCCGCGTGGGCAGACGCGAAAGCAGCGGCCGCAGCCGATGCATTTGTCTTCGTTGATCTGCTGGACGAAGGTCGGCGTCCAGCTTGCGCCGGAAGGCAGGGTGACGGTGAAGCTGGCGGTGCTCATGAACCTTGCTCCAGGCGCTTGCGTGCATCCATCAGCGCCGAGTGCGCCTCGTGGGCGATGCGCGCGACCTCGGGGATGCGCTGCCAGTTGGTCGGCAACTCTTCGCTCAGGTCGTGCAGGTCCATCTTGGCCTGCGTCGCGCGGGCGTTGAGCTTCTTGATCTCGGCCTTCAGGGTGTCGATGTCTGGATCACTCATGTCGTGCATCACCCGTAGTGGGCGACCTCCGGGTACTTCTCGATCATGGCGATGCCTTCGGCCACCAGCTTGTTGCCGGCCTCGGCCAGCTTGGCCAGGCTCGGGAAGCCGAAGCGGTGCACGTCGCGCAGGTGGCGGTTCACCACGATCAGCCGGCCGGTGGTGAGCACCGCGCGGCCGAAGCCTTCGTGGCTCATCTTGGTCATCGGCGAGACCATGCATTTCGTGCCGCGCTCGATGGCCAGTCCGATGGCGTTGTGGAACAGGTCGAGCCGCCACAGCGTGTCGGGATCGGGGTCGCCCATGATGGGCATCGCGCGGCGCTGCTCGGTGGTGAGGATGTAGGGCTCGAGCAGCTTCAGGTCGCTCTTGCCCTCCCAGGTGCCGTGGGTGTCTTGCGCGCGGATCTGCTTGACGAGCTCGCGCACGAACCCGTCTTGCAGCCATTGTTCGTCGGTGGGCGCCTCGGCGGTGGCGGCTTCGGTCATGACTTCACCTCGTCGTCTTGTTCTTCGAAATTGAAGCTGCGCTCCTGGCCCTTGAGCAGCGCCTTGCGCAGCCAGGGCGGCGGTGTGCCCTTGAGCACTTCCTGCAACTTCTCCAGGATGTCCAGGATGGGCTCGGGCTGGGCCACCTTCACCGGGTGGATCTTGCTGGCCACCACGCGCGCGGCGGCCGAGCCGCCGATGGCGGCCACATAGACGATGGCGCAGTCGTGGATGGCCTCGAGCTTGGGCGCGAGCTTGTCTTCGTTGCCGTCCTCGTCCAGGTCGTCGCCGAAGCCGAAGTCCTGCACGAAGGCGACGCTGTCGGGCGTGACTTCGTAGACCGCCAGGTGCTTGGCCCAGCCGAAGTGCGCGTCGACGCGCTGCTGGTCCTGCGTGGCGAAGGCGATTTTCATCGTGGAGTCCTTTCGTGAAGGGTTCAGGCGCTGGCCGCGGCCAGCGTGGCCGTGCGGGCGCGGGCGGCGGCGAGCGCGGCCTGGGGCAGCGGCCAATCCTGCGGCCCGTGGTGCGGGATCTGCTCGATCAGCACGTTGCCGACCTCGTAGACGAAGTTGCGGGTGCCGCGGTAGCCCACGTGGCAGCGGTGGGCGTTGCCGATGCGGTCGAAGGTGGGGATGCCCAGGCGAACCAGCGGCTTGCCCAGGCGCTCGGCCGCCTGGCGGCCATGGGAGTGGGTCATCAGCACGTCGCAGCCGGCCGCCTGCGCGAGGCGCTCGAAATCCTCGAGGTCGCCGATCAGCACCTCGTCGGTCGGCAGGCGCTCCAGCAAGGGCGAACGCGTGGTCGTGACGGCCACGGCCAGCTCGGCGCCCATCTCGGCGAGGAAGCTGCCGGCGCTCCACAGCAGATCCGGCTCGGCGGCCAGGGCGATCTTGGCGTTGCCGAAGTGGAAGTGGCCGTCGAGCATCGCATCGACCAGCTGGCTGCGCTGGCGGCGGATGCGTGCGGGCACGGCCCAGCCTGAAAGCTCGGCCAGCTTGGCGATGAAGGCGTCGGTGGCCGTCAGGCCGGTGAGGCGGTCGAACAGCGTGTAGGGCACGCCACAGCGGGCCTGCAGCGCCTCGGCGGCCGGGCGCATCTGCTCGCCGATGGCCAGGGTGTGGGCAGCGCCGCCCAGCTCTTCCAGCTCGGCCAGCGCGGTGCCGCCCAGCGTGGTGCCCAGCCACTGATCGGGGATGTGGCCGTCGAGCGAGCCGGAGACATCCGGCGCGAAGACCGGGCGCAGGCCGAAGGCCTCGATCAGCTCACGCAACTCTTCGATGTCGCCCGGCGTCAGGTGCGAGCCGGGCAGCACGTTGACCCTGTCGGCGGCCTTCGTCGCTTGCGGCTTGGGCAGCCGGCTGACGAGCGTCTTCACCGCCTGCGCCCAGCCGTCCTGGAAGGCGCCCGCATAGTCGGGTGTGCTGACGTAGACGATCGCCGTGTCGGCCAGCTCGGGGTGCTTCTGCCGCGCCAGCGCGATGTAGCCGTCGACATCGTCGCCCTTGGTCTCGGTGAGGCCGGTGGAGCAGATGGCGATCAGCGCGGGCTTGGCGCGCTGGCGGATGTTCAGCAGCGCCTTCTCGACGTTGTCGTAACCGCCCACGATGGTGGTGGCCTCGTTCATCGCCGTGGTCTGCAGCGGGATCGCCTCCTTGAAGTGCCGCACCAGAAGCACCAGGCCGAACGAGGTGCAGCCCTGCGAGCCGTGCATCACCGGCATGCACGACGCGAGCCCCATGAAGGCGTAGGCCGCGCCCAGCGGCTGGCTCATCTTCAGCGGGTTGACGGCGCAGGCCTTCTTGGATTCGGTGACGTGCGCCATCTCAGGCCTCCGCCGCCAGCAAGGCGTCTTCGGTCTCCCATGGCGCGGGCGTGCGCACCTGCTGCCAGACCGGGTTGAACAGCGCCTTGTCGATCTCGGCCACCATCGTGACCATGCCCTCGTAGCCGGCAAAGGCGTGGTGGCGTTCCTGGTTGATGTCCATCCACGGCATGCGGGCCTTGAGCGCGACGAACTGGCTGCGCCCGCCGCTGAGCATGATGTCGGCCTTCGCGTCGCGCAGCATCGCGTACATCTCGCGCGGCGTCATGTCGTCGATCATGTGCGCGTCGGCTTCGTCGCCCATGATCTGCTTGATCTTCTCCTTGTCTTCCTTGGTCGATTTCTTGACCGAGGTGCCGACGACCTCGAGCCCCGCCTCCTGCAGCGCCGAGACGACCGACCAGCTCTTCACACCGCCGGTGATCAGCAGCACCTTCTTGCCGGCCAGGCGCTCGCGGTAGGCACGGATGCGCGTCCACGCGCGTGCCTCCTCGGCGGCGATCAGCGCCTCGGCGCGGTCCTTCAGGTCGGGCTCGGCGCCCCGCTCCACCAGCAGCCGCGCGATCTCGCGCAGCGTCGTGCTCATGTCGCTGATGCCGTAGAACGAGCCTTCGAAGTACGGGATGCCCCAGCGCTGCTGCATGCGCGTGGCAATGTTGATCATCGACTTCGAGCAGACCATCATGTTGGCCCTGGCGCGGTGCGCCGCGGCCACTTCGTTGTAGCGGCCGTCGCCCGAGATGCAGCTCAGCACGCGCACGCCCAGCGCATCCAGCAGCGGCTTGACCTGCCACAGCTCGCCCGAGAGGTTGTACTCGCCGATGATGTTGATGTCGTACGGCGTCGTGTGCTCGGGCTCGACGGTGCCGATCACGTGGTCGAGCAGGGCCTCGGCCCCGAGCTTGTTGCCCAGGTTCTTCGGGCCGGCGAACCCCGGTGAATCGACCGGAATCACCGGCTTGCCGAACTTCTCGCTGGCGCGCTTGCACACCGCCTCGATGTCGTCGCCGATCATCGCGGTGACGCAGGTCTGGTAGACGAAGACGGCCGGCGGGTCGACCTTCTCGATCACCTCGCGGATGGCCTTGAACAGCCGCTTCTCGCCGCCGTAGATGACATCGAACTCGTTGATGTCGGTGGTGAAGCCGGTGCGGTAGGTCTGCGGGCCCGATGAGGCGCTGTGCCGGTTGTCCCACGAGTTGCCTTCGCAGGCGATGGGCCCATGTACGAGGTGGGCCACATCGACGATGGGCTGCAGCGCGATCTTCGCGCCGTCGAAGGCGCAGCCCCCGGCCGCGGCGCCGGGCGTGAGTTGCTTGGTGCAGCCCTTCTTGCGTTCCTTCTCGCCCTTGGCCTGGTTCTTGTCGCAGCCGGGCTCGTCGAAGACCTGGGCGATCCTGGCGTTGAGCGTGGCGGACATGCGGGGCCTCCGGCGTTGAGTGTCAGCCTCTCATTGCAGGAACGGTGCCACCCTGCGCCCTGCCCTGTTTCCCTTTCAATTCAAGGACTTGGCCGCATGCACGTGCGCGGGCGCCAGCTGGCTTGTTTGCGACAAACGCGACGCGCGGCCCTTCGAGCCGTCAGTCCTCCGGCGTGAAGCCCGAGGCCTTGACGACCGGGGCCCACATCGCCAGCTCGGCGCGCTGCTGGGCCAGCAGTTCCGCCGACGTGCTGGGCGCGGCCACCAGGCCGATCCTGGCCAGGCGCTCCTGCAACGCGGGCTCGCGCAGGCTGGCCGCCGCCGCGGCCTGCAGCTTGCGCGCCACCTCGGGCGCCATGCCGGCCGGCCCGTACAGGCCATACCAGGCGGTTACGTCGAGGTCCACGCCCGATTCCTTGAATGTCGGAATCCCGCTCACCAGCTTGCTGCGCGCCGCCCCGGTGGTCGCCAGGATCTTCACCTTGCCCGCCTTGTGCAACTCGAGCGGGTCCGAGATGGGGACGACCGCGGCGCTGACCGTGCCGGCCGCCAGGTCCAGCACCGCCGGTGCGCCGCCACGGTAGGGAACGTGGGTCATCTCGATGTCCAGGCCGTGCGCGATCTGGACGCCCAGAAAGTGCGGGATCGTTCCCGCGCCCGGCGTGCCATAGGTCGCCTTGCCCGCGGCCGCCTTGGCCCAGCGCTTGAACCCCGCCACGTCGCTCACCGGTGCCTCGGGCCCGACGGCCACGCAGAAGTCGGTCACCACCAGCCGCGACAGCGGCGTGAAATCCTTGTTGGGGTCGAAGCGCAGGCCTTTGTAGACGTAGGGAAACAGGGTCATCGGCCCCTGCGGCGCAATGAGCAGCGTGTCACCGTCCGGCACCGCCGCTTTCACAGCCTCCACCGCCAGGCGCCCCGAGGCCCCGGTCTTGTTCTCGACGATCACTTGCCGGCCGAGCGTGTCCTTGAGCCGCTCGGCCACCAGGCGCGCCAGCGCATCCACGCCGCCGCCGGCCGCGAAGCCGATGACGATGCGCACGGGGCCCTGGCCCTGCGGCTGGGCCCGCAGCGGCCAGGCGGCCGGAACGAGCGCGGCGCCCGCGGCGCCTCGAAGCAGTTGGCGGCGTTGCATCTTGTCTCCTGATGTCGATCGTTGATCAGTGGGTGGCGCGGGGCATGTCGGCCTCGCCGAACACGAGCGAGGCGCTGGCATCGGCCGGGATGCCCGGCATCGTCGAGGCCCAGGCCTCCCAGCGCGCACGAAGCTGTTCCAGCCGTCGCGGCTCGCGCTGAGAGAGATTCGCCCGTTCACGGGCGTCGCGCGACAGGTCGAAGAGATAGTCGTGGCCGTCGGCGCGCAGGTACTTCCAGCTTCCACTGCGCAAGGCACGCTGCTGGCGATGCAGCATGCGCCAGCACAGGTCGCGCGCCGGCGCCCACTGCGGGTCGTCGAACAGCGGCGCCAGGTCCACGCCGTCCATCGGGTGGCCCGGGTCGGGCGCCACGCCAGCGGCGGCCAGCATCGTCACGGTCCAGTCCATGGTGATCACCGGCGTGTCGCTGCGCGCCGGGCGGATGCGTGCCGGCCAATGCGCGATCAGCGGCACGCGGATGCCGCCTTCCATCAGATCCATCTTCTGGCCGACGAAAGGCCAGTTGTCGGAGAAGCGCTCGCCGCCGTTGTCGCTGGTGAAGACGATCAAGGTGTTGTCCAGCAAGCCCCGCTCGGACAGCGTGGCAACGATGCGGCCGATGCCCTCGTCCATCTGCCGGATCATCTGCCGGTAGGTCTCGATCGAGCCGCCATCGAGGTGCGCGATGCGGCCGGCGATGCGCTGCGATTCGGCGGCATCTTCCCGGGCCTCCCACGGCCAGTGGGGCGCCGTGTAGTGCACGCTCAGCAAGAAGGGCCTCGCGGCCGTCTGCGCCTGGACGAACTGCACCGCCCGGTCGCTGATCAGGTCGGTCAGGTAGCGGCCCTTCAAGTCCACCGGCTGCTCGCCCTCCCACAGGTCGGGCTGCCCGCTCACGTCGGTGTGGCTGAAGTAGTCGACGCCGCCGGACATGGGGCCGAAGAAGCTCTGGTAGCCACTCTTCAATGGCCCGAAGTGCGGCAGGTAGCCCAGATGCCACTTGCCGACCAGCGCCGTGGTGTAGCCGGCGGCGCCCAGCAGCGAGGGCAAGGTGGGGTGGCCCGGCGGCAGGCCCAGCGTGGTGCTGCCGCGCGCCCGGCGCGCCAGCGGCTCCTCGGCGGCGCCTCGCAGGCGGTACTGGTAGCGCCCCGTGATCAGCGCAAAGCGGGTCGGCGAGCACACCGGCGAGTTCGAGTAGCCGTTGGTGAACAGCAGGCCGCCTGCGGCCAGGCGATCCAGGTGCGGCGACACGGGCTCACGGGCGCCGGTGCAGCCGAGATCGGCGTAACCCAGGTCGTCGGCGAGCACGAAGATGAGGTTCGGTCGGTGGGTCATGGGAGCGAAACATAGCGACCCATCGATGCCTTGCATACTGCGAAAATCGTCTCAGCAATAACCGGCAGGCATCATGACGCTGCAGCAGATGGTCGATTTCCTCGCCGTGGCAGACAGCGGCAGCCTGCACGCCGCGGCCCGGGTCACCGGCCAGACGCAACCGGCCCTGAGCAAGTCGCTGCGCCACCTGGAGCAGGACCTCGGCGCGCCGCTGGTCACCCGCAGCGTCAAAGGTGTGCGGATGACGGAGTGCGGCGAGCGCTTCCGGCTGCACGCGCGGCTCGTCGTCGCCGAGGCCCAGCGCGCGAAAGAGGCCGTGGGGCAATTGGCGGGCGCGGGAAGCGGCACCGTCCGCTATGGCATCTCGACGGCCGCTTCGGTGCTGTTGGCCCCCGGCGCGGTCACTGCGTTCAAGCGGCGATTCGCGCAGGTCGCGTTGCATTCGCACGGGGGGCTGTTCCATACGTTGGCCCCGCTGCTGCGCGAGGGGGCGATCGACTTCGCGATCTGCCCCGCGCCGGAAGAGCCGCAGGCCGTGGGGTTTTCGGCCGTGACCTTGATCCACAGCGAGATGGCGCTGGTCGCGCGGCGGGGCCACCCGCTGGCCCGCGAACGCAGCCTGCGCGGCCTGCAGAACGCCCGGTTCGTCGTCGGCGCGCCGCGCGGGCGCATCGGCGCCGGCATCTACGAGGCCTTCATGGCCTGCGGCCTCGAGCCGCCCCATGTCGACATCCAGACCGACACCCCGCTGGACACACTGGCCATGGTGGCCGCCACCGACCACCTGTGCCTGGTGCCCTCGGTGCTGCTGCGCCATGGCTTCTTCAAGGACGCCGTCGTGGCCCTGCCCATCGAAGAGCCCTTGCCGGTCTATCGCGTCCAGCTCTTCCGGCGCCTGGATGTTCCCCCGACGCCGGCCGCCGCGGCACTCGCGACGATGTTCGAGCGCGAGGCTCAGCGCTCGCGCAAGTCCGGCAGCACCGCGCCGCTCGCCTCGGCGTAGCGCAGATAGTCCGCCTCCCGATCGGCCGTGGTGATGCGACGCGTGACCACGCCGCCCGGGCCGATGTACTCCACCGCCCCCATCACCACCACGAACACGACCAGCGGCGAATCGCCGGTGGCCTCCCACCAGTCCACGTTGCCGGCAGGCTCGTGCACATAGCCGCCGGGGCCGATGAGCTCGCCGGTGTTCAGGCGCCGGTGCCCTTCGAGGTTGAAGGCATGCACCTCGCCCGTGTGCCGGTGCCAGCCGAGCTTGACACCCGGCTCCAGCTTCATCAACTCGACCCAGCCGCGATCGCCGCGCAGGAAGCGCAGCGGCCGCGACCATTTGCCCGGGCCTTCGGGGATCCACAGGCCGGATGCCGACAGCATGGCGGGGTCGGCCGCCAGCGGATGGGTGAAGGTGATCGTGTTCATGGCCTCATCATCGGCCGCCGCTGGCCCTTGAAGTGAGCCAGTTCTGATGAAGTGCATGGAGCCAGTTTTCCAAGATGCCGGCCCCCTCAGCCGTGGCGTGCCCGCGAATCCGGCGGGGCCGACTCGCGCTGGTGCAGGCCGTAGTCGCGCACGACCTCGGCCACGCGCAACCGGTAGTCGGCGAACAGGCCCTCGCGCCCCGCCGCTTGCGCGGCCCGGTGCGCCTCGATGTTCCGCCATTGCTGCACGGCCGCCTCGTCGCGCCAGAACGACAGCGACAACAACTTGCCCGGCTGGGTCAGGCTCTCGAAGCGCTCCACCGAGATGAAGCCGTCGATGGCCTCGAGCTGCGCGCGCAGCGCGGCGGCCGTCTGCAGGTAAGCGGCCTGCCGGCCCTCGGCAGGCACCAGCTCGAAGATCACCGCGATCATCGCGCCACCTCGGCCGGCCGGCCCAAGGTGCCCTCCACGCCTTCGACAAAGCTTCGCTCCTCGCGCCGGATGAAGCGCTGGGCCTGCGCGAAGGCGAAGTTCTCGCGCCCTTCCGGGTCGGCCTTCAGGCGCGTGCGGTAGGCCTCGTAGGCGGCCAGCGAATCGAAGCCGATCAGGCCCCAGGCGACGTCGTTGGTGCCCTCGTGCGGCAGAAAGTAGCCGAGCAAGTGGCCGCCGCAGCGGGGAATGATGCGGCCCCAGCGCTGCGCGTAGGCCTGGAAGGCCTCGCGCTGGAAGGGGTCGATCTCGTAGCGGATGAAGCAGGTGATCATGGGCTTGTCCTCGGCTCGTGACGATGGACAGACGATAGCCCTTGGCGCCGCCCGCATGGTTCGTCTACGATCGAACCATGACAGGCGTGATGGCACCTTCGCTGAGAGACGGCCCGAGCATCGCCCGCATCGCGGCGCTGATCGGCGACCACGCCCGCGCCGAGGTGCTGACGGCGCTGATGGCCGACCGCGCGCTCACCGCCACCGAGCTGGCGGGCATTGCCGGCGTCACCAAGCAGACCATCAGCGCCCACCTCGCCAAGCTGCTCGATGCCGGCCTCGTGGCCGTGGAATGCCAGGGCCGCCACCGCTATTTCCGCCTGGCCGGGCACGATGTGGCGCAGCTGCTCGAAGCGCTGATGGGCGTGGCCTTTCGCGCGGGCGCGGTGCGTGTGCGCTCCAGCCCGCGCGAGCCGGCGCTGCGCCGGGCCCGCATCTGCTACGACCACCTGGCCGGCGAGCGCGGCGTGCTGGCCTACGAGGCGCTGCTGGCGCGCGGCGTGTTCGAGAAGGGCACGCCCGAGCTGCAGCTCACCGACACGGGCCGCGGCTGGTTTGCCGCCTTCGGCATCGACACTGCCGCCGCCGAGGCGCAACGCCGCGCGCTGTGCCGCCCCTGCCTGGATTGGGGCGAGCGCCGCCACCACCTGGGCGGCGCACTCGGCGCGGCGCTGCTGCAGCGGCTGTTCGCGCTGCGCTGGGCGCAGCGGGCCAAGGACTCACGGGTGATCAGCTTCACGCCCAAGGGCGAGGCGGCGTTCAGTGCACTGTTTACTGCGAAGCCCTGAGCCGCCCCTCGGCGTCAATCCTCCGCCAGCACCTCGGTCGCGACGAGCTGCTCGCGCAAGGCCCAGCGGGCCTTCCAGCCCTCGCCTTGCCACAGCGGGTCGGCCACATCCTCGAACGATCGCAGCGCGCTGGCCTCGTCGGGCCAGAGGTGCATCGGCCAGTCGGGTGGGCCGCCGCGCGCGACGACCTTGCGGCGCAGGTCGTCGCCGTCGTAGGCGAACCAGAGCCGGGGCGCGGCGCCGGGTGGCAGTTCGAGGACGAAGATCATTCGGCGCCGTCCGCGAGCGCCTTCTGCCAGCCCGCCTGGCGCAGGCGCTCACGCGCGGCCTGGGCCGAACCATCGAAGGCGTCGGTCGCGCGCCGCAGCGCGGCCTGCGCGACCGAGGCCTCGGCCATCGTCAGCGGCAGCCGCCCGGCCATGTGGGTGGCCAGCGGCACCGCCTTCAGGACGGCCTGGCGGTTCGGGTGCTCGTCGAGCGCGATCAGGCGATCGGCCTCGGGCACGCCGCCCAGGCAGACGTGGCGCCCGATCACCTCGACCCGCCGGCCGTCGAGCGTGGTCTTGATGAAGACGGGCGCTGTGTCCACCGGGCTCTCCTATCGGATGATGTCGTAGCTGTAGTCGGTCTTCCCAGGGACGATGGTGTTGGCATCGAGCGTCTCGAAGAACTCGTCCAGGAACATCGTCAGCAGCCACAGCGCGCCGTTGTAGCCCCAGGTGGGGAAGCGGTGGTAGTGGTGGCGGTCGAAGATCGGGAACACCGCGCGGATCAGCGGCGTGCCGCAATCGCGCTCCAGGTACTTGCCGTAGGTGTTGCCGATCAGGAAGTCCACCGGCTCGGTGTGCAGCAGCGAGCGCAGGTGCCACAGGTCACGCTTCGGGTAGACCTTGCAGTCCTTGCCGTAGGGCGTGCTGTCGAACAGCGCCTGCACCTTCTTGCCCCACTCCTCGCTGCCGTTGGTGGCCAGCACGTGGGCCGGCTCGGCGCCCAGCTCGAGGATGAACTCGGCGTAGCCGAGCATCTGGTCGGGGTCGCCGTACAGCGCGTACTTCTTGCCGTGCAGGTGGGCCTGGCTGTCGGCCATCGCGTCGACGAGCTGGCCGCGCTCCTTCTCGATCTGCGCCGGC
This sequence comes from Ideonella sp., assembly GCF_035254525.1. Taxonomy (GTDB): domain Bacteria; phylum Pseudomonadota; class Gammaproteobacteria; order Burkholderiales; family Burkholderiaceae_C; genus Ideonella. The sequence continues at coordinate 1,700 of NZ_DATFAN010000197.1, read as the reverse complement.
ACCGGCTTGCCGGTGAGCTCGCTGATCGCCATGATGAAGCGGTCGGTGCCCGCCACGCCCACCGGCGCGTTCAGCACCACCACCTGCTGGCCCTTCTCGGCGATGTACTTGGCCGTCTTCTCGCAGCAGAACTCCTGGAAGACGATGGTCGCTTTGGCGTTCAGTGCCGCTTCGACGGTGGCCTTGGTGGTGCCGCCTTCGTACATGCGGAACTCGCCGTCGGTCGGCGTGTTCCACACCTCGGACGGGTCGCACAGGATGTTCACCTTGACGCCGAAGAGATCGAAGATGCGCTTGACTTCCTTCATGTTGCCGACGACGAAGCCGTCGAAGCCGCCGATGAAGTTGATGCTGTCGTCGGGCACGCGCTCCAGCACCGGCGCGGTCTTGGCCTTGCCGTCCCAGAAGTGCTTCAGCACGCCCAGCAGCGCGTTGTCGTAGCCGGTGATGTGGCTGCCGACGAAGGCCGGGGTGTGGGCGAACGGCACGTCGAAGTCTTCGGGCACCGAGCCCTTCTGCTTGCTGTTCTTGATGAACGCGTCGAGGTCGTCGCCGATCACCTCGGCCATGCAGGTGGTCGAGACGGCGATCATCTCGGGCTTGTACAGGCTGTAGGCGTTGGCCAGGCCGTCGATCATGTTGTTCAGGCCGCCGAACACCGCCGCGTCTTCCGTCATCGACGAGCTGACGCAGGAGGTGGGCTCCTTGAAGTGGCGGCTGAAGTGGCTGCGGTAGTAGGCCACGCAACCTTGCGAGCCGTGCACGAAGGACAGCGTCTTCGCGAAACCGTTCGCCACGAACACGGCACCCAGCGGCTGGCAGGCCTTCGCGGGGTTGACGGTCAGCGCTTCGCGGGCGAAGTTCTTGTCCTTGTACTCCTTGCTCTTGGTCCAGTCGCGGATCTCTTCGACCTTCACATCGGCGTGGTTGAACTCGAACTGCGCCTTCTTGCTGGCGAAGATCTGCTGGTACTCGGGTTCGCGGAACAGCAGCTCGTGGTCGAGGATCTTTTCTGCACTTTGGGGCATGGTGACTCTCCTAGGTTCGGGGCAATGCGTCAGGCTGCTTCAGGCGGTCAGGCGGCCTTCTTCCAGGGCGCGGACTTGGCCAGGCCCCAGATGGGCGAGCTGATGGCCATGTCCATGTCGCGGGCGAAGATCGCGAAGCCGTCGTAGCCGTGGTAGGGGCCGGAGTAGTCCCAGCTGTGCATCTGGCGGAAGGGCACGCCCATCTTCTGGAAGACGTACTTCTCCTTGATGCCCGAGCCCACGAGATCGGGCTGCACCTTTTCGACGAACTTCTCGAATTCGTAGCCGGTCACGTCGTCGTAGATCAGCGTGCCGTCCTTGATGTAGTGGGTCGTGCGCTGGTAGTCGTCGTTGTGGCCGAATTCGTAGCCGGTGCCGACCACGTTCATGCCCAGGTCTTCGTAGGCACCGATCACGTGCCGCGGGCGCAGGCCGCCGACGAACAGCATCACCGTCTTGTCCTGCAGGCGGGGCTTGTACTTGGCGATCACCGCGTCGACCAGCGGCTGGTACTTGGCGATCACGGCCTCGGCCTTCGCCTTGATCGTGTCGTCGAAGTGGCTGGCGATCTCGCGCAGGCTTTCAGCAATCTTGGTCGGGCCGAAGAAGTTGTATTCGACCCAGGGAATGCCGTACTTCTCTTCCATGTGCCGGCTGATGTAGTTCATCGAG
>NZ_DATFAN010000196.1:0-30061 GCF_035254525.1 Ideonella sp. | reverse complement strand
CAGCCCGATCTGCACGAACACGCCCTCGAGATCGACGCGAGCGACTTCCCCGCTGGCGCGGTCCTTGTAGAGCAGGCCGTTCACCTTCTGCCCGTCGCCCGTGATTTCCGTGGTCTGCGCGTTCAGCCGCACCGTCACGTTGGGCAGGCTGGCCAGCTTGCGCTGCAGCACCGCATCCGCGCGCAATCGCGTGTCGAACTCGACCAGCGTCACGTGGGCCACCAGGCCCGCGAGGTCGATCGCTGCCTCGACCCCGGAGTTGCCGCCGCCGATCACCGCGACCCGCTTGCCCTTGAACAGCGGGCCGTCGCAATGCGGGCAATAGGCCACGCCCTGGTTGCGGTACTCGGCCTCGCCCGGCACGTTGACATTGCGCCAGCGCGCGCCGGTGGAGAGGATGACCGAGCGGCTCTTCAGCGCCGCGCCGCTGGCGAGCTTCACCTCGATCAGGCCGCCGGGCTCGGCGGCCGGCACGAGCTGCACGGCCTTTTGCGCGTTCATGATGTCGACGTCGTAGGCGCGCACATGCTGCTCCAGCGCGGCGGCGAACTTCGGCCCCTCGGTTTCGGTGACCGAGATGAAGTTCTCGATCGCCAGCGTGTCCAGCACCTGGCCGCCGAAGCGCTCGGCGACCACGCCGGTGCGGATCCCCTTGCGCGCCGCGTAGACCGCGGCCGCCGCGCCCGCCGGGCCGCCGCCGACGATCAGCACCTCGTACGGCGCCTTGTCGGCCAGCCGGGCCGCGTCGCGCGCCGCGCTGCCGGTGTCCAGCTTGGCCAGGATCTGCTCGACGCCCATGCGGCCCGAGCCGAAGGGCTGGCCGTTCAGGAACACGCTCGGCACCGCCATGATCTCGCGCTGGGCGACCTCTTCCTGGAACAGCGCGCCGTCGATCGTCGTGTGGGTGATGCGCGGGTTCAGCACCGCCATCAGGTTCAGCGCCTGCACGACCTCGGGGCAGTTCTGGCAGGTCAGCGACATGTAGGTCTCGAAGTGCCAGTCGCCTTCCAGGCCGCGGATTTGCTCGATCAGCGCGTCGTCCATCTTGGGCGGGTGGCCGCCGCTTTGCAGCAGCGCCAGCACCAGCGAGGTGAACTCGTGGCCCATCGGCAGGCCGGCGAAGCGGATGCGCGCCGGCTCCCCGGCTGCGCCGACGGTGAACGAGGGCGTGCGCTCGCCGTCGTCGCGCTCGGCCATGCCGACCCGCGGCGAGAGCGCCGTGATCTGCTGCAGCAGCGTGCGCATCTGCTGCGAGGCCTCGCCGTCATCGACCGACGCCACCAGCTCGATCGGCTTTTGCAGCCGCTCGAGGTAGGCCTTCAACTGGGTTTGCAGGTTGGCGTCCAACATGGTCGATTCCTTGGGTTCTTCAGGCAAAGCTGCGCCATCCCGGCCCCGGTCAGGAGGCCGGCCGCACAGCTGGCAGGGAGTGGGGGCCCGCGCCAGTGCGGCGCGGGCGAGTGGGAGAGGCCTTAGATCTTGCCGACCAGGTCCAGCGACGGGGTCAGCGTCTTGGCGCCTTCGTTCCACTTGGCCGGGCAGACCTGGCCAGGGTGCTTGGCGACGAACTGGGCAGCCTTCAGCTTGCGCAACGTCTCCTTGACGTCACGGGCGATCGCGTTGTCGTGCACTTCCATCGTCTTGATCACGCCTTGCGGGTCGATGATGAAGGTGCCGCGCAGGGCCAGGCCCTCTTCGGGGATGTGCACGCCGAAGGCATTGGTCAGCGCATGGGTCGGGTCGCCGACCAGCGGAAACTTGGCCTTGCCGACCGCCGGCGAGGTCTCGTGCCACACCTTGTGCGAGAAGTGGGTGTCGGTCGTGACGATGTACACCTCGGCCTCGGCCTTCTGGAACTCGGCGTAGTTGTCGGCGGCGTCTTCGACTTCGGTCGGGCAGTTGAAGGTGAACGCGGCCGGCATGAAGATCAGCACGGACCACTTGCCCTTCAGGTTCTGCTCGGTGACCTCGATGAATTTGCCGTTGTGGAAAGCTTGGGCCTTGAAGGGTTGGACTTGGGTGTTGATCAGCGACATGGCTGGATTTCCTTCTGCAGTGCAGGGTTGAACGGGATGGATTGAATGTTAGGTGCATCGCAGCATTTACGTGATTGATTGATCAGATGTTGATCATTGAGAGGTTCTATTGAACGACGCCACCTGCCCACGTTGCGGCAAGCCGTTTGCGTGCGGCGCCGGTCGCCCGGTGCCCTGCGCCTGCAACCAGCTCCAGCTGACCGACGCCCTGCGCCAGCAGCTGCGCGAGCGCTTCACCGGCTGCCTGTGCCCGACCTGTCTGCTGGCGCTGGGCGCCGTGCCCGTGACGGCTGCCGCGGCCGAAGCGTCGGCGGCTTCAAGCCTCGGCGCGACGCGCCGATAAAGCGCGTGAGGTACCACGAGCAAGCGTGGCGCCCGCCCGCTGCTGCCCGCCCTGCCGCCCGTCTTGATGCCCCACCGTGCCGCTTCACCCGTCGCCAACCCGAGCCGTGCCAGCTCGTCGGCATGGCTGCGCGGGTTGCTGGCGCTGGTCGTCGTGGTGCTGGGCCTGGCGGCCTGGGCCTTCGTCGCCGCGACCGAGAGCCTGGCCAGGGCCGGCGCCGGTGACGCCGAAGCCCTGAACCTGGCAGGCCGCCAGGCCTACCTCGCCGAGCGGCTGGCCGCCGCCGCGGCCAATGCCGGCAGCGGCGCCGACAGCACGCTGCCGTTGGCCGACGCCCTGGCTCGCATGCTTGAAGACGCCGTCCGGCTGTACGAGCTGCGCGGCGTCTGGAGCGGCAACGAGGACAGCCCCGAACACTGGACGGCGCACCGCGAACGCCTGTGGGCGGCCGCGCAATCGCTGCAGATGGCGCGTGAACGCGGTGAGACCAAGCTCGATACCTACACGATGCGGGTGCAAACGCAGGCGCAGCAGTTCGTCGCGGCGATGGAGCAGGCCACGGGCGAGTTGCAGCGCCTGGCCGAGGCGCGCCAGCGTGGCACGCGCCGGGCCCATGCCGTGCTGGTGGGCCTGCTGGCAGCCGGGGTCAGTGTGCTGCTGTGGGGCCTGGGCGAGCCGCTGGCGCGCCGCATCCGGCGCCACCAGACGCAACTCGAAGCCCAGGCGCAACAACTCGAGCGCCTGGCGATGGTGGCCGACCGGACGCAGAACGGGGTCGTGATCGCCGACGCCCGGGGCCTGCTGGTCTGGGCCAACCAGGGCTTCACCCGCATCACCGGCTTCACGGCGGACGAAGTACGCGGCCGCAAGCCGGCCAGCTTCCTGCAATTCGAGGGCACCGACCCGGGCACGAGCCGCGCGCTGGACCAGGCGCTGGCGGCCGCCGAGCCGGTGCGCGTGGAGATCCTCAACCGCAGCAAGCAGGGCCGCAGCTTCTGGGTCGACCTGGACATCCAGCCGCTGCGCGATGCGGCGGGCGTGCTGACCGGCTTCATCCAGGTGACGACCGACATCACCGCGCAGGTCGAGCGACGCGAGTACCTCGACGCCATCCTGCGCGCGCTGCCAGCCGGGCTGCTGGTGCAGGACGCCCAGGGCCGCATCGTCGATGCCAACCTGAAGGCCGAACAGCTGATGGGCCTGCCGCGCAGCGAACTGATCGGCCGCACGAGCTTCGACCCGCGCTGGGCGCCTGTCGGCGAAGACGGCACGCCGATGCGCCCCGAAGCCATGCCCTCGATCGTCACGCTGCGCAGCGGCCAGCCGCAAGTGGACCGGCCGGTGGGCGTGCGCACGCCCGACGGCCAGCGGCGCTGGCTACGCGTGAACACCCAGATCCTCGCCGGGCCGGACGGCTCGACCCAGGGCGTGATCTCCTGCTTCCTCGACGAAACCGACCTGCGCGAGCAGGGGCACCTGCTGCGCATGACGATCGACGGGGCCGGTGTCGGCACCTGGGACTGGGAGGTCGGCACCGATGCGCTGCACTACAACGAAGGCTGGGCGGCGATGCTGGGCTACGGGCCGGGCGACCTGCGGCCCCAGGTGGACGCCTTCCAGGCCCTGCTGCACCCCGACGACGTCTCGACCATGCGCGAGACCATGCGGCGGCACCTGAAAGACCCCGCGCAACCCTACCGCACGGAGTACCGGCTGCGCCGACAGTCCGGCGACTGGATCTGGGTGCTCGCCGCCGGCGCGGTGATCGAGCGCACGGCCGACGGGCGCGCCAAGCGCATGGCCGGGGTGCACCTGGACATCACGGCCCGCAAGGCCCTGGAGCAGGCGCTCGGCGAGGCCGCCAGCACCGACGCGCTGACCCAGCTGCCGAACCGGGCGGGCATCCAGCGCGACCTTGCCCGCTGCGTCGCGCGGGTGCACGAGCAGCCCGGCCACCGGTTCGCGGTCCTGTTCATGGATTTCGACCGCTTCAAGCTCGTCAACGACAGCCTCGGCCACGAGGCCGGCGACGAGCTGCTGCGCCAGATCGCCGCGCGCGTGAAACAGACCCTGCGCCCGGGCGACGACGTGGCGCCCCTGGCCGAGCTGGGCGCCGCCGCGCCCGGCTGCGATGTCGCCGGCCGGTTGGGCGGCGACGAATTCATCGTGCTGCTCCATCACATCAACCACCCGGCCGACGCCATCGGCGTGGCCCAGCGCCTGCTCGATGCGCTGGCCGCGCCCTACCAGCTCGCCGGCCGCTCGGTGCAATCCAGCGCCAGCATCGGCATCGTGACCAGCGACATCTCGTCCGGCAGCGTCGAGTCGGTGCTGCGCGACGCCGACACCGCGATGTACGAGGCGAAGCGGCGCGGCCGGGGCCGCTATGTGGTCTTCGACCCCGAGATGCACCACCGCATCCGCCATGCGATGGACCTCGAGGCCGACCTGCGCCAGGCTCTGCAGCGGCCGCAGCAGGACGGCGTCTTCGTGGTCTACCAGCCCATCGTCGCCCTCGGCAGTCGGCGGCCGATCGGGCTGGAGGCCTTGGCGCGCTGGCAGCACCCGTGGCGCGGGCCGGTCTCGCCGGCCGAGTTCGTGCCGCTGGCCGAGGAGGCCGGCCTGGTCGATGCGCTTGGCGAGCTGGTGCTGCGCCGCGCCTGCCTGGACCTCGCGGCCTGGCAGCGCATGCTCGGGCCCGACGCACCGCGCACGGTGGCCGTCAACCTCAGCCGCGCGCAGTTGCGGCCCGGCCAGCTGGCCGCCACGGTGCGCGCCGCGCTGGCCGAGGCGGGGCTGCCGCCGGCCGCGCTGCGGCTGGAGATCACCGAGACGCTGGCCATGCAGGGCGAGGCCGCGCTGACCGTGCTGGGCGAGCTGCGGGCGATGGGCATCAGCCTGGCGCTGGACGATTTCGGCACCGGCTACTCATCGCTCGCGTCGCTCGACCAACTGCCGATCGACACGGTGAAGATCGACCGCGCCTTTGTCGCCAAGATGGTCCACAACCGCTACCAGACCGCGCTCGTCAAGTCGACCGTGCAGGTCGCCGACGCGCTGGCGCTGAAGGTCATCGCCGAGGGCGTCGAGACCGAGGCCCAGGCGGCTGCGCTCGCTGCGCTGGGCTGCCACGCGGCGCAGGGCTGGCTGTTCGGCCGGGCGATGGCGGCCGGGGAATTCGTGGCCTGGTGGGATCGGCAGGCGCGCCGCAGCGGCGAGCGCGACGCGGCGCTGGCGTAGCTACTTCGCCGCCGCCGGCCGCAGGAAGCGCCGCAGCTCGGCGCCCAGCCGCGCCAGGTCCAGCGGTTTGGTCCAGTACTCGGCCGCACCGGCGGCCAGCGCGGCGTCCACCGCGTCGGGCATCGCGCTGGCCGAGAGCACGACGACGGGCGTGCCGATCGGCGCCTGCTCGGCCTGCAGCCGCTGCAGCACCTCGGTGCCGTGCATGTCGGGCAGCTGCATGTCGAGCAGCACGAGGTCGAAGTGCTCGCCGCGCAGGCGCGCCAGGCCGGCTGCGCCGGTGTCGGCGCCATGCAGCCGCACCTGCGGCCAGCGCAACAGGAACTGCTCGACCAGCAGCAGGTTCACCGGGTTGTCCTCGATGTAGAGGATCGCGCCTTCGAGCAACGGCCCCTCCAGCGGCACCGGGCCCACTGCCGGCGGCGGCGGCAAGGCGGCGCTTGCCCCGGCCACGCCGCTCGCCCCGGCACGCGGCAGCCGCACGCTCATGCACGTACCCTGCCCCGGCGTGCTGCGCGCGCTGATCGTGCCGCCCATCTTCTGCACCAGCTGGCGCGTCAGGTGCAGGCCGATGCCCGTGCCCTCGACCGTGCCGCGCTCGCGGCCGAGCCGGTTGAAGGGCTCGAACAGGTGGGCCAGCTGCTGCGCGCTCATGCCCACGCCGTCGTCGATGACGTCCAGGCGCAGCGTGTCGCCGTCGGCGGGCGCGCTGCCGCCCGTCGCCGTCTCCAGCACCACCTCGACCGCCACGCGCCCGCCCGGCCGGTTGTACTTGCAGCCGTTGGACAGCAGGTTCAGCACCACCTGGCGCAGCCGCGTCGCGTCGGCCCGCACCGCCAGCGCGTCGTCGAGCGCGGCCGGTGCAGGCAGCAGCTGCACCCGGTGGCGCGCTGCCAGCGCCGCCGACACCGACAGCGCCGATTCGATCAGCGGCCTGATGGGCACGGGCTCGATCCGCATGTCGAGCTGGCCGGCCTCGATGCGCGAGACGTCGAGCACGTCGTCGATCAGGGCCAGCAGGTGCCAGCCGGCTTCGCGCGTCAGCGCCAGCTGGCGGCGCTGGTGCGGGCTGAGCGATTCACGCGGGTTGTCGGCCAGCAGCTGCGCGAAGCCGAGCATCGCGTTCAGCGGCGTGCGCAGCTCGTGGCTCATGCGCGACAGGAACTCGGTCTTGGCCTGGCTGGCCGCCTCGGCGACGATGCGCGCCTCGCGCGCGGCCTCGGCCGCGCGCCGATCGGTCAGGTCGCGGATCACCGCGGTCATCGTCATCCGGTCGCCCTCGCCCTGGCGCGACACGGCGGCCTCGAACGGAAATCGCTCGCCGTCGGCGCGCATGCCGAACAGCGTATTCGCGTGCCCGATCGCGACACGGTCGCGCCCGCTCTCGATGAAGGCCTGCAGGCCGTGGCGGTGCCGCTCGCGCAACTCGGGCGGCACGAAGTCGTCGAGCGGGCGGCCGACCACGGCGGTCGCCGGGAGGCGGAACATCTCGCTGGCGGCGCGGTTGAACATGACGACGCGCTGCTCGGCGTCGATCGTGATGATCGCGTCCATCGCCGACTCGACGATGCCGGCCAGTTGGTGCTCGCGCAGCTCGAGCGCGCGTTCGGCGTCGCGCCGGGCGGTGATGTCGTGGCTGATCGTCAGCAGCGCGGGCTGGCCGTCGTAGTCGATCAGCTCGCCGTTGAACAGGATCACTCGCTCGACCCCGTCGGCATCGCGCACGCGGGCTTCGAAGTCGCGCACGTGGGCCTCGACCTTCATCGCCGCCATCAGGCGCCGGTGATCGTCGAACGACATGCCCAGCCCCAGCTCGTACAGCGGCCGGCCGATCAGTTCCTCGCGCGAGCGGCCCACGCGCTGCGCGAACACCGGGTTCAGGTCGATCAGTCGACCATCGTCGAGCGTGCGCACCGCGATGCCCATTGGCGAGGCATCGAAGATGCTCTTGAAGCGACGGTGGTCGGCGGCGGCTTGGCGCTGCGCATCGAGACGCGCCTGCTCGCGCTGCAGGTTGTCGAGCGCGAAGGCCAGGTCGTCGGTGAGCCGGTGCAGCAATTCGACCAGCGCGTCGTCGAACCCGTCGGCGGAGTCGGCGTGCAGCAACAGCACGCCGACGACCACGCCTGCGCAGCGCAAGGGGAACACCGCTTGCGCACACACGCCGGCCGCCTCGGCATGCGCGCGCCAGTCGGCTGCCAAGGGGTCGCTCGCCATGTCGCTGCAGATGCCGGGCAGACCCTCGGCGAGCGCACGGCCGGTCAGGGTGCCGGCCAGGAACGTGTCGTTCAGCGCGCGCGCGGCCGGCATCGGCCCGAACAGGCGCTCGGCCGGGCCCGCCCAGGCGAGCGCACGCAGCGTGACGGCCTCTCGCCACCAGGCGCTGGCGATGGCGGCCAGCCCGGAGTCGACGCAGGCGGCGCAGGCTTCCCGCAGCAACTCATCGCGCGGGACGCAGGAGATGACGGCGTGTTGAAGGCGCGATTGCGCCGCGAGAAAGCCCGACAGCCGACGCACCTGGGCCTCGGCGCGGGCGCTGCTGGCGAACCGGCGATGGAGGCTGCCTAGAAATCGGGGCGTGACGGTCATGGCGACAAGGCTGCGCCGCGGCACCAGCCGCTGAGAGCCTCGGGCCTCCCGCACCGCAGTGGCACGAGGGTAGTGCAGCGCCCGGCCGGCGGCAACCCACGGTGTGCGGCAAGGCCAGGCCGCCCATTCGCCCACTGGCGATTCATCCAGTATGCTGACGGGGTGTCTGCCGTGCTGTCCCCTCCCGCCCGCGCCGCGCTGGGCGACCCGCTCGCCGCGTTGAACGATGAGCAGCGCGCGGCAGCCGAGCACGGCGAGGCGCCGCTGCTGGTGATCGCCGGGGCCGGGGCCGGCAAGACGATGACGCTGGCCGCGCGCGTGGCCCGCCTGGTGCAGGAAGGCGCCGATCCGAACCGCCTGCTGCTGCTGACCTTCTCGCGCCGCGCGGCGCAGGAGATGCAGCAGCGTGTGGCCGCGCTGCTGCAGGCCGCCCTCGGCCTGGCGCCCGGCGCGGCGCCCCTGCTGCCCTGGGCCGGCACTTTCCATGCGATCGGGGCACGGCTGCTGCGCGAGCAGGCCGCGCGCCTGGGCCTGTCGGAAGACTTCAGCATCCTCGACCGCGGCGATGCCGAAGACCTGATGGGCTGGTCGCGCGAAGTCCAGGGGCTCTCGTCACGCGACAAGCGCTTCCCGCTGAAGGGCACCTGCCTGGGCGTCTACTCGCGCACGGTCAACAGCCAGGCGCCGCTGGACGAGGTGCTGCGCCAGGCCTTTCCGTGGTGCGCCGAGTGGGGGGCCGAGCTGCGCGCGCTGTTCCGGGCCTACGAGGCCGCCAAGCGCGACCAGCAGACGCTCGACTACGACGACCTGTTGCTGTGGTGGGCCGAGATGATGCGCGAGCCGGGCATCGCCGCGTGGCTCGGCGAGCGCTTCACGCACGTGCTGGTCGACGAGTACCAGGACACGAACCGGCTGCAGGCCGCGATCCTGCTTGCGCTGAAGCCCACAGGGCACGGGCTGACGGTGGTCGGCGACGATTCGCAGGCCATCTACGCCTTTCGCGCCGCCGAGGTGCGCAACATCCTCGACTTCCCCGCCGCCTTCGATCCGCCGGCACGGATCGTCACGCTCAGCCGCAACTACCGCTCGACGCAACCGCTGCTCGATGCGGCCAACGCGGTCATCGCGCTCGCGCCTGAACGCTTCACGAAGAACCTGTGGACCGACCGCACCGGCGCCCAGCGCCCGCAGTTGGTGGCGGTGGATGACGAGCTGGCGCAGGCACGCTGGGTCTGCGACCAGATCCTCGCGCGGCGCGAGGGCGGGCTGAAGCTGAAGTCGCAGGCGGTGCTGTTCCGCACGTCGGCGCACAGCGCGGGGCTGGAGCTCGAGCTCGCGCGCCGGCGCATCCCCTTCGTCAAGTACGGCGGCCTGAAATTCCTCGAGGCGGCGCACGTGAAGGACGTGCTCGCCGTGCTGCGCTGGGCGAGCAACCCGCGCAACCGACTGGCCGGCTTTCGCGTCGCGCAGCTGGTGGCCGGCATCGGCCCGGCGAGCGCGCGGCGGCTGCTCGATGCGATGGACGCGAGCCCGGAGCCGGCCGCCGCGCTGCAGGCCTGGGTGCCGCCGGCGGCGGCCCGCGGTGACTGGGCCGAGCTCGCCGCGCTGATGCGGGGCCTGGCCGAGGCCAGCGACTGGCCCGCCGAGCTCGGCGCCGTCGCCGCCTGGTACCTGCCGCAGATGGAGCGCCTGCACGACCACCCCGCGCCGCGCCAGGCCGACATCGAGCAGCTCGGGCGGCTGGCCGCCGGCCACGCGACGCGAGAGCGTTTCCTGACCGAGCTGACGCTCGACCCGCCGCAGGCCACCAGCGACGAAGCCGGCGACCCGTTCCTCGACGAGGACTACCTGATCCTGTCGACCATCCACGCCGCCAAGGGGCAGGAGTGGTCGTCGGTGACCGTGCTTAACGTCGTCGACGGCTGCATCCCGGGCGACCTCGCCACCGCGACGCCGGTGCAGCTCGAAGAAGAACGCCGCCTGCTATATGTCGCCATGACCCGCGCCCGGCACCACCTCGCGCTGATGGTGCCGCAGCGCTTCTACGTCACGCAGCAGCGCCGCTTCGGCGACCGCCACCTGTACGGCGGCCTGACACGCTTCATCCCACCCGAGGTGGCGGCCCATTTCGACAGCACCGGGCCCGCCACACCGAGCTGGGCCAGCGGGCCGTTGACACCGCCGCCGGGGCCGGTGCTGGATCTGGCAAGGCGGTTGCGGGAACGCTGGTAGTTGTTCGGTCGCGGTTGGAGCACGGCCGGGGGCCGGCAGGCGGCGGGGCTCATGAGTCCGAGCGGGTGTCGGCTCCCAGCCCACCACCAGCCCCACCCGCAGAAGAAGACCACCACCTCAGGGTTTGCCCCAGACCCCACCCCGCCACCATCGCACCTATCATCCAACCCGTCATGTAAACGTTTCCATGATGCCAACTCAGCTGTTTCATGCCGTCATCCCCCGCCAGCATCGAATTCCCGCCTGACTTCGTGTGGGGCGCCGCGACCGCCGCCTACCAAGTCGAAGGCTCGCCGCTGGCTGACGGCGCTGGGCCCAGCATCTGGCACCGCTTCAGCCACACGCCCGGCCGAGTGCGCGACGGCGATACCGGCGACGTGGCCTGCGACCACTACCGGCGCTGGCCGGAGGACATCGCGCTGATGCGGCAGCTCGGCCTGACGAGCTACCGCTTCAGCATCGCGTGGTCGCGCATCCTTCCCGAGGGGCGGGGCCGCGTGAACCCGGCCGGGCTGGCGCACTACGAGCGTGTGGTCGATGCACTGCTCGAGGCCGGCATCGCGCCCAACATCACCCTCTACCACTGGGACCTGCCCGCCGCGCTGGACGACCGTGGCGGCTGGCTGAACCCCGACATCGCCGACTGGTTCGCCGACTATGCGGCCGTGCTGTTCAAGGCGCTGGGCGACCGGGTGCCGATGTGGGCCACGCTGAACGAGCCCTGGGTCGTCGCCGACGGCGGCTACCTGCACGGTGTACTGGCGCCCGGCCACCGCAGCGCCTTCGAGGCGGTGATCGCCGCGCGCCACCTGATGCGCGCCCACGGCAGCGCTGTGCTCGCCTACCGCACGCTCGCCCGCCAGCAGATCGGCCTGGTCGTCAACATCGAGCCCAAGTACCCCGCCAGCGACAGCGCCGCCGACCGGGCCGCCACCGCGCGCGCCGATGCGCAGATGAACCGGCAGTTCCTCGACCCGGCACTGCTCGGCCAGACTCCGCCGGAGATGCCCGAAGTCTATGGCGAAGCCTGGGTCGAGTGGCGGCCCGAGGAACTCGCGCTGGCTCACCAGCCGCTGGATTTCGTCGGCATCAACTACTACACCCGCGCCGTGGTGCGCGACGAGCCCGGCGCCTGGCCGCTGCGGGCCGCGCCGGTGCGGCAGGCCCGGGCCATGCACACGGAGACCGGCTGGGAGGTTTATCCCGCCGGCCTGAGCGACACGCTGGCCTGGTTCCAGCGCCGCTACGGCAACACGCCGCTGTACGTGACCGAGAACGGCTCGGCCTTCTACGACCCGCCGGTGGCCGACGCGCCGTGCCGCGATGGCCTGCTCGACGATCCGCTGCGCCAGCACTACCTGCGTGAGCACGTGCTCGCGCTGCACGCCGCGCGCGCCAGCGGCGTCGACCTGCGCGGCTATTACGCCTGGTCGCTGCTCGACAACCTCGAGTGGGCACACGGTTATTCGAAGCGCTTTGGCCTCGTCCACGTCGACTACGCCACCCAGCAGCGCACGCTCAAGGGCACGGCCGCGCTGTACGCCAAGGTGATCGCCACCGGCGGGCGTTGCCTCGGCGGCCGTTGAGGCCTCGGTGAAAACACGCACTGCCCATGGAACAGACGATGACGTTTAATTATGTAAACGTTTTCGCTCTCGAAGAAAGCCCCATGGCCACCACGATCAAGGACGTCGCCCGGGAAGCCGGCGTCTCCGTCGCCACCGTGTCGCGTGTGATGAACGGCCATGCCGCCGTCACGCCCGAGACCCGCGAGCGCATCCAGCGCATCGCCGCCGAACTGCGCTTCACGCCGTCCAGCGCCGCGCGCAGCCTGATCACCCGGCGCACGCACACGGTCGGCGCGCTGCTGCCCGACCTGCACGGCGAGTTCTTCTCCGAACTGATCCGCGGCATCGACCTGGCCGCCCGCGCGCGCGGGCTGCACCTGCTCGTCTCCAGTTCGCACGGCAACGCCGCCGAGGCCGCCGCCGCACTGCGCGCGATGCATGGCCGGGTCGACGGGCTGCTGGTCATGTCGCCCCACGTCGATGCCGATTTCCTCGGCGGCAACCTGACGCCCGGGCTGCCGGCGGTGCTGATGAATTCGGCCGTCGACGACCCGCACCACGCGATGCTGCGGGTCGACAACTTCGGCGGCGCGCAGGCCATGATGCGCCACCTCGTCGGCGTGGGCCACCGCCAGATCGCCTTCATCGCCGGCCCCGAGCACAACCACGAGGCGCGGGAGCGGCTGCGCGGCTACCGCGCGGCGCTGGCCGAGTTGCTGCCCGGCGTGCCCGAGCTGGTGCTGCAGGGCGATTTCACCGATGCCAGCGGCGAGCGCGCCGGGCAGGAGCTGCTCGCGCGGGCCCAGCGGCCCGACGCCGTGTTCGCCGGCAACGACATGATGGCCCTGGGCTGCCTCGCCTCGCTGACGCGCGCCGGCCTCGAGGTGCCCGGCGACATCGCGCTGGCCGGCTTCGACGACATCCCTATCTGCCGCTACGTGCGCCCCGCCCTCACGACGGTGCGGGTGCCCATCGTGGAGCTGGGCGCGCTGGCGCTGGCCGAACTGGCCTCCGCCATCGAGACGCCCGGCAAGGCGCCTGCCGGGCCGCGCACGCTGCGCGCCGAGCTGGTCGTGCGCCAGTCGAGCCACCGGGCCTGAGGCCCGCCCCTTTCCCTCCCCCTGACCCACACACACAAGACGGAGACAGCCCCATGACACCCTCGAGAAAAGGTTTTCATAGAACGGCGCTGGCCGCCGCCGCAGCCCTGCTGATGGCCGGCAGCGCAGTCCACGCGCAGGTCTCGACCTCGACGCTGCGCGGCCAGGTCAGCTCGGGCGCGGCCGCCGCGCAGGCCGGCACGCCGGTGGTGGCGGTCAACAAGGACAACGGCACCACCTACCGCACCACCACCGCCGCGGACGGCAGCTACGTGCTGGTCGGCCTGGCCCCGGGGCGCTACGAGATCCGCGTCGGCGCCGGCCAGCAGGCCAGCGAGGTCGTCACGCTGCAGGTCGGCGAGACGGCGACGCTGGACCTGTCGCTCGGCGCCGCCGCCGAGCGCGTCACCATCATCGGCTCGCTGGCCCGCAAGGACGTGAAGGAGTCGCAGGTCGGCACCAACGTCACCCGGCGCCAGATCGAGAGCCTGCCGCAGAACACGCGCAACTTCCTCAGTTCGGTCGACCTGGCACCGGGCGTGGCCTTCGTGCAGGCCGCCAATACCGGCCAGGTCAACCTGCAAAGCGGTGCGCAGAATCGCGACAACGTGAACGTCTTCATCGACGGTGTCAGCCAGAAGAACAACATCCTGCGCAACGGCGCCTCGGGCATGGATTCGACCCGCGGCAACCCCTTCCCGCAGTCGGCGGTCGCCGAGTACAAGGTGCTGACGCAGAACTACAAGGCCGAGTTCGAGCAAGTCAGCGGCGCGGCCATCACCGCGATCACGAAGTCCGGCACCAACGAGTTCCATGGCGACGTCTACGTCGACCGCACCGGCACCAACTGGACCGAGAAGAACCCGTTCCAGGAAGAGGCCGAGCGCAACGGCGCGCCGCGTCTGCCGTCCACCCAGATCCAGTTCGGCGGCAGCGTCGGCGGCCCGATCGTCGAGGACAAGGTCCACTTCTTCGCGGCCTACGACGGCAAGCACATCGACGACACACGCCAGGTCGTGGCCCAGAACACCAACCTGCTGCCGGCCGGCATGGGCATCGTGCCCGATCTGCTCGCGATGGCAGGCAGCACGGTCGACAAGTTCAAGGAAGACCTGTTTCTCGGCAAGATCGACGCCCAGCTCAGCGATGACCAGCGTCTGTCGTTCACCGCGAAGATCCGCAAGGAAACCGACCGCGTGCCCGAGGATTCGCGCCTGAGCGTGCCCGGCAACGACAAGGACCGCAGCAACGACGAGACCCGGGTCGACGTCAAGCATGAGTGGACCTTCGGCAACTTCCTCAACGAGGCCCGCGTCGGCTACGAGGAATACACCTGGAACCCGCACTCGGCGTCGACCACGCCGTTCATCAAGTACAAAGGTTCGCCGACCGGCACGCTGTCCAACTCGCAGGATGTGCTCTTCGCCGGCGGCTCGCCCGACGCGCAGCACCGCGAGCAGCGTGGGACCTATGTCTCCGACGAGCTGACCTGGACCGGCGCCAAGGGCCACGTGGTCAAGGGCGGCCTCAAGCTCAAGGACATGAAGTACGACCTGTCGGGCACGGCGCGCAGCGTCGACATCGTCCAGGTCGTGATCGACCCGGTCGACGGAACGCCCTACTACGACGGCACCGACTGCCTGGGCGACAACCTGACCGACACCGGCGGCGTGCAGCACACCGACCAGTGCCAGATCGACCGCGCGATCGCGCCGGCCTCGGCCAACTTCAGCAACCAGCAGTACGGCCTGTACCTGCAGGACGACTGGAGCGTGACCAAGCAGCTCGAGGTCAACCTCGGCGTGCGCTGGGACTACGAGACCAACATGCTGAACAACGACTATGTGACACCGGCCGATCGCGTGGCGGCGTTGTACGCGCTCGACGTGCCGCGCTGGGGCATCACGCCTCCAGCGGGGCAGACCTATGCCGAGTCGCTCGCCAAGGGCGGCATCGACATCGGCGACTACATCGCCGACGGCCACTCGCGCAAGGCCTACAAGAACGCGTTCGCACCACGCATCGGCGCGTCCTACGACGTCTTCGGCGACCGCAACACAGTCGTCTACGGCGGTTGGGGTCGCTCGTTCGATCGCACGATGGCCAACCACGCGCTCGACGAGCTGCAGAAGAACAAGACTGCGAACGGCGAGATCTGGCTGGTCAAGAACGACTTCAAGATGCCGTACGCCGACCAGTTCTCGATCGGCCTGCGCCAGGGCTTCGGCCAGTGGAACGGCGAGATCACCTACAGCGACGTGCGAGCCAAGAACCAGTTCGTCTGGTTTGGCGGCAACCGCGATGCCAACGGCGGCTGGGCCACCCAGAGCCCGATCGACCCGCTGTGGGGCGGCCCGAACGGCTATGGCACGCTGATCCTGGGCGACTTCGTGGGCGAGAACAAGACCCAGTCGGTGTTCGTCAAGGCCGACAAGCCCTACTCTGCCGAATCCGGCTGGGGGCTGACGGTCGCCTACACCTACAGCGACGCGCAGACGACCAATCGCGAGTGGACCAACGACATCTTCGACTGGACCTATGGCCGCGACACCCACGGCTGGAACCCGTCGAAGGACGTGGACAAGCACCGCGTCGTCGCCGCGCTGGTCACCGACGGCCTGCTGCCCTGGGGCCTGCAGTTCTCGGCCAAGTACATCTGGGCCAGCGGGCTGCCGCGCCGCATCGTCGATTGCTCGGACGGCTGGAACGCCTGCGTCGCCGTTGAAGGCAAGAGCCGCGAGTTCAATCAGATGGACCTGGCCGTCGGCCGCGATTTCGGCGTCGGCTTCGGCAAGGTCAACGTCCGTGCCGACGTGCTGAATGTGTTCAACACCAAGAACTACGGTGGCTTCGACGACTGGGGCGGCGGCCCGGGCAACCCGCAGAACTACCTCGGCGGCGACAACCCGAATCTGGGCAAGCCGAACGCGATGCGGGGTGCGATGCGCACCATCCGCCTGGTGCTGGGCTACAAGTTCTGACACCCTGAGTCTGCCTCCGACTCCGCGCCGCACCCGCGCGCAAGCCCCCTGCCACGACCCGCCGCGGCCGTGGCAGGCTGAGGCCTGCCCGCACGCGACCGCGTGAGACCGAACCTTTCCGCTTGATGACTTCGCGTCCCCCGTTCCTGATCGACCGCCGGCGCCTGCTGCTGGCCGGTGCCTCGGCCGCCGCGCTGGCGGCCTGCGGCCTCGTCGCCCCACCCAGGCCGATGGCCCTGGGCGAGGGCGCCGCCCCCGCGCCGCTCGGCGACAGCGCGCTGCTCGACGAGCTCGAGGCGCGCACCTTCCGCTTCTTCTGGGAGACCGCTCACCCCGACACCGGCCTGATCCCGGACCGCTGGCCGGCGGCGCCGACGATGGCCAGCGTCGCGTCGGTCGGCTTCGGCCTGACGGCCTACCTGGTCGGCGTCGAGCGCGGCCTCGTCACCCGCGCCCAGGCCGCCGGGCGCGTGCTGCTGACGCTGAACTTCCTGGCTCATGCGCCGCAGGGCGAGGCACCGCACGGCATGGCCGGCCACCGCGGCTTCTTCTATCACTTCCTCGACATGGCGACCGGCACGCGCTTCGACGAGCGCGTCGAGCTGTCGACCATCGACACCGCGCTGCTGATGGGCGGCGTGCTGGCCGCGCAGTCCTACTTCACGGCCGACGACCCGGTCGAGGCGCGCATCCGCGCGCTGGCCGAGGCGCTGTACACCCGCGTCGACTGGGCCTGGGCGCAGGTGCGCGGCGGCGCGATCGTGATGGGCTGGACGCCCGGCGCCGGCTTCAAGCCCTTCATCGATTACCACGGCTACGACGAGGCGATGCTGCTGTATCTGCTCGCCATGGGCTCGCCGACGCACCCGGCGCGCGCTGACTCGTGGCAGGCCTTCTGCGCGAGCTACCCACGCAGCTGGGGCACGTTCATGGGCCAGCAGCACCTGGGCGGCGCGCCGCTGTTCTGGCACCAGTACTCGCATGTCTGGGTCGACTTTCGCGGCATCCAGGACGAGTTCATGCGCGACAAGGGCCTGGACTACTTCGAGAACAGCCGCCGCGCGACCCTGGCCCAGCGCGCCTACGCGGCCGCCAACCCCGGCGGCTGGAAGGACCACGGCGCCGATGTCTGGGGCCTGACCGCCTGCGATGGCCCCGGCTCGCTGCGCACGCGCGACCACGCCGGCCGCATCCGCCAGTTCCACGACTACACGGCGCGCGGCGCCGGCCTGATCGACACGCGCGACGACGGCACGATCGCGCCGACCGCGGCTGCCTCGTCGCTGCCCTTCGCGCCCGCAGAATCCATGGCCGCCATCCAGGCAATGCACCGCCGCTTCGGCGCGCAGATCTGGGGCCGCTACGGCTTCCTCGATGCCTTCAACACCAGCTTCGTCGACACCACGGCCCGCCTGTCCAACGGCCGCGTCCTACCCGGCTTCGGCTGGGTCGACACCGACTACCTCGGCATCGACCAGGGCCCGATCGTCGCGATGATCGCCAACCACCGGCAGGACCTGGTCTGGCGCACGATGCGCGGCAACCCGCACCTCGTGAGCGGGCTGAAGCGCGCTGGCTTCCGCGGTGGTTGGTTATGAAGCCCCCACGCTCCCTTCCGGTCGCTGCCCCCCAAGGGGGCTCGCGCGGCGGACCGGCAAAGCCGGATCCGCGCACGCCACTTGAAGCGCGGCGCCGCCTGCTGGGCGCCGCCACCTTGGCTGCCGTGCCGCTGGTCGGTTGCGGACGCGCTGCCAGCCGAGAGACCCTGCGCTTCTGGGCCATGGGCCGGGAGGGCGAGGTCGCGCACGAGCTGCTCGCAGGTTTCCGCGCTGAGCACCCGAACATCGAGCTGCGCATCGAGCAACTGCCCTGGACCGCCGCGCACGAGAAGCTGCTCACCGCCTTCGCCGGCGATGCCACGCCGGACGTGGCCCAGCTCGGCAACACCTGGCTGCCCGAGCTCGTCGCACTGAATGCGATCGAGCCGCTGGACGATCGCGTCGCCGCCAGCCCCGACATCGGCCGCGCCGACTATTTCGACGGCATCTGGGACACCAACCGCATCGACGGCCGCCTGTACGGCCTGCCGTGGTACGTCGACACGCGGCTGCTGTTCTACCGGCGCGACCTGCTCGCCCGCGCCGGCTTCGAGGCGCCCCCGTCGAGCTGGGACGAATGGCTCGCGATGCAGCTGGCGATCAAGCGCCTGGTCGGGCCCGGCCGCTACGCCGTGCTGCTGCCGCTGAACGAGTACGACCCGCTGGTCGCGCTGGCCCTGCAGCAGGACGAGCCGCTGCTGCGCGACGGCGGGCGCTACGGCAACTTCCGCAGCGAGGGCTTCCGCCGCACCTGGCGCTACTTTCTCTCGATGTTCGAGCGCGGCCTCGCCCCGCCGGCCAGCAACAACGAGATCGCCAACGTGTGGAACGAATTCGGCCGCGGCTACTTCAGCTTCTACATCAGCGGGCCCTGGCAGATCGGCGAGTTCCGCCGCCGCCTGCCGGCCGAGCTGCAGCCCTCGTGGGCGACCGCGCCGCTGCCCGGGCCGACGGGCCCCGGCGCCTCGATCGCCGGCGGCTCCAGCCTCGCGCTGTTCCGCCGCGCGCGCCGCAAGGAGGCCGCCTGGGCGCTGGTGCGCTACCTGTCGCGGCCGGCGGTGCAGCAGCGCTTCTACACGCTGACCGGCAACCTGCCGCCGCGCCGCACGAGCTGGGAAGCCCCGGCGCTGGCCGGCGATGCGAAGGTGCGCGCCTTCGCCGACCAGCTCGAGCGTGTGCGGCCCGTGCCCCAGGTGCCCGAGTGGGAGCGCATCGCCACCGAGCTGCGCCTGGTCACCGAGCGTGTCGTGCGCGGCGACATCGCAGCCGATCTGGCACTGGCCGAGCTTGACGCCCGCGCCGATCGCATCCTCGAAAAGCGCCGCTGGATGCTGGAGCGATCGCCATGAACATCACCCGCGCCGGCTGGCTCTTCGTCGCGCCCGCGATGCTGGCGATCGCCGTCTTCTTCGTCGTGCCGGTCGTCGCCGCGCTGGCGATGAGCTTCACCGATTTCGACATCTACGCGCTGGCCGACCTGCGCAACGTGCGCTTCATCGGCCTGTCGAACTACCTGCAGCTGCTCGGCACGCCGCTGTTCTGGCGGGCGCTGGCCAACACGATGTTCTTCGTCGTGGCCGGCGTGCCGCTGTCGATCGCCGCGTCGCTCGGCGCGGCGCTACTGCTGAACTCGCCGCTGGCGCGCTTCAAGGGCTTCTACCGCACGGCCCTGTTCGCGCCGGTGGTCACGACGCTGGTCGCGGTGGCCGTCGTCTGGCGCTACCTGCTGCACACGCGATACGGGCTGCTCAACCACGCACTCACGGGCCTGGGCCTGGACCCGGTCGACTGGCTCGGCGACCCACGCTGGGCGATGCCGGCCATCGTGCTGATGTCGGTGTGGAAGAACTTCGGCTACAACATGATCATCCTGCTGGCGGGGCTGCAGGCCATCCCGCGCGACCTCTACGAAGCTGCCGAGCTCGAAGGCGCCACCGCCTGGCAGCAGCTGCGCCACGTGACGCTGCCGGCGCTCGCGCCGATGCTGCTGATGGTCAGCATCCTGACGATGGCCGGCCACTTCCAGCTCTTCGCGGAGCCCTATGTGATGACGCAAGGCGGCCCGGCGCAGCGCACGGTGACGGTGCTGTACTTCATGTACGAGGAAGGCTTCAAGTGGTGGAGCCTGGGCTCGGCGTCGGCGGTGGCCTTCGTGCTGTTCGTCTTCATGTTCGTGTTCACGCTGCTGCAGATGCGCGTGAGCCGGAGCGCCAACGCATGAAGGCGCATCCGCTTCGTGTCTTCGCGCTGAACGCGCTGCTCGCGCTGCTGGCGGCGCTGACGCTGTTCCCGCTGGCGTGGATGGTCAGCGCCTCGCTGATGGCCCCGGGCGAGGCCAGCACCTTCCCGCCGCCGCTGCTGCCGCGCGAAGCGAGCCTGGGCAACTACCGCGCGCTGTTCGCCGCCAACGGCATCGGCCGCCAGGTGCTCAACAGCCTGGGCGTGAGCACCGGCGCGACGCTGCTGTCGCTGGCCGTCAACCTGTCGGCCGGCTATGCCTTCGCCAAGCTGCGCTTCGCCGGGCGCGACCGGCTGTTCCGCTGGCTGCTGGGCGCGCTGGTGATCCCGGCCCAGGTGACGATGATGCCGCTGTTCCTGATGCTCAAGGAGATGGGCCTGGTCAACACCGTGGCCGGCGTGCTGGTGCCCTGGCTGGCCAGCGTGTTCGGCATCTTCCTCGTGCGGCAGTACACGCTGTCGATCCCCGACGAGCTGATCGAGGCTGCGCGCATGGACGGCGCCGGCGAGGGCCGCATCTTCGTCAGCATCGTGCTGCCGCTGCTCAAGCCCGTCGTCGTGACGCTGGCGGTGTTGAGCTTCCTCGGCGCGTGGAACGACTTCATGTGGCCGCTGATCGTGCTGACCGATCGCGAGATGCAGACGCTGCCGGTGATGCTGGCCTCGCTCAGCCGCGAGCACGTGCAGGACAGCGAGCTGATGATGGCCGGCGCGGTGATCACCGTGCTGCCGGTGCTCATGCTGTTCCTCGCGCTGCAGCGTTACTACCTGCAGGGCCTGACGATGGGGGGCGTGAAGCAATGAGGTGCCTTGCCAGCGCGCTGTTGGGCCTGGCCGCGGTGGCACAGGCCGCGCCGGGCGACGTGACGCCGCTGGACGACTTCCGCGATGGCGCGCGCTGGAAGCTCAGCGCCTCCGACCAGGTCGAGGCCGGCTGGCAGCCGGGCCCGCACGCGGGCCACTGCCTGGCCTACGACTTCCACGGTGTCTCGGGTTATGCGGTCGTGCGCCGCGCGCTGCCGGCGCTCGATCTGCCGCCGAACTACGAGTTCCGCTTGCGCCTGGCGGGCACCGGCCCGGCGAACCACTTCCAGTTCAAGCTGACCGACGCCAGCGGCGACAACGTCTGGTGGGTCAACCGCGAGAACACCCGCTTCGACGGCCGCGCCACGGAGCTGCGCTTCAAGCAGCGCCAGATCGGCTTCGCCTGGGGCCCGAGCGCCGACAAGACGCTGCGCCGGCCCGAGGCACTGGAGCTGGTCGTGGCCACCGGCCGGGGCGGCGGTCGGGGCCGGCTGTGCTTCGAGCGGCTGGCGCTGGTCGAGCGCGCGCCGGTGCCGACCACGTGGCCCGAGCCCGTGATCGAAGCGCGCGCCGGCGGCGTGGCCACGGTCGATTTCGGCGCGCTGCGCGAGTTCGGCGGGCTGCTGCTGCATTGGCCCGACGCGGCGGCGCGGCCGCGCGATCTCCGGCTCGAGGCCGACGAAGGCCAGGGCCGCTGGCAGCCGCTCGCGCAGATCGCGCGCGGCGCCGGCCCGGTCGATGCGCTGTACCTGCCCGAGCGCGAAGCGCGTCGGCTGCGGCTGGTTGCAGACGGCGCGGCGGGCTCGCTGGCCGGCCTGCGCGTCGAGCCGATCGCGCCGGGCGCCTGGCGCTCGGAAGACGACGCGACCGCCGCCCGCGCAAAACAGCTCCCGCCTGGCCTGTACCCGCGCGCCTACCGCGGCGAGCAGAACTATTGGACGCTGTTCGGCGTCGACGGCGGCGGCCGCCATGCCGCGCTGCTGTCGGAAGACGGCGCGATCGAGCCGGCCCCTGGCAGCCCGAGCATCGAGCCGGCCGTGCTGCTGCAGCCGCCCGGCGGCGCGCCGAAGCTCGTCACCTGGGCCGACGTGCAGATCAGCCACACGCTGCCCGACGGTTACCTGCCGCTGCCGCACCTGCGCTGGACGCACCCGGCATTCACGCTCGACATCGAGGCGGGCGCCGACGGCGATGCGCTGGGCGCCACCGGCCTGGCGCGCTACACGCTGCGTGCGGCCGGCACTGATCCCCTGAAGGCCACGCTGCTGCTGATCGCGCGGCCCTGGCAGGTCAACCCGCCGCAGCAATTCCTGAACCATCCCGGCGGCTTCAGCCCGCTGCAGCGCGTGGCCTGGCGCGCCGGCGCGCTGCGGCTGAACGACATCCTCCCCTTGCGCGCGCTGCCGGCACCGACACAGGTGCTGGCCGGTGGCGGCGCCGACTGGCCGCTGGCGCACGCCGTGGCACTCGGCGCGCCGACCGGGCACCTGCGTGAGGGCACCGCCTGGCGCGATGCCACCGGCCGCGCCGAGGCCGCGCTCGTCTACCCCACCGCGCTCGCGCCGGGGCAGGCGACGACGGTCGCCCTCGCCTGGCCGATGGCCGGCACGCCGGCCGTGCCACGCAGCGCCGCCTCGGTCGACGTGGCCTTCACCGCCAGCACCGCCGCCTGGCGCGAGCGGCTGAACCATGTCGGCCTGCAGCTCCCGGCCGAGGGCCAGCGGGTGCACGACACGCTGCGCAGCGCCCTCGCGCAGATCCTGCTGTCGCGCGACGGCCCCGCACTGCAGCCCGGCACGCGCTCGTACGCCCGCAGCTGGGTGCGCGACGGCGCGATGATGGTCGCCGGCCTGCTGCGCCTGGGCGAGCGGCGCGCCGCCGAGGAGTTCGTCGACTGGTACGCGACGCAGCTCTTCGCGAACGGCAAGGTGCCCTGCTGTGTCGATGCGCGCGGCGCCGACCCGGTGCCCGAGAACGACAGCCACGGCCAGTTCGTCTTCGCCGTCGCTGAAGCGTGGCGTTTCACGCACGACCGCGCGGCCTTGCAGCGCCGCTGGCCGGCCGTCCAGCGCGCGCTGCGCTACATGGAGGGGCTGCGCCAGGGCGAGCGCAGCGAGGCGAACCGCCAGCCGGGGCGCGAGGCGTTCTTCGGCCTGATGCCCGCCTCGATCAGCCACGAGGGCTACTCCGAGAAGCCGATGCACTCGTACTGGGACGACTTCTGGGCGCTGCGCGGCTACAAGGACGCGGCGGTGCTGGCCGAGGCGGTCGGCGACGGTGCCAGCGCACGCCGCTTCGCCGCCTGGCGCGACGAGTTCGCCGCCGACCTGGCGGCCTCGGTCCGCGCCGCGACCGCGCAACATCGCATCGGCTTCATGCCCGGCGCGGCCGAGCTGGGCGACTTCGACGCGACCTCGACCACGGTCGCGCTCAACCCAGCGCAGGCGCAAGCGCTGCTACCACCCGGCCTGCTGGAGGCGACCTTCGAGCGCTACTGGCGCGAATCGCAGCAACGCGCCCGCGGTGACAGCCGCTGGAAGGACTACACGCCCTACGAGCTGCGCAGCGTCGGCGCGCTGGTGCGCCTGCGGCAGCCCGAACGCGCCCAGGCCATGCTCGACTTCTTCTTCGCCGACCAGCGCCCGCGCGGCTGGAACCAGTGGGCCGAGGTCGTGATGCGCGACCCGCGCGAGGTGCACTTTCTCGGCGACATGCCGCACGCCTGGGTCGCCTCCGACGCGATCCGCTCGCTGCTCGACCTGTTCGTGCACGACGCCGACGACGGCGCCACGCTGGTGCTCGGCGCCGGCCTGCCCGAGGCGTGGCTGGCCGACGGCGTGGCCGTGCGCGGCCTGCCGACGCCCTTCGGTGCGCTGAGCTACCGCCTGAAGCGCGCCGCCGGCGGCCTGCAGCTCGAGATCGACGCAGGCCTCGCGCCGCCGCCTGGCGGACTGCGCATCCGCTGGCGCGGCCGGGAACACCGCTTCGACCAGCTCCCCGTTTCCACCTTGCTGGCAGACTGACCCCATGGCTTCACTGAAACTGCGCGGCCTGCGCAAGGAATTCCAGGGCCACCCCATCCTGCACGGCATCGACCTGGAGGTGGCCGACGGCGAATTCGTCGTGCTGGTCGGCCCCTCGGGCTGCGGCAAGTCGACGCTGCTGCGCTGCGTCGCCGGGCTGGAGGAGATCGACGGCGGCGAGCTGCTGATCGGCGAGCGCGTCGTCAACCACGTGCCGCCGGCGCAGCGCGGCCTGGCGATGGTGTTCCAGAGCTATGCGCTGTACCCGCACATGACGGTGGCCGAGAACCTGTCGTTCGGCCTGCGCATGGCGGGCAAGCCCAAGGCCGAGATCGACGCCGCCGTGGCCCGCGCCGCCGAGACGCTGCAGATCACCCACCTGCTCGCGCGCAAGCCGGCCGCGCTGTCGGGCGGCCAGCGGCAGCGCGTGGCGATCGGCCGCGCGATCGTGCGCCAGCCCGGCGCCTTCCTGTTCGACGAGCCGCTGTCCAACCTCGACGCCGCACTGCGCGGCCAGATGCGCATCGAGCTGGCGCGGCTGCACGCCGAGCTGAAGAGCACGACGCTGTACGTGACGCACGACCAGGCCGAGGCCATGACGCTGGCCGACCGCGTGGTGGTGCTGAACGCCGGCCGCGTCGAGCAGGTTGGCGCGCCGATGGCGCTGTACCGCGAGCCGGCCAACCTCTTCGTCGCCGGCTTCCTCGGCTCGCCGCGCATCAACCTGCTGCCCGGCGCGCTGCTCGGCGAGCCGCAGGTGCCGACGCTGGGCGCGCGGCCCGAGCACCTGGTCGTCCGAGCCGGCGAGGGGCCGGGCTGCGAGGCGACCGTCATCGCCGTCGAGCCGCTGGGTGACGTCAGCTACCTGCACCTGCGCGCCGCCGACGGCACGGCCCTCATCGCCCGTGTCGCCCCCGACACCCCCGCCACGCCCGGCCAGGCGCTGCGCGTCGATGCCGCACCGGCGCACCGGCTGCGCTTCGGCGCCGACGGCCGTCGCCTGTCCGACAACTGACCAACAACATCATGGACTCTGCCGACCTTCACCGCCGCGCCGTGCTGGGCCTGCCGCTCGCGCTGGCAGCCTGCGCCACCGGCGCTGCCACCTCCGCCACCACGACCACCGCTGCGCCCACCACCGTACCCACCACGCCCGGTGGCCAGTCCGAGCAGGCCACCGCCGTCGCCCTCGCACTGAACGCCACGCTGCGCTACTGGCTGCACCTGCCCGCCGGCTACCACGAGCAGCGCGGGCGCACCTGGCCGCTGATCGTCTTCCTGCACGGCTCGGGCGAGCGCGGCCGCGATCTCGCCAAGGTGAAAGTGCACGGCCTGCCGAAGCTGATCGACGCCGGCGTGGCGGTACCGGCCATCGTCGTCTCGCCGCAATGCGATGACGACGACGAATGGGACCCGCACCTGCTGCACGCCCTGCTGCTGGCCCTGCGCCGCGATTGGCGCATCGACCCCGCCCGCGTCACCGCCACCGGCCTGAGCATGGGCGGCGGCGGCTGCTGGAACTGGGCGATGACCTGGCCCGGCGACCTGGCCGGCATCGCGCCGGTCTGCGGCTACGGCAGCCACCTGCGCCTGCCGCGCATGCGCGCGCTGGCCGTGCGCGCCTACCACGGCAGCGACGACACCGTCGTGCCGCTGGCCGAGCAGCAGGCGCTGGTCGGTGAGCTGCGTGCGCTCGGCGGCCGGGCCGAGCTGACGGTCTACCCCGGCGTCGGCCACGACGCCTGGAACCCGGCCTACGCCGACCCGGGCCTGCTGCCCTGGCTGCTGGCGCGCGCCCGGCCCGCCGCCTGACACCCATCCCGCCTTGCTGCGCGCATGAACGCTCCTGTCTCCCTTCATCACATCGCCAGCCCCTCGGGCCTGGCGGCGAGCTTCAACCCCAACGGCAGCCTGCGCGAGCTGCGTTGGGGGGATGGGTTGTGCATCCACCTTTTCCCCGGCAACGCGCTCGAAGCCGGCTCGACCCAGCTCGTGCTGCGGGCGTGGGACGGCGCCTTGCCCACCGGCGAGCCGGCCGTGCTGCCGTTGCTCGGGCCCGGCAGCCCGGCGCGCTGGCAGGCCGTCGGCGACCGCTTCGTCGCGCAGGGCCGCTGGAACGGCCTGGCCTTCGAGCTGACGCTGCAGCTCGCCGCCAGCGCGCCGGTGTGGTTCTGGCACCTGGCCGTGCAGCACGCGCAAGGCGACGCGCCGCGCACCGTCGACCTGCTGCTGCAGCACGACATCGCCCTCGCCCCCCACGCCGCGCTGCGGCTGAACGAGTACTACGTCAGCCACTACGTCGATTTCACGCCGCTGGACCACGCCACGCACGGCCGGCTGCTTGCGGTGCGGCAGAACCTCGCCGTCGACGGCCGTCACCCGTGGGCGCTGTTCGGCGCGCTCGGCGGCGCGGTCTCGTACGCCACCGATGCGCTGCAGGTGCTGGGCCGCGCGCAGCGCACCGGCGAGGCGCCGCCCGCCTGGCGCCAGGGCCTGCCCGGTGAGCGGCTGCAGCAGGAGCAGGCGATGGCCGCGCTGCAGCACGCGCCGCTGACACTGGCGCCCGGCGAGCGCGGCCAGCTCGGCTTCTTCGGCGGCCTGCGGCCCGACCACCCGGCCGCCAGCGGCCCGGCCGACCTGCCCCAGGCCGACGCCTGGCTGGCGCTGCCCGAGGCGGTGCCGCCCGCCTCGAGCCCGGCGCCGGACGACGCCGCCTGGCGCGCACCACTGGCCAGCCTGTTCAGCCGCGCCCCGCGCCTCGCGGCCCAGGCACTGGACGACGCCGAATGCACCGCCCTGTTCGGCCCCGAGCGCCGGCACGCCGAGCACGCCCCCGACGGCGCGCCGTGGTCCTTCTTCACCGCCAGCGGCGAGCACGTCGTGCTGGCGGCCAAGGAGCGCGCGGTGCTGCGCCCGCATGGCCACCTGCTGCGCAGCGGCGAGCACCTCGTGCCCAACGAGACGGCAATGACCTCGACCTGCTGGATGGGCGGCGTCTTCCACTCGATGGCCACGCAAGGCCACGTCAGCCTGAACCGGCTGCTG
Organism: Ideonella sp.; assembly: GCF_035254525.1. Classification (GTDB taxonomy): domain Bacteria; phylum Pseudomonadota; class Gammaproteobacteria; order Burkholderiales; family Burkholderiaceae_C; genus Ideonella. Next base: position 3,264 of record NZ_DATFAN010000196.1, on the reverse strand, counting down.
TCGACCGTGCACGGCACGCTGGGCCAGTTCCGCTCGCAGGGCCAGCGCGTGTTCGTCGAGGTCGACGGCGGCTGGCAGCTGCTCGACCAGCCGTCGGCCTTCGCGATGGACATTCGCAGCGCGCGCTGGTGGTACCGCGATGCGCGGGGCCTGATCGAGGTGCAGGCCGCGGCCGACCCGATCGAGCCCGAGTTGACGCTGCACATCCGCTTTCTCGATGGCCCGGCCCGCGCCTGCCTGGTCGCGCACCACCTGGCGTTGAACGGCGACGACGGCGAGCTGCCCGGGCGCATCGAGCCGGTGCAGCGCCCGGACGGCAGCCTGTGGCTCGCCCCCTCGCCGGGCACGCCGCTGCACGAGCGCTTCCCGAGCGGCGGCTTCACGATCGCGCCGCTCGATGCCGCGAGCCGCATTGCCGAGGTGCGCGGCGCCGAAGCCGTGTTCGACGATGGCCAGGACCATGGCGTGCCCATGCTGTGCCTGCGGCTCGAGCCCGCGCCCGAACTCGGGCTGCGCCTTCGCGGCCATCTGGTCGATCTGCCCGTCGAACCGCTCGTCGAGCCGCTCGTCGAGCCGGCCACCACGCCGCCGCCGCGGCTGCCGACGCTCGCGCCGCCGCAGTTGCAGCACGCCGGCGGCGACGCCGCTGCGCTGTCGACCGTCCTGCCCTGGTTCCAGCACAACGCGCTCGTGCACTACCTCGCGCCGCGCGGGCTCGAGCAGTATTCGGGCGGCGGCTGGGGCACGCGCGACGTGTGCCAGGGCCCCGTCGAGCTGCTGTTGGCCCAGGGCGGCCATGCGCCGGTGCGCGACCTGCTGACGCGCGTGTTCAGCGCCCAGGACGCCGGCGGCGACTGGCCGCAGTGGTTCATGTTCTTCGAGCGCGACCGTCACGCCCGCGCCGGCGATTCGCACGGCGACATCGTCTTCTGGCCGCTGCTCGCGCTGGGCCAGTACCTCGCCGCGACCGGCGACGCGGCCCTGCTCGACGAGGTGCTGCCCTTCCATGCCGCGCCGGACGACACCCCCGAGCACGCCACGCTGTGGCAGCACGCCGAGCGCGCGTTCGGCGTGATCGCGAACCGCCGCATCGCCGGCACCGCGCTCGCCGCCTACGGCCACGGCGACTGGAACGACTCGCTGCAGCCGGCCGACCCGCGGCTGCGCGAGCACCTGTGCAGCGCCTGGACCGTGACGCTGCATGCCCAGGTGCTGGACACGCTGGCCGAGGCCTTCGAGCTGATCGGGAAGGCGGCGCGTGCCGAGCCGCTGCGGGCCGAGCGCGCGGCGATCGCCGCCGACTTCCACCGCTGGCTGATGCCGGACGGCGTCGCCACCGGCTATGCGTTGTTCGACCACCCCGGCCAGCCCCCCGAGGCGCTGCTGCACCCGGCCGACACGCGCACCGGCGTGCGCTACAGCCTGCTGCCGATGGTCCATGCGCTGCTGGCCAACCTCTTCACGCCCGAAGAGGCCGAGGCCCACCTCGCCCTCGTCGAGCAGCACCTGCTCGGCCCCGACGGCGCGCGCCTGTTCGATGCCCCCTTGCCCTACCGCGGCGGGCCGCAGACGCTGTTCCAGCGCGCCGAATCGAGCAGCTACTTCGGCCGCGAAATCGGCCTGATGTACACCCATGCGCACCTGCGCTATGCCGAGGCGCTGGCCCATGCCGGCCGCGCCGAGCCCTTCTGGCATGCGCTGAACCTGGCCCACCCGGTCGACCTGAAGCAACGCGTGCCCAGCGCCGCGCCGCGCCAGGCCAACTGCTACTACTCCAGCTCCGACGCCGCCTTCGCGGACCGCTACCAGGCCAGCGCCGACTACGCCCGCGCCCTGGCCGGGCAGGTGCCGCTCGAAGGCGGCTGGCGGGTCTACTCCAGCGGCGCCGGCATCGCGCTCGGCCTGGTGCAGCGCTGCCTGCTCGGCCTGCGGCCGCGCGCCGACGCCTGCGTGGTCGACCCGGTGATCCCGCCGATGCTCGATGGCCTGCGCGCCGACACCACGCTGGCCGGCCGGCGCGTGCAGCTGCACTATCGCGTCGGCGCCCGCGGCCATGGGCCGCTCACGATCACGCTGAATGGCACGGTGCTGCCTTTCACCCGCGAGCCCAACCCCTACCGCAGCGGCGGCGCGCGCATCGCCTGGGCCGCGATGGCGCCGCTGTGGTCGGCGATCGGCGGCGACCGCCTGGAGATCGCGCTCGACTAGAGCCCTAAAGGCGCGGCTCGCAGTCCACCGGGCAGCGCACCGAGTTCGCCAGGAAGCAGGCCTCATGCGCGCGGTGGTGCAGCGCGTGCAGCTGCGCGGGCGTGGGCTGGCGCTCGCCGGCGAAGCGCACCAGCGGCCGCAGCGTCACGCGCTGCATGACCACGCGACGCGCCTCGTCGCGGCCCATGCGCCCCTCGGCGGCATCGTCGTAGGCGTCGACCACCCAGCCGTCGTCGGCCGCGAGCGACAGGAACCACAGCATGTGGCAGCTCGACAGCGCCGCGACGAAGGCCTCCTCCGGGTCTACCCCCGCGGGGTCGGACATCGGCAGCGGCACGACCGACGGCGACGCCGACGCCACCACGCTCGCGCCGCCATCAAAGCGCCACTCGTGGCGCCGGCTGTAGCGCTGATCGACGAAGGCTTGCTCGCCGCGCTGCCAGGCGATTGCTGCGGTGTGGGTGCTCATTCGACGGCCTCCAGCGTGGGTTGACGCCGCGTGCGGTGGGCCAGGCAGGCGCGCACGAAGGCCTCGGCCAGCGGCACCGGCTGCCCCTGCAAGGCCGCGCGCTCCGATTGGAACAGCGTGGCGATGAAGAACGGGTGGTCGCTGCGCTCGACCGCGTGCACCGCCGGCAGGCCGCCATCATCGTCACCGGCCACGAAGCCCACCGCGCGCAAGGGGCCGCCGAACAAGGCCTCGCGCAGCGCCGGCACCACGCCGTAGCGGCAGCGGTAGGTCTCGACCGAGGTCTCGCGGCCGTACGCCCGCGCCACCCGCGAGCCCGGCGCGAAGCGCACCGTGCGCTCGGTCTCGACCAGCCCGCAGTCCAGCGGCGCGATCACCGGGCGCGTGGCCTCGGGCGCGGTCTCGGCATGCTCGGCATCGGCCCAGCCGAGGTCGGTGCGAGCATGCTCCAGCACCGCATGCTGGAAGCCGCCGCAGCTGCCGAGAAACGGCCGCTGGTGCCGCCGCGCGAAGCCGATGGCCGCCAGCACGCCGGCCAGACTGCGGTAGGGGCTGCCGGGCACGCACCACAGGCCGTCGAAGCGCGC
>NZ_DATFAN010000195.1:0-30070 GCF_035254525.1 Ideonella sp. | reverse complement strand
CGGGGCGAACGTCTTACGGAACGACCGTTCCGTCTGGGCCGACAGAGCACGCAGCGGCGTGACGATCAGCACCCGCTTACCCACCGAGCGCGTCATCAAGGTCGCGATCTCGGCGACGCGGGTCTTGCCCGCGCTGGTCGGCAACGCGACGACTAGGTCATCGGCCAGGTCCACCGCCCTCGTCGCCGCCTCGCGCTGCGAAGGCCACAACTCGACCTCAGCCGTCTTGCGCGCATACAGCGACGCAATGAAAAGTCCCCGCAGCCGCGGGTAGTCCTCGGCTCCCTCTTCGGGGCCATTGAGCGGCAGCCGCACATGCAGCGAGTGGGACCACAAATCGTCGATCAACGCACGGCAGACCTTGCCGATCCACCACAGCGGAACGTTCTCCGCATTAGCAGCGAGATCGATTGCGCCACCCAGCAGCTGGCGCGCGCGATCGACCAACTCCGCCTCGCCCGTCTGCAGAGCGAAGTCAAAGTGCGCGAGCGCCCGACAGATCGTCGTGTTGAGTATCGCCGCCACGGCATCGTCGGTCTCCATCTGCTCGGATTCCAGCCACAAGGCGAGCGTCTCGTCGCCATGTGCAGCGTCCCGCAGCCACGCCTGAACATGTCCTCTCAACCGATCCAGGTCGCGCAGGATCAGCAACACGACCGCCACCTCCGCTGGATTGTTGTTCTGCGCTTCTTCGTGCTGATTGAAGAGCGAGTACGCAACCGCCGAGAAGCCCGCGAGGTGATAGCAGGAACCGGCCAAAGTACGATGAAAGCCGCGTTCCACGGCATTGGGAGCGCCGTTGCGCACGAGCGATTCAAAGGCATTGGCCGAGCGCTCGAAACCCTTGCTGGCCAAGGAGGACGGCCCTTCGCGCTCCCGCAGGGCAAGCGCCGCTCGAAGCAGGGCGAAGCCGTGCTCGGCGAGGTCGGTCTCGATGGATTCCCCCAGCGGCGGCGCATCCGGTGGCAGTTCGCCATCGGTTCGCATCAGCGCCCAGGCCGCCCCTCGATACAGCAGCCGGCCCCATACCTCGTCCTTCGTTGCTGCCGCGACGAAGGCGCGCAGTTCCTCAATCGTCTCCAAGCTGCGCCACCTCGTCGAACATGGCCTCGACAAACTCGCCGTGGTCCTCCACTTGCAAATTCACGACGTAGTGGTTCCGATCGGTGCTGGTGCCGCTCCAATCGTCGATGAGTGCCTGCGGCGCGCCGTTACCCGACAGCGTGAAGAACATGTGGTCGATCCGGTTGGGACGCAGCGCCTCCAGGCCAACCTCATCCCGAATCGACCGGCCCAGTTCCTGATCGCCGGCGTCGTCGCTTTCCAGCAGCCGGTTCGCAACGAACAACAAGGAGTCCGGCGTACAGCGCCCGTGGTGGCGATTCAATGCCGTGCGCGCTTCGGTGATCGTGGTCTTGCCGAGCCGCTGCCGACTCTTCGATTCGCCCTTCAGGAGCCACAGGCGATCGTCGTCGTCAAAGCCGACCCCGATGAAGTCATCACCCCGCAGGGCCATCTCGCGCCCGTCCTTGTATCGCAGGCGACGGATCGGCACGGTGAATCGGGTTTTCCCCTCGACGAGTTCGGTGGCAAGGATTTCGCCGAGATCACCGGAGCGCGCCTTTGCGCCCTGCGGCAGTACGGCCTTCAGGATTTTCGCAGCAGCCGCATAGCCCAGCCGATCCACGTCCTTGGCGATGCGCTCCAGACGGTCGTAGTGGGAGCGCATGGCATCTGCGAGCTCCGCCTGGATGTCTTCGCGCGCACCTTCCCTTTCGGTCAACCGCCACAAGCGCTTGCGCTTGTCCTTCGTCTCATCGAAATTGCACCATGCATCGAACAGCGCCATCTGCTCCTCCCTCTGGTCAGTGCTGGCACTAGGACGCGTTCCTCGCACGCCACGTGCGGACGATCTTACGCGCCGACGCAGGCCGGTCCCAATACCTATGACCGCCACCGATGCCAGCTTCCGGCCGACGAGATCAGGGCCGCGGATGTCCATTCCGGGTCGGCAACGTGAGTTCGTTCAGAGAAGCAGTCAGCGGAGCGCTGTTGAGAGCTACGCGTGAGGCCTACGGCCGCTGTACCTCATACTGCTGACCTTCGTGCCGTTCGAGGTCGCCGAGCCCGGCGACTGCTTGATGCTACTCAGCGTGATCTCGGCCTTCGCGCCCGAGTGACTGACAACGCTGCTTTGCAGTCGTCTCCCTCATAGAGATTGGGATCGGCTGGCCGCTTACGTCGCCTAAGGCACTTGCGATGCCCCGCGCATCGCTCCATCCAGGACGCCGTTCTAGATGCGCGTGACGAGGGTTGCGAACATTGACGTCCTCAACGTCCATATCAAGAGTTCGTTCGCCGCAGGCAATTCATGACGAAGGGTCGCCACCAGTTTGACGAAACGTCGCTGCGTGGCATGTCTCCTGTGAGAATTGTGGATGCGGCCAGAGCCACTCTGTATCAACGGAGGACGGCAGAGCTCTCCTCCACGCCTGACTTGTGTCGGCAGAGCAAGTTCTCGGCTTGCCTGCGGGCGAGTCTCACCAGATGAGGCGTGATGGCTTGGCCGTCCTTCGATTCCGGACGGGTATGGACCCATCCCAGGTAGGTGAAGGCGCGCGCCGCCATGAAGGTCGGCAGGTCGGCTAGAACCACGTCGGGCAAGTCGCGGTATTCGCGATAGCCGGCGACGAGGCCTGCTTTCGCGACCTCGTAGGACGGGTCATCTTGGATGAAGTACAGGGCCGTGGCGAGTTCCAACAGATGCCAACCGAAACCACAGTCGTCGAAGTCGATCAAGCGCACCGTGCCGTTGGACAAGAGCAGGAGATTTTCGGGAACCAGATCCGCATGGATGAGGCTGTATCGGCGGCGCGAGTCGGAACGGCGCGCCAGCGCGCAAAGCTGGCGCCGCACTTCATTTCGCGCATGAAGCAGAAGCTCGCGCTCAGCCGATGTCAAGACTTCAAGATCCCAGAAGCGGCCCCAAAGTGGCTGCTCTCCGGCCAGCCCTTCGAGATCCCAGTGATGGCGCCGGAACGTCTGCGGCGGCGACCAGGCGGTCGCGTGGTTGTGCAGTCGAGCAGCGGTGTTGCCGATGAGGCGATAGGTCTGCTCGACGTCGGCCAGATCGACCGACAGACCGCTCGCGGAGGTGCCCAGCTGCCGGCCGTCGATCCACCGCAGCAGGTCCACCTGGCGCACGCCGCGCACTCCGTCCATCGGCACACTGACGAACAGTCGTCCGTCTGCCGCGGGAACGATCGTCGGCACGTCGACGCCGTCCTCTTTAAGCGCCGACATCCACTGCAGTTCGGATCGCAGCGCGTCGTCGTCGTGATTGCCTTCGTGATGCACCCTGAGGGCGAAGGCATCGCCCTGAGAGTCGACGACACGGAAGACTGCGTTCTCCCGCATCTTGATGAGGCGGATCTCCCGAACCGCCGTGTGCCAACTGCGCAGCGCGGACTCGGCAAGCTGCTGCAGGACGGCAGGCGTGTCCTCGCATTCGCGCCGTTCACGCACTGCGCGTCTCGGCAAGGCTCTGATCCAGCGCCTCTAGCAAGAGCGCTGCGTGCGGTTCGGCAAAGGGCAAGGGGGGGCGTATCTTGAGCACGTTGTCATGCGCGCCCAGGCGGCTGATCAGCACGCCATGGTCTCGCATTCGATTCACCACGGCCTTGGCCCTGGCGGCATCGGGGGTTCGAGCGGCGCGGTCCGTCACCAACTCGACCGCCCAGAACATGCCCTTGCCGCGGACGTCGCCGATGCCCTCGTGCACGGGCATGAGCTTGCGCAGGCGATCGGTCACTTGCGGGCCGATTTGTCGCACATGTTCCAGGAGGCCATCGCTCTCGATCACGTCCAGCACAGCCAGCGCCGCCGCGCAGGCCACGGGATTGCCGGCGAACGTGTTGAAGTACATCACCCGGTCGCGAAACGCATTCACGATCGACGATCTCGAGACGACGCCGCCGATCGGATAGCCGTTGCCCATGGGTTTGCCGAGAGTGACGATGTCGGGCACAACGCCGGTCTTGTCATGCCCCCAGAACTCGCCCGTGCGCCCGAATCCTGCCTGCACCTCGTCGAAGATGATGAAACCCCCGGCTTCACGCACCAACTGCGCCGCGCGCTCCAGGAATCCCGACGGCACATCGGGGAGGCATTCGTTGGCGAAGATCGGGCACACGAGCATGCCAGCCAAGCCGATGCCGCTGCGTTGAAAGTGCTCGATGCACGATCGAACCTCGCTCACGTACGCGTCGGCCAGCTCGGCTCCTTGGAGGCCTCGCACCGGACGATAGGTTTCGGGGAAGGGAACGGACCGCACCCTCGAGCTGCCCGGCTGGCCGCCCCGGAACGTGGTCGAGAGTTCGTCAACGGCCGCCGTGTTGCCGTGATAGGTGTTGTTCGAGCAGATGATCCCTTCGCTGCCGGTCAGCAGGCGTGCCATCCGCAACGCGAGGTCGTTGGCCTCGCTGCCGGTGCACGTGAAGATCGCCATGTCCAGGCCGTCGAAGGTTGCTGTCAGCCGCTCGGCGTAGCGAACGATGTTCTCGTGCAGATAGCGCGTGTGCACGTTGAGCTCGTTCGCTTGCCGCGCGATGGCCTCCACCACACGCGGATGACAGTGGCCGACGATGGGGACGTTGTTGTACGCGTCCAGGTAGCGCCGGCCATGCGCGTCGTGGAGCCACACCCCTTCGCCGCGCACCACGTGCAGCGGCTCGTCGTAGAAAAGGGGCGCGCCGCGACCGAGCACGCGGTGACGGCGCTCGAGCAGCGAGTTGCTCATTGACTCCGCAACGACTCGAGGCCTTCGCCGAAGATGTCCAAAGCCTTGAACATCAACGACCGAGGAATCGTGAGCGATGGCATCACGCGCATGACGTTGGTGTAGCGGCCGCATGGAATCATCAGCACGCCATGGCCCACAAGATGGCCCATCAGCTTGCCAAGCTTGTCACCGCTGAGCGGCTGTTTGGTGGTCTTGTCCTCGACCAGCTCGATGCCGATCATCAGCCCGCGGCCCCGGACCTCGCCCACGAGCGGGCTGTTGAAGCTGCGGATGCGCTCCTGCGCTTCGAGCCCGAGCTTGTGGGCGCGGTCCAGCAGCCCGAGCGTGGGATCCTGCAGGATGCTGATGTTGGTCAGCGCCACGGCCGCCGACACCGAGTTGGCGGCGAAGGTATTGGGCACCGATCCGTCGGGAATCTTGGCCGCCAGGTCGGAGCGCATCACCAAGCCTGCCATTGGAACATCGCCGCCCATGCCCTTGCCGAAGGTCAGCATGTCCGGCTTGACGCCGGAGTGTTCCACTGACCACATCTTGCCGGTGCGTCCGGCGCCGGCCTGCACCTCGTCTACGATGAGCAGGGTGCCGCTCTTGTCGCAGGCCTTGCGCAGCAATTGCAGGAACTCGGGTGCCGGCGGCACGTAGCCACCTTCGCCTTGCACCGGCTCCACGATCACCGCGGCCACGTCGTCGGCTGCCGTGTACGGTGTGTTCAGCAGGTAGTCGACGTACTCGCCGGCGATCTGCTCCGCGCTCTTGTGGGTGGTGTCGAAGGGGAAGCGGTAGGCATAGGGATAGGGGGCGTGAATCACCCCGCCCATGAACGGGCCGTAGCCCTTGCGGTAGGCCGTGCCGGTGGTGAGCGCGCCCGAGGCCTGCCACACGCCGTGGTACGCGCCGTGGAAAGCGATGATCTGATGCCGGCCGGTGACGCGCCTGGCAAACTTGACTGCGGCTTCCAGTGCATCGCTGCCGCTTTGCGCGAAGAAGGTGGTGCAGTCGCCGCGCAGGCCATCGGGCATGATCTCGGAGATCTTCGCTGCGAGCTCGGTGCGTCGGGTGCTGTTGACCTCCATGGAGTGCATCAGCGACTCGGACTGCTTGCGCATCGCCTCCACGACCTTGGGGTGGCAGCGACCCACGCTGCTCACGCCCACGCCGGCCGAGAGATCGATGAAGGTGTTGCCGTCCGGGTCCTTGAACGTGACGCCGAAAGCGCGGTCCATGACCACCGGCATGCGGCCGCCGCCGCGAGCCATCGACTCCACACGCGCCGAGAGGGCCAGCGCCTCGGCCGCCTTGGGCCCCGGGTAGGCGGCGGACACCATCTTCGGGGCGTCGGGAAAATTGAGCGCTTCAAATTCAGTTTCTGTCACGACATACCTCATTGGCAACGTTGATGGTCGGCATGACACGATGTTGATCACGAAGCCGTGATGCAGGTAGCCCGAATCGGCAACGAATCACGCTGCGACAAGTCATTCATCGCAGCAGCCTCCCATCGGATCCGACAAACACGATGTCGGTGAAACGAGAGCCGGGCCGGGTCCGGTCTCCAAGATCGATCTCGAATCCACCGAGGTTCACCTTTGCGGCGGCTCGCAATGCCTGGAGCACCGTGGCGCGAGTCGGTTCGGCGGGCTTGCGTCGCAGCACCTCGGCGAGCAACAAGGGCGCCACGCAGCCCTCGAGTTCGGCGTAGGTTCTGTCGCCGGGTGCATTTCGCATCGCAGCGAGAAACGTTGCGACCAAGGGCACACGAGCGTCGCGCGGAAGCGGCAACACCTGGGTCATCGAGAATCCGCGTGCCAGGTTCTTCAGCTCGAGCAGTTCCGTTGGACTCGCGGCGGAAGACAGTCCGTACACCTGCAGCAACGGCAGTGATCCGCGCTCGCTGGTGGCCAGCGCCTTCAGCACGGCAATCGTCGTTCGCCCCGAGGTCGCGAGCAGGACTGCCTGAGCTTTCGCGGCGGCGACGCCTTGCACCGCCTCCGACGCATCCGATCCGTCGCCACGGACGGCAACGATCGCGACCGGCGCCACGTTGGAGACGCCCAAGCCCTCTTCGAGCGCCGTCAGCGTGGCGGCGCCGGCTCGATCTTGTGCGTGCACGATCACGACACGGCTCAATCCGAGCGAGCTGACATGCGAGGCCAATCGCTCGGCCTCGGCGCTCTGGTTGGCCGTCAGAAAGAAGGCCGAGCCGCTGTCCTGGTTTCGCACTTCGATGTCGCCGCCGTAGGGGCCGATCACGGCCGCACCGGCACCGCCGGCCCATTGGAGCAAGGCGGAGTTCACCCCAGGCCCCATGGATCCGAACAACGCCACGGCCCCTTCGCGCTGGACGAGTTCGCGGGCCGCCTCGACGGCCTTTGCGGGTTCGCCACCATCGTCGCGGGTGAGCAGCTTGAACGTCTTGCCTCGAATGCCGCCTTGCGCATTGACGAGTTGAACGCAGGCTTCGCGCCCGCGCTGCAGCTCTCGCGCGATGGCCGCTGAAGGTCCGCTCAAAGGGAGGCTCTGGCCAATGACGATGTCCTCAGCCAGCGCGCCCGTGGAGAGGGCCACCGCCGCAAGAGCGAAACTGATCCGCATCGATTCAAGCCGGAAGCGGACGGTGCGCCGGACTCGCGGCACTGGCGGCATAGCGCGCGACGGTCAGCCCTTCGGTGTCGATCTCGGTCTTTCGTCCCGACATCCAATCGGCCAGCAATCGTCCCGTTCCCGCAGCCATGGTCCAGCCCAGGGTGCCGTGGCCGGTGGCGAGCCAGAGATTGGGGATGGGGGTGGGACCGACGATGGGCGTGCCGTCTGGCGTCATCGGACGCAGGCCGGTCCAGAAATCCGCACGCGCCACGTCGCCGCCGCGGGGGAAGAGATCGGTGACAACGAACTCCAGCGTGCGGCGCCGCGCTTCGTTCAAGTCCAGGTCGAAGCCCGACAGTTGCGCTGTGCCGCCTACCCGGATGCGATCCCCCAGGCGCGTGACCGCGACCTTGTGCGTTTCGTCCATGATCGTCGACTCGGGGGCGTGGTGCGCGCTCGTGATCGGCACCGTGATCGAGAACCCTTTGACCGGATACACCGGGATTCGAATGCCCAGCGGGCGCAGCATCTCGGCCGAGTAGCTTCCAAGCGCGACGAGGAAGCGATCGGCCAGGACCGGCCCCCGGCTGGTCTCGATGGCGGTGATTCCAAGCCCGTCGCCCTTGATGCGGCGGATGTCCACGTCGAAGCGGAACTTCACGCCCAGACCTTCGGCCAGATCGGCCAGGGCGCCTGTGAACATGAAGCAATCACCAGTTTCGTCGCCGGGCAGGCGCAGCGCACCGACGAACTTGTGCTTGACCTCTGCCAATGCGGGCTCGTACCGCAAGTAGCCGTCGCGGTCGAGCAGTTCGTAGGGGACGCCGTATTGCCGAAGAATCTCGATGTCCTTGACCGTACCGTCGAGTTGCTTCTGTGTGCGAAACAGCTGCAGCGTGCCCTGCGCGCGCTCGTCGTAGCGTATGCCGGTGTCGGCCCGCAGTTGCTTGAGGCAGTCGCGGCTGTATTCGGCAAGCCGGACCATCCGAGCCTTGTTGATGCGGTAGCGAGCCTCGGTGCAATTGCGCAGCATGGCCGCCCCCCAGCGCCACATTGCGGCATCGAGCATGGGCTTGATGACCAGGGGGCTGTGGTGCATCAGCAGCCATTTGATGGCCTTGATGGGGACGCCTGGGCCCGCCCAGGGCGCCGAATAACCAGGCGAGACCTCTCCGGCGTTGGCAAAGCTGGTTTCGAGCGCCGGCCCTTTCTGGCGCTCGAGCACCGTGACCTGATGGCCCGCCTTGGCGAGGTAATAGGCGGCTGTCGTGCCGATGACGCCGCTGCCGAGGATCGCGATTTTCATGGAGTCAGGTATCGCCGCCGATGGCGCGCACCGAGGCTGGTGAGGTTGTCGATCGAGTCGCCGACGCGTCGCTACTTCGCTTTGTCGTCCGGGAGCACGACGCCCTGGCGCGAATACAGCACGGGCTGTCCCGCTGCGTTGAAGGCGAGGGCAGTCAGCGAGGCATGGTCATCGCGGACCTCGGCCTTGAAACTCGCGCCGTTGTCGGCGCTGCGCAGTATCAGGCCATCGAGGCCGACGCCGACGATCTGGCTGCCCGCCCGCGCGAGGTCAGTGATGGAGGACTTGCTCTGGGTGTCGATGCGGCTCCACGTCCTGCCGTAATCGGTGCTGCGGTACAGCGAGCCACGCAAGCCCGCAGCCAGGATCGCGCCATCGGCGGCCACCAAGCCAGTCCAGAACGATCCCTTGTAGCCGGTCGGCAGGTAGGCCCAATGACTGCCTCGATCATCGGAGCGCAGCACCATGCCTCTTTCGGCGGCGGCGAACAGCCTGCCCTTGTCGTCGACGAACAGCCCGAGCAGGTTCAGGTCTGCCTTCTTGGCCCCTTCGGGGATGGGCATCTCCACCGTCTGCCACGCTTTGCCGCCGTCTTCCGTCACGAGTACGAGCGACCACAGACCCACGGCAACGCCATGGGTCGCGTCGAAGAAGTGGATCGCGAACAGCGGGCGGTCCTGCTTGATGTCGCCGCGCTGCTGGCTCCAGGTCTCTCCGCCGTCCTCTGTATGGAGGATGGCGCCCCAATGTCCTGCAGCCCAGCCCTGCTTGCCGTCGGCGAAGGTAACGGACGTGAGCGTGGCATCGAGCGGCACCGACTTGGATTGGCGGTGGCTTTTGCCGCCGTCGTCCGACAGGAGAACGATGCCGTGGTCTCCCACGGCGACGATGCGCGCGCCCGCCCGCGTGGCCGCGAGCATCGTCGCTTGCGTCGCGTTGACGGCGTGCACGGCCGGCGCCGCCACCGGTGCCGGCGGCAAACCTTCCGCACCCGCCGCTTGCGAGGACGCGCCGGCCAGTGCGACGAGGATGGCGGCTACGCCCCGGCCGGTGAATGAAGACAGGATAAGACCGTTGAGCGTCATCTTCGACTTGCTGTGCGTCAGTGCTGTTGCAGGCCCGTAGCCCGTACAGGCTTCTTGCGCGGGAACAGCCGTTCGAGCCACACCGCGACGGCGGGCAGTGTCGTCATCGCCATGACCATGTTGACCATGAACATGAACGCCAGCAGCTTCCCCATGTCGGCCTGGAACTTGAGTTGCGAGAACGACCAGGTCGCCACGCCGATGGCCAGCGTGATGGCCGTGAATATCGTCGCGGTGCCCACTTCGAGAATCGCGCGTTCGATGGCCTTCACGATGGTCTGGCCGCCGGCAAGGTGAAGCAAGAGCCGGTTGTAGATGTAGAAGGCGTAGTCGACGCCGATGCCGACCGCCAGCACCATGACCGGCAGCGTGGCGACCGTCAGGCCGATCCGCAACTCCTTCATGAACCAGTAGCCGATGAAGGTCCCCACGGTCAAGGGGAGGCAGCAGGCGACGACCGCGCGCAGATCCCGGTAGACCAAGAACACGAGCAACACGATGGCGGCGTAGACGTACAGCATCATCGGCAGCTCGCTGCGCTCGACTTCGTCGTCGATGGCCGCGAGAACCCCCGCGTTGCCCGACGCCAGCCGGATCGAAATCCCGGGCATCCGGTTGCCTGCGCGAAACGCCTTCACCGCGTCGATCACGCGCTGGATCGTGCTGGCCTTGTGGTCTGTGAGGAACAGGTGGACCGCGGTCATGCTGCAGTCCTTGCGCATCGTTCCACGAATGCGCGCGATCTCGGTCGAGAGTGCCGCGTAATTGGCGGGATCGATGGGCACGACGCTCATCTTCGGATTGCCCTCGTTGTAGCCTTCGCTGTACAGGCGCAGCTGTCCCGAATAGGAGGAGACCGAAAGGACGCCCTCAACCGGTTGCATGGCCCAGGTGAAGCGGTCCTGGTACAGCCCGACGTTGACGTTCTCGCAAGACTCCGGCGCCGCCTCGAAGATGACGGTCAGCCAGTCCAGACCGGTGTCGTAGTTCGTCGAGATGGCCACGGCGTCTCGATTGAAGCGCGCGTCGGCGCGCAGTTCCGGCGCGCCGGGCTGCAGGGTGCCGACCACGCGATCGCGGCTTTGCCAGACCGCGGCCGTGAAGACCAGCGCCGTGATCGCCAGCACGACAAGCGCGTTGCGCGGTTCGGCCACGCGCGCCAGGATTCGCAGCCAGCCGGCGCGTTGCTCGCGCTTGACGACGGCCTTGTCCGCGTAGTCCTTGCCCACGTTGAAGTACGACGCGGCCACCGGCAGCATGACCAGGTTGGTGACGATCTTATAGGCTACCCCCAGTGACGCAGTGATGGCCAGCTCGCGCACCATCGGTATCGGGATGAGCAGCAGGGTGATGAAGGAGACGAACGCGGTGACGAGTGCCAGCGTGCCCGGGATGAGCAGTCCGGTGAAACTGTCGCGGCAGGCGTCGAAGGCCGAGCGGCCATGCGAGATCTGGCGCACGATGAAATTGATCTGCTGAACGCCGTGCGACACCCCTATGGCGAACACCAGGAAGGGCACGAGCACCGCCAGTGGGTCCAGGCCGTAGCCGAGCAGCCTGAGCGTGCCGAACTGCCACACCAGCGAGGTCAGCGAGCAGGCGATGGGCAGCAAGGTGAAGCGAATCGAATGGCAATACCAGTAGACTGCGAGCGCCGTCAACAGCAGCGCCATAGCGCAGAACTTGAGCACCGATTGCGCGCCGTCAGCGATGTCGCCGATCTGCTTGGCGAACCCGATGATCTGGATCTCGTAGTCGGAGTCTTCGAACTTGGCGCGTATCTGGTCCTCGAGGATGCGGTTGTAGGCGATGTAGTCGAGCTTCGCGCCGTCCTTGTCGTACTCGATCAACTCGGCGGTGATCATCGCGCTCGTCTGGTCGCGCGACACCAGCGTGCCGACGAAGCCGCCCTGGCTGGTCGCACGCCGGATGTTCGCGATCGTCTCGGCAGAAAGTTCTTGCGGCGTGATCGTCCCGTCGATCAGGGGGTCAGCGCGGAAACCATCCTCGGTGATCTCGTTGACGAAGCTGTTCGGCGTCCAAAGCGACTGCACGCCCAGACGCTCGACGTTGGGCAGGAAGGTGACAGCCTGCGTGACCTCGTAGAGCCGCTTGAGCGCCGATGCATTCCAGACGTCTCCCTTGCGGACCTTGACGACGATGTTCAGGCGGTTCGCACCCAGCACGTCACTGCGGTAGGTCTGGAACGTCTTGATGTACTCGTGCCCGATCGGCATCTGCTTGTCGAAGCCCGCGTCCATGCGCAAATGGGCCGCGAACCAGCCCAGGGCCAGCGTCAGCACGGCAAGAACGCCGAGGATGGCGCCGCGGTGCGCGAACGCCAGAGCCTCGACGCGGCGCACGGCCCGCAGGAGCAGCGACTCCGACATGGCGATCAGAAGTTGCGCGACAAGGTCAAGCCGACGAAGTTTCGATCGCGATAGGGCTGATCAAAGACACGCTCGCCGCCCCAGAAGGCTGCGTAGTTGATCGCGGCCTGCCACTTGGTGGGGTTCTGCAAGAAGCTGATGGTCAGGTTCGCGGACTTGGCGCCTTGCATGAACAGGCCTGAACCGTTTGGAGTGCGCCCGCTGACCGCCTGGAAGTAGTAGATCTCGGGAACGACTTGCCAGCCGGGAATCAGCGTGCCGTCGTAGACCCAGCTGAAGTCGAGGTTGAAGCCCCAGGAAGTCTTCGACCCCACCGGCGTCGGCGACGCGGTGGGATCGAACTCCTGGCCCCAGCCCCACGCCCCCGCGGTGATCGGATCGGGTCCGTACATCTGCTTCAGATTGGGGTAGCGCACCACCACGGACTCGATCATCAATGTGGCCGTGTCCGCGCCCAAGGCCTTGAGCACGGCGCCGGAGGTGCTCGGGGTCATGCTGTACAGGCCAGTCAGGTGCCATTGGAGCTTCTTCTCATCGACCCAGCAGTTGCCGTTCTGGGACGAGCAGCCGCTGGCGGCCGCGTTCAGCGCCACCGCGTCGCGCGGACGATAGGAGAGCTCGGTGCCGATCGCCCAGTCCCCCAGCGGCAGGTTTGCGCTGAGGCCGTACAGGCGCCGGTTCTCGGCATAGGCCCAGCCGACGGCGCCGGTGCCGCCGGCGTTGATGCTGAAGTTGGGCGACTTGTCGTTGTAGTTGAGCACATACGCACCGAGATTGACCTGCGTGCCTGCGGGCTGGTAGCGCAGCGCCATGCCCCATTGGCCGCCATTCTTCGGCTTGACTTCGACCAGCCCATAGGCGTCGTGCCCCTTGCCCAGACCGTTGGCGTCGGACCAGTAGCTGCCCGTGGGCGGGAAGTAGTTGGCGTTCCACTGGGCTTGCACGTACGCCTCGACATTGAGCCCATGGCCCAGCCCCGAAGCGACGCTGGCGATCGGCGCCGGCAGGAACACTTCCTTGAGCTGCGTTCCAGGTTGCGATAGCCGCATGATGTCGATCGCATTGGTGCTGTTGATGCCGCCCGGCAGGAACAGGCTTTCGCCCCAGCTGATGACCTGGTTGCCCACGCGCACGCGCGCCTGCTCGTCACCTACCTGGAAGCTCTTGCTGACCCACAGGTCCAGCAAGCGAGCCTTGAAACGCAGATCCTTGCGCGCATCGTCGGCCAGACCGTCCGTCAACGCGGGCGGCGTGGTGGCGCTGATGTAGCCGGTGGTGTGGGTGGCCGAGGCGTCCGCGAGCCAGTTGGCGCGGCCCAGGAACGTGATGTCGTTCGGCAACTTGAGCAGCAACTCGTGGCTGCCCTTGAGATATGTGGTGAACCGATCGCCCTTGGCATAGTTCAGGTCGCCTTGATCACCCAGTGCGGAAGTGGGCGCCAGGCAGCCGGCCGGCGCGCCGTCGCCGCTCGCGCCGGCGGTGATCAGCGTGCACGAAGGCTCTTTCACGCGGATGCCCGTCCCCACGGTCACCGTCGAATCGAAGTTCCCGCGTCCCCCGTCAAACTCGAATGTGAAGGCGTGTGCATCTACGCCGGCCAAGGTGCAGATCGCGGCGGCCAGCGCCGTCTTTCGAAAGGACATGCTCTTCGTCATTGTGAAGTTCTCCTCGGTGTTTGCTTGGCGTGTCGATCAGCGTTCGCTGATCGCGCGCAGGTTGTCGGCCGTGTAGAACGCAGCCTTGTACCGAGGTCCATTGGGTTCGGTGACCCAGCGGATGTCCTTGCCGACCCCGACGGTATGCGTGTCGAAGACGTAGCGGCCTTCCGCGATGTTGTTCTGCACCATGGGCATCACGTCGCAGGTGCCGGTTTCGTACACGGGAATCGGAAATCCTTCGCGCATCTTCGCCAGCTTTCCCTGGCCGTCGAAGTCGTCCATCATCAGCGGCGCCCAGCTGTCTTCGTCGAGATAGATCATTCGCTTCGGCGCCGAGTGGCGCATGCCCGCCTTCACCCTGGCCTCGACCACCCAGACCCGATGCAGCTCGTAGCGGCGATGGTCCTGCGCGATGAAGTCGGGCTTGGCCACGTCCTCGAACTTGGCCTTGAAATCGAACGCCCCGAACGCGTTGTACGGGACGTACATCTCCTTCTTGCCGACCAGCTTCCAGTCGAATCGATCGAGCGCACCGTTGAAGACGTTCGGCTCGTCCAGCGTGTACTGGTTCTCCATGCCGATCTGCGGCGAGTCGTGCGAATAGGTGGGCATGCGGCGCACGCGGCGTTGACCGGGGAAGTAATAGAAGGTCTCGTTTTCCGCCTGGTTCAGGTACTGGGTGATCGCCAAGGCTTGGCCGGCCAGGGCTGTCGGCGCGGTGTACGCGAAGTACACATAGAACTCCACCGGCGGGAATGACGACAAGGCGTTGGAGCCTTTCACGCCCCAGGGAATGAACAGGGTCTGCTCCGAGTCGGCGCGAATCCATTCCGTCGCGCCGCGGCGAGGCGACACCGCCGTGATCGTTCCCTTGTAGTCGATGCCGATCCCGCGGTAGCGCATCTTGGAGTTCCACATGGCCTCGAGCCCATTGGCCGGGACAGGGAACGGAAAGCCGGGCACCGTCGCTTCCTTCAGGCTCCAGCCGTCCCCACCGATCTTGGGCTTGTTGCTGAGGTTCTTGCGCGTGTTCGCCGCCACGAAGTCCGGCACGCCGCAGGTGCGGTGCGACGGGTAGACGTCCATCCGATAGTCCTTGCGCTGCTTGAGCATCGCCAGCTCGCCCGCGGACAGCTTGTCGGCGTACTTGTCGGCGCTGGCCGCGTCGATCGTGAACAGCGCCTTCTCGTCCTTGTGCTTCCAGTAGGCGCGCCTGTCCTTGCCCCACTCCCAACCCGCAAGCGGAGCCTCGGCGCCCTGCCAGGCGGGGATCGTGCCGTCCTTGTTGCCCTCGCGTTCCGCTCCAGAAGGCGTGAGCTTGTCGAGTTGGGATGTATCGGCGGCGAG
Source organism: Ideonella sp. (assembly GCF_035254525.1). Classification (GTDB taxonomy): domain Bacteria; phylum Pseudomonadota; class Gammaproteobacteria; order Burkholderiales; family Burkholderiaceae_C; genus Ideonella. The sequence continues at coordinate 14,900 of NZ_DATFAN010000195.1, read as the reverse complement.
CGCGTGGTGCTCGGTGCACGCCAGACCGGCGATGAGCGCTGCCAGCAGCGTCGCGCGCACGGTCGGCGCGGGCGGCAATTCGGGTGTACGCATGATTTCTCCTGTTCGGGTGGCCGAGACTTCGATCCGGGACTCTAGAGACGAAGACGCCTCATCACTATCCGAGATCGGCAACTGCTGGATGGGCGAGGCCGCTAGACGATCGTCAGCACGTGATCGACCGGACGCCGCCGCTTGCGTGGCCAGTTGTTCGGTCCTATGCGGCCGACAGCGATCAACATGACCGGGAACTCCGTGTCGGCGAGATCGAAATCCGTACTCACTGCGCTGGGGTCGAATCCGATCATGGGTCCGCTGGCAAGTCCCATCGCCTGCGCCGCGATCATCAAGTTCATCGCCGCCAGCGATGCCGATCGAATGGCTTCGTCGCGCTGCATCGCCGGGTTGTCTCGATACGTGGCTGTTGCCTCGTCGGCCCATTCATCGAGAAAGTCGTCGTCGATGTGGCCGTCGTCGCGAAACGGCAGCATCGCGGCACGAACGCCACGCTGAGGTTCGAGGAGACCGCATACGATGAACGTGACCGCTGCATCAACCACCTTCTCCTGGTCGTACGCGTGCGCCATCAGGGCTCGTTTGCGCACTGTCGACTTGACCGCGATGAAGCGCCAGTTCTGCAGGTTGTAGGCGCTGGGTGCCTCGCTGGCGTAGGAGATCAGGTCGCGGATCGTCGCATCGTCGACCTCGAAGGTCGGATCGAAGCGGTTGACCGAGATTCGTTGCCTGATGAGGTCCAGCGCCGGGTGGCGCTTCATGGCATGGTCTCGCGCCAGCGGGTCGCGCGGCCGAGCAGCATTCGCACGAGCGCGGCATCCTGGCGAACGAAGTGATGGAACAGCGCTGCCCCGACATGAATCACCACGAGAGGCCATGCGACCCATTTCCCGGTGAAGCGGTGGATCGCCTCCATCGGCTTTTCGACGTCATGCCAGCCCACGCCCAAGGTGGACGAGATCCACGCGAACACCGATGTGTCCTTGAAGGCGGGAATCACGAACAGCCCGAAGTCCGTCGGATCATAGGTGTTCATGTAGCCCGAAAGGGGCATCACGATGAGCAGTGCGTACAAGGCCCAGTGGGCGACGTCCGCAGCAATGATCTCGCGGCGAGATTCTCCGAGCGGCTGCGGAGAGGTGCCGAAGACGCGCCACAGCAGACGCGGCACCACCAAGAACCCGATGCTGATCCCGAGCATCCAGTGAATGTTCAGGATGGGCACGACGCGATCGCCGTTTGGTGCAAGGCCGAAGAGGGGAGGCTTCACGCTCGTGTCCGGATCGACGATCCAGATCACGTAGTAGGCGATGACGTAGGCCGCGATGAACGCGGCGGCCGTCAACCAGTGGAACAGCATGGGGATGCCGCCGTAGGCGTCGATCGTGTTCTTCCAGCGCATGTGCCGTGTCCCGGGTGCCGTCATGGCAAGAGTACCGTGATCACCTTCTCCTCGGTGAAGGCCAACGCGCCGCCGAGTCCCCCCTCGCGCCCGATGCCGCTGGTCTTGAGTCCGCCCCAAGGCAGGTTGGCATCGAGCGGGCTCCAACAGTTCACCCCGACCGCGCCGACCTCCAGGGCCTGAGCCACCTTGTGTGCGCGTGCGAGGTTGCTGGTCCACACCGTGGCGGCCAGGCCGTACTCGGAGTCGTTCGCCAGCGCGATCGCCTGCCCGTCGGTCTCGAACTCGATGATGGTCGCCACCGGGCCGAAGATCTCCTCTCGCGCGATGGTCATGTCGTTCGTCGCACCGGCGAAGATGGTCGGCTTCACGAAGAACCCCGGACCGGACGGCGACACTCCGCCGGCCAGCAGCTGAGCGCCCTCGTCGATTCCCCGTTGGATATAGCGGTTCACGCGCTCCTGCTGTGCCTTCTTTGCCACCGGTCCCATCTGCACGCCAGGCTCGGCCGGATTGCCGATCCTGATCTGGTTCGCTGCGTTAGCGAGCGCCCCGGCGAATCGCTTGGAGATGCCCTTTTGCACCAGGATGCGCGACCCTGCTGCGCACACCTGACCCTGGTTCACGAAGATGCCGAGTGCGCAGCCGCGCGCTGCGTCCTCGAACGCCGCGTCGTCGAAGACGATCTGCGGACTCTTTCCGCCGAGCTCGAGCGCAACGCGCTTGAACAGCGGTCCGACGATGCGCTGGATCGCGCGACCGGCTTCCGGGCTGCCGGTGAAGCTGATCTTGGCGACGTCCGGGTGTTCGCAAAGGGCCTTTCCGACGACCTCGCCACAGCCGGTGACCACATTGACCGCGCCGTCAGGAAAGCCTGCTTCCTGGCACAGCGCCGCCAGATGCAATGCCGACTGGGGCGTCTCCTCGGACGGCTTGATCACCACGGTGCAGCCGGCGGCCAGCAGCGCTGCCACCTTCCACGTCGTGATCATCAGCGGCGAGTTCCACGGAACGATGGCCCCCACGACACCGATCGGCTCGCGGACCGTGTACGAGAGGGTCTTCGTGCCCATGTAGCCGCTCGTCGGAATCGTTCGCCCTTCCAGCTGATTTGCCCAACCGGCGGCAGCACGCAAGTTCGCGATCGCGTTTGGTACGTCCATCATGCGCGGCTCCATCGGCGAGCGGCCGATGGCGTTGGCATCCATGTCTGCAAGCATGTCGAGGTCGCGCTGCACCAGGTCCGCCAGCTTGCTCAGAAGCATCCCTCGCTGTGCACCGTTGAGTCGACTCCATGCACCACCCTTGAGCTGCGCATGCGCCGCGGCAACGGCGCGCCGAACGTCTTCCACGGTTCCTCGTGCGGCGGTGGCGTATTCCTTCTCGTCGACCGGATTCACGAGACTCATGCGAGCGCCGTCGGAAGAATCAACGGGCGCGCCGTCGATGAAGTGTTTCAGATGTTGGGTCATGCGTATCGGCTCGATGGGTGCGGCAAAGTATTCGTGCAGCGATTTCACGGGCGAGGGCGGCCTCGTCGTTAGCCCAAATCAGCACTTTGCTCGAGTGCCGCACGGTCGCGCGTGCGTTCGTCGGCCGTCTTTGGGGAAAGCACGGTAGGCCGCCGTCGCCGTGCGTTGCACAGTTCTTGCGTGGATGAGGTCTCTGCCGGTTCTCACATGAATCTGTCAATCGAACAATTCGGGGACATTCATCTCCACGCGGCGTCCGTGCGCGATTGGAGCCAGACCTATTGCCAGCTCACGCGCGGCTCGTTGCAGACTTCGCTGCTTCAACTCAGTGGCCAGCGGTTCCAGATCTTTCGAGAGCTGATCAACCAACGCGTAGTGCAAAACGGCGAGGCACCGTCGGGCAGAATTTGCTTCGCGGTGCCGCTGGCGGTGCCCGGAACGGCTCGCGTGCAGGGCAGGGAGGCGGACGAGAGCAGCTTCTTCGTCTTGCAGGGGGGCGAGGAGTTCATGTTCCACATGCCGACGGGCATGGATCTGCTCTCCATCACCTTCGATCAGCGAGCCTTCGAGCAAGCAGTCGGATCAGCGTCGCGGCCCGAGCAGGTGCAAGTGCTGTTGAAGCAGCCCGTGCTGCGGATTCCGGCCGCCAGGCTGGGGGACAGCCGCCGTCGCCTGTTGGGCCTGTTCGAGCAGGCGGTCATCTCGGCCGGTGCCTTGGACGCCGAGACCGAGGCGTGGCTGGAGGGCGCCTTGATGTCCGAACTCGTGGACCTGTTGGCCGCTCCCGAATGCGACATGCGCCAGCGGCACGGAAGTTCGCCGGGCAGCTATATCGTGGAGAAGTGCCATCGCCTGACCGTGGACGATCGGCTGAATCCACCGAGCGTCGGCGATCTTTGCAAGCGTCTGCGCGTCAGCCGCAGATCGGTTCAGAACGGCTTTCGAAGCGTCACCGAGACCACGCCGATCAACTACCTTCGCTGCGTCCGGCTCAACGGCGTGCGGCGCGAGCTGATGAGCACGCGCGGCGGTGATGTGAGCATCGGCGACGCGGCGGCCCAATGGGGCTTCTTTCATCTGAGCCATTTCGCGGCCGACTACCAGGAGTTGTTCGGCGAGCTGCCCTCGCAAACACGTCGGGCCGACGGGGCAACCGGCCGCCCGACGGGCAAGGCAAGCGCGCTGGTCTGAGCCGGCCGGCTTCAGTCCCGGTTCTGCCCGAGGCGCGCGTAGCGGGCGGGTTCCTTCACACGCAGTCGGCGCGCCGACTGCCATCCGATCAGTGCGCCAATCGGCACGAGCGCGAGCACGCCTGCCGAGAGTGCACGGCTCGCTCCGGTGAGCACATGGAAGTTTGCGATCGCCAGCGCGAGAACGGCGCTCAGTCCGGCGGCGGCCAGCAGCGGAAGCCAGAAGATCCGCATCGCACCATGGCCATGCGCGCTCCGGCGGAAATAGATCACCACGGACAGGGCGGTGCCGATCATCAAGGCAAGGACGCATACCGTTGCCAAGTTGCTGAGCCAGGCAAAGAGCGTCAGCACGGGGTCGGCTCGTGCAACGGCGAACGCGACCACGACGACGGCGCACAGCACGCTCTGGAGTATCGAGGCCCGGTGCGGGCTCTTGTAGACCGGGTGTGTCAGGCCGAGCCCCTTCGGCAGGAGACCCTCGCGGCCCATCGAGAAGAAGTAGCGCGCCGTGGAGTTGTGGAACGAGACCAGGCCGGCGTAGATGCTCATGATGAACATGCCACGCAGAACGATCGTGAACACGCCGCCCGCGTATTTCTGCGATAGCCCGTAGACGAAGTTCGTCGGATCGCTCAGGGCCGTGATGGTGGCGACAACCTGATCCGCGCCTGCTCCGAGAACGAGGCACCACAGCGAGAACGAATAGAAACAGCCGACCAGGATCAGCGCCGCATAGGTGGCGATCGGGATGCTGCGCTTCGGGTTCTTCGCCTCTTCGCCATAGATGGTCGTGGCTTCGAACCCGATGAACGCCGCAAAGCAGAACAGCAGCCCGATGAAGGGATTGCCGCCGGCCACCGTGCTCGGCGCAAATGAGCTTGCATTGATGCCGGATGCTCCCCCTTTGAAGAGGATGAGGCAGTCCAGCGTGAGGACAACGACGTACTCGGCGATCACGAAGCAGCCGAGTACCCGCGCGGAGAAGTCGATCTGGCGATAGCCGAAGTACGCGACGGTCGCCATTGCGATCAGCGCACAGAGCCACCAGGGCGCGACGAGCCCGAACTGGGCCTGCAGCGCTTCGGAGGTCACGCCGCCCAGGATTCCATAGAGGGCAAACTGAAGGGTCACGTACCCGACGATGGCGATCATGGCGGCCGCGCCGCCGGCGGTGCCCCCCAGGCCGCGCGTCACCATGGCGTAGAACCCGCCCGCACTGGTCACGCAGGTCGCCATCGCGGTATAGCCGGCGGCGAACATCAGCAGCAGCGCCAAGGCGGCAACGACCAGGGCGGGGGTCCCCGCCCCGTTGCCGAGCATGATGCCGATAGGGAATCCGCCCGCCACGACGCTCAGCGGACTGGCCGCCGAAATTACGAGCAGCGTGATGAAGCCTGCGCTCAGCGTCGCGTGCCGCAGTTCGGTCGACGGACCCACCGCCGCCTCTCGGACGGTCGGGTGCACGGGGATGGACTGCTCCATGTCAGCGACTCCTTCGAGATGCCGGTTGTATTCGACCGGGTGGCCCACGTCTAGATGCCCATGCACAGGTACTTCACCTGCACATAGTCTTCGATACCGTACTTCGAGCCCTCGCGCCCATAACCCGACTGCTTGACGCCGCCGAACGGTGCGACCGCGGTGCTGACGATGCCGCTGTTGATGCCCACCATGCCGTATTCGAGTCGGCTGGAGACACGCCACGCTCGAGAGAGGTCACGGGTGTAGAAATAGGCCGCCAGTCCGAACTCGGTGTCGTTGGCCATGCCGACTGCGTCGCACTCCGTCGCGAACCGGAACACCGGTGCCACCGGTCCGAAGATCTCCTCGCGTGCGAGGTTCATCCCGGCCGTCGCTCCGGCCAGGATCGTTGGCTCGTAGAAGGTCCTTCCCGCAGGGTGGCGGCGACCTCCGGTGACCACGCGAGCGCCCTTGGCTCGGGCGTCGGCAACGAGTTCCTCGACCTTGGCAAGTGCGGCTGCGTCGATGAGCGGACCCTGGGTCGTGTCCGGTTCGGTGCCGTCGCCGATTCGCAGGTCTTTGACGGCCTTCGCCATTCGCTCGATGAATTCGTCGTGGACACCATTCTGGACAAGGATGCGATTCGTGCAGACACAGGTCTGGCCTGCGTTGCGAAACTTGGAGGCCATGGCGCCTTGAACAGCCGCGTCGAGGTCTGCATCGTCGAAAACGATGAAGGGCGCGTTGCCCCCCAACTCCATCGACAGCTTCTTCAGGGTGGGCGCGCATTGCGCGGCGAGGGTCCGGCCGACCTCGGTGGATCCGGTGAAGGAGAGCTTTCGCACGGTCGGGTTGCTTGCCAGCTCGCCGCCGATGGCGCTTGCGCTGCCGGTGACGACGTTGACGACCCCTGGTGGAATGCCCGCCAGCTCGGCCAGGCGCGCCAGCGCCAGCGCCGACAGCGGCGTCTGCGATGCCGGCTTCACGACGATGGTGCAGCCCGCAGCCAGGGCGGGCGCCACCTTGCGGGTGATCATGGCCGCCGGGAAATTCCATGGGGTGATCGCGGCGCACACGCCCACGGGCTCCTTGACCGCGAGCAGCTTTCGGTCGCTCCACGGCGAGGGAATGACGTCGCCGTACAAGCGACGGGCCTCCTCCGCGAACCACTCGATGTACGACGCGGCATAGACGATCTCGGCGCGTGCTTCGGCGAGCGGCTTGCCCTGTTCGAGCGTCATGATTCGCGCCAGATCCTGCTGACGGGACAGCACCAGCTCGGCCCAATGCCTGAGCAGCCGCGCCCGCTCTTCGGCCGTGCGTTCGCGCCAATCGAGCAGCGCACGCTCGGCGGCGACGATCGCAGTCCGCGCCTCGGCACCGCCTGCGTTCGGGACGGTGGCCAGGCGCTCATGCGTTGCCGGGTTGACAACGTCAACGGTCGAGCCGTCGTTCGCATCGACCCAGGCGCCGTCGATGAAGCACTTGGAACGCACCAGGGTGGGATCGCTGAACATGCTGGCCTATTCGATGGGGTGTCGCAGGAGGGGTGCAGGGCGCCCGGTCAGGCCGCGTTGGTCGAGGCGTGCTTCGCAACCCACTGCGCGAAGCTGTTCAGGTATTGCACGACGAACGCACGCGTCGGCTCGCTGCTGATCCGGCCTCTATCGTCGAAGATCGACGCCGCGTTGCCGATGTAGGCTTCGGGCTGCTGCATCGCCGGCATGTCGAGGAAGACGAACGACTGGCGCAACTGGTGGTTGGCGCCGAAGGCGCCGAGCGCACCGGGGCTGACGCTGACGACGCCAGTGGGTTTGCCACTCCAGGAGTTCTTGCCGTAGGGGCGAGACGCGATGTCGATGGCGTTCTTCAGGAATCCCGGTATGCCGCGGTTGTATTCCGGCGTCACGAACAGAATGCCATCGAGGCTTTCGATGCGCCGCTTGAAATCGCCGATGACCTGCGGCGGCGACGCTTCATCATCGGCGTTGCAGTGCGGCAGCTGTCCGATCTCGACGATCTCGAGCTTGAGCGAGTCGGGTGCCAGCGCGATCAACGCGTTGGCGAGCTTGCGGTTGAGCGATTGCTTGCGCAGGCTTCCGACGAGGATGCCGATGGAATAGGAACTCATTGACTTGGTGCCTTTCTAAATTGATATCGTGAGACTCGCATCGGCTGTCAGCCCAGCTGGGTCACCAGCTTGGTCACGAGATAGCTTTCGAAGGTCTCCGTGCCGCCTTCGCTTCCGAACCCGCTGTCCTTGATCCCGCCGAACGGAATCTCGGCCGGCGCCATGCCGAAATGGTTGATGTTGACCATCCCGGCTTCGATGCCGGTGGCCAGCGCATGGGCGTGGCGGGTGGAAGTCGTGAACGCGTAGGCAGCAAGACCGAACGGCAGGCTGTTGGCGGTGGTGATCGCCTCCTCCACATCGTCGAAGGGCGCAATGCCCGCGATCGGGCCGAAGGGTTCGTCGTTCATCAGCTTGCTCGACGCTGCAGGATTGAGCACCACGGTGGGCGCGAAGAAGTTGCCGCGCGTGCCGATGCGCTCGCCCCCCGCGGCGATCTCACCGCCGGTGGTCCGGGCATCCGCCGCAAAGGCCTGCATCTCCTTGAGCCTGCGCTCGCTCGCGACAGGTCCCATGGCGACGCCGTTCTCGAGCCCCGAGCCGACGCGGATGGCGCGGGTGCGCTCCAGGAAGCGCGACACAAAGCGATCGAAGACCGGCCGTTGCACCAGGAAGCGGGTCGGCGACACGCAGACCTGGCCCGCGTTGCGGAACTTGTAGGGAGCCAGCATGTCGGCTGCGCGCTCGATATCGGCGTCGGCACACACGATCACCGGTGCATGGCCGCCCAGTTCCATCGTCATGCGTTTCATGTGCTGCCCGCACAGTGCGCCGAGTTGCTTGCCGACGGGCGACGAGCCCGTGAACGACATCATGCGCACGATGGGCGACTCCACCAGTTGCCGCGAGATCTGGTCGGCCGAGCCCCAGACCACATTCAAACAGCCTGGCGGCAGGCCGGCATCGTGGAAGATGCGTGCGAGCGCGACGATTGCACTGGGCGCTTCCGATGGGCCCTTGAGAATCAAGGTGCATCCGCTGGCCAGGGCGGCCACGACCTTGCGCAGCGCCTGGTTGAATGGAAAGTTCCAGGGCGAGAAGGCGGCGCACACGCCGATCGGCTCGCGCAGCACCAACTGGCGCACATCCGGCGAGCGCGGCGGCACGATGCGACCGTAGATGCGCCGCCCCTCCTCGGCGTGCCACTCGGCGTGTTCCGCGCTGGACGACACTTCGATGGTGGCTTCTGCCAGCGGCTTGCCTTGGTCGAGTGTGATGTTGCGCGCGATCTGCGGAGCACGTTCGCGCGTGAGTTGCGCTGCGCGGCGCAGGATGTCGGAGCGCTTGAGCGGCGACTCGCGCCGCCAGGCGAGGAACGCCCGCTGCGCCGCGTGGAGCGCACGGTCGAAGTCATCGGCGGTCCCGCGCGGCAAATGCCCCAGCACGCTTCCGTCGGCCGGATTCAGCACAGGCTGTGTCGCCCGGCTGTCCGCATCGATGAACTCGCCGTCGATGAACATGGCGAGTGATTCATAGGCAGGCGCATGGCTCATGTCGGGACTTTCTTGGGGGGTGCCGCTGGCACGAGGATGGAGTTCTCCTGTTTCACGACCAGGTGCCTGATCTTTCCGCGGAAGAGCTTGAAGTCCGCGTCGGCGGCGAGCTCGGCTCGGCGTCGCGCGCGCTCGTCCATCGACGTGAACGACCAGAAGTAGACGAGCTGATTGAGCTCACCGACCTCGCGGGTGTAGTAGCCCAGCATCTCGCCCAGGATTCGCTCCTGGATCGATCGACCGAGCTCTTCGTAGAGCCTGATGTACTCGGCCGTGCCGCCGGGCACGAGCGAATAGACACGTTGTTCGACGAACATGGTCAGGCAGCCATCCTCTGTGAGTGCATTGCGGCCGGCGTGAATGCGCGGAATTGCCGCGTCACCGAGCTCGCCTGGTCGGGGTTGAACTGCGCCGCGATATAGCGGTCTGGCCTGACGACGAGCATGGTTCCCGGGTGTGCCGCGAACCAGTCCGCGAGGCTGTTGTCGACGTCCTGCACGCAGGCGGAACCGGCATCGTCCTTCGACGCCGGCATGTCGGCGCAGCGCGAGCGGCGCACCTGGACGAAGCGCGCGCCCAAGTCCACCCAGAACTGGCGGTCGTCAGGGCTCAGAGCGCCGCGCGGATCCAGCTGCCACCCGAGCACTGCGAACCACGGCCCGAGCACATCGTCGAGCTTGCGGCGCGCGCCCGAGGCGTCTTCCACATCGGGCTGGATGAGCATTCTTCCGACCGCATCTGCCCCCTCGGGTGCTACGACGACGCCCTGGCGATAGCTGGGCATCGGCTTGAAGCGCATCTGAAGGACGTAGTCACGAATGCCGGGCCAGAGTCTGATGGCGCTGAAGAACGCGTCACGCAGCCACGCCTTGACGCGGTTGGTCGGCATCAGGAGCGCGCCGAAAGTGTCGGCCAGGTCGATCATGGCCTTGCTGTGAGCGTGGCGCTCATGTTCATAGCTGGCCAGGACGGAAGGGTCCAGGCGCCCTTGCACGATGCCTGCCAGCTTCCACGCGAGATTGCCTGCATCTCGAAGACCGGCGTTCAAGCCTTGGCCTATCCAGGGCGGCGTCAGGTGCGCGGCGTCGCCGATGAGCGCCACGCGTCCTACGACGAACCGTTGCGCGACCCGCGAGTGATGGGTGTACGTGCGTGCCCGCACGATTTCCAGCCTGCTCGGATCGGCGACATACGGCTGGAGCAGACGCCGCACGGCATCGGGTTCCGCGATGGCCTGTGCATCCTCGTGCGGGTACACCAGGAACTCCCAGCGACGGTAGCCGTAGGGCAGGTAGATGCACACGTTCGGGCGCCGCGGATCGCAGTTGAGCGCCGTGTACGGTGCATCGACATCGGCGTTTCTCACGTCGACCACGACCCACTGGATGGGATGGGTCACGCCGACCAATTTGACACCGAGCATCTCGCGCATCGGGCTGCGGCCACCGTCGGCCGCAATGCAGTAGTCCGCCTCGATCGAGCAAGTCCTACCGTCGGCAGTTCGAACCTGCAGCGTGACTTGGCGGTCGTTCTGGGCCAGCGCGATCACTTCCTCGCCCAGACGCAGCTCGACGTTCGGATAGCGCGCCAGCCCCTGGCGCAGCGTCTTCTCGGCCAGCTGCTGCATGAAGATGTTGCGCCGCCACCAACCGAACTCGCGCGTCGCAGGCCGGATGTGCGCGAAGCACTTGCCGTCGGCGCGAAACATGCGCATCGGCACGTTCTGGATCATGTCGCGCAGCAGCGGCTCGGCCAGACCGACGGTCTGGAACAGTCGCAGCGCCTCATCGTCCATGCCGACCGCGCGCGGGTACTCGAGGATCTGTGTCTCGCGCTCGATGACCACGGTGTCGATGCCGTAGGCGCCCAACAGGTTGGCCGCGGCGATGCCATTGGGACCGCCACCGACGATGGCGACCGACGCGCGGCGAACGCGTGGCGCGTTCATGGCCTGCCACCCCGCGCCCACGTGGCCAAGTCCGGCGCGCCGAGAAACGCGTGCAGCGCCGACTCGAATCCGGGCAGGTTGTCGTCGTGGACGTAGTGACTTGCCATCGGGACCTCCCGAGTCAGGACGTGTGCATTTCGCTGTGACATCTCGGCTGCGGTCCGAGCCGACAGGAAATCCGAGTTCGCGCCGCGAAGCACGAGCGTTGGCACCTCGAGTGCCTCGACATGCGGCCACAGATCGACCAGTTGCTGCGGCGTCGCATGCAGCCGCGCGTGGGCGATGCCTTGCGCGTCGTGCCGCCAGACGATGCGGCCGTCGTTCAATGCCTTCATCGAATGCTGCACACGTGCCTGAACTGCGGTTTCCGGGATGTCGGGCCGCTGTCGCCGCCAGAAGGCCGCGGCCGCGTCCCAGCTGGCGAATTCGGCAGGCGTCGCGAGAAGCTCGCGTCGGATCCTGTCCGCGCCCGCGGAAGTGGCCGAAGCGCCGGGCCCCATGTCCTCGATCACGAGCCCGGCCAGTCGATCGGGATGCCGCGACGCATAGATGAAGGCATTGGCGCCGCCCATGGAATGCCCGAGGAGCACGAAACGCTGCAGATCTAGATGCTCGACCAGCGCTTCGAGATCGCGGACGTACTCCGATGCGTAGTAGCGTCGCTGCGGATCCCAATCGCTTTGCCCTCGACCGCGCTGGTCCAGCGCGACGATGCGAAAGCGCTGCGCCAGCGGCAATGCCACGGGCTCCCAGGTGTAGGCGAAGCTGCGCAGCCCGTGCAGTGCGACGATGGTCGGTGCCGACAGTGCACCCCATTCGATGTAGTGCAGCCGCAAACCGTCGCGGGCGACCCAGCCCTCTCTGGCGTGCGTCGGTGCCTGTGTCGTCATGCCGGGGTTCATGCAATCGCGACGTCGATGCTCAGACCAGGCCGTCCTGGCCCTTGACCTCGCTCGCCTTGAGACCGCCCAGGCGCGCGTTCAGCCGGCCGCGCGTGGCGAACGCCCACACGATCAGCACCTCGTCGCGGCTTGGCGCGTCGTTGAAGCTGACGCTGATCGTGTCGTAGTGCGAACGCACGTACAGCGCGTCCTTGTGGGCGAGGGGGACGTCCAGGATCGTCCCCGGGCCGCCGCGCTTGCCGGTTGACGGCACCCATGACTTGCCGCCGCCGAGGGCGTCGCGCACGGGGTTGGCCGCCGGGTTCGTGAGCAGCGCGTTGCCGTGCTCGTAGTCACCATCCGTTCCCACCAGGCAGGCCTTGCCATAGCTCTCGATGCGTTGACCCGCGGAAGCGGCCTGGATGCGCCGGCCGAACTCCCGACCGAGGGCCGGTGAAGCCTCGATCCAGCCGCCGAGGTCCTGCTCGTAGCGGCCGGCGTAGGGGTTGTGCAGGCAGGCCGCGACGACGAACTTGCGCAGCGGCTCACCGTCGGCGCGCGCGCCGCTTTCGGTGGCGAGCGTCTCCTCGACTTGCAGGTACCACTTGCGGATGTGGAAGGCGTCGAAATTCGGAGCTTTGGTCATGGCAGATTCGGTGGAAATAGGAAGTGGTTGGACAGACGTTCAGAGGCCGCGAGGCCCATGTGCGCTGCCCAAGTTCACGGGCGCCTCGCTTCGTCGTCTCAGTCGAAGATCGGATCGAGGTGGATCGGATCGCTGGCCGCGCTGTACTCGGTCATGAGGCGCTTGCCCTGGGCGTCGTCGGTGGCCGTTTCGCAGAAGAACTCGAGGCGGTTCCCATCGGGATCGGTGAAGTACACGCCGACGCCTGCCTTGTGATCGGTGATCTTCACGATGGTCACATGGCGGCGCAGAAGCATGCCGTAGAGGCGGCGCAGCTCGTCGAGGTCGCCGTCGATCTCCAGGCCGTAGTGCTGCAGGCCGATGGTGCCGATCTCGGCCGGCGTCTGCGCCTTGATGAGCGCGATGTCGTGGTGCTTCTTCCCGAAGGACATGAAGACCCAGCGCGGCTCGCGTGCGACTTCTTCCATGCCGAGCACCTGCGCATACCAGCGGCAGGAGATCTCCGGATCGCGCACATACAGCGCAACATGCGTGCGCACGACTCGCGGCTTGGGCAGCGTCGTGTCGGCGGTGATGGGCGGCACGCGATCATCATGGGTCATCGTCGTGCTCCTCATTCGGTCGATTGCGCGTGCGCCACCAGGGGCGCCTTCGTCGGCGTCCAGGCAACCGCCGTGATCTCGGGGAACTCGCGCCACTCCTTCTGCCAGCTGCGCCCACCATCGGTCGAGCGGAACAGGTCGCCGTACTTGGTGCCGGCATAGAGTCGGCGCGGGTCGGCGTCGTGCACGCCAATGGCCCAGAACGTCGAGTTCGGCGCCGTCTCGAGCTCGGTTTCGGTCCAGTGATGCCCGCGGTCGGTGGAGCGCATCAGGCGGGTCTTGGTGCCCGGCGTGCCATCGCCGATCGCGAGCAGCAATTCCGTTTCGGACCGGGCGATGGGCGCTACCGTGCGGGTGTAGTAGAGCCCGTCGAAGCGCTGCTTGGACAGATGGCCGTCCCAGGTGGCCCCATCGTCGTCGCTGACATGGACTGCATTGACCGTCAGCACGATGGTGGTCTTGGGATGGGTCGCCGTGGCGCGCAGGATGGTGATGGCGTGGATGTCGGAGCTGCGGATCGGCTTGTGCGGGTTGTCCAGGCGCTCGAACTCATGTCCGCCGTCCCGGCTGCGCCAGACGCCTCCTTCCTCGACACCGAACCAGACCTGCTGGCTGTCGTCGGGATCCACGCAGATGGTGAGCATGCGCGGGCGGTTGACGCCTTGGCAGAACTCGGGCATCTCGGGTGGCAGGCGCGACCACGTCTCGCCGGCATCGGTGGACTTGAACAACGCCGAGCGAGAGGGCGCACCCGTGCCGGCATAGAGCACCTTGGGGTCGTTGGGATCGATCGCGATGGACCACACCGTCATGCCGGTGATGGGGCCCTTGGCCAGTCGCCAGTGCGCGCCGCCGTCCTCGCTGACGCACAGGCCGGCGTCGGCGCCCGCGTAGACGCGCTTGGGGTTCGTCGGGTCCACCGCGAGCGCACGCACCACGCCGTCGAACTCGATGGCCTCCTTGAGCCCGAGGCGATGCCAGGTCTTGCCTTCGTCGTTGCTGCGCAGGATGCCCTGGCCCGCGGTCGCCACCATGAGGGTGAAGTCCATGTCCTTGGTCCCTTCAGAGGAAGATGCCGCGTGTCAGCCCGCCGTCGCAGCCGAGCGATTCGCCTGTGATCGATGCGGAACGGGGCGACGCGAGGAAGGCGATGATCCAACCCATCTCTTCGGGCTGGAGCACGCGGCGGATCGGCGTGACCTTGACGTAGTTGGCCTCGACCTGCGCAGCGGTCAGGCCCTGCTTCTGGGCTTCCTTCTCGTACAGCTCGTGGATGTGCGGAGTCTCGACGACGCCGGGGTGGATGGTGTTGACCGTGATGCCGTCGGGACCGAGCTGATCGGACAGCGTCTTGGTCATGTGCACGATGGCCACGTTGCGCATGCCCGAGAGCTGCTTGCTGCCGCGGCCGGTGAGGCCGCCGATGTTGATGATCCGGCCGTAGTCGTGCCGGCGCATGTACGGCGCCGCTGCCTTGCTGCAGCGCAGGTAGCCGACCACCTTGATGTCGATGTCCTGCAGCAGGCCCTGGGGATCGGCATCGGCCAGTTCGCTGCGCACCAGGCCGCCGGGATGCGCGGCGCCGTTGACCAGAATGTCGATGCGGCCGAACACCTC
>NZ_DATFAN010000194.1:0-24687 GCF_035254525.1 Ideonella sp. | reverse complement strand
CTGCCGGCCGAGGAACAGGCCGCCGCGGCCGCCGCCGGCAAGGACGAGCTGAAGCAGGCGGCCAAGCGCGTGCGCGAATCGAAGCGCAAGCCGGCCGCCGAGCCGGCCGACGCAGCACCCGAGGCGGCATCCGAGGCAGGTGCGGCCGAAGCAGACAGCCTGGAATCGCTGCGCCACCGCGTGGCCACCCTGGCCGCCGAGAACGCGGCGCTGCGCGACGAGGTGGCCAGCTTGCGAGCCCGGCTGCGGGCCATCGACAGCACGGCCGACCAGGCCGCGGAGATGTCGCCGCCGTTCTGATCGGCCCTGCCGCGGGCTCTACTCGATGGTGACCTTCCCGTTCTTCACCAGCTTGGCGAATTTCTCGGTCTCACCCTTGATCTGCTGACCCATCTGCTCGACGCTGTTGCCGATGGGCTCGGCACCGATCTCGTCCATCCGCTTGCGGAAATCCGGCGATTGGATGACCTTGACCACCTCGGCGTTCAGGCGGGCCACGACATCCTTGGGGGTGGCGACCGGCGCCAGCACGCCGAACCAGGTGCCGATGTTGAGGCCCTTCAAGCCGGCCTCGTCGAGCGTGGGCACGTCGGGCAGCGCAGAGGAGCGCTTGGCCGTCGTGACCGCCAGTGCGCGCAGCTTGCCGCTCCTGATGTGCTGCAGCACCGGGGTGATGGTGTCGAACGACATCGTGATCTGGCCGCCGAGCAGGTCGGTGGCCAGCGGGCCGCTGCCCTTGTACGGGATGTGGGCGATCTCGGTGCCGGTGAGGTTCTCGAACTGCGTGCCGATCAGGTGCTGCGCCGTGCCGTTGCCGTTGGAGCCGTAGGTCAGCTTGCCGGGCTGGGCCTTGGCCAGGGCCACCAGCTCCGCGACATTCTTCGCCGGCGTGGCGGCGTTGACCACCAGCACGTTCGGCACCAGCGCGACCGTCGTGATCGGGGCGAAGTCCTTCTGGAAGTCGTACGGCAGCTTCTTGTAGACGGCCGGGGCGATCGTGTGGTGCACCGCGCCCATCAGCAAGGTGTAGCCGTCCGCCTTCGCCTTGGCGACGTAGTCCGCGCCGAGCGTGGCGCCGGCGCCGGGCTTGTTCTCGACGATGACCGGCTGCCCCAGCGATTGCGACAGCTTCTCTCCGAGCGCACGTGCCAGCACATCCGTCGTGCCCCCCGGCGGGAACGGCACGACGAGGCTGACCGGCTTTGTGGGCCAGGTCTCGGCCATCGCGCTGCCGCTGCAGACGCACAAGGCGAGAGCGGCCGCCTGGACCAGGCGGCGGCGGGTGAAGGTCTGAACGTGTTGCATGCTTGTCTCCTATCGCGCTCGATGCGCTTGGGTCGTCAGTCGATCTGCGCGATGCGCAGCAGGTTGTTGGTGCCGGGTTTGCCGAAGGGCATGCCGGCGGCGATGACGATGGTCTGGCCGGCTTGCGCGAACTGCAGCCGTGTGGCGGTGTCGACCGCCAGCTCGGTCACCTCGTCGACGTTCATCACGTCGTGGCACAGGACCGGGTTCACGCCCCACACCAGCGCCAGGCGGCGTGCCGTCGCGCGCCGGGGCGTCATGCCGATGATGGTGGCGCGGGGCCGCTCGCGGGCCATGCGCAGCGCCGACGAGCCGGAGCTGGTGTAAGCCACCATGGCTGCGACATCGAGCAGCCCGGCCACCGAGCGCGCAGCCCAGCCGATCGCATCGGGCGTGTTGGCCGCCGGTGGCGTGTGCGAGGCCTCGATCGCATCGCGGTAGTGCGGGTCAGCCTCGGTCCGGGCGATGATGCGGTCCATCATCGCGACCGATTCGACGGGGCATTTGCCGGACGCCGATTCGGCCGACAGCATCACGGCATCCGCGCCGTCGTAGATCGCGGTGGCGACATCCGAGGCTTCGGCCCGGGTGGGCACCGGCGCGCTGACCATCGATTCCAGCATCTGCGTCGCGACGATCACCGGCTTGCCCAGCCGGCGGCAGGCCCGCACGATGCGCTTTTGAATGGCCGGCACCTGCTCGGCGGGCATCTCCACACCGAGGTCGCCGCGCGCCACCATCACCGCGTCGGTCTCGGCCAGGATCTCGTCGAGGCTGTCGATGGCGGCCGGCTTCTCGAGCTTGGCGACGATGCCCGCGCGGCCCCGCACGACCTCCTTGATCTCGACGATGTCGGCGGCTCGCTGGACGAAGGACAAGGCGATCCAGTCGATGCCGAGCGTGAGGGCGAAGTCGAGGTCGGCACGGTCCTTCTCGGTCAGGGCCGACAGCGGCAAGACCACGCCGGGCACGTTCACGCCCTTGCGGTCGGACAGCATCCCGCCATTCACCACGCGGCTATCGGCGAAGTCCTTGCCCGCCTTCTCGACCTTCAGCCGCAGCCGGCCGTCGTCGAGCAACAGCTCGGTGCCGGCCTCGAGCGCGGCGAAGATTTCCGGGTGCGGCAAGGGCGCGCGGGTGGCGCAGCGTCGCGACGATCTTGGCGTTGCAGGGGCCTGCATTCAGTGGTCCCCCGTCGAGGGCCCGTCGATGACGATGGCCCTGAAATCGTTCACGTTGGTCAGCGTCGGGCCGGTCACCACCGAATCGCCCAGCGCCTCGAAGAAGCCGTGCCCGTCGTTGTCGTCGAGGCGCTCGCGCGGCCTCAGGCCCTGCGCCCAGGCGCGGGCCAGGGTGTCGGGCGCCAGCAGCGCGCCGGCGATCTCTTCTTGCCCGTCCACGCCGTCGGTGTCCCCCGCCAGCGCATGCACACCGGGCTCGCCGTCCAGCGCCAACGCCAGCGACAGCAGGAACTCGACGTTGCGGCCACCGTGCCCCTGGCCGCGCAGGGTGACCGTGGTCTCGCCGCCCGAGAGCAAGACGCAGGGCGCCTGGAAGGGCTGGCCGCGCCGGGCCACCTGCAGTGCGATGCCGGCCAGCGTCTTGGCCACGTCGCCTGCCTCGCCCTCGATGGCGTCGCCGAGGATGTACGGGGGCACGCCGGCGCCGCGCGCCACGGCCGCCGCCGCCTCGAGGGCCATCTGCGGCGTGGCGATGAAATGGGTCTCGATGGCCGGCAGCCGTGCATCACCCGGCTTCAAGGTCTCGCCCTCGCCGCTCTCGAGCAGATCGAGCGCGCGCGGCGGCACCTCGATCCGGTAGCGGCGCAGGATGGTCAGCGCGTCGCGGCAAGTGGTCGGATCCGGCACGGTCGGGCCGGAGGCGATGTCGATCGGGTCGTCGCCCGGCACATCGGACAGCAGCAGGTTCACGACCCGGGCCGGGTGGCAGGCCGCCGCCAGGCGCCCGCCCTTGATGGCAGACAGGTGCCGGCGCACGCAGTTCATCTCACCGATGCCGGCGCCACTGGCCAGCAACGCGCGGTTGAGCCCCTGCTTGTCGGCCAGCGTCAGCCCCGGCCAGGCCAGCGGCAACAGCGATGAGCCGCCGCCCGAGATGAGGCACAGCACGAGGTCGTCGGCGGTCAATCCTTCGACGACGCCGAGCAGCCGCCGGGCCGCGGCCTCACCGGCCGCATCCGGCACCGGGTGCGCTGCCTCGACGATCTCGATGTGCCGGCATGGCACGGCATGGCCGTAGCGCGTGACGACCAGGCCGGACAGCGGCCCCGGCCAGTGGGCCTCGACCGCCTGCGCCATCGCGGCCGATGCCTTGCCGGCGCCGATCACCACCAGGCGGCCCTTCGGCGGCGCCGGCAGGTGGCGAGGGACGCAGAGCGCGGGCTGCGCGGCGGCAATGGCCGCGTCGAACATGGCGCGCAGCAGCTGGCGCGGGTTGGCGATGGGCATGGCCTGGGCCGCCGGGCGTCAGGCCGCCTTGCGCCGGGCGTTCGCCGCGAGCAGCTCGCAGACCGCCTGGGTGACCTGCGCCGTGGTGGCCTTGCCGCCCAGGTCACGCGTGTGCAGCGCCGTGTCGGCCGTGACCTGCTCGATCGCCTGCATGACGCGCTGGGCGGCGTCGAGCTCGCCCAGGTGCTCCAGCAGCATCACGACCGACCAGAAGGTGCCGACCGGATTGGCCAGGCCCTTGCCCATGATGTCGAAGGCCGAGCCGTGGATGGGCTCGAACATGGACGGGTAGCGGTGCTCGGGATCGATGTTGCCGGTCGGCGCGATACCCAGGCTGCCGGCCAGCGCCGCCGCCAGGTCGCTCAGGATGTCGGCGTGCAGGTTGGTGGCGACGATGGTGTCCAGCGTGGCCGGCCGGTTGACCATGCGCGCCGTGGCGGCGTCGACCAGCTCCTTGTCCCAGGTGACGTCCGGGAACTCCTTGGACACCTGCAGCGCGATCTCGTCCCACATCACCATCGCATGGCGCTGGGCATTGCTCTTCGTGATCACGGTCAGCAGCTTGCGCGGGCGTGATTGGGCCAGCTTGAAGGCGAAGCGAAGGATGCGCTCAACACCGACGCGGGTCATCATCGACACATCGGTGGCGGCCTCGATCGGGTGGCCCTGGTGGACGCGGCCACCGACGCCGGAGTATTCGCCTTCGGAGTTCTCGCGCACGATGACCCAGTTCAGGTCTTCGGGGGCGCAGCGCTTGAGCGGGCCGTCGATGCCGGGCAGGATGCGCGTGGGCCGCACGTTGGCGTATTGATCGAAGCCCTGGCAGATCTTCAGGCGCAGGCCCCACAGCGTGATGTGGTCGGGGATGTGCGGGTCGCCGGCCGAGCCGAACAGGATCGCGTCCTTGTCGCGCAAGGCATCCAGGCCGTCGTCCGGCATCATCACGCCGTGCTTGCGGAAGTAATCGCCGCCCCAGTCGAAGTTCTCGAACTCGAAGCGGAAGCTGCTGCTCGATGTCGCGAGTGCCTCCAGCACCTGCCGGCCGGCCGGAACGACCTCCTTGCCGATGCCGTCTCCGGGGATGGTCGCGATGGAATAGGTCTTCATGGAGGTGTCTCCTGGGCTGAGGCCGAGGCCGGTGGATCGATGGCGCCACTGTAGAAACTGGACGGGCCCCACGCTCACGGCTAGAGTGAATCCATCGTTAACCTCAAGCTAACAATGGGGCCCGCATGAAGAGTGGCATCCAGCCGGCCGACCTGGGCTTCTTCTCCGTTCTCGCGAGTGCCGGCAGCCTGAGCGCCGCCGCGCGCGAGCTGGGCATCACCACCCCGGCCGTGAGCAAGCACCTGGCGCAGATGGAAGCGCGCGTCGGCGTCTCGCTGGTGAACCGGACGACGCGGCGCATGAGCATGACGCCCGAAGGCGATCTGTACCTCGAGCACGCGCGGCGCATCCTCGGCGAGATCGACGACCTGGAGGAGTTGCTCGGCGTGTCGAAGGCGACCCCCAAGGGCTTGCTGCGCGTGAACGCCACGCTGGGCTTCGGGCGCAGCCATGTGGCGCCCCTAATCTCGAAGTTCGTTCGCAAGCACCCGCAGGTCGAGGTGCAGTTGCAGCTGTCGGTCAACCCGCCGCCCCTGACGGACGACACCTTCGACGTCTGCATTCGCTTCGGTGCGCCACCGGACACGCGCGTGATCGCCCGGCATATCGCGCCGAACCGGCGGCTGTTGTGCGCCGCGCCGTCCTACCTGGCCAGGCACGGCATTCCGAAGGTGCCGCACGAGCTCACGCGGCACAACTGCATCGGCATCCGCCAGGGCGAAGAGGCTTACGGGGTGTGGCGCCTGGCCAGCGGGCGCGGCAAGGCGGCGGCCGTCGAGGCCGTGAAGATCCGCGGCAACCTGACGACCAACGACGGCGAGATTGCCGTCAACTGGGCGCTCGACGGCCACGGCATCCTGATGCGTGCCGAATGGGACATCGAGCGATTCCTGCGCACCGGGCGCCTCGTCCAGGTGCTGCCCCAGTACCACACCCCCGACGCCGACATCTATGCGGTCTATCCGCAGCGCCACCAGCTGGCGGCACGCGTGCGGGCGTTCGTGGATTTCGTGGCACTGACCTTCAACCAGCAATCCGTGCGATGAACAACGGCCCCGCCCAAGGCGCCATCGACCGC
Source organism: Ideonella sp. (assembly GCF_035254525.1). GTDB lineage: Bacteria > Pseudomonadota > Gammaproteobacteria > Burkholderiales > Burkholderiaceae_C > Ideonella. The sequence continues at coordinate 18,729 of NZ_DATFAN010000194.1, read as the reverse complement.
CTGTCCCCCTTGCTGTTCGTGGCGCTGTGGAGCACCGGCTTTATCGGCGCCAAGTTCGGCCTTCCCGATGCCGAGCCGCTGACCTTCCTGACGGTGCGCTATGCCGCCGTCCTGGCCCTGATGGGCACGCTGGCCTGGCTCACGCGAGCCCCCTGGCCGCGCACGGCAGGCGCCTGGCTGCACATTGGCGTGTCCGGCCTGCTGGTGCACGGCCTGTACCTGGGTGGCGTGTTCACGGCCATCGGCCATGGCCTGTCCGCCGGCGTCACGGCCCTGGTCGTGGGGCTGCAACCCTTGATGACGGCCTTGGCCGCAGGCGCCTTGCTGGGCGAACGGGTGCGGCCGGCGCAATGGGCCGGCCTGGTCCTCGGCTTCGTCGGCGTGGGCCTGGTGGTGGCCGACAAGGTGGCCTCCGTGCCGGCGGGTGCGCTGCTGGCCATGCTGTTGCCGGCTGCGCTGGCGCTGTTCGGCATCACGGCCGGCACCCTCTACCAGAAGCGCTTCTGCCCGTCGTTCGATCTGCGCACCGGCGCCGTCATCCAGTTCATCCCCAGCCTCGTCGCGACGGCGCTCCTGGCAAGCCTGACGGAAACGATGGCCGTGCGCTGGACCGGCGGTTTCGTGTTTGCGCTGTCGTGGCTGGTGCTCGTCCTGTCGCTCGGCGCGGTGAGCCTGCTCAACGTGCTCATCCGCCGAGGCAGTGCCGTGAATGTCGCCAGCCTCTTCTACCTGACCCCGCCCACGACCGCGCTGATGGCCTGGGCCTTGTTCGGCGAAACGCTCACCGGCCCGGCCTTGCTCGGCATGGGGCTGGCGGCATGGGGCGTGTGGCTCGCGCGCCGCTGATCCTCTCGCCCCCACTGCTGCATGAGGTGCAGCGGTGACCTGCACCTGAGGTCATTGTTCGGCGCGGCGCGTGCCGCCAAGATCGGTCCATCGCAGGCCGGCATGGCCGCGATCGATCACGAGGAACAGACCATGGCACAGCTCATCAGATTGACGCGCACCGGCGGGGCGGAGGTACTTGAGTTGACGACGGCGGACCGCGCCGATCCCGGCCCGAACGAAGCCTGGGTGGAGCAGGAGGCGGTCGGCGTCAACTACCTGGATGTGACGCAGCGCTCGGGCGCCGTGCCGATCCCGCTGCCGAACGGCCTCGGGCTGGAGGGCGCCGGTCGCGTGGCGGCCGTCGGCTCCGCGGTTCGCAATGTCGCGGTGGGCGACCGTGTCGCCTACGCACTGGGCCCCCTCGGCAGCTACGCGAGTGGGCGCCTGGTTCCCGCCGAGCGCCTGATCAAGCTGCCCGAAGCCTTGAGCTTCGACGGTGCCGCCGCCGTGCTCTTCAAGGGCATCACGGCGCAATACCTCATCAAGTCCACCTACCAGGTACAGGCCGGGACGGTCGTGCTGCTCTACGGCGTGGCCGGCGCGGTGGGGCAGATCCTGGCGCCCTGGGCGAAGCACCTGGGCGCCACCGTGATCGGCGTGGTCTCCAAGCCAGCCAGCGTCGAGCGTGCGCGCGCCGCCGGCTGCGATGAGGCGCTGGTCTGGGGCGCGTGTGACCTGCCGGCGGAAGTCTCCCGCCTGACCGGTGGGCGCAAGGCCGACGTGGTGTACGACGGCATCGGCCGCCTCACCTTCGCGACCTCGCTGGATTGCCTGCGCCCCCGAGGCCTGATGGTGTCCATGGGCGCGTCTACCGGTGCCCCTGCGGCGGTCGACGTCGGAACGCTCAACGCCAAGGGCTCGCTGTACCTGACGCGCCCCGGCCTGGCGGCCCACGCGACGAACGTCGACGAGTACCGCCAGCGCGCGAAGGACGTCTTCGACGCCGTGGCGACAGGCGTCTTCAAGCCATCGATCTCGCGCAGCTTCCCGCTGGCAGAGGCGGCCCGCGCGCACGCCTTGCTCGAAGAGGGCTCGGCCGCCGGCGCCATCATCCTGAAGCCGGCGGCATAGCAGTGTGAGAATCCCTGCATGATCGAACTCGACGCCGGCCGCATGGATGAACTGGCCGCGTTGATCGCAGTCGCCAAGACAGGCTCCTTCGTTGCCGCCGGCCGCGCGCTCGAACGGCACGCCACCATCGTGTCGAAGCGCATCGCATCGCTTGAGCGCCGGCTTGGCGTGCGCCTCGTCGAGCGAACCACCCGGCAGGTCCGTTTGACCCAGGCGGGCCAGCAGCTCGCCAGCCGGCTCAGCCATGCCGGCAACCTGATCCTCGAGGCCGAGCAGGAAGCCTCCGCCGGCGCCGCGGCCCTTCGCGGCCACCTGCGGGTCGCCCTGCCCGCGGCGATGGGGCGGCTGTGGCTGGCGCCGCTGCTGCCATCGTTCCTGCAGCGCTACCCGGCGCTGCACGTCGAGGTCAACTACAGCGAACGCTATGTCGATCTCGTCGCCGAGGGCTACGACGTGGCGCTTCGTGTGGGCACCCTCAGCGACAGCCGCCTGGTGGCCCAGAGGCTGGGCCAGCATCAGCGCATCCTGTGCGCCTCGCCGGCCTACGTCGAGCGACACGGTATGCCCGAGGAGCCGGCCCAGCTGGCCGCGCACAACTGCCTGGAGTTTCAGGGCTTCTCGTCGTTCCCGAACTGGCGGCTGTCCAATGGGCGCCGCTGCGAGACCATCACCGCTCGCGGGTCGATGCGTTCCAACGACAACAGCGCCTTGCTGGACGCGGCCCGGGCCGGCATCGGCATCCTCGGCACCGGCGAATGGCTGGTGACGCGCGACATCGCCGCCGGCGCGCTGGTGCGCGTGCTGCCAGACTGGGCCTTCGACGTGGACGGCGGCATCTACCTGGTCCGGCCCTCGACCCAGCACGCACCCGCGCGCACCGACGCGTTTCTCGAGTGGATGCGCGAACAGTTCCGCCACCACATGCCGTGGTGCAGGGAATGATCGCTCCTGCTACCCCCGCAAGCTGCCCGTCGCCAGCCAGTTTCCGAGCGCCCGGCGCCGGGCGCGCAGGCCGGAGATCTCGGCCGCGCACTTCCTGAGCGCCGAGACCTCGGAGGCCTTCCATTTGCGAACGACATCGCTGGTGCAGGTGACAACGCCCCACACCTCGCCATTGCCCCCGTACGAGGCCGCCAGCAGGGCGCGGATGTTGAACGGCACCAGCATGGTCTGCCTGACGCCCTGGAGGGCGGGCGCCGCGAACGTGTCTTCGCAGACGTAGCAGCCCGCCTGGACCAGCGCGCCGAAGAAGCCGCCGCCGGCCTCGGGGAACGCGGCGGCACCGGCCACGACGCGATGGCGCGTGCCGTCGTAGGCCGCGACGCTGCGCATGACGCGCTGGCCCAGCTCGCCGGAAACGCTCCAGAAGGTCACGTGCACGCACTTGAGCGTCTGCTGGATGTGCTGGGCCACGCGGCCCGCGGCTTCGAGCTCGGTCATGCGCTCGGCATCGAGCTCAAGCGCCAGGTCGCGCATCAGGAAATGGAACTTGGGTGCGCGCGTCACGCTGGCTCTCGACCGTTACTGCAAACGGCCATTTTCTCCCGGCGTCTTCGCCGGGGCGCGGCGGTTCACCCGACTGCCGTGCCCAGGGCGGCATCAATGCGCACACTCAGCGCCGCCGCGAAGCGGCTCGCGTCCACCGGCCGGCCGGAAACCTCGTGGCACGAGACCGTGCGGGCTTGCAGTGCGGCCAGGTCGCCCGGCTGGCCGGCCGCCTCGCACAGCAGGGCCCAGTCTGGCGGCGAGACCAGTGTGCCCGCGACCAGCAGCACCGCGTCGCGCCGGCGGCGCTGGGCGAGGCCGACGAGCTTGCGCCCGCCACCGGCCACGAGCTCCCACGGCGACAGGCTGCCGAAGCAGGCCCAGCGCACCGTCGGGATCGCGGCGTTCGCGGCGGCCACGTCGGCGGGCCGCAGCAGTTCGGCCGCGATGCCGGCGTCCGCCAGCGCGGCGTGGTGCAGCGCGGCCAGCGGCTCGTAGGCGCCGACCACGCCGGCGCGCGCCCACGGGTGCTCGGCCGGCAGGGCCACCGAGACGCTGACGAGCCAGGGGCCGGTCAGCACCGCGCCGCCGCCGGATTCGCGCTGCACGAGCGCGGCACGCCCGCCCAGGCGCTGCTGCATGTCGTCGCGCAGCGCGCGCTGCGAGCAGCCCAGCACGATCGCCGGCTCGGCATAGCGCCACACGCGGTGGCGCGGGGCCGCCGCGGGCGCGTCCAGCGCCTGGGTGTTCCAGGCCTGTTCGTCGGCGGCGGTCGTGGTGTCTACGGTGTCGACTCCAGCGTGGCGATGGGCTGGCCGCGGGCGAAGGTGTCGCCGGCGGCCAGGTGCAGAGTCTGCACCCGGCCGGCTGCCGGCGCCACCACCTCGAGGCTGGCCTTCACGAGCACCACCTTGGCCAGCGCCTGGCCCGCCGTGACGGCATCGCCCTCGGCCACGAGCCACTGGTCCAGCAGCGCCTGCACCCCCGTGTCGACGCCCTCCCAGGCGCTGTCGGGCAGGCTCACCTCGATCATGCCGACACACCCTCGGCCACGCGGCGCGTCATCAGGCGCCGGGCCGATTCCGCGATGTCGGCCACCTGCGGGATCACGAACTTCTCGAGCGGCCGGCTGTACGGGATCGGCACGCCCGGCACCGCCAGGCGCTGGATCGGCGCCTTGAGCGCCAGCGTGTCGAGCTTCTCGGCCACGATGGCGGCAATCTCGCCGGTCAGGCCGAAGCCGAGGTAGTCCTCGTCGGCGACCAGCAGGCGCCCGGTCTTGGCGACCGATTTCAGCACCGCGTCGCGATCCAGCGGCACCAGCGTGCGCAGGTCGATCACCTCGGCGTGGATGCCGCCGCGCGCCAGTTCATCGGCGGCCAGCAGCGCCTTGTGCACCATCTGGCTGATCGCGACGATGGTCAGGTCCTTGCCCTCGCGCGCGACGCGGGCCTCGCCGAAGGGCACGGTGTAGGCCTCCTCGGGCACCGCGTTCGTGCTGCCTTCGAAGTAGGCCATCCACGGCAGGCCCATGATGCCCTTGTGGTACATGAACATGACCGGGTTGTCGTCGCGGATCGCCTGGATCATCAGGCCCTTGGCGTCGTAGGCGTTCGACGGCACCACCACCTTCAGCCCGGGCATGTGGGCGAAGGTCGAATACAGGCACTGCGAGTGCTGCGCGGCATCGCTGTAGCCGCCGCCGATGGCGGTCGTCAGCACCACCGGCAGCTTGATGTGGCCGCCGGCCATGTAGGTGTTCTTGGCCAGATGGTTGTAGATCTGGTCCATGCACACGCCGAAGAAGTCGACGAACATCAGCTCGACGATCGGCCGCAGGCCGGTGGCGGCGGCGCCGGTGGCCGCGCCGATGAACGCGGTCTCGGAGATCGGCGTGTCCATCACGCGCTCCGCTCCGAACTTCTGCAGCAGCCCCCCGGTGGCGCCGAAGATGCCGCCGTAGGTGCCGATGTCTTCGCCCATCACGAACACGCGCTCGTCGCGCGTCATCTCCAGCGCGATGCCTTCGGCGATGGCCTGGGCCATCGTGAGATTGCGGGTCTGGCTCATGGCTTGCTCCTCGTGATGTTCGGCTCAGGCGGCGGCGAAGACGTCGTTCAGGGCGTCGTGCGCGACCGGGTAGGGGCTGCGGCGCGCGAAGTCGAAGGCCTCGGCCACGCGCTGCTTGGCACGGGCGATGATCTGCGCGTCCTCGGCCTCGGTGATCAGCTTGTCGCGCTTGAGCATGGTGGCCAGCCGCGGGATCGGGTCGTCCTCGCGCAGGTGCGCCACCTCGCCCTTGGGCCGGTAGACCTCGGGGTCGCCCTGGAAGTGGCCGAGGTAGCGGTCGGTCTTCACCTCGATCAGGCTCGGGCCCTCGCCGCGGCGCGCACGCGCCACCGCCGCGCCGGCGGCGTCGAAGACTTCGAGCGGGTCGTTGTGCGGCACGCGCACGCCGGGCATGCCGTAGCCTGCGGCGCGGTCGGCCACCGAGGCGATCGAGGTCGCATGCTCCTTGGGCACCGAGATCGCCCAGTGGTTGTCCTCGCAGACGAAGATCACCGGCAGCTGCCACAGCGCGGCGAGGTTCAGCGATTCATGGAACGAGCCCTGGTTGGCCGCGCCTTCGCCGAAGAAGGCCACCGCGACCCAATCCTTGCCGAGCTTCTTGGCCGCCAGCGCCGCCCCGCAGGCGGGCGGCAGGCTGGCGCCGATGATGCCGCTGCAGCTGAAGCGGTGCTCGGGGTCGAACAGGTGCATGTGGCCGCCCTTGCCCTTGCCCAGGCCGGTGGACTTGCCGAACATCTCGGCCGTCATCCGGTTCATCGGCACCCCCTTGGCGATCGCGAAGTGGTGCGGCCGGTGCGTGCCGACCACCGTGTCCTCCTTCGTCAGGTGGGCGCACACGCCCACCGCCACCGGCTCCTGCCCGGCAGCCAGGTGCATCTCGCCGGGCACGGGCCCCGAGCCGATGTCGAAGGCCAGGCCCTTCTGGATGTTCGGCGGCAGCTTGCCCTCGAGGTAGACGCTGGCCATCGTCTCCTCGTAGTGGCGGATCGCCACCATGGTCTCGTACATCCACAACAGCTGCTCGGTGCTGGCTTGCATGCTCGTCTCCTTCGTTCCGGCGTGAACAACGGCCTCGCGAGCTGCCTCGAGCGTTGGGGCCGTGGCGGAGAAGAACAATAGGCTCGATACACCGGCGCCATTTGCGCCAGATCACTTCGTGAGCCGTGTTGCGTTGCAGCAGGCGCTGCCGAGACTCGACCGACGCCGATCAGCGAAAGACGCCGACGGCCTCCACCAGGCGCGCGGTCTGCTCGCTCAGGCTCTGCGAGGCCGCCGCGCTCTGTTCCACCAGAGCGGCGTTCTGCTGGGTGATCTGGTCCAGGTGGGCCACGGCCTGGTTGACCTGAGTGATGCCGCCGCTCTGCTCGGCGGTGGCGGCGCTGATCTCGCCGATCAGATCGGAGACCCGCTTCACCTTGGCGACGATCTCTTCCATGGTCTGGCCCGCATCGTCGACGAGCTTCGCGCCGGTCTCCACCTGATCGACGCTGGCGCCGATCAGGCTCTTGATTTCCTTTGCGGCCTCCGCGCTCCGCTGCGCCAGGCTGCGCACCTCGCCGGCGACCACGGCAAAGCCCCGGCCCTGCTCACCGGCGCGCGCGGCTTCCACCGCGGCGTTGAGCGCGAGGATGTTGGTCTGGAAGGCGATGCCGTCGATGACGCCGATGATGTCGGCGATCTTGCGCGAGCTGCTGGTGATCCCGCTCATCGTGGCGACGACCTGCGACACGGCCTGCCCGCCATCGGCCGCGGCCTCGCGGGCCGAGGCCGACAGCAGATTGGCCTGGCCAGCCGTGTCGGCGTTGTGCTTGACCGTCGAGGTCATCTGCTCCATCGACGAGGCGGTCTCCTGCACGCTCGCCGCGGCCTGTTCGGTGCGCGCGCTGAGGTCGTTGTTGCCCTGGGCGATCTCGCTGGCGGCCGTCTGCACGCTGAGCACCTGCTGGCTCACGTCGTCGACCAGCCAGCGGAACATCAGGCCGAGCTGGCTGATCGTGCGCATGGTCATGCCGATCTCGTCGACCCGATCCATGTGCACGACATCGCGGCTTCTGCCGGTCGCCACGTCGAGCGCCTGCTTTCGCAGCAGTTCCAGCGGCCGTGCGAGCTGCCATTCCAGCGCCGCGGAGCCGCCGAGCGCGGCGATGGCCGCCACGGCAGCCAGCTTGGCCACGGCCGCCCCATCGGCGGCCAGGAACACGCCGCACAGCACGCAGAACAGCCACATGGCGGCCATCGTGAGGCGGATGCGGCCGCGCACGGGCATGGTCTTGCGCAGCGTCAGCAGCGAGGCGATGCCGGTGCGGACGACGACACCCTTGTGGAACTTGCGTCCGCCGGCCTTGCCGTCGCGCAGGTCCGAATACAGCGCCTGGGCCCCGGCGATTTCTTCGCGCGTGGGCTTGGTGCGCACCGACATGTAGCCCATCTGCCGTCCGTTGCGCACGATCGGGATCGCGTTGGCGCGCACCCAGTAGTGGTCGCCGTCCTTGCGGCGGTTCTTCACCAGGGCCGTCCACGGCTCGCCGCCCTGGAGGGTCGACCACATGTCGCCGAACGCCTCTTTCGGCATGTCGGGGTGCCGCACGAAGTTGTGAGGCTGCCCGATGATCTCTTCGCGCGAGAAGCCGCTGACGGCCACGAAGGCGTCGTTCGCATAGGTGACATGGCTTTGCGTGTCCGTCGTGGACATCAGCGTCGCGTTGTCGGCGAAGGCGTACTCGCGCTGGGTCACTGGCTCATTGATTCGCATGAAAGGTTCCTTTGCGCGGCGTACCTCGTTTATCGGCGAAACCAGGGCACCAAGAATGGTAAATTTACGCGTATAGAGTGCATTAATTTGGTGCATCGCCACCCGCGATGGCGCCGCTTTAGACTCCGGCCCACCATGCCGTCGAAGACCGCTGCCCCTCGACCCGCCGATTCGCTGCCGCGCGTGCGGCGCGGCAACGCTGGCGACGCGCAGCTGATGCGCGAGGTGCTCACCGACGCCGCGCTGGCGCTCTTCTCCGAAGGCGGGCCGAATGCGGTGTCGATGCGCGGCCTGTCGGCCCGATTGGGCATCTCGGCGATGACCCCGTACCGCTACTTCGCCAACAAGGCGGCGCTGTTCGGTGCGCTGTGGCAGCACCTGTTCGCGGACCTGCACGCCGCGGTGTCGCGCGCGGTCGATTCGCACACCGGGGGGCGCAACCGCTTCAGGGCGTGCGTCGATGCGTTCCTGGCCTACTACGAGAGCCACCCCGACGAGTACCGGCTGGTCTACCTGACCCCGCACGGCACCGGCGTGGCCGAGCCGGAACAGATCTCCATGTTCGGCGAATTCAAGCGCCTGATTCGCCTCGGCGTGGCCGAGTTCGCCCAAGAGATCGGCGTCGCGCCAACGCATGGCCCGATCGCCGAAGACCTCACCTTGCTGACGGTGTTCGGCTACCTGCAGGCGGCGATGGTCCACCACGGCCACCCGTGGAGCGACCGCGGCCTGCTGCGCAGCGCCTGCATCGGCCAGATGGTGCTGATGGTCGAACGGTGCCTGCGCGACGGGCCGCACGACAACTAGGTCACGTCGGCCCAGGCGTTCAGAACGGCTTGTCGCCGATGATGCCGGCGCGCTCCATCTTGCGCTCGCAGGGCGGGTAGTCCATCACCGCGTAGTGCTGGGTCGAGCGGTTGTCCCAGAAGGCCATGCTGTTCTTCTTCCAGCGCCAGCGCACCTGGAACTCGGGGATGAAGGCCTGGCTGATCAGGTAGTTCAGCAACTGGCTCGCGCCGGGGCTGTAGTCCTGCCCGAAGCGCACGTTGGCGGCGGTGTGGTAGTTCGTGAAGTGGGTCGTGAAGGCGTTGACGAACAGCACCTTCTCGCCGGTGTCGGGGTGGGTGCGCACGACCGGGTGCTCGGCGTCCGGGTACTGCGCCTTCAGCGCGAGGCGTTTCTCGATCGGCATCGCGGCGCCGAAGCTGGCCTCGATGCTGTGGCGCGCGCGCAGGCCGTCGATCTTCTGCTTCACGTCCTCCGGCAATCGGGCATACGCCTCGACCATGTTCGCCCACATCGTGTCGCCGCCGACCGGCGGGCACTCGACGCAGCGCAGCACGCAGCCGAAGGGCGGCGCCTCGCGCCAGGTGGCGTCGGTGTGCCAGGCGTTCTCGTAGCGGTCGTTCGGTGTCTCGGGCGACTTGTAGATGCGCACCAGCCCCGGGTGCTCGGGGTCGCTGCCGGCCACGGGGTGGTCTTCCAGCTCGCCGAAACGGCGCGCGAAGGCCACGTGCTGGGCACGAGTGATGTCCTGGTCGCGGAAGAACAGCACGCGATGCCGCAGCAGCAGCGTGCGGATCTCGGCCATCAGCGCATCGTCCTGGGCGGCGGCCCCGAGGTCGATGCCGCCGATCTCGGCGCCGATCGTGCAGGTCAGCGGCTCGACGTGGATCGAGCGCGTCAGGGCGCCGGCGCGCACGAATGCGGGGGATGCGGTGGCGGGGGCCGCGGTGGTCGTGGGGGTCATGGGTCTTGTCTCCTGTCGCTTTGGGGCGTGATCCAGTGTGCGGAAGACGTGATGACCCGGCTTGACGGGCTAGGACGCCAACTTACCATTCGGCGACATGCAGCACCTGGTCCGGGCCGCGAGCCTCACCAACTACAGCGAGGTCGCGCGCGGCCTGGGGCTGGACCCGAATCGTCTGCTGATGGATGCCGGCCTGTCGCCCGGCATGCTGAACGACCCCGATCTGAAGTTGCCGGCCGAGCGCGTGGCTCAGCTGCTCGAGCGCTCGGCGGCCGCATCGGGCTTCGAGAGTTTCGGGCTGCGCATGGCGGAGTCGCGCCAGCTGTCCAACCTCGGGCCGGTGGGCCTGCTGATCCGCGACCAGCCGACGCTGCGCGACTCGATCGCGGTGCTGATCCGCTACCACGCGGCGCTGAACGGCTCGATCGCGATCATGCTGGAGGAGTCGGCCGGCGTCGTGGTCGTGCGCGAGGAGATCGTCGTCGGCGCCGGCGTGCCGGTGCGCCAGGCGATCGAGCTGGCCATCGGCGTGCTGCTGCGCCTGATGCGGCGCGTCCTGGGCGACGACTGGCGGCCGCGGCGGGTGTGCTTCATGCACCCGCCGCCCAAGGACACCAGCACCCACCTGCGCGTGTTCGGCCCCTGCGTGGAGTTCAACCACGATTTCAACGGCATCGTCTGCTCGAAATCCGACCTCGACGCGAAGAACGCCAGCGCCGACCCGTTGATGGCGCGCTACGCGCAGCGCCTGCTCGACGAGACGGTCGAAGTCGACCCGTCGCACACCGTGCTGCAGGACGTGCGCCGCACGGTGCTGCTGCTCTTGCCTTCGGGCCGCTGCAGCATCGAGCTGGTGGCCGAGCACCTGGGCCTCGTGCCGCGCACCGTGCAGCGCCGGCTGGCCGAGCAGGGCGTGACCTTCTCCGAGCTGGTCAACCAGCTCCGCGTCGAGCTGGCCACGCGCTACGTGACGCAGAGCGACCGCCCGCTGATCGACGTGGCCGCGCTGCTCGGCTTCGCCGCGCCGAGCGGCTTCTCGCGCTGGTACCAGGGCCAGTTCGGCTGCAGCCCGACGCAAAGCCGCGCCGGGGCGGCCCGTTAAACCGCCGCCAGCGCCGCTCGCACGGCGGGCAGCGCGTGAGGGCCGACCGCCGTGTGGAGCTGCTCGCGGCCGCGCAGGCGGATCGCCGCGTGCATCGCCGGGTCACCCGAGTAGCGCTCGGGCCGGCTGATCGGGCGGAACGAGGCGGCGTGCACTTCGGCGGCGATGTAGCCGATCCAGCTCTGGATGCGCGCGCGCTCGGCGCTGCCGGCCGGCGCGAACAGCGGCGTGCCGGGCCGCAGGTCGGCCAGGTAGGGCAGGATCGCCGCGTTCTCGGTCAGCACGCTGCCGTCGGCGAGCTTCAGGGCCGGCACGCGGCCCAGCGGGTTGACCGCGTGGATCGGCGAATCGGGCCGGCGCAGCGGCACGCTGAGCACCTCGACCGGCAGCTCCAGCGCCATCGCCACGACCTGCGCGGCGAGGCAGCAGGCCCCGGGCGACACATACAGCTGCATGGCCTGCATCACGGCACCAGGATGGTCGCGCCGATCGTGCGGCGCGACTCGAGCGCGCGGTGCGCCTCGGCCGCCTCGGCGAGCGTGAAGACCTGCTGCGGCTCGCTGCGGATCTTGCCCTGCAGCACCAGGTCGAACAGCTCATCGGCCATCTTCAGCAGGTTCGAGCGCGGCAGCGCGTAGTCGACCATCGCCGGCCGCGTGACCCACAGCGAGCCCTTCATCGCCAGCAGCGTCACGTCGAGCACCACCGGGCCCGAGGTCGTGCCGTTGCTGACCAGCGTGCCCTTCTTCTGCAGGCAGTCCAGCGAGCCCATGAAGGTGTCCTTGCCGACCGAATCGAAGACCACCGGCACGCCCTTGCCGCCGGTGATCTCCTTGACCCGCTCGACGAAGTTCTCGCGGTTGTAGTTGATGACGTGGGCGCAGCCATGGGCCTTGGCGACCTCGGCCTTCTCGTCCGAACCCACGGTGCCGATCATCGTCACGCCCAGCGCCCTGGCCCACTGGCAGGCGATCAGGCCCACGCCGCCGGCGGCTGCGTGGTAAAGGATGGTGTCGCCGGCCTTGAGCGGGTAGACCTGGCGGAACAGGTACTGCGCGGTCAGGCCCTTCATGATGATCGTCGCCGCGGTGCGGTCGGAGATGCCGTCGGGCAGCTTGATCAGCACCTCGGCCGGCATCACGCGGGCTTCCGAGTAGGCGCCCAGCGGGCCCAGCATGTAGCCCACGCGGTCGCCCGGCGCGAGGTAGGTCACGCCCTCGCCCACCGCCTCGACGACGCCGACGGCATCCGAGCCCAGGCCGCTGGGCAGCGCCGCCGGGTAGCGCCCGATGCGGAAGTAGACGTCGATGAAGTTGACCGCGATGCCGCTGTGGCGCACGCGCACCTGGCCGGGGCCGGGGTCGCCGACCTCGACGTCTTCGAGCCTGAGCACCCCGGGGCCGCCGGTCTCGTGGAAGCGGATCGCCTTGGTCATGATGGAGTTCTCCTTGGATCGTGAAGGGGGAGTCAGGCCGCGGCCGGCGCAGCGGGCGTGGGCGGCGTCGTGCCGCCATCGGCGGCCAGGCGCACGTCGGCCAGCGCGGCCACCTCGGCCTCGTAGCTGCGTGCGGCATGGACGAACAGCAGCGCCGCCAGCGCGCCGAAGGCCGGCACCACCGCCAGCGCGGTGCCCAGGCCGAACTGGTCCGACAGCACGCCGGCCACGAAGGGCCCGAGCGCCAGGCCGAGCAGGTTCTGGAACAGCGACAGCACCGCGGCTCCGGTCGAGCGCACCGACGGGTGCACGACATCGATCACCACCGAGGCGATCGGGCCGACGCTGCAGGTCATCACGAAACCGCCGGCGATGATCCAGCCCAATTGCTGCGCGGCCGGCGCGGCGCCGAAGGCATAGGCCAGCAGGCCGAGCGAGACCAGGCACAGCGCGGCCACGCCCAGCAGCTTGTTGCGCAGGCGCCGCTGCGCCAGGCGATCGATCACCGCACCCCAGGCGAAGCTGCCCAACGCGCCGGCCAGCACGACCAGCGCCGCCTGCTTGCCCGCCTGGTCGGGCGCGAGGCCGTGCAAGCGGTTCAGGAAACTCGGCAGCCACGACCAGACCGCCGAGACCACGATGAGCTGCATCGCGCCGCCGAGGCAGGCCCACAGCAGCGTGCGTGAGCGGGCCAGCGCACCGGCGATGTGGCGCGCCACGCCGCCGGCAGACTGGGTGGCGCGCTCCAGGCGCGCCGTCAGCGGCACGGTGCGGTAGTCGCGCACCAGCAGGTAGGCCAGCGCCAGCACGAGGCCGGGCACGCCGACGACGCCGAAGGCCGACTTCCATCCCCAGCGCGCGGCGATCAGGCCGCCCAGCAGCACGCCGAGCACCGAGCCCAGCGAGGCCGCGGCGAAGAAGGCGCCGAGCAGGGCGGAGCGCAGCCGCGCCGGGAACAAGCTCGCGATCAGCGCGGCGCCGACCGAGCCGTAGCCCGTCTCGCCGGCGCCCACCACCGCGCGGGCCGCGAAGAGCTGGGCATAGGTGGAGCTGAACATGCAGCTGATCGTTGCCAGGCTCCACACCGTGGCCATCACGACGATGCTGCGCACGCGGCTGAAGCGGTCGGCCAGCAGCGCGACCGGGATCGCGCCGGCGGCCACCACGATCGAGACGATCGACACCAAGCCGCCGAGCTGCTTGTCGCTCAGGCCCCAGTCGGCCTTCAGGTAGGGAAACAGCGAGACGATGACCTGGCGGTCGATGTAGTCGAACAGCATCAGGCCGAAGGTCATCGCGAAGGCGAACCAGGCCTGGGCCGGGCGGACCAGGTAACCGTCGCCGCGGCCACCGCCGGCGGTGCCGGCTGACTTGTCGATCGCGTGCAGGTGCATCGTCGTCCCCTGTCGTGGGTGGGTCAGAAGATGTGGCGGATGCCGAGGTCGGCGCCGTTCGCATCCTTGTTCGGCGCGGTCACGGCGCCGTTCACCGCCATCGCCGCGCCATCGCTGTTGGCCAGGTGGGCCAGGCTGCCGTACAGCGCCGTGCGCTTGGACAGGTGATACACGAAACCCAGGCCGGTGCGCAGCGTGGTGCCGATGTCGGCGCCGCCCGGCGACTTCAGCACCGACTGCGCGACCGAGGCCTTGAGCTCGGTGGTGCCGAACGCGTACATGCCGCTGAGCTGCATGCCGTGGCTGTCGGGGCCCGCGCCGCTGTTGGCGCGGTCGTACAGGCCGTAGAGCGTGAAGGCGCCGAGCTTGTAGCGGGCGCCGATGGTGAACGCGTTCAGGTCGTCGATCGCCGGGTTGAAGTAGCGGCCGAAGGCGGCATGGCCGGCGAAGGCACCGCCTTGGTAGCCGACGCTCAGGCCCGTGTACTTGCCGGCCGGTGCGCCCTCGTTGGCGCTGACCATCGCGTTGGCCATGAAGCCGCCCAGCGTGGCGGGCGTCAGGTAGTTGACCGCGTTCACCGCGCGCAGGTTGGCCGGCTGCGCGATCTCCATCGAGCCGAACAGCACCTGCTGCGCGGCCACGCCCTGCGGGCCGAAGGCGTCGTAGGTGGCGTGCACGAGGAAGTTCGGGGTGTACTGGCGGCCGAGCTGCACCTCGCCCCAGCCGCCGGCCAGGCCGACGTAGGACAGGCGGTTCCAGAACGCGGCCGGCGAGGCGGCCGTGCCGGTATCGCTGTTCAGGCCGTGCTCGATCAGGAAGTTGGCCTTCAGGCCGCCGCCCAGATCTTCGGTGCCGCGAAAGCCGAGCCGGCTGCCCATCAGGCCGCCGGTGCCGACCTGCTTGTTGTCGCTGACCGAGCCGCTGCCCCAGCCGAGGTTGGTGTCGATCACGCCGTAGACGGTGACGCTGGACTGGGCGCTGGCGCCGCCGGCGAAAGCGCCCAGGGCGAGGGCGCAGGCGAGAAGGGATCGGTTCATTCGGCTTGTCTCCGAGGGGTTGTGGAATGGCGCCATGGTCGCGCTGCGACTGTCTTGGCAATGCGCATTCGGCGACGCCGGCTTGCCCTTTGGCGACAGCCTCGGGCAAGCCCTGAGTCAGTCAGGCCGTGGGCAACGGGTGCCCGCGGAACTGCTCTCGAAGCCGGTTCTTCAGCATCTTGCCGGTCGCGCCGAGCGGGATCGCCTCGACGAAGACCACGTCGTCAGGGGTCCACCATTTCGCGATCCGGCCCTCGTAGAAGCCGATCAGCTCCTCGCGCGTCAGTGCGGCGCCGGGCTTCTTCACGACGACCAGCAGCGGCCGCTCGTCCCACTTGGGGTGCGGCACCGCGATGCAGGCGGCCATCGCGACGGCCGGGTGCGCCATCGCGATGTTCTCGAGGTCGATCGAGCCGATCCACTCGCCGCCGGACTTGATCACGTCCTTGCTGCGGTCGGTGATCTGCATGAAGCCGTCGGCATCGATGGTGGCCACGTCGCCGGTGGGGAACCAGGCCTCGCCGTTCGAGTGGACCAACGGGTCGCCGCCCTCACCCTTGAGGTATTGCGCGACGACCCAGGGGCCCTTGACCAGCAGTTCGCCCGAGGCCTGGCCATCCCACGGCAACTCGCGGCCGTCGTCGCCGACGATCTTCATGTCGACGCCGAACACCGCGCGGCCCTGCTTGGCCTGGATCGCCTCGCGTTCGCTCTCGGGCAGCGCGAGCTGGTGCCCGTTGAGCACGCCGGCCGTGCCCAGCGGGCTCAGCTCGGTCATGCCCCAGGCGTGCAGCACCTGCACGCCATGGCGCTGCTGGAAGGTGTGCATCATCGCCGGCGGGCAAGCCGAGCCGCCGATCACCGTGCGCTTCATCGTCGTGAACCTCAGGTCGTTGGCCTCGACGTGCGCGAGCAGGCCCTGCCAGACCGTCGGCACGCCGGCCGACAAGGTGACGCCCTCCGATTCGAACAGCTCGTGCAGCGATTTGCCATCCATCGCCGGGCCGGGGAAGACCAGCTTGGCGCCCGCCAGGCAGGCCGCGTACGGCAGGCCCCAGGCGTTGACGTGGAACATCGGCACGACCGGCAGGATGGTCTCGCGCGCCGAGACGTTCAGCGCATCGGGCAGCGCGACCGCCATCGTATGCAGCAGCGTCGAGCGGTGGCTGTAGAGCACGCCCTTCGGGTTGCCGGTGGTGCCGCTCGTGTAGCACAGCGAGGCCGCGGCGTTCTCGTCGAACACCGGCCAGTCGCAGGCATCGCTGGCGGCGTCGACCAGTTCCTCGTAGCACAGCAGGCCGGGGATCTTCGCGCCGGCCGGCATGTGCGCGCGGTCGGTCATCGCGACGAAGGCCCTCACCGTGGCGAGCTGCGGCGCGATCGCCTCGACGAGGGGCAGGAAGCTCAGGTCGAAGCACAGCACGCGGTCCTCGGCGTGGTCGGCGACCCAGCGCATCTGGTCGGGGTGCAGGCGCGGGTTCAGCGTGTGCAGCACGCGCTGCGAGCCCGACACCGCGTAGTACAGCTCCATGTGCCGATGGCCGTTCCAGGCCAGCGTGGCCACGCGCTCACCGGGCGCCACGCCGAGGGCATCCAGCGCATTGGCCAGGCGCCGCGCGCGGGCCGCGAGCTCGCGGTAGCTCAGGCGGTGGAGGTCGCCCTCGACGCGGCGCGACACCACCTGCTGCCCGCCGTGGTGGCGCTCGGCATGACGCAGCAGCGACGAGATCAGCAGCGGCTGCTGCATCATCAATCCGTTCATCGGGATGCTCGCTCGGGTTCGGGTGGCGTCGGCTCAGGCGGCCTGACGCAACGTGGCGCCGCGCTGCCCGGGCCGGCGGTTCGGCGCGTAGCCGAGCGCGGCCAGCGTCTCGTCGGCGTTGGCGTAGGTCGTGCCGATCTTGTAGATCTCGCGCGCCTCCTTGCCGGTGGCGACCTCGCGGCCCAGCTCGTGCGCCAGGCGGACGAGCTGCTCGACCTGCTGGACCGAGCCCATCTTTTCACCCTTGCGGCCCCACAGCGTGTCCTCGATGCCGCAGCGGGTGTGCAGGCCCATCGCCATTGCCATCGCGTTGACCGGCAGCACATTGCGCATGATGGTCTCCAGCGTCAGGCAGGCGCCGTCGGGCACCCGGCGGATGAACTCCATCATGTTGTACGGGCTCGGGCCGTCGAAGCCGCCGCCGATCGCAACCCAGGTCAGGTTCAGCGGGCCGGTGTAGACGCTGCGGCGGATCAACCGCTCGACCGTCTCGAGTTGGGCCACGGTGGCGAGCTGGAAGTGCGGCTGGATGCCGTTGGCCTGCAGGCGCTTCAGGTGCTCCTCGACCCAGGTCGGGCCGGCCGGCACGGTCATCTCGCGGTAGGCCTGGTACACCGCCGGGCGCTCGAACGAGGTGCCGGCGTAGTCGTCGGCACTCATCAGCTCGACGACGTTCATCTGGTTGGTGTTGATCGCGATCGTCACCTGGTCGGGCTTGGGGCTGAGCTCGGCCAGCATGTGGCGCGTGTCGTCGCTGAGCCACTTGGCATCGGCGCCCTCGCCTTCGGGGGCGAACGAGATCGAGCCGCCGACCTGGATGATCAGGTCGGGCACCGCGTCCTTGATGCCGGCGATCAGTTCGTTGAACTTGGACAGCCGCTTGCTGCCCTTGCCGTCGGCCTCGCGCACATGCAGGTGCAGCACGGTGGCGCCGGCGTTGTAGCAGTCCACCGCTTTCTGCACCTGGGCCGGCATCGACACCGCGATGTCCTGCGGGAAGTCCTCCGGCTCCCACTCGGGGCCGTACGGGGCGACGGTGATGACCAGCTTGTCCTGGTTCTCGGGCAGCAGCGAATCGTCGAGGAAGTTCATGCGCGTCTCCTGGCTTGTCTCGGCGCCCGGCGCGGGATGCGGCCGGGTCGATCCGTCGAGCAGGATGTTCGCGGCTGGCTATCCGACGTGATGTGCCGAAAGCGACCCGGGCTTATCCATTGGCGCCAGGCGCGCCGGCGCCGTGGCCGCCCTCGCCCGCCGCTTGCGCGCCCAGATCAGCACCCCGGTCACGCTGAAGCCCGCGATGGCCACGCCCAGCAGCGACATCAGCACCCGGCCGGGCAGGCCGATGATGCGGCCCGAGTGCAGCGGGAACATGCTCTGCATGAAGAGGTCGCCGGCGCTGCCGGTGCCGGGCACGTCGGCGCCGGCGAGTTCGCCGGTGCGCGCGTCGAAATACAGCCAGGGGTTGCCGAGGCCGCCGTCGCCGTGGTCGTTGCCCGGCTCGAAGAAGCCCACGCCCCACAGGCCGAATTCGGGTGACAAGAAGATGCCGCCCGCCGGCCGCTGCCAGCCGCGCCGGCGCGCCTCGGCCTCGGCCGAGCGCAGCACCTCGGCGCGGCTGAACAACGGCTCGATCGGCTGCGCCGCCGGCGTGCGGCTGGCGAAGGGCGACGGGCTCAGCGCGGAGAACCACGACACCATCGGCCGCATGACCTCGCGGTTCAGGTTCATCGACACCGAGGTGACCGCCACCATCAGCACCAGCACAAAGAGCCACACGCCGCCCGAACGGTGCAGGTCGAACACCAGCCGGTGGCCGCCGGCCGACCAGCGGAAGGCGAACGAGCGCTTCCATTGCGCGCGGCTGGGGAACGAGATCCACAGCGCGATCAGCGTGTCGAGCACCCAGGCGATCGCGACAAGGCCCATCAGCCAGACACCCCATTCGATGCCGCCGCTTTCGGGCAGGTGCATCGAGTAGTGCAG
>NZ_DATFAN010000193.1:0-16389 GCF_035254525.1 Ideonella sp. | reverse complement strand
GGGTGCGCGACTGGCGGCGTTATGCCGATGCGGCCGAGGGCGGCGACGGCCGCGGCTTCTCGCCGGTGCACAGCAAGAGCCTGACCGCGCTGTACTTCCCCAACGCCCTGTCCAGCCGCGCGGCGCGGCACCAACCGTCATGAGCTTTGCAGACGATGCCCTGGCGCTGCTGGAAGCCTTCGCGGCCCGCGCCGAGCTGCCGCGCGTCAAGGCCCTGCACCTGCCGCCACCGCCGCCGCCCGGCGGCCTGCGCGGCGAGTTCTGTGCGCTGGAGCTGCAAGACGGCTTGGTCGGGCAGAGCTACGTGCTGCTCGACCGCACCTGGGAGGGGCTGACCGCGCAGCAACAGGACGCTCGTCATGACGCGCTCGTGGGCCAGGACGCGCTGGCCGTCGCGCGCGGCTACCGCAGCGCCGACCCCCTCGAGCGCACCATCGGCTTCGCGGCGATGAACGCAATCACCCGCTGCCTGTTCGACCGCGCCGGCTTCGCCCCGCCGCCGAGCGGTGATTCGATCGGCGGCCTGGACCCTCAGCCCGGCGAGACGATCGGCATGATCGGCCACTTCACGCCGCTGATGCCGCGCATCGCCGAGCGCGGTGCCAGGCTGCTGGTGGTCGAGCTGCGGCCGGAGCTCGTCGGCGAGGCCGGCAACGTGCGCGTCACGCTCGACGCGAGCGAGCTCGCCGCCTGCCGCAAGGTGCTGGCCACCGGCACGCTGCTGCTGAACGACACGCTGGACCGCATGCTCGCGCACTGCGCCCACGCGACCCACTTCGTGATGATCGGCCCCAGCGTCGGCTGCCCGCCGGACCCGCTGTTCGCCCGCGGCGTCACGCTGCTGGGCGGCAGCTGGGTCACCGATTCGGCGGGCTTCGTGCGCGCGCTGCGCGCGGGCGAGCCGACCAAGGCCTTCACCCGCAAGTTCAGCCTGCAGGCGAAGGACCATCCGGGGTGGAGCGCGCTCGTCGAGCGCGCCGCCACGCGGCCGGCTACTTCGCGCCCAGCAGCGCCTTGACGGCGGCCTCGGTCTGCTCGTCGCGCCCGGCGGCGATCAGCGCGGGATCGTTGGCGACCCGGATATCGGGTTCGATCAGCGCCTTCTCCATGAACGTGCCCTGCTCGTCGCGGATGCCGACCTCCGGGATGCCGAAGTACAGCGTGTCGTCCTGCAGCGTCTCCCACCACACCGCCGTGCCGGTCCCGGCCACCGGCATGCCCAGCAGCTTGCCGATGCCGAGCTTGCGGTAGGTCCACGGGAACAGGTGGGCATCGGAGTAGTTGCTCTCGCTCATCAGCACGATCGAGGGCTTGGCCCACTTGCCCGTCGGCTCCCAGCCGAGCGACTGGCCGCGCGGCAGGAACTCCAGGTACTTCTTGCCGGCCAGGAAAGTGGCCAACGCATCGGTCAGGTTGCCACCGCCGTTGAAGCGGGTGTCGACGATCAGTGCCTCCTTGCCGCTGTGGCGGCCCAGCGCCTCGGAAAAGACATCGCGGAAGCTCTCGTCGTCCATGCCGCGCACGTGCACGTAGCCCAGGCGCCCGTTCGAGAGCTTGTCGACCGTCTCGCGCTGGCGCTTGACCCAGCGCTTGTAGAGCAGCTCGTTCTGCTCGGCCAGTGCGACAGGCTTGACCACCTGCTCGAAGCGCTTGCCGGTTGCCGGGTCCAGCACCGTGAGCTCGACCCGCTTGCCGGCCTTGCGGTTGAGCAGCGAGTCGTACTCGGCACCCGCCGCGATCGCCACGCCGTCGATCTTCTCGATCACCATGCCCGCCTTGAGGTGGACCTTGGCGTTGACCAGCGGGCCACTCTCGATCACCTCGGCCACCTTCACGCCGGGGCCGCGCCAGGCCTCGTCGTAGAAGGCGCCGAGCGCTGCCGTCGCATCCACGTCCTTGGCATGCGGTCGGTAGCCCGAGCCGGTGTGCGAGACGTTCAACTCGCCCAGCATCTCGCTCATCGCCTCGGCGAAGTCGTGGTTGTCGGTGATGTAGGGCAGGTAGCGCTCGTAGACCTTCTTGTAGCCGGCCCAGTCGACCTTTTCCATGTCGGCCACGTAGAGCTTCTCGCGCGTCTGGCGCCAGATGTGCTCGAACATCTCGGCCCGCTCGGCACTGCGGTCGAGCATCATCTCGGCGGCGAACTCCACCGGCTCGGCCTTCACCTCGCCGTCTTCCTTGGGCACCTTGAACTTGCGAATGCCGCCGCCGGCGAGCAGGAAGCCCATCTCGCCCTTGGCGTCGAGCTGCACGTCGATGGGGGCCTGTTCATCGTGGCCGCCCTCCTTGGGCGCGGGCACCTCGGCCACTTTCTTGGTCGCCTTCTGGCGCGGCTTGTGCGACCACAACTCGACGGCTTCAGCCGTCTGCACGGCGTAGAACAGCGTCTCGCCGTCGGGGGTCATCGCCGCGGCGCGCAACGGGCCCGAGTTCTGCGTCAGCCGCACGACGCGGTCTTCCAGGTTGTCGCGCTCGATCTTCACCGGCTCGGGCAGCTTGATCGCAGCCTCGTCGTCTTCGCCCTTGCCCTTCTTCTTGCCATCGGCCGTGGGCTTGTCCTTGTCCTGCTTGTCGCCGTCCTTCTTGTCGTCGTCCTTCTTGTCGTCGTCCTCCTGCTTCTTCAGCAGCGCGAATTCGCTCTTCTCGAGGTTGAAGCGGTCGAAGGCCTCCTGGGTGAAGAACATCTCGAAGATGTCCTGCTGCGCCGCGCCGCCGGTGCCGTGCAGCCCCATGCGGTCGCTGAACCAGAGCATGGCCTTGCCGCTGCGCGTCCAGATCGGGTGCACATCCTCGTAGCCGCTCTTGGTCAGGTTCAGCAGCGGGCCCTTGCCCTGCACGTCGATCAGGCCGACCTCGTTGCTCCAGCGGTTGTGGTCGATGAAGTTGACCAGCAGCGACTTGCCGTCGGGTGACCAGTCGAACCACTGGTCGCCGTCGCTGTAGGAGTAGTTCATCGTGCCCGGCAGCACCTCGCGCGTCTTGCCGCTGGCCAGGTTCAGCACCTTCAGTGTCGTGCGGTTCTCGAGGTAGGCCACCTCCTTGCCGTCCGGCGAGTAGCGGGGCTGGAAATTCTCCTTGCCGTTCTTCAGCAGGGTCTTCACCGGCACCGCCGCCGCAACGAAGAAGGCCGGGCTGTCCTTCTTCTTGCCGGGCAGCGCGGCCTCGTAGAGGTTCCACGAGCCGCCCTGCTCGCCGGCGAAGAGCAGGCGCCGGCCGTCCGGGCTGAAGCTCACCGAACGCTCGGCGCCCGGCGTGGTGGTGATGCGCCGCGTGTCGCCGAACTCGGTGGAGGCGACGAACACTTCGCCGCGCACGACGAAGGCGATCTCGCTGCCGTCCGGGCTGGGCGCGATCTCGGTCACGCCTTCACTGAGCTTCAGGCTCTCGATGCGGTCGGCGCGCGTGTCGGCGGCGATCTGCACCGGCACCTTCTTCGGCTCGGTGGCGTCGGGCGCGAGCGTGTAGAGCTCGCCGTCGTAGCCGAAGCTCAGCACACCGGTCTTCGACACGCTGAGAAAGCGCACCGGGTTGGTGGTGAAGCGGGTGACCTGCGTGGCCGCCTCGGGCTGGCCGATCGGCATCTTCCAGACATTGAACGAGCCGCTCTTCTCGCTCAGGTAGTACACCGCCTGCTCGTCGGGCGACCAGACCGGGTTGCGATCCTCGCCGCCGAAGCTGGTCAGCTTGCGATGCTGGCCGGTCTTGGCGTCGTACAGCCAGATGTCGCGCGCAACCGGTGAGACGTGATGCTTGCGCCAGGCGCTCTCGTAGCCCTTCCAGTCTTCGTAGACGAGCTGCGTGCCCGCGCCGTTGAACTGGCCTGCCATCGCGGGCGTGCTGAAGACCTGGGTCGGGCGCTTGCCGCCGTCGACCGGGACCTTGTACAGCTCGCCGGCCGATTTGCTCGGGAACAGCAGGTTGCTGCGCGCATCCATGCGCTGCGCCGAGAACAGCACCTCCTGCCCGTCCGGCGTGAACGACAGCGGCAGCTCCGGCGCCGAGTGCGTGGTCAGCCGGCGCGACGGGCCGCCCTGTGCATCGACCACGAAGACGTCGAAGTTGCCGTACACGTCCGACGCATAGGCGATGCGCCGGCCGTCGGCCGACCACACCGGCGAGAAGCTGTGGTGGCCGTTGCCCACCAGCAGCCGCGCCACGCCGCCCGAGGCCGGCACGACGAAGACGTTGCCCTGGAACGCGAAGGCGATCTGCTGCCCGTCGGGCGAGATCGCCGAATAGCGCAGCCACAGCGGGTTCGCCAGCGGGCCGAGCGGCGCCGGGGTCTCGGCATGGGCGGCCAGGGCCGCGGTCAATCCCAGCAGGGCCGCCACGCGGCGGAGGACGGGGCGTTTGTTCATGGGCGTTGTCGACAGGCGCACGGCGGCACCATCGCGGTGGTTCGAAGCCCGCGAATATGCCCGAAGCCAGCGACGCACCGGCCCCCCAGGCGACGAAATGCCGCCTCACATGGACGAAACGATGCGCCGACCAGCGGCCGAGCCGGCCAGGGCCTTCAACCGCAAGTTTCAACCTTCGGGCCGAGGATCACCCGGGCTGACCCGCGCGGCGCCGTGCCTCGGCACAACCCAGCGCTCCAGCGTCGCGACCAGGTCGTCCATCTTGAACGGCTTGGCGACGTGGTCGTTCATGCCGGCGGCCAGGGCCGCCTCACGGTCACCGACCATGGCATTGGCCGTCATCGCGATCACCGGCAGCGACCCCAACGCCGGTCGCTGGCGCAAGGCCCGCGTGGCCGCGTAGCCATCCATCACCGGCATCTGGCAGTCCATCAGCACCGCGTCGAAGGACTCGCGCTCCAGCGCATCGAGCGCCTGCCTGCCGTCGCCGGCCACGCTCACCACGATGCCTTCGCGCTCGAGCAACGCCACGGCCACCTCCTGGTTGAGCAGGTTGTCTTCCACCAGCAGCACGCGTGAACCCGCCAGCCCGTTCGGCTTGCCGTGGACCGGCTTGCCGCCGGGCACGCCTGCCGGCTCGCTCGCCTTGGCCGGGCCGAGCGCATGCACGCAGGCGCCTGCCAGCGCCGACGGCGTGACCGGCTTGTTCAACAGCGCGCCGATCGCCAGCTGCTGCTCGGTGAGCTGCCGCATCACCTCGTCGCGCGAGAAGGCCGTCACCATGAGAACCACCGGCGCCGGGTGGCGTAGCGCCTGGCGGCGACCCAGCTGGTTCACACACTCGACGCCATCCATGCCCGGCATGCGCCAGTCGAGCAGCAGCAGGCGGTAGGGCCGGTCGGCTGCGTCGGCGGCCGCGACCAGGCCCAGAGCCTCCTCGCCGCTGCGCGCGACATCCACGGCGAAGCCGAACGACCGGCACATGTCGCCCAGCACCATGCGGGCACTGGCGTTGTCGTCGACGACCATCACCCGCGCGCCGCGCATCGAGGCCACGCCGCGCGGCGCCGAGGGCGCCAGCCCCCCGGAAACGCCGAACGGCAGCCTGAAACGGAAGCAGCTCCCGCGGCCCGGTTCGCTGTCCACCTCCAGCTCGCCGCCCATCAGGCGCACCAGTTGCCGGCTGATCGCCAGCCCGAGCCCGGTGCCGCCGTAGCGCCGGCTGGTCGACACATCCGCCTGGGTGAACGGCTGGAACAGCGCCTTCACCACCTCGGGGCTCATGCCGATGCCGGTGTCTCGCACTTCGAATTGCAGGGTCGCGGCATCCGAATGCAGCTCCACCACCTTGACCGAGAGGACGACCTCGCCACGCTCGGTGAACTTGACCGCGTTGTTGCCCAGGTTGAGCAGCACCTGCCGAAGGCGCGTGGGGTCACCCACCAGGACCATCGGCAGGTTGGGCGGCAGGTCGAGCAGCAGCTCCAGGCCGGCGTCTTCGGTCTTCTTGACGATCAACCCGGCCAGCCCATCGAGCACGTCTTCGAGGGCGAAGGGGATGGACTCCAGGTCGAGCCGGCCGGCCTCGATCTTCGAGAAGTCGAGGATGTCGTTGAGGATGCCCAGCAGTGATTCTGCCGAGGCATGGGCCTTCTCGATGTAGTTGCGTTGCTGCGGCGTCAGGCCGGTCTGCAGGGCCAGCGCCGACATGCCGATGACCGCGTTCATCGGCGTGCGGATCTCGTGGCTCATGTTCGCCAGGAATGCGCTCTTGGCCTGGTTCGCGGCCTCGGCCGCGTCACGCGCCTGCAGCAGCTCGATCGTTCGCTGCTGGACCGTCTGCTCCAGTTCGTCCTTGTGGCGTCGAAGTTCCGCTTCCGCCTGCCGCCGCTCGGTGAGGTCGTAGACCAGGCCGACAAAGCCGACGATCGCGTCGGCGGGGCTTCGCAGCGCCGTGACGCTCAGGTGCACCGGCACCCGCGTACCGTCCTTGCGGATGTAGGTCCAGTCACCCTCTTCGGACAGCCGCCGGCGCGGCCGGGCAGCAAAGACTTCGAAGCCCGGCGCAATGGGCTCGTGCAGGGCCTCGGTGAGCTCGGCAGCGCGGCGAGACACCTCCTGCGCGTCGTGCCAGTGCGCCGGCGTGAGCTTGCCCACCACCTCAGCGGCCGTGTAGCCCAGCAGGCGCCGCGCCGCCGGGTTGAAGGTCGTCACGACCCCGTCCGGGGTGGTCGAGATGACGCCGGAGCCCAGGTTGTCGAGGATGGTGCGCTGCAGCTCTGTCAACCGGCGCAGCTCGTCGTCGCGCTGCTCGATGGCGCCCATCATCGCGTTGAAGCCGTCACCCAGGCGGCCCACCTCGTCGCTCCCGCTGGCGGGCACACGGCGGGTGTAGTCGGCATCGGTGCGCACCTGGCCCACCGCCACCGCCAGGGCCGACAGCGGCCGCACGACCGCGCGCTGCAGCACGGCCATCAGCCCGAGCCCCACGATGGCGAGCAAGATGAGCATGCCGACCGCGAAGACGAGCACCGCCTCCTGCGTCTGCCGGTCCAACTCGTCCAGGCTGACCTCCAGGCGCAGCCGCGCTCCGTCGTTCAGCATCCGCACCAGGACCATGGCATTCCGATCGGCCTGCCGGTGCAGGCCATCGGGCAGTGGCGCCTCCGCGGCGGCGGCCCGCGGCCCGCCATAGCGAGCGAGCACCTGCCCACTGGCCAGCTCGATGCGGGCTTCCAGCACCTGCGGGTTGGCACGCAAGGTGTCGAGGATTTCCTGCGCCCGTGCGGCGTCGCCGAAGGCGACTGCCGACTCGGCCCCCACCGAGACGAGCTTGGCGTACGGCTCCACCACGTCCCGCGCCCGGCTCTCGAGGGTCATCCGCTCGAAGAACAGGAAGCCGGCGCTGGCGAGCACGAACGCCAGCAGTGCCCCGCCCAGGAGCGCCAGCACCAGCCTGCCGCGGATGTTCGACGGTCGCCACACTGTCATCGCAGCCTCCTGAGCGCCCCGTTGTCGACGACATCGCGTGCCACCTCGAGCATCTTGGCGGGGATCGTCAGCGATGCCGCGCGGGCCTGGTCCAGGTTGATGCCCATCTCCACGCGCTCGCTGACCGTGAGGCGGATGACGCCGCCCTCGTTCAGGAAGTCGGGTGCATTGGCCACCGTCAGCACGGGCCGGCCCTTCAGCTGCGCCAGCACGGCGCGCCGCTTCGTGGCGCTGGCGTCACCCAGGAAGACGATGTGGCAGGCCGGCAGTTGCTCCGGCTCGTTCGCGCGCACGACCTCGAAGCTGCGCCCCTGCTCGGTGCGGCCGTCGAACGTGCCTTCCAGCGCGGCGCCGAAGGGGTCGCTGCCGAGCACGCACACCGTCCAGGGCGAACGCTCGCCGGCAAACGCGCGGGCAGGCCACGCCACGTACCGGGCGAAATTGCGCAGGAACGCGGCCTGCACGCGGGCCGCCGGTTCGGGGGCGGCATCGTTGGTCAGCGCGGCGGCCGGCCACACGCACAGCAGCAGTCCCACGCCCATCGCCACCCGCCGCGCGACGGGCGGGGCGGCCACCGTGACGGCCATGGCACCCAGGTTCACAGGCTCGCCTTGACGGTGAGCAGGAACTCGCGCGGACGGGCCCGCGTGCTCTGCGACGGGCGGTAGCGCTCGCCCGTCAGGTTCTTGCCCATCAGCTCGATGGCCACGCGACAGCCAGACAGCGCCCAGGACCGCCCGGCCAGCGCATTCAGCAGCGCGTAGCTCTGGCGCGACCAGGCCGGGCTGTCGGGCAGCAAGGTCTGGTCATGGACCCAGTTGACCCCGCCCGCCAGGTAGCTGCCGGCCCAGCCGCCGGCCGGCGCGTCGAAGCGCGCCCAGACGTTGGCCTGCTGGGGCGCGCTCATCTGCAGGCGCGCCCCGTGCAGCAGGCTGACGTTCTTGTAGTTGAGCTGGCCTGCCGCGTCCAGCGTGGAGGGATCCTGCGCCAGGATCTCGGCATCGCGGCCGCTGAATTCGGTGATGCGCGCGTCCATGGCGCTGTAGGAAAGGTAGACCTGCCAGTTGTCGGCGGCGGTGACGGTGGCGTCCAGCTCCACCCCGCGCGACCGCTGCTCGCCGCTTTGCACGCTGTAGATGACGACGGAGCCATCGCTGTTCGTCTGCGCCAGGTCGTTGACGATCTTGGTGTTGTGCAGGTCGAACAGCGTCAAGGTGCCGGAGACCCGGCCGTCCAGCAGGTCGGCCTTGAGGCCCAGGTCGTAGCCGCGCCCCTGGGAGGGCGCCGCCGGCCCGCTGCTGCCGTCCGGGTGCCTCAGGACCTGCGACCCCGGCACGAAAGATTCCGCATACGAGGCGAAGGCGGCCAGCCCGGAGCCGAACTTGTAGAGCGCGCCGTACTGGGGGGTGACGCGGCGGGCCGACAGGTGGTCGACCCGATCGAACACGTGATCCGTCAGCCGGCTTCGCGTCGAGGTCTGCCGCCACCCCGCCAGCAGCAACAGGCGGTCATCGAAGAAGCCGAAGGTGCTGCCGGCATAGACCGACTGGTCGGTGTAGTCGGAGCGGCGATTCGTGGGGTTGGCGGTCAGGCTGTCCAGCGGAATGTCGACCACCCGGTTCCAGGTCGATGGGTCCTGCAGATCCCACAGCGGCAGCGGCGACGCGATCGGGTCGTTGCCCAGGTCCGGGTCGTTGGGCGCCTGCGCCGCCACGTTGTCGAAACGCCGCCCGACCTGCTGGGCACCGAACAGCAGCCGCACGCTGGCAAGATCGAAGTGATAGTGCCCGACCGCGTCCGCGGACCAGGTCTCGCCCCAGTTCGTGTAGGTCTGCTTGCGCAGGCGCCGGCCCTGCAGGAACGTGGTGTTGTTCGGCATGCCGAAATTGCCCGAGGCCAGCGCATCGACGAGGTAGTGCTGGTCGGCGTGGCCGAGGCGCAGGTTCCAGTGTTCGTCGGCCACCAGGTCGACCCATGCGCTGAGGCCCTCGGCCTCGCTGCGGCGGTGGTCGACGTTGGACATGCTGTTCCAGTCGTCCGGCAGCCCGGGCACATCCACGCCCTGCCAGTTCGGGTCGGCCTCGGTGGGCAGCAGCCCGCCCTGGCGGCCGCGCCCCGGCTTCTGCATGACCTGCGGCGACTCGAGCTTTCGATAGCGCTCGTACTTCAGCGACACGCTGGCCCGCTCGCTCGGCTGCCACAACAGCGACGGCGAGAAGTTCGTCGACTGCGCGTCGTACGGCTTCCAGTAGTGGATGTCCTCTTCCTGGCTGCCCGCCAGGCGAAAGAACAGCCCGCCGCCCAGGGGGCCGGTCAAGTCGGCCTCGGCGCGGTGCTGGCCGTAGGAGCCGCCGGTGAGTTCGGCCGTGGCACCCCAGCGCGGCTGGGGGCTCTTGGTGATCAGGTTGACCATGCCGCCGGGCGCCACCTGGCCGTAGAGAAACGACGAGGGGCCCTTCAGCACCTCGACGCGCGACACGTTGGTGAAGTCGAAGATCGACGGGCCATGGAAGCCGTCGCGCAACACCTGGGGCGCACCGGCGATGGAGCTGACCGCGAAGCCACGTATCGCCAGGTTGGCCGCACCTTCGTTGAAATCGTTGCTGCGGTACGTGACGCCCGGTGA
Organism: Ideonella sp.; assembly: GCF_035254525.1. GTDB lineage: Bacteria > Pseudomonadota > Gammaproteobacteria > Burkholderiales > Burkholderiaceae_C > Ideonella. The sequence continues at coordinate 6,414 of NZ_DATFAN010000193.1, read as the reverse complement.
GTAACGCGCCACGTCGTGGATGGTGACCGGCTTCTGGTCGTCGATGAACGCCTCGGTGAACGCCTGGATGGCGAACGGCAGGTCACGGATCGGCGCATCGAAGCGCGAGCCCGACACCGAGTTGGAAGCCCGGTAGCCTCGGTCGAGGTGGGTGGCCACGTCGAACGGCGAGACACGAACGTTCACCAGGTCGGTGATGTCCATGTCGGCCACGTCCTGCGAGGCGCCGCGCGCCGGGCCGCATGCCAGCAGGGCTGACAACCCGATGGCCACCGCCACGGTGCCTGGCTCCCCCCCTTGTGTCCCTCGGCTCATCGGCGCGCCCCGCGGTGGTGCTTTTCGCCCAGTCTACTGCGGAGGTCTTTGCGCAAGGGCCCGCGCCGGCCGGCGCGGCAACCACACCTGATCGAAGTCAAGTCGGCGGACTACCAGCGGTTCACCGAGCCGATGTAGGCCCACAGCGCATCGAGATCGCCGGGCTTGAGCAGGCCGCCCCAGGCCGGCATCGCGCGCAGGCCATTGGTGACGCTGTAGCGGAAGCGCTCCTGCCCATCGCGCGGGAACTGGCGCAGGTCGAAGCCGATGCCGTTGGAGACCAGGTTCAGGCCATGGCAGCGCACGCACAGGCTGGTGTAGACGCGCCGGCCCTGGTCGGCCAGCGCGGCGGTGTCGGGCGCGCTGGCCGGCTCGGAGGCGGCCGAGGCCGCCACCAGCGCGGCCGGCGTGGTCGGCACCATCTGCGCCATCGCCGCACCGGCCGCGGCAAGCATCAGGGCGGCGGCCAGGCCGCTCCGTCCTCGGCGCACCATCATCTCAACGCGAAGGTCCAGACGGAGCCGCCGGCGGGTACGTTGGTGACATCGGGGTCGCCGGACAGCGCGGCATAGACCGTGGCCGAGCCGCTCAGCACGGTGATGTACTGCTTGCCGTTGCGCTCCCACGCGATCGGCATGCCCGAGATGCCGGAGCCGGTCTGGAACTGCCACAGCTTCTTGCCGCTCTTCGCATCGAAGGCCATGAAGGCGCCGGTTTGCGAGCCGGTGAAGACGACGCCGCCGCCGGTCGAGAGCACGCCGCTCCAGTTCGGCGACTTCGACGGTGCCTCCCACACGCGCTTGTTGGCCACCGGATCCCAAGCGACCAGCGCGCCGCGGTTGCCATCGTCCGGGCCCACGAAGCCGCCGAGCTCCAGGCCGAGCCACCAGTTCGGGCCGCCGGGCTTGTCCTGCTTCACGTACTTGACCTTCATGCCCACGTTGATCGTGTTGAAGAAGGCGAGCTTGCGGCCCGGGTCGTAGCTCATCGGCATCCAGTTCTTGCCGCCGAAGGCGCTGGGCCAGACTTCGACGAAGTCGGTCGGCGACTCGGTCTTGCGCAGCATCGCCGTCATCGGTGTGTCGATCGGCCGGCCGCTGGCCATGTCGATGCCGGTGGCCCAGTTGATCTTCTTCGCGAAGGGCTGGGCCGAGATCAGCTTGCCGCTCGTGCGGTCGAGCACGTAGAAGAAGCCGTTGCGGTTGGCCTGCATCAGCACCTTGCCGGGCTTGCCACCGACCGGCAGATCGGCCAGCACGAGTTCGTTGGTGCCGTCGTAATCGAAGGGGTCGCCGGGCGAGAACTGGTAGTGCCAGACGATCTCGCCGGTGCCTGGCCGGATGGCCAGCACCGAGCCGATGTAGAGGGCATCGCCGCCGCGCGTGGCCGGGTTCCACGGCGAGCCGTTGCCGCAGCCCCAGTAGACGAGATCCAGGTCCGGGTCGTAGGTACCGGTCAGCCAGGTCGGCGCGCCGCCAGTCTCGGCCCGGCCGGGGTTCCAGGTATCGCCGCCGGGCTCGCCCGGCAGCGCGGTGGTGTAGCGCTTCCACTTCTGCTGGCCGGTCTTCGGGTCCCAGCCGATCAGGAAGCCGCGCGCGCCGTACTCGCCGCCGCTGATGCCGGTGATCAGCGTGTCGCCGGCCAGCAGCGGCGCGTGCGTCATGCTGTAGCCGTCCTTGTAGTTCGCGGCCTGGCTCTTCCACAGCTGCTTGCCGTCGGCCATGCTGAGGGCCACGACGTGCGCGTCGATCGTCGTGCGGTAGAGCACGCCATTCAGCGCTGCCATGCCGCGGGTGTGGATGCCGCAGCAGAGGTAGGCCGCCACGTCGGGTGCGATGTCGACCGCGGTCTTCCACTTCTGGCGGCCGGTGAGCGGGTCGATCGCGATCGTGTGGGTGTGTGTGGCCACGTACATCATGTCGCCCACCAGCAGCGGCTGGCTGGAGGCGTTGGCGTTGTTGTCCAGGCTCAGGTTCCACACCGGCGCGAGGTTCTTCACGTTGGCCGGGGTGATCTGCTTGCCGGGCGCGTGCCGGTTCTGCGCCCAGCCCATGCCGTAGGTGGTCACGTCGGCCGGTGTGGCGGCGTCGTTGCGCAGGTCGGCCAGCTCCTGGGCCGTGGCGCCCAGCGCCGTGCCGGACAACAGCAGGGCGGCAGCGATCCGCGCGATGCGGGTGTGCATGGTTCGTCTCCTTCTTGGCTTGGACTCTCGGGCGGGAAATCGACGGGCAGCCTTCACCGCGGGGCGGCACCGGCTCCGCGCCGAATGTAGGACGGGCCTGCCCGCCGTTCCACCCGCGTGCTTTCCCTAGCAGCCAGTTGTTCCGCTTTGGCACAAGGTGACGCCCCATGCCGACCGTTGCCAATCTCGCTGCCAACCCCTTCTTCGCCACCCCCGCGCAGCGCACCGCGCTGGCCCGCGAGCGCTTCTTCGAACGCGGCGAACGCCCGCTGGGCCTGGTCAGCGAGCCGGTGATCCAGAGCTGGCACCGCTGCCTCGCAGCCGGCCACCGGCCGGAGGCCACGCCCGTCTTCGACCCGGTCACCCGCACCCAGCTGCGCGCCGCGCTGGACCGCAACCACGCGCTGCTGCAGGCCGCCGGCCCCGAGATCGACCAGCTCGACACCATGCTCGCCGGCACCGCCTGCAAGACCGTGCTGACCGACCGCCACGGCACCATCGTGCGCGCCTCGCCGCCCGTCGGGGGCGGCCGCGGCGTGCTGGACATCGCCGGCCGCGTCGGCGTGAACCTGGGCGAGCACAGCCTGGGCAGCACCGCGCCCGGCATCACCACCGCGGCCGGGGCGCTGGTCACCGTGTCGGGCGGCGAGCATTTCTACGGTGCGCTGCGCGAGGTGCACTGCGCCGCCGCGCCGATCCGCGATGGGCTCGGCCAGCTCGTCGGCGTGCTCGATGTCTCGATCGAGGGCCGCACCTTCGCCTTCGATGCGCTGGCGCTCGTGCGGCTGTCGGCCGCGGCGATCGAGAACCGCCTGCTGGCCCGCCAGGCGCGCGGTCGGGTGCTGCTGCGCTTCCAGGCCAGCCCGCGCCTGCTGGGCACGCCGCTCGAAGGCCTGGCCGCGGTGGACGCGCAGGGCCGCGTCGCGTGGGTGAATGCAGCGGGCCTGTCGCTGCTCGATCAGCCGGCCGACGAACCATCCGCCTACGAACTCGAAGCGCTGTTCGGCCTGAGCCTGCCCGTCCTGCTGGGCTGCACGCGCGAAGCCGCGCCGCAACCGCACCGCCTGCCGAGCGGCCTGCAGGTCTACCTGCAGGCCAGCTTGGGCGATGAAGCCGGCGCGGCGCCGGCTCCCGACGATGCGGTCATGCGCCCGGCGCCTGCCGCGCCCGCGCCGCCGCCGGCGCCCAGCGCGGAAGCCTCATTGAATGCGATGAGCCGGCAGGCCATCGATGCGGCACTGGTCCGCAGCCGCGGCAACATCTCGGCCGCGGCGCGGGCGCTGGGGGTGTCGCGCGGGCTGCTGTACCGGCGCCTGCGGCAGCGCTCAGGCGCCTGAGCGCGCGCGCACCGCACGCTTGGCCGGCACGGCCGGCGCCGCGACGGGCTCGGCGGCCACCGGCCACGCGCCCAATGCCGCGTCGACGGTCGCCAGCAGCTGCGCGCGCGTCGCGCCATCCTTGGCCTGCATCGACATGCCGGTGTAGACCGCGGTGAACAGCCGCGCCAGCGCCGCCGCATCGGTGTGTGCCGGCAGCTCGCCTTCGCGCACGCCCTGGGCGATGCGCGCGCGGATGCCGGCCTCGACCTCGGCGCGGCGCTTGGCCAGTGCCGCCTGGATGTGGGCCGAGGCCACCGTGCAGTTCGTGGCCGCCATCGTCACCATGCAGCCGCGCGGGTGGCTGGCGCGGGTCAGCTCCTGCGCCGCTTCGCGCAGCAGGCGCTCGATGGCGCCGCGCGCGGTCGGCTCCTCGGCCAGCGCGCGCGGAATGCCGCTGCCGGGGCCCTCGACGTAGCGCTCGATGGCCTCCCAGAACAGGCGCTCCTTGTCGCCGAAGGCGCTGTACAGGCTGGGCGGGGTGATGCCCATCGCGGCGGTCAGCTCGGCGATCGTCGCGCCCTCGTAGCCGTGCTCCCAGAACACGTGCATGGCGCTCTCGAGCGCGGCCTCGCGGTCGAATGACAGCGGCCGCCCGCGAGCCTTGATCGGCTTGTCCGTGGGCTTGTCTCCGTCGTTCTTGGGGATGGACATCTGTCAGCTACCTGGCAGCAAGTTTAATTCATAACGATCGATAGCTATTTCATCGATGGGGATTTCCCGAATCGCTACATTGCCCCACTTCTGTAGCGAACGATATGGAATAAACGGAGCCCCATGATGACCTCGCCCTCTTCTTCCCGTCGCCACGCCTGGGCTGCCGGCGCGGCGCTGTCGACCGTGGCTGCCTCGGTCCTCGTGTTCTTCGGCCTGCGCTCGACCGGCGCCCAGGCCGACACGCCCCCGCCCGCGCCGCAGGCCACGCCCGTCTCGGTGGCGGCCGTCGTGCAAAGCAGCGTCTCGACCTGGGACGAGTTCTCGGGCCGGCTCGAAGCCGTCGAGCGCGTCGACATCCGCTCGCGCGTGGCCGGCGCCGTGCAGGCGGTGCACTTCCGCGAAGGCGCGCTGGTGCGCCAGGGCGACCTGCTGCTGACGATCGACCCCGCGCCCTACGAGGCCGAGGTGGCCCGCGCCGAGGCCCAGGTCGCCGCTGCCCAGGCGCGCGAGGCCTATGCGCAAAGCGACCTCGCCCGCGCCCAGCGCCTGTGGGACGAGCACGCCATCTCCCAGCGCGATTTCGACGAGCGCGCCAACGCGCAGCGCGAGGCCGGCGCGAACCTGCGCGCCGCGCAGGCCAACCTGCAGAGCGCCCGGCTGAACCTGGGCTACACCCAGGTGCGCGCACCGGTCTCGGGCCGCGTCGGCAAGCTGGAGATCACCGTGGGCAACCTCGTGTCCGCCGGCCCCGGCGCACCGGTGCTGACCACGCTGGTTTCGGTGAGCCCGATCTACGCCAGCTTCGATGCCGACGAGCAGGTGATCGCCCGCGCGCTGCGCGGCCTCGGCGCCGGCAGCAGCGCGCGCGCGCAGATCGAGCGCATCCCCGTGCGCATGGGCACCGCCGACACGGCCGACACGCCGTTCGAAGGCCATCTGCAGCTGGTGGACAACCAGGTCGACGCCCGCAGCGGCACGGTGCGGGTGCGCGCGGTGTTCGACAACCGCGACGGCACGCTGACGCCCGGCCAGTTCGCGCGGCTCCAACTCGGCCAGGCGCAGGCGCACCCGGCGTTGCTGGTCAACGAGCGCGCCGTGGGCACCGACCAGAACAAGAAGTTCGTGATGGTCGTCGATGGCCAGAACAAGGCCGCCTACCGCGAGGTGACGCTCGGCGCGCAGGTCAATGGCCTGCGCATCGTCACCGCCGGGCTGAAGCCCGACGAGCGCATCGTCGTCAACGGGCTGCAGCGCATCCGCCCCGGCGCGCTGCTGGCGCCGCAACCCGTTCCCATGGACGCCAAGCCCGAAGTGACGGCCTCGCGCGCCAACGCCGAGCAATCCTGAGGTCACCCATGAACCTGTCGAAATTCTTCATCGACCGGCCGATCTTCGCCGGCGTGCTCTCGTTCCTGATGCTGATCGCCGGCGTCATCGCGGTGCGCGGCCTGCCGATCTCGGAGTACCCCGAGGTCGTGCCGCCTTCGGTCGTCGTGCGCGCCAACTACCCCGGCGCCAACCCCAAGGTGATCGCCGAGACGGTGGCCACGCCGATCGAGGAGCAGATCAACGGCGTCGAGGGCATGCTCTACATGAGCAGCCAGGCCACCACCGACGGCCTGATGACGCTGACCGTCACCTTCAAGCTCGGCACCGATCCGGACAAGGCCACGCAGCTGGTGCAGAACCGCGTGCAGCAGGCCGAGCCGCGGCTGCCCAATGTCGTGCGCCAGCTCGGCGTCATCACCAAGAAGAGCTCGCCCGACCTCACCATGGTCGTGCATCTGATCTCGCCGAACGGCCGCTACGACACGACGTACCTGCGCAACTACGCGGTGCTCAACGTCAAGGACCGGCTGGCGCGCATCGACGGCGTCGGCGACG
>NZ_DATFAN010000192.1:0-22395 GCF_035254525.1 Ideonella sp. | reverse complement strand
GCTGGTCGAGGGCGCGGCGGCCGAGCGCGGCGTGGCACTGCGGCGCGAGCCCTGCACACCCGGCCTGACGGCCCACGCCGACCCGCTGTGGCTGAAGCAGGTGCTGCTCAACCTGCTGACCAACGCCGTCAAGTACAACCGGCCGGGCGGCTGGGTGGACCTGAGTGCCCGGGCCCTGCCGCACGGCCAGCTGTGCATCACCGTGCGCGATGGCGGCTACGGCATGACGGAAGAGGCGCTGGCACGCGCCTTCGAGCCCTTCCAGCGCGCTGCCGAGCGGCAGCCCGGCGTGCCGGGTGTCGGCATCGGCCTGGCGGTCGTCAAGACCTTGATGGAGCGCATGGGCGGCGAGGTCGGCGCCCGCAGCACACCGGGCGAAGGCAGCGAATTCGAGCTCTGGCTGCTGCGCGAGATCGAGGCGCCGCCGGCCCCGCTGGCCGAGCTGCTGGCCGGTGCCCCGGTGCCCGCGCCGCCACCGCACGGCCAGGCGCCGGTGCTGCTCTACATCGAGGACAACCCGGTCAACGTGATGATCGTGCAGGAGCTGGCCAAGCGCCGTGCCGGCCTGCAGTTCCACAGCGCACCCGACGGCGTCAGCGGCCTGCAGCTCGCGACCGAGCTGTCGCCTTCGCTGATCCTGCTCGACATGCACCTGCCCGACCTGCACGGCCTGGCCGTGCTCGAGCGGCTGCGCGGCGACCCGCGCACGCTGCGCATTCCCTGCATCGCGCTGTCGGCCAATGCGATGCCCGAAGACATCCGCCAGGCCATGGAGGGCGGTTTCGCCGACTATTGGACCAAGCCGCTGGATTTCGCCGTCTTCAACCGGACGATGGACGCGCTGCTGTCGAAGCTGCCCACGGCAGGCTGACGACCGCCCGCAGCCCCGGCTCGGCGGCCTCGAAGCGCAGGCTGCCGCCATGCGCCTGGGCGACCAGCCGGCACAGGTACAACCCGAGCCCGACGCCGCCGGTGGCACGCTGGCGCGCCGAGTCGGTGCGGTAGAAGGGTTCTGCCAGGTGCGCCAGCAGCTCGGGCGGCACGCCGGGGCCGTGGTCGCGCACCGTCAGCGTCAGCGTCGCGCCGTCCCAGCGCGCGCCGAGCTCCGGCGGCTGCGCCGCGTCGCCGGCATGGCGCAGAGCGTTGTCGATCAGGTTGCGCAGCAGCAGCGTCAGCCGCGTCTTGTCGGCCTCGGCCGGCGGCAGATCGGGCGGCAGATCGACCACCAGGGCGCGCCCGGCGAGGGGGCCCGCCCGCAGCGTGGCCACCAGCGCGGCCAGGTCGGTCGGCTCGCGCTGCAGCGCGGCGTGCGGCTGCGCGAGGCGCTCGCTTTCGAGCAGGCTGGTCACGAGGTCGCGCATCTCGGCCAGGTCGCGCAGCAAGGCGTCCCGCTCGGGGCCCTCGGGCACCAGCTCGGCATTCAGCCGGGCCCGCGTCAGCGGCGAGCGCAGCTCGTGGCTGATCGCCAGCAGCAGCGCGCGCTTGGCGTCGAGCATGCCGTGCAGGTCGGCGGCCATCGTGTTGACCTGTTCGGCCAGCACGCCCAGTTCATCGTGCCGGTGCAGCGGGATCGGCTGGCTGAAATCGCCCCGGCCGAAGCGCTCGACGCCGGCGCCGATCTCCTTCAAGGGGCCGAACAGCAGGTGGGCCAGCTTCCAGGCCAGCGCGGTCAGCATCAGCAGCACGGCCAGCGTGATCCAGCCGATCATGCGCGGGCGCTGCATCCAGGCCTGCGCGTCCAGGCCGAAGCGGATGCGGTGGCCGTCGGCCGTGTGGCGCACCAGCAGCTCGTGCGGGTGCGCCTCGACGAAGCCCGGCCGCGGCGGCGCCGAGCGCCACTGCACCACCGGGCCCTCGATCTCGATGGTCAGCGGCAGCCGCGCCGTCAGCGCCTGCGCCCGCGCCACGTCCGGCGGGCTGCCGAGGTCGGCGGCCAGGCGGTCGACGTAGTCGGCCACCAGCGGCTTGATGACGTCCTGCCAGCCGGTCGTGAACGCCCGCTGCATGCCGAACATGAAGGTCAGGCTGATCGCCAGCGCCAGCGCCATGAACAGCACGACCAGGCGCAGCCCCAGCGAGTGGCGCATGCGCCGATGCCACCGTTGGTGCCAGCTCGGGTTGGGGTGGTGGCGCCAGGCCGGGGCGGCCGCGTGCGTCCTCATGCGGTGTGCACCGGTGCGCCGGCAAAGGCGTAGCCGGCATTGCGCAGCGTCTTGATGCAGTCCAGCGGCTCGAGCTTGCGGCGCAGGCGCGAGATGAGGATGTCCACCGCGCGGGTGGCCAGGTCGGCGTCGTGGCCGCGCAGGCGGTTCAGGATCTCGTCGCGGCTGAAGACCTTGCGCGGCTCGCCGGCCAGCAGCGCCAGCAGCTCGAACTCGGTGCCGGTCAGCTCCACCGGGCTGCCGTGGCGCCGGACCTCGCGCCGCGCGAGGTCGACCACGATGCCGTCGAAGCGGAGCTGATCCGGCGGCGCGGGCGGCGCGGCGGCAGCGGCCGGGCGATGGCGGCGCAGCACGGTGGTCAGCCGCGCCGCCAGTTCACGCGGCTCGAAGGGCTTGGCGAGGTAGTCGTCGGCACCGAGCTCGAGGCCGACGACCTTGTCGGGCAGCTCGCCGCGCGCGGTCAGCATGATCAGCGGCATCTGGGCCGCCGGGCCGCCACCGCGGCGGATCGTGCGCAGCAACTCGAAGCCGTCCATCTCGGGCAGCATCACGTCGAGGATCGCCGCATCGAACGGCTCGTCGCGCAGGCGGGCCAGGCCCTCGCTGGGCCGCCCGGCCCAGGCCAGCTCGAAGTCGAAGCGCTTGAGGTAGGCAGCCAGCGGTGGGGCCAGGAGCTCGTCGTCGTCGATCAGCAGGATGCGCGGCATGCGGGGATGGTGGCACAAGACATGGCGGTCACCAGTCGATCTCCTGCCGGGCCCAGCGGGCACCGACGAGCAGCAGCGAGGAGGCGACCGCCGCCATCGCGACGAACGCTTCCACGGAGGCGCCGGCGCTGGCTGGCGGCAGCCGTTGCGCCGCCACCGCCAGGGCGGCCAGCATCAGCAGGCCGACGGCGCGCGCGATCGCCCGACCCGCTTCGCGCGGCAGTTGCGGCGTCCACAACGACCACAGCGCCAGTCCGGCCAGCGCGGCGGTGCTGAGCGCATGCCAGGCCACCAGGCCGCCGTCTGCCGCCGGCGTGGCCGCATCGAGCAGCAGCGCCGGGCCGGCCAGCAGGCCGATGGCCAGCGTCATCAGGCTGCGGCCGATCGGGCGGTGCCGCCCCATCCAGCCTGCGCCAGGCCGCGCAACGGGAGCGGCCAGCGCCGCGGCCGCCAGCGAGCGTCGGGAGCTCGGGGGCCACATGGCTCACCCCCGCGCGCCGTTCGCGCCATGCCAGCCGTGGTGGCCGCCGCGCGCCATGAAATCGCGCAGCTTCTGCTGCTGCTCGGGGCGCAGGCCGTCGTAGAAGGTACTGATGGCAGCGATGACCGCCGGGCTCGCGGTGCGCAACGCCTCGGTCTTGTCCTGCACCAGGCTCTGCGCCCGGGCGGCATCGAACTTGTCGCCGGCAAACAGCGCCTGCAGCTGCTCGCGCGGGTTCGTGCTGCCGCCCATCATGGCCTGGCGCTGCGAGTGCAGCGTGTCGGCCAGCGCGACGAGGTTCTGGCGCTGGTTGGCATCGAGCGAGAGCTCGCTGGTCGCGCGGTCGATGATCTTGTCGCGCCACTTGGCAGCGTCGGCCTCGCTCATCGGCCCGCCGGCGTGCCAACCGCAGCCACCCATGCGGGCGCTGTTCGCGAAGGCCAGGCTGCCCAGCGCGACGCTGGCGCCCAGGGCGGCGATGAGGGTGTTCTTGATCCAGGTTCGCATGGCGACTCCTTCGGTGAGGTGATGTGAGGTGGCGCCATCGTGCCGGCCGGGCCCGCCCACGTCCTTTCACCGCCGTATCAGCGTGTTTCGTTTCTTTTCGCCCCCACCCGATGCGGCGCTCGCAGAGCCGCCGCACCCCAAGTGGCGTGCGCGGATCCGGCTGAAGCCGGTCCGCTGCGCGAGCCCCCCCGGGGGGGCCGAGCCCGGACATGAACAGTCCAGTGGACTGTTCGTGCCTGGCGAGGGGCCGGGCCACTGGCCCGGCGCGGCCTGCAAGGCGCCCCCGGAAGGGGACATGGGGGCACGGTTTCAGCCAAAGCGGCCATGCAGGAACCAGCCCGGCTCGCCGGCCGGCGGCACCGGGCGCAGGCGGTAGACCCACAGCAGCGCGCCGTCGTGCTGCTGGGCGACGAAGTAGTCGCGGCAGACGAGGTCGCCGTCCCACCAGCCGGTCTCGATGCGCTCGGGGCCGGCCAGCAGGTGCAGCGGCTGGCCGCCGAGCCAGGGGCGCGAGGCGCGCTCGGGCAGCGCTTGCGGCGTGGGCAGCAGCCAGGTGGGTCGGGTCAGGCGGTGGGTGGGCCCCGGCGGGACGGGCGCGGCCGCGGTGGCCCGGGTGGTGGCGTCTTCTTGCACGGTCGCGCGCTCGGGGCGGTGGTCGGCATGCACGGCCAGGCGCTGCACCGCGTCGCGGCCGAGCCGGGCCTGCAGCCGTTCGGCCAGGCGTAGGAAGCCCTCGCGCTGGCCGGCCTGGCTGGGAAACAGTTCGCCGTCGGGCGGCGGGCCCAGCACCGGCTCGTCGCAGGCCAGCCCCATCGTGTGCACCGGCGCGGCCAGCGGCTCGCGCGCCAGGCGCTCGCGCAGCACCGCCTGCAGGTGGCGCGCGTCGCCGGTGGGCTCGGCCAGTGCCATGTCCACCCGGCTGAGCTGCACCCCCGCCTCGCCCTGTGAATTCGCCCGCAGCCGGCTCTCGTGGTGCAGCAGCAGCGTGAAGCGCTGCACCCGCGCATGCCGCGCCTGCGCCCAGGCCAGCAGGCGCACGAGCAGCACCTGGGCGCCGCCCAGCAGTGCATCGGTGTTGTCGGCCCGGGCCCAGAGCTCGACCTGGCTGTGAAAACGCAAGGGCGGCGCGATCGGCTCCAGCGGATCCGGCGCCAAGCCCCAGGCGCGATCCAGCGCCGACAGCACGCCCGGGCCGAAGCGGCGCGCCAGGCCGCCGCGCGGCTGGCGGCGCAGATCGGCCAGCGTGCGCAGGCCCATCGCCTCCATCTGCGCGCAGGCGGCCTCATCGGGCGCCAGCCAGGCGGCCGGCAAGGCGACCAGGCGCTGGTGCAACGCGGCCCAGGCGGGATCGTCGGCTGCACGGCGGCCGGCAGGGTCGCCCGCCGCGCCATGGCCGGCCGGGCACAGCGCCGCGCGGGTGAGTGCGTCGGGCGGGTGCGGGTCGTCCTGCGCGCGGGCGAGCAGCAACGCGCCCAGCGCGCTCGGCGCATGGGCACGCTGCACGCGGTGGCCGAGCGGGGCCAGTGCGTCGGCGATGCGCTGCCACAGCCGCGCCGGGCCGCCGAAGCAGCGCAGGCTGGCCTGGACCTCGGCCAGCAGGCCATCCGGCGGGGCCGGCACCACGGTCGGCGTGAAGGCCAGCAGCACATGTGCCACCGCCTGCAGCGCCTCGGCGTCACGCCGGGGGTCGGCCTGGCCCAGCACCAGCTCGGGCGCCAGCGCCAGCGCGGTGGCGCGCTTCATGCCCGGCGCGACACCACGTGCCGCCGCCGCCGCATTGGCCGCCACGATGCGGTGCTGCTCCTGCAAGGCCACCGGCAGTGCGGCCTCGGCCCCCATCCGGGCACAGAAGGCCTCGAGGGACAGCAGCGGCAGGTGCAGACCGATCCAGAGCATGGCAATGGGGGCGCAGCACGGTGCTCAGAGGCTGAGAGTTTTTCGGCCATGCCAGAAAGGCGCGTCGAAACGCCCGCGATCTAGGCGCAAAGCACAGCCATAGCTCGGGCTATGGCGAGCATTTGCAACGACGAGCGGGGGTGTTTTGGCGTGCAAGGCGGGCATGGGTGAAAGACTCCCAGCCTCTCAGGCCGCGAAAGGCCGGCGGGTGGTGGCCGGGGCTGGGGCCGTGGCCGGCGCCGAGCGCCATGCCACGACCGGCAGCAGCCGCGCCTTGGCCAGCGCCCGCTCGGACAGCACCGGCGCCAGCGCGAGCCGCAGCGGCTCGCCCATCGCCGGGCCGCGGCGCTTGACGATCTGCAGCGCGAGCTCGTCGCCGCCGGCCGGCTGCAGCACCACCCGCAGCGGCGCCGGGCTGGGCTGAGATTGCGCGGCCAGCTCGCGCAGCAGAAAGGCCGGCCCCTCGTGCCCCTGGGCGGCCAGCTGCAGGCGGCGCAGCACCTCGGGCCGCGCCGCGGCGCCCGGCCAGGCCAGCACGGCCCCCGCCTGGCCGCTGCGCAAGGCCTGCTCGACGGCCCAGCACAGCTCGGCCCCCGGCCCCCCGCCTCGCCGCCGCAGGGATGGCTTCTTGAGCGCGCCCCCAGGGCCGGGCTGCATGGCTGGCTTGCACGAGCGCACGACGATGCACTGCCCCGGTGGCCAGCCCAGCTCGGCCAGCGCCACCGCGTTGACCTCGGCCGGCGGGTCGAACAGCATCACGCCGCGCCCGGCCTGGGCCAGCCCGGCCAGCAGCGGCGCGAGCAGACGGATCTCACCGACGCCTGGCTCGGGCAGCAGCAACTCGGTCAGCACCCGCACCGGCCAGCCGCCGCCGGGCAACTCGGCATCGAGTGCCGCGAAGCCGCTCGGCACGGCGCCCTCGCCGCCCGATGCGCCCGGGCCGCTGCGGGCGCGCCACAGCGCCGGGTGCAGCGCGCTCGGCTCGGCCAGCAGCGCCGCCCGGCCCGGGGAAGCTGAAAACGAAGGGGAAGAGTGCGCCATGGTACTGTTTATTTATACAGCATCTTAGGCTTCGCCAGTGAGGGGTCAAGCGCGCGCCGAAAGACCCGGCGTGGGGCTCGTGCAAGATGCACGCATGTCATTCACCCCCGGCCCCTGCCCCTGCGGCCGCCTCGGCGCCAAGCGCCAGCCGCTCACCTACGACACCTGCTGCGGCCGCTTCCACCGCGGCGAGCCCGCGCCCGACGCCGAGGCACTGATGCGATCGCGCTACAGCGCCTACGTGCTCGATCTCGCCGACTACCTGCTCGCCACCTGGCACCCGAGCACGCGGCCGGCCGCGACCCTGCCGAACGAGCCGGGCCTGAAGTGGCTGGGCCTCGAGGTGCGCCGGCACACGCTCCAGGACGCCGACCACGCCACGGTCGAGTTCGTCGCCCGCAGCAAGCTCGGCGGCCGCGCCATGCGCCTGCACGAGACCAGCCGCTTCGTGCGCGAGCCGGCCGGCCCCCAAGGAAACGAAGGCCGATGGCTCTACCTCGACGGCGAGATGCGCCACCCCGCCTCACTCTGACCGACGGACCGCCCTGCCATGCTGATCTACGCCAACCCGCTGCACGCCCGCCACGAGGGCCGGCACGAGATGTTCCGCGGCCAGCTCGTGCCCTGCCACGAAACCCCGGCCCGCCTCGAGCACGTGCTGGCCGAACTGGCCCGACGCCCGGTGGGCGAGCTGCGCGAGGCGCCCCCGATCCCCCGCACCGCGCTGGAGCGCATCCACGCGCCGCGCTACCTCGATTTCCTCGCCAGCGCGTGGGACCAGTGGGTCGCGCTCGACCCGGCCCATGCGGCGCAGGACGCACTGCCCTCGGTCTGGCCGGTGCGCGGCTTTCGCGACGACGTGGAGCCCACCAACTTCGCGGCCCGCATGGGCCTGTATTCGTTCGACGCGGGCACACCGCTGACGGCCGGCACCTGGGCCGCCGCCGAGGCGGGTGCCGCCTGCGCACTGGCCGCCGCCAGTGCATTGCGCCAGCCCGGCGCGCCGCGCGCCGCGGTGGCGCTGACCCGCCCGCCCGGGCACCACGCCGGGGCCGATTTCTTCGGCGGCTACTGCTTCCTGAACAACGCCGCGCTGGCCGCGCAGGCGCTGCGCGACGCGGGTGCCAGGCGCGTCGCGGTGCTCGATGTCGACTACCACCACGGCAACGGCACGCAAAGCCTGTTCTACGAGCGGCCGGACGTGCTCACCGTCTCGATCCACGGCGACCCGCGCACCGAGTACCCCTTCTACCTCGGCCATGCCGACGAGCGCGGCGAGGGCGAGGGCTTCGGCTACAACCTGAACCTGCCCCTGCCGGCCGGCAGCGATTTCGCGGCCTGGCACGGCGCGCTGGGCCAGGCCCTGCAGCGCATCGCCGATTTCGCGCCCGACGCGCTGGTGGTCGCACTGGGCGTGGACACCTACGAGGGCGACCCGATCTCGCGCTTCACGCTGGCCAGCGCCGACTACCCGCACGTCGGCCGCCACATCGCGGCGCTGAAGTTGCCGACCGTGTTCACGCTCGAGGGCGGCTACGCGGTGGCGGCGATGGGCATCAACGTGGTGAACGTGCTCGAAGGGTTTGAAGCGGCTTGAATGAACTCAGTGCTTCAGGCGACGAACTCTTGCCGCACCTTGGGCGACATCAGGCGGCGGATCACCCAGGCCAGCAGGCCGCAGGCCACGAGCGTGACGATGCCCGACAGCACCTTGGCCGCCGTCGCGAAGCCGCCGAACACGCCCAGCGCGCGGTAAGGCAGCGGCGAATCGCGCAGCGTGGCATCGACCAGCGACTGCACGAACTCATGCTGCAGCCACAGGCTCGCGAGGTTGGCCACGATCGCCACCACCACCAGGCCGATGAACGCGCGGCGCGCCCACTCCAGCCGCATCTGCAGGCCGACAGCCGCCACCAGCAGCGCGGCCGAGACCAGCATCCCGGCGCCGGTGACCCACGGCAGGTAGCCCAGCAGCGCGTCGCTGCCCGCCGGCATCGGCCCGGCCTGCACGGCGGCATCCAGCCCCGGCACCCACGATGCGAGCGACGCCTGCTGCAGCACGCCGAAGGCGCAGGCGACGGCCGCCAGCATGATGGCGGCCCAGGCGGTGAGCGTGACGAAGAGCGAGCGGTAGCCGAGGTAGTAGGTGGTAGGCATGATGGTCTCCGTGCCGACGCATCATGGCGACTGCACATGTCCATCATTTTTCAGGGCGCAACCAACCGTGTCATTCCCTCGAAAGAGGGTGTCTCCCTAACCCATAGGGTGTGCACCGGCGACTTCGTCGCGCCGGCCCCACACCCTGCGCGACCCGACGAGATGCGCGACCCATCGAACCCCGTGAACATCCTGTATCGCGACGCGTCGCTGCTCGTCGTCGACAAGCCGGCCGGCCTGCTGGTGCATCGCAGCGGCCTGGACGCACACGAGACCGACACGCTGCTGGATCGACTGCGCGTGCAGCTCGGCCGCGACGCCACCGCCACGCTGGCGCCGGCGCACCGGCTGGACAAGGGCACCTCGGGCCTGCTGGTGCTGGCGTGGACCCCGGCCGCGGCGCGCACCCTGGGCGCGGCCTTCGAGCAGGGGGCGGTCGCCAAGCGCTACCTCGCGCTGGTGCGGGGCTGGCCGGCCGAATCGGTCGATCTCGACCATGCCCTGGCCCGTGACCCCGAAGCGCCGAGCAGCGGCCAGCCGCGCCTGCCGGCACGCACGCTGTTCGGCCGGCTGGCTCGTGTCGAGTGGCCGTTCGCCGTCGACGCACGCCACCCGACCAGCCGCTACGCCCTGGTCGAAGCCTGCCCACTGACCGGCCGGCGGCACCAGATCCGGCGCCACCTGAAACAGATGGCCCATCCGATCATCGGCGACGCGACCCACGGCAAGGGCCCGCACAACCGGGCGGTGGCAGCGTGGCTCAGCGTCAACCGGCTCTGGCTGCACGCCACCGAGCTGAGCCTGCCGCACCCGGCCGACGGCCGGGCGATGCGTTTCGAGGCACCGCCCGGGCTCGACTGGCAGGCCCTGCGAGCGCGCGGGCCCTGGGTCGACGACCCGCCGGCCTAACCGAAGCGCACCGCGTGAATGGGCGGCAGGTGGGCGAAGGCGTGCTGCCAGACGTCACCGCCGTTGGCGCTGGCCCAGAGCTGGCCGGTGGTGCTGCCCATCAGCAGGTGCCGGCCGTCCGGCGCCACCGCCAGGCCATGGCGGTAGACGAGGTCGTAGCAGTTCGACTGCGGCAGGCCCTCGCGCAGCTCGTCGAAGCTCTTGCCGCCGTCGCGCGTGCGCTGCACGGCCAGCGCGGCGCCGACCGGCACGCGCTGCTGGTCGGCCACGCCAGGCACGAGCCAGGCGGTCAGCGGGTCGCTCGGGTGCGCCGCCACCGCGAAGCCGAAGTTCGACAAGGGCGCGGTGGTCACCTCCTGCCAGCTCTTGGCGTTGTCGGCCGTGCGCCAGATGCCGTTGTGATGCTGGCACCAGAGCACCTCGGGCACCGCGGTGCAGCGCGCCACGCGGTGCGGATCCTGCACGCTCGGGTCTTCGGCCCGCTCGGGCGGCATGTAGGCGGCACGCAGGCCCGCGCCGCGCATCGCCCAGCTCTGGCCCGCGTCGGCGGTGTGCCAGACCCCGCCGCAGCTCACCGCCAGCAGCCACTCGTCGGGCTTCGTCGGATGCGGGCTGATCGAGTGGATGCCCGGCGTGTCGTAGCCGCCGCCGAACCATTCGGGACGTTCAGGCTGGTTCCACAGCGGCAGGTTGAGCTGCCAGCTCGCGCCGCCGTCTTCCGAGACGAACAGTCCGCCTGGCAGCGTGCCCGCCAGCAGCCGCGAGCCGGCACGCTCCAGCACCCAGATCTGCACGAGGTTCCAGGCCGGGCCGGGCGCGCCCTCGGGCTGGGGCGGGTAGGCCGGCGCGGGCCGCTCGGCCCAGGTCTGGCCGGCGTCGTCGCTCGCGTGCAGCTTGACGCCGAAGTGGCCGAGGTTCAGCGCGGCCAGCATGCGGCCGCTGGCGTCCGGCGGCAGCACGGTGCTGACCGGCTCGCCGAGGAAGCTGGTGCGGGCGATGCGCCAGGCCGGGCCGCTGCGGCGCAGCTCGAACAAGCCCTTGCGGGTGGCGACCCAAGCGCGGTCGTGGGCGGCGGCATTCGAGGTCATCGCGTCATCCTCCGGACAGGGCTTGCAGCACGTAGACCGCGCTGGCGGGTTGCAGGGGCTGGTCCAGGCGCACGCGCTCGTGGCAGCGCTCGCCATCGACGAAGACCACCACGTTGGCGCGCAGCGCGCCCTGGTCGTTCAGCACGTAGCCGCGCAGAAGCGGGTTGCGTGCGAACGCGTCCTCGAGGACGGCACGCAGCGTCGTCGCGCTGCTGCGCACCTCGGGCGCCGCGATGAAGCGGCGCAGCTGCGGCGTGAACTGGATGGTGGGCATCGGGCGGCCATCATCGCGGCCGGCGGGCCACCCGGCAAGGCCCGGCCGACAAGCCCGCGCCGCCAGCGAATGCACCCGCGCCGGCGCAGGTCAGGTGCCGGCGCCGACAATGTCCGACCCCTTCTGCCCAGGCCGCTGACCGGCGGCCGCCCTCACCTCACCATGCCCACCGGCCTGCTTGCCGCTGCCCTGTCCTACGCCCTGTGGGGCCTGTTTCCCTTGTACTTCCACCAGGTGGCCGATGTGCCGGCGCTGGAGATCGTGCTGCACCGCTCGGTCTGGTCGCTCGCCTTCGTCGTGCTGCTGCTGGCCGTGATGCGGCGCTGGGCCTGGGTCGCCGACGTCGTCAGGCAGCCCCGCACCCTGGCGGTGTTCGGCGCCAGCGCCGTGCTGCTGTCGACCAACTGGCTGGTCTACGTCTGGGCGGTCAACAACGGGCGGGTGATGGAGGCGAGCCTGGGCTACTTCATCAACCCGCTGGTCAACGTGGCGCTGGGCGTGGTGTTCCTGCACGAGCGGCTGCGCACCGCGCAGCGCTGGGCGTTGGCGGTGGCCGCGCTCGGCGTCGGCTGGCTGACCTGGACGGCCGGCGTGCCACCTTGGATCGCGCTGGCGCTCGCCTTCAGCTTCGGCCTGTACGGCCTGCTGCGCAAGACGGCCCCGCTGGGCGCGCTGGAAGGCCTCGCGCTGGAAACCGCGCTGCTGGCCCCGCTGGCCGTGCCGGCGCTGGCCTGGTTCAGCCTGCACGGCGGCGCACTGCAAGGCGCCAGCGCCGGCACCTGGGCCTGGCTGCTGTTCGCCGGCCCGCTGACGGCCGTGCCGCTGCTGCTGTTCGCCTTCGGCGCGCGCCGCGTCACGATGGCCACGCTCGGGCTGCTGCAGTACCTGGCACCGACCATCCAGTTCGGCCTCGCGGTGTGGGTCTTCCACGAGCCGCTGCGGCACGAGCGCCTGCTCGGCTTCGTGCTGATCTGGATCGCCCTGGCGATGTACAGCGCCGAGTCGCTGTGGCGCCTGCGGCGGGCCGCGGCGCCCGCGGCGGCCTGACCGATCAGGCCAGGTCCTGGTGCAGGCAGAGGATGTTGCCCTCGGTGTCCTCGAACCAGGCGGCCTTCTCGGAGCCGAGCACGCACACGTGGCCGATCGTCTTCAACCCCGGCAGGTCGTAATCGGCAAACGCCACGCCACGCCCTTCGAGCTCGGCCACCGCGCGGCCGATGTCGGCCACGCGGAAGCTCAGCGCGGTGTGCTCGGCCTTCGTTCCCTCTGGCTTCGGAAACAGCGCCAGCTCGGTGCCGCCGGCACGGTAGATGAACTTGCCGTCGGGCTTGGCACCCAGCGGCGTCAGGCCCAGGCACTGCTCGTAGAAGGCACGGGCGCGGGTCAGGTCCTTCACCGGCAGGATGCAGGTCACCGGGGCATCGTCGAGCAGGGCCATGGCGTCCTCCAGCGCGCGGGCTTGCGCGCTGGAGGGTTGTACGCCGCCGCCGGGGCGGCGTAAAGCGGGTTCAGCGCAGGTCGCCGGCCAGGCTGGCGAGGGTGTCGGCCGCGATGCTGGCGTGCGCCGGGTAGTGCGTGTGGTCGCACCCCAGCTTCACGCCGGCGCCGGCACGCACCGCTTCACGCGCGGCCGCGGCCAGCTCGAAGCGCAGGAAGTGCACCGACGAAGTCTTCTCGTCGTTCTCGCGGGCCAAGTCTTCGTCGGCGATCGCGTAGACGCGCGGGTGGCCTTCGACCTCGACGAACATCCGGTCTTCCACACCGATCAGCCGCGCCAGCTCGCGCTTGCGCTCGTTCGGGTCGGGGTACTCGATCAGCATCGTCGCCTTCCAGTTCGTGCCGTCGGGCACCAGCGGCGCGTAGGCGTCGATCTCGGCCTGGATGCCGTCTTCGTCGAAGATCTTCTCGATGTGCAGCATCTCCTGGATCTGGCGGCGGATGGTCTGCTCGTCCTCGAACTGCAGCGTCATGTGCTCGCCCAGGTGCACGCTGCGCAGCCGCCGGTGGGCGATGACCGCCGGCTTGTCGGTCTTGCGGATCCTGGCGTAGGCCTCGAGGGTCAGCAGGCTGTCGCGGGTGATCGTCATCGCGGGGTCCTTCATCGTCAGAGTCCGTAGGCCCGGCGTACGAGGCTCAGAGGGTGTTGCAGCGCCTTGGCTGGCGTGCCGGCAATCGCCATGCCTTGGGCGATGTGGTGGCCGGCTAGCGCGCAGTCGCTGCTGATCACGTCGGGCTCGTCCTTGGCCATGGCCTTGAAGACCGGCCTGCCGATCTTCATCGCGACCGGGTGGTAGGGCGTCTTCACGCCATAGGTGCCGGCGTGGCCCGAGCAGCGCTCGACGGTGTTGAGCTGCACCGCCACGGTCTGCCCGATCAGCTTGAACATCTCCTCGGTCTTGCGGCCGATGTTCTGCACGCGGCCGTGGCAGGGGATGTGGTAGCTGACCTTGCCGAGCGCGGCCTTGAAATCGGTCTTCAGCAGGCCGTCCTTGTGGCGGGCCACGAGGTACTCGAAGGGGTCGAACATCGCCTCCTTCACCGCCAGCACGTCTGCGTCGTCCGGGAACATCAGCGGCAGTTCCTGCTTGAACATCAGCGTGCAGCTGGGGATCGCGCTGACGATGGCCCAGCCCTCGCGGGCGTAGCGCGCGAGCACCGGGATGTTGGCCGCCTTGTGCTCGGCCACCGCGTCCAGGTCACCCAGCTCGAGCTTGGGCATGCCGCAGCACTTTTCCTTCTCGACGATCTCGTACGGGATCTCGTTGTGCGCCAGCACCTTCAACAGATCGTGCCCGATGCCGGGCTCGTTGTAATTGACGTAGCAGGTGGAAAAGATCGCCACCTTGCCCGGCGTGCGCGCGCCGTTGGTGACCACCGTGGCCTCCCCCTTGGACTTGGCGCTCCAGCGGAAGCGGCTCGTGGCCAGGTCGGGCAGCCACGCGTCGGGATGCACGCCCAGCGTCTTGTCCAGCGCGCGGCGCATCGTCTTGGTCCTGTTGACCGCGTTGACGATCTGCACGACGACCGGGATGCCTGCGAACTGGCCGTGCACGTCGGTCGAGGCCAGCAGCCGCTCGCCGGCGCCCACGTGCCCCTGCTTGAACTTGATCGCCTTGGCGCGCAGCATCAGGTGCGGGAAGTCGAGGTTCCACGGGTGCGGCGGCACATAGGGGCACTTGGTCATGTAGCACAGGTCGCACAGGTAGCACTGGTCGACGACCTTCACGTAGTCCGACTTGGCCACGCCATGCACTTCGCCGTCGGCGGTGGCGTCGACCAGATCGAACAGCGTCGGGAACGACTGGCACAGGCTCACGCAACGCCGGCAGCCGTGGCAGACGTCGAAGACCCGCTCCATTTCCTTCTGGCATTCGGCCTCGTCGTAATAGCCGGGGCTTTGCCAGGCGATCGGGTGGCGAGTCGGCGCCTCGAGGTTGCCTTCACGAGTCATTGAGCCCCCACGCTTCCGTTCCGTTCGCTGCCCCCCCGAGGGGGCTTTGCAGCGGACCGGCCGAGCCGGATCCGCGCAAACTCCTTGGACAAATTTCCTGGATCAGTCGACGAGCTGTTCCAGCGCCTTGGTGTAGCGGTTGGCGTGCGAGCGCTCGGCCTTGGCCAGTGTCTCGAACCAGTCGGCGATCTCGTCGAAGCCCTCTTCGCGCGCGGTGCGGGCCATGCCCGGGTACATGTCGGTGTACTCGTGGGTCTCGCCGGCGACGGCAGCCTTCAGGTTGTCGCGCGTCGGGCCGATCGGCAGGCCGGTGGCCGGGTCACCCGAGCCGTGCTCGAGGAACTCGAGGTGGCCGTGGGCATGGCCCGTCTCGCCTTCGGCGGTGGAACGGAAGAGCGCGGCCACATCGTTCTGGCCCTCGACGTCCGCCTTGCTTGCGAAATACAGATACCGGCGGTTGGCCTGAGATTCGCCGGCAAAGGCGTCCTTCAGGTTCTGCTCGGTCTTGGAACCCTTCAATGCCATGACATGCTCCTCAATCAACGTGGGGACGTGGTCGGCGGCGTCGGCCGGCGACTCAAGCGTTGACGCTAGCGCGGCCGCGGGGGCTTGGCAATTCGAATGCGTCAATACGCGGCATAGGCGAGGGCTATGCGCCTCAGGGCCAACCCTGAGCGGCGGCCGGCGCCGTCAGCGCAAGCCGAGCAGGCGCAGCGCCAGGTCGTGCAGCCGGCCGGCCGGGTCGGCCAGGTTGCTCAGGATGCTGAAATGGTGGTGGCCGACGAGGGTCTCGCACACCGGCACCGCCGTCGGCCCCCACTGGTCGCGGATCAGCTGGTTCTGGTGCAGGTACTCCTCGCTCTCGTCGCCGCCGACCACCGCGTACAGCGGCCGCTTCGGCCGCGGGAAGAAAGCCGGCGACAGGCGCTTGACGCTGGCCGGCGTGAGCTGAAGGTCGGCCGCCAGGAACGGCGTCAGGCGGATCGGCTCCAGGTCGTACAGGCCCGAGATGCCCAGGGCGCCCTGCACCGGCAGCAACGGCAGATCGGCATCGACCTCCTTCCAGCGACAGCACAACAGCATCGCAGCCAGGTGGCCGCCGGCCGAATGCCCGGCCAGCGCGATGCGCGACGGATCGGCACCGAAGCCGGCTGCATGCCGCGCCACCCAGGCGACGACGCGCGTGAGCTGCAGGGCGATCTGCTCGATGCTCGCCGCCGGGCACAGGCTGTAGTTGGGCACCACGACCGCCGCCCCGTCGGCCACGAACGAGGGCGCGACGAAGGAATGATCGGCCTTGTCGAAGGCACGCCAGTAGCCGCCATGGATGAAGACCAGCACCGGCGCACCGGGCTGCGCGGCGGGAAAGACATCGAGCCGCTCGTCGGCCCCGTCGCCATAGGCGATGTCGAGCTGGCAGCGCGCCCCTTCACGCGCGAGCCGCGAGGCCTGGCGCCAGCGCTCGAAGACGGCCGGGTGCTCGGGCACGCGGGCCCGGTTGTCGTACTGCGCGTCCAGCCACGCAGGGTCGAGGCGGTCGATTCGGCTCATTCAAGGCTCCCGTTTTCTTGATGCTAGAATGCAAAGCTTACTGGGGACGTAGCTCAGCTGGGAGAGCGTCGCGTTCGCAATGCGAAGGTCGGGAGTTCGATCCTCCTCGTCTCCACCAGATTCACCAAGGGGTTGCACCGAGAGGCTGCGACCCCTTGTCGTTTCCAGGCTGCGCTTTGGCCACCTGGCAACGCCTGCGCCACCAAGCACCGCCGCCAAGCACAATAGCGCGCACGGCAGGCAAAGGCACGGCGCAACAGTGGACGTTCCGGCACAGTGGATCGAACGCAAGGTGGAGGACGACACCGATGTCCTCTACCTGGTGGGTGCCTGGCGCCTGCCCAACGTGCCGGCCATCGTGAACGCCCTGCGCGTCCTGCAGCTGCGCACGGCGAAAGCCTTCGTGGTGGACGGCAGCCGGTTGGAGGAACTGGACACCGCTGCCGGGTTCATGCTGCTGCGCCATCTCGCGCAGATCGGCTGCACCGAGTCGATGGTCAAGCCGCGCGGCTTCGACCCCAGGCATGGCCGCTTGCTTCGCCTGGTGCACGACCGCATGACCACGCCGGCCGCGACCGGCCGGTCGGCACACCTCGGGCTGGTGCAGCACGTGGGCGCCGCCACCCTCAAGCTCGGCGCCCTCGTGAGAACCCACACCGGCTTCATCGGCGCGGTGACGCTGGAGGCCCTGGCCCTGCTGCGGCGGCCGCGCCTTTTCAGGCCGCGCGAGACGGTCGCGCAGTTCGAGGCGGTGTGCGTCAATGCCATCCCCATCGTCGCGCTGGTGAACTTCCTGATCGGCGTGGTGATCGCCTACGTGCTGGGTGTACAGGCGCAGCGCTACGGCGCCAACCTGTTCGTGGCCGACGGCATCGGCCTGGCCGTGTGCCGTGAGTTGTCGCCGATCCTCGCCTCGGTGCTGGTCGCCGGCCGCTCCGGCGCGGCCTTCACGGCGCAGATCGGCACCATGAAGGTCGAGGAGGAGATCGATGCGATCAGCACGCTCGGCCTGTCACCGATCCAGGTGCTGGTCATCCCGCGGCTGCTCGCACTCGTCCTCGCGCTGCCCCTGCTCGTGTTCGTCGGCGACATCGCGGGTATCGTCGGCGGCATGCTGGTGGGCACCTGGCAACTCGACATCGCGCCGCAGGTCTTCATCGACCGCGTGCACGGCGTGCTCGAAGTGCGGCACTTCGTCGTCGGCCTCGCGAAGGCGCCGGTGTTCGCGGCCTTCATCGCCTTGATCGCCTGCCGCATGGGCATGGCGGTGACGCGCGACGCGCGCAGCGTCGGCGACAACACCACTTCCACGGTGGTGCAGTGCATCGTCTGGGTCATCACGCTGGACGCGATCTTCGCCGTCGTGTTCCAGCGCCTGGAGATCTGAGATGGACGACGATGTTGTGCTGGCCGTGCGCTCGATCGTCACCCGCTTCGGGACGCAGGTGGTGCACGACGGCATCAGCTTCGCCGTGCAGCGCGGCGAGGTGGTGGGGCTCATCGGCGGCAGCGGCAGCGGCAAGTCGGTGCTGCTCAGGGAGATCATCGGCCTGATGCGCCCCACCCAGGGCGCCGTCGAGCTGCTCGGCACCGACGTCGCGCATTGCAGCCCCGACGAGCTCAATGCCCTGCGCCGGCGCTTCGGCGTGCTGTTCCAGGATGGCGCGCTGTTCTCGTCGCTCACCGTGGCCGAGAACGTCGCCGTGCCGTTTCGCGAGAACAGCGATCTGCCGGTGGACCTGATCGCGCCCTTGGTGGGCTTCAAGCTCGCGCTCGTCGGGCTGCCCGCCAACGCCTGCGCCAAGTCGCCCGCGCAGTTGTCGGGCGGCATGCGAAAGCGGGTGGCCCTGGCCAGGGCGCTGGCGCTCGAGCCCGAGATCGTCTTTCTCGACGAACCCACCTCGGGCCTCGATCCGGTCGGCGCCCGCGAGTTCAACCAGCTGCTGCGCGTGCTGTCCGACAGCCTCGGGCTCACGGTGTTCATCGTGACGCACGACGTGGACCTGCTGGAGTCGATCACCGATCGGGTGATCGCGATCGGCGGTGGAAAGGTCATCGCCGACGGCCCGGTCAACTCGGTGAAGCAAGCCGACGACCCGTGGCTGCGCGACTACTTCGCAGTGCATGCTGCCCCCACGTGACCACAGGCCCGCCATGGAACCAGAAGCCAAATACACCATCGTCGGAACCGCCGTGATCGTCCTGCTCGCCCTGCTGGCCGGGGCCGTCGTGTGGCTGCGCAGCACCGGGCAAGGCAACGATGCCCACCTGTACACGATCTACTTCGTGCGCCAGTCGCTCGAAGGGCTCGAGCCGCGCAGCGACGTGACGATGCGCGGCATGCGCGTCGGCTCGGTCACGGGCTTTCGCTTCTCGTCGCGCCAGCCCGGCGCGATCCAGGTCTTCATCTCGGTGGAGCCGACCACGCCGGTGCTCGAGAGCACGCGTGCCACCGTCGAGCGGCACCTGATCACCGGGATCGCCAGCGTGCGCCTGACCAACACCACCGAGCAGAGCCCGCCGCTGGTCAACGTCCCGCCCGGTGAACAGCATGCAGTGATCGCCGAAGGCGAATCCGCGCTGCAACAGGTGTCTGCCACGCTGACGCAGCTGGCGCAAAGCGCCGACGTGACGATGCAGCGCCTGAACGCCACCCTCTCGCCGGAGAACCAGGCCGCGTTCGCCGACATCCTGAACAACCTGCGCCGCGTCTCGCAGCACGCGGAGCAGACCCTGTCCAAGACCGACGCGGCGCTCGGCTCGGTCGGCGGCGCAGCGAACGACCTGCGCACGCTGGCCAACTCGGTGGCAGCCGATGCGCGCACGCTGACCATGCGCTACGAGGCGCTCGGCGCGCAGGCCGCCGCGTCGGTGAAGGACGCGGGCGATGCGGTGCAGAAGATGGGCGCCGATGTCGAGCGGCTCACCAAGCGCGCCGACACGTTGCTCGCCGCCGGCGACGACGAATTGCGCAGCTCGGCACAATCGCTGCGGTCGGCGGCGGACGCAGTGGGCGTCGCGGCCGGGCGCCTGCGCGAGCCGCGGCAAATCCTGTTCGGCCCGGCCGCGGCCGAGCTCGGCCCCGGGGAGGGTCAGCGATGAAACACCTCGTCCCACTTCTGGTGGCGGTGGCCCTGAGCGCGTGCAGCTCGATGGGATCGCACGAACCGGACCGCTATTTCATTCTCGAGTCCACCACCCTCGCGGCGGCTGGACCCGACCCGGCAGCGAAGGTGGTGGTCGCGCGGACGTCATCGGCGAGCTTCTACGATACGCAGGACATCGTGTACAGCCGCGAGCCCGGCACGCGGGCGTACTACCGGTACGGCCACTGGACCGAGCGGCCCCAGCGCGCCCTGCATGCGCAATTGCTGTCGCGCCTCGGCACGGCCGCAGCGGGGCAGCCGGTGCTGAACAGCCGGCTCGAAGAGATCTACCACGATGCCAGCCAACCGCCCGGGGCGGCTCGCATCACCCTCGCGGTCGAGCTCATCGACCCGGCCAGCCGCGCGATCATTGCGCGCCAGCGCTTCACGCGGACGGCGCCGGCCGCGTCCTACGATGCGGCCGGGGCGGTGTCCGGCATGCGGCAGGCGCTCGATGGCCTGCTCGACGACGTGGCCGCCTGGGTCGACGCGCACGCTGCGCCCCCTGCCCGCTGAGCCGGCACGCCGCATGCCGGACAATCACCCGGCACTCAACGGCCCCGCTGCACCCATGCCCCCGCTCCACCCCGAAGACATCGAACGCCGCCTCGACGACCTGGAGGTCAAGGCCGCGTTCGCCGAGGATCTGGTCGAGCGGCTGAACGACATCGTCGTGCGCCAGCAGCAGCAGATCGACCTGCTGGTGCAGGAGCTTCTGCGCCTGCGGCAGCAAGCCTCGTCGAGCGAGCCGGCGGGCTTCCGCAGCCTGCGCGAGGAACTGCCGCCCCACTACTGAGCGGCCCCAGGGCCCACGAGACCTCAATTCCCCTTGCCCCCGAAGAGCAGGAGAGCGCCACCGATGACGATGCCCGCCACGCCGGCCCAGACCGGGATGTTCACGGTCTCCTTCTCCTGAATGGACAGCGAGATCGGCCCCAGCTTGGCCTGATGGGTGTCTTTCGTGTAGCTGAATCCGCCGTACAGCAGGGCCAGCACACCCGCCACGATCAGCGCGATCGCGGCGATCCTGATGGTGTTCATGAGGTTCCTCCTGAAACGCTACAGGCCTCGGCCCTGAATCAAGCGCACCAGAATCACCACGACCGCGATGACCAGGAGAACGTGGATGAGCCCGCCCATCGTGTACGAGGTGACGAGGCCCAGGATCCAGAGGACGACCAGGATGATGGCGATGGTTTCAAGCATCTTGTTTCTCCGTCTCGAGTTGCGTCAGTCGCGGTTGCGAATCAGAAGCGCTTCCCGGCCTACTTGAACCACGAGTCGGTCGCCTTGCGCTCCCACGCGGAGAGCTGCTTCTCGGCTTCTTCCTTGGCCACGCCGTAGCGCTCCTGGATCTTGCCGGCGAGCTGGTCGCGGTGGCCGGCGACGACGTCGAGGTCATCATCGGTCAGCTTTCCCCACTGCGCCTTGACCTTGCCGGTGACTTGCTTCCAATTGCCCTTGATCTGGTCCCAGTTCATGTGAATCTCCTTGCCGTTGAGGTGTGTCGACACTCCCTTTGTCGGCCGGTGGCAGGCCACCGACAACAAACAGGAGCAATTGGCAAGCCTAGGCGCCAAGCGGGCTGCGCTCTGTGCGCTACCGAACACTGGCCTCGACCTGCCTATCAGCCGGCGTGGCCCTCAGCCGATGGCGCCGAACAACGCACCGACGCC
This sequence comes from Ideonella sp., assembly GCF_035254525.1. GTDB lineage: Bacteria > Pseudomonadota > Gammaproteobacteria > Burkholderiales > Burkholderiaceae_C > Ideonella. The sequence goes on along the minus strand of NZ_DATFAN010000192.1, from coordinate 1,349 downwards.
CGCGGTGATCGCCATCGCCAGTGCGCCCCAGAACGTCACCCGCCATGCACCCATGAGGACACCGGCGCCGCCCACGCGTGCGGCGACGGCGCCCAAGCCCGCCAGGAAGATCAGCGCCGTCCCCGACACCCAGGGAATCACGCCGTGCGTGGACGCGAGTGCCGTCACCACCAAGGGCAGCGCCGCACCCACCGCGAAACTGGCCGCCGACGCCAGCGCCGCCTGGATGGGCCGCGCGCTGAGGGCCACCGAGATTCCCAGTTCGTCGCGCGCATGGGCGCCCAGCGAGTCGCGGGTCATCAGTTGCTCGGCCACCTGCCGCGCCAGATCAGGCTCGAGGCCCCGTGCGACATAGATGGCCGCCAGCTCGCGGTGCTCGGCCGCGGGATCCTTCTCGAGCTCGGAGCGCTCGCGCGCGAGGTCGGCCTTCTCGGTGTCGGCCTGCGAGTGCACGGAGACGTATTCGCCGGCAGCCATCGACATCGCGCCGGCGACCAGCCCCGCCACACCGGTCACCAGGAGGCTGGCCTGGCTGGCGCCCGAGGCTGCGACCCCCACGACCAGGCTGGCCGTGGAGACGATGCCGTCGTTGGCGCCGAGGACGGCGGCCCGCAGCCAGCCGATCCGATCGGCCCGATGTCGCTCACTGTGACGCATGGCGGTTCACCCGATGGCAAAGGAGATGGTTTCATTCTGGCCCCACATGACCCCGCGGGCCCTGAGCTGGCGCAAATTCGGGTACAAACGGTTCATGCGCTTCATTGAACTTTCCCGTTCCGCACGATGGCTGGTGGTCGCGGCGTGCCTTGCTTTCCCGCTTGCCTCGCCCGCGCAGGACCTTCCCAACAGGTTCGATCCCGCGCGCGACGCCGCGAAGGACGTCGCGACGGCCATGGCAGCGGCCAAGGCACAGCACAAGCGCGTGATCGTGGACGTGGGCGGCGAATGGTGCTCGTGGTGCCACCTGCTCGACAACTTCATCGAGGACAACGCCGACGTCAAGGCGCTGGTCGAGGCGAAATACGTGTGGGTGAAGGTGAACTGGTCGCCGCAGAACAAGAACGAGTCCCTGCTGGCCAAGTGGCCGAAGATCAAGGGCTATCCGCACCTGTTCGTGCTGGATGGCACGGGTAAGCTGGTTCACTCGCAGGAGACGGGCTCGCTGGAGGCGGAGAAGGATTACGACAAGGCGAAGTTCGTGGCGTTCCTGAAGCGGTATGCGGGGAAATAGGACATGTCATGCCGGGCTTGACCCGGCATCCACGGGGGTGGCGTGCCTGGATGGATTGCGGGTCGAGCCCGCAATGACAGCCATCGCCGCGATGACGGCGGCGCTGCTGCTGGCCACC
>NZ_DATFAN010000191.1:0-6138 GCF_035254525.1 Ideonella sp. | reverse complement strand
GGGCTCGGAGCCCTTCTCGAGCACCACGACGTTGATTTCCTGGCCCTTCTCGGCGGCGATCTGCTTCAGGCGGATCGCGGTGGCCAGGCCCGCCGGGCCGCCGCCGACGATCACCACGTCGTAGTCCATCGATTCGCGAGGGCCGTATTGGGCAAGCAGTTCGGGCGAGGTCATGGTGTGGGTGGTGTTGGGGGGGAGTGCAGCGGCCGCAGGATTCTAGCGGCCGGGATCGAAAATAGAACGACCGTGCTTTTTCTGCGACAGCGGCATCCGGCGCTGTCGCGCAGTCGTCATCCCGCGGGCGGCACTGCGTGCTACGCTGGCTGCCACTCCATAAAAGAACACTGCCATGAGCTACTCCATCGACCTCTCGGGCCGCGTGGCCCTGGTCACGGGCGCCTCCAGCGGCCTGGGCGCGCAATTCGCCCGCACGCTGGCCAAGGCGGGCGCCGCCGTGGTGCTGTCGGCGCGCCGCGTCGAACGCCTGAAGACGCTTCGTGCCGAGATCGAGGGGGCCGGCGGCGATGCGCACGTCGTGGCGATGGACGTGACCGATCCGGTCAGCATCCGCGCCGGCGTGGCACATGCCGAGACCGAGGTCGGCACGCTCGACATCCTCATCAACAACGCGGGCGTGAGCACGACCCAGAAGCTGCTGGACGTGACGCCGGAAGACTTCGACTACGTGATGGACACCAACGTGCGCGGTGCCTTCTTCGTCGCGCAGGAGGTGGGCAAGCGCATGGTCGCGCGCGCCCGCGGCGCGGCGCCGGGCACCTTCACGGGTGGCCGCATCGTCAACATCGCGTCGATGGCCGGGCTGCGCGTGCTGGGCCAGATCGGGGTCTATGCGATGAGCAAGTCCGCGGTGATCCACATGACCCGTGCGATGGCGCTCGAATGGGGCCGCTACGACATCAATGTCAACGCGATCTGCCCTGGCTACATCGACACCGAGATCAACCACCACCACTGGCAGACCGAGTCCGGCCAGAAGCTGATGCAGATGCTGCCACGCAAGCGCATCGGCAAGCCGGAAGACCTGGACCTCGCGCTGTTGATGCTGTGCGCGAAGGAGAGCCACTTCATCAATGGCGCGATCCTGCAGGCTGACGACGGCTTCGGCGCGTGATGGAGCCTGAAGCCTGCGGAGGGGCTTGATGGATCTGCGTTATCTGACTCCGTTGGAAGCCCGTGTTCTCGGCGTGCTGGTCGAGAAGCAGCACACCGTGCCGGACACCTACCCGCTGTCGCTCAACGCGCTGCAATCGGGCTGCAACCAGAAGACCGCACGCGCCCCGGTGATGGAGGTCAGCGAGGCCGATCTGCTGGTGGCGATCGACAGCCTGAAACACCTGCACCTGATCTTCGAAGTCAGCGGCAGCCGGGTGGCGCGCTACGAGCACAACCTGGGCCGCGTGCTGGCGGTGCCCAGCCAGTCGGTCGCGCTGCTCGCGGTGCTGATGCTGCGCGGGCCGCAGACGGCGGCCGAGCTGCGGCTCAATTGCGAGCGCCTTCACCGGTTTGCCGACATCTCGTCGGTCGAGGCCTTCCTCGACGAGCTGGCCACCAAGCCGCCGGCGCGGGTGGTCAAGCTGGCGCGCGCACCGGGCGAGCGCGAGGCGCGCTGGGCCCACCTGCTGTGCGGCGAGCCCGTCTTGCCGCCGGCCGGGTATGCCGCGCCGACGGGCGAGGGTGCGGTGGCGGCCGGCGAAATGGCGGCGCTGCGCGGCGAGGTGACGCGCCTGTCCGAGGAGCTGGCCGCGCTGCGCGCCGAGCTGATGGCGGTGAAGGCTGAACTGGGCTTGAGCTGAGGCGATGCGTTTCGAACTGCCGGCCGACAAGAAGCTGACCTACGAGATGGTCATCCCCATCCGCTGGGGCGACATGGACGCGATGGGCCATGTCAACAACACCGTCTACTTCCGCTACCTCGAGATCATTCGCGTGCAATGGCTGCACGAGGTCGGCGGCGCGCCGGACCCGGCAGGGCAGGGCCCGGTGATCGTCAACGCGTTCTGCAACTTCCTGCGCCAGCTCGAGTACCCGGGCGACATCCTGGCCCGGCACTACGTGGCCAACCTCGGGCGGACCAGCTTCGACACCTTCATCACGCTGGAGCGCACCGACCAGCCCGGCGTGATCTACGCCGAAGGCGGCGCGACGACGGTGTGGGTCGATTTCCCGCTCGGCAAGGCGATGCCGGTGCCGGACTGGTTGCGCACGCTCATCGCCTAGGCAGACAGGAGCCGGTGCACCAGCTCCGGCGTCGTGCTGGCACCCACCTTGCGCATCAGCCGCCCGCGGTAGACGTCCACCGTGCGCGGGCTGATCGACAGCCGCTTGCCGATCTGCTTGCTGGTCGCGCCGTCGATCAGCAGCGCGGCGATCTCCCGCTCTCGTGCGGTGAAGTCGACCTTCAGCACGCGGCGGGCCGAGAGATCTTCGAAGCTCCAGATGCCGGCGGCGTGCGGGTCGCCTGCATCGAGCGCCCGGCCGGAGACATGGCACCAGAACAGCTCGCCGTCGCTGCGCTTCATCACGCGGTCGTCGGCATAGCAGCCGTCGGTGCCGAGGCTCGCGACGATGCGCGCGCCGGTGCGCTCGTACTCGTCGGCGCTCGGGTACATCACCTCGAAGGACTGGCCGACGAGTTCGTCGCGTTGCGCGCGGAACATCTCCAGCACGCGCCGGTTGCAGTCCACCACCAGCCGGTGGCGCGACAGGATCATACCGATCGGCGCCAGGTCGAAGGCGGTGCGGTAGTCGAGGTCGATGGGCATCGCGGTCGCGCGGGCCATCACAGCAGCGCGTAGGTGGTGGTCGCGTGGGCGGCCAGCTTGCCGTCGGGCAGCAGGCACTCGATCTCGCCGAACACGAGCTGGCGGCCGGGTCGCAGCACACGCGCGACGACCGTGACCTCGCCCATGTCCTTGCCCACCGGGCGCAGGAAGCTGGTCTGTAGCTGCACCGTGGTCATCGGCCGGAAACCGCCGAGCTGCGCGCTGATCGCGAGCACCATCGCCGTGTCGGCCGCGGCCATCAGCGTCTGGCCGCACAGCACGCCGCCGCCGTGCACGTGGCGCGTGCCGACCGGCAGCGCGAGCATCACGCCATCGGGCTCGACGGCGCGCACGACGAGGTCGAGCTCCTGCACCCAGGGCGCGAACATCGTCGCGAGCAGGTCCTGCAGCTGGGCGGGGGTCATGGTGAGGATCGGGTCTGGCATGGTCGGGTTTGGCAGGAAGGCCTTAGTCAAATCTACGTAACGACTACTTAATGATGTACGTAGTACGCTTCGTGCCCATCCGAACAAGCCCGGAGGCAAAGCGAATGAACAAGGTTTACCCGAGCGCCGCAGCGGCGCTGGACGGCGTGGTCCGAGACGGGCAGTTGCTGGCCGTCGGCGGCTTCGGCCTGTGCGGCATCCCCGAGGCGCTGATCGAGGCGCTGCAGCAAAGTGCCGTCAAGGACCTGACGGTCATCTCGAACAATGCCGGTGTCGATGGCTTCGGCCTCGGCAAGCTGCTGGCCACGCGGCAGATCAAGAAGATGATCTCCAGCTACGTCGGCGAGAACAAGGAGTTCGAGCGGCAGTACCTCTCGGGCGAGCTCGAGCTGGAGTTCACGCCGCAGGGGACGCTGGCAGAGAAGCTGCGGGCCGGCGGCGCGGGCATCCCGGCCTTCTTCACGAAGACGGGTGTCGGCACCATCGTGGCCGACGGCAAGGAAACGCGCCAGTTCGACGGCCAGACCTACGTGATGGAGCGCTCGCTGGTGCCCGAGGTCTCGCTGGTCAAGGCGCACGTGGCCGACAAGAGCGGCAACCTGCAGTTCCGCCGCACGGCGCGCAACTTCAACCCCAACGTGGCGATGGCGGGCCGGATCACGATCGTCGAGGTCGAGAAGATCGTCGAAACCGGCGAGCTGGACCCGGACCAGGTCCACCTGCCCGGCATCTTCGTGCACCGCATCGTGCTGAATGCGCACCCGGAAAAGCGCATTGAACAACGAACCGTCCGCAAGGCCTGAGGAGACCGACACCATGGCATGGAACCGCGATGAAATGGCCGCCCGCGCTGCGAAGGAACTGCAGGACGGCTTCTACGTGAACCTCGGCATCGGCCTGCCCACGCTGGTCGCCAACCACGTGCCGGCCGGCATGGAGGTGTGGCTGCAGAGCGAGAACGGCCTGCTCGGCATCGGCCCGTTCCCGACCGAGGAAGAAGTCGACGCCGACATGATCAACGCCGGCAAGCAGACCGTGACCACGCTGCCCGGCTCGTCGATCTTCAGCAGCGCCGACAGCTTCGGCATGATCCGAGGCGGCAAGATCAACCTGGCCATCCTCGGTGCGATGCAGGTCAGCGAGAGGGGCGACCTCGCCAACTGGATGATCCCGGGCAAGATGGTCAAGGGCATGGGCGGCGCGATGGATCTGGTGGCCGGCGTGAAGAACGTCGTCGTGCTGATGGAGCACGTGGCCACCAAGAAGGATGGATCGACCGACATGAAGATCCTGCCGGCGTGCACGCTGCCGCTGACCGGCGTGGGCGTGGTCGACCGCATCATCACCGACCTGTGCGTGCTCGACGTGACGCCGCACGGCCTGAAGCTGGTCGAGCTGGCGCCCGGCGTCACGCGCGAGGAAGTGCAGGCCAAGACCGGGGTGGCATTGCACTGAGCCGCAAGCTCGCTGCCCTGCTGCTGGCCGCCGCGTGGCTCGCGGCCTGCAGCCCGTCGCCGGTGGCAGACCCATCTGCTGCCGGATTGCCGCGCCTGCCCGAAGCCGCCACCGGCTATGCCGCGGCGCCGGCCGAGCAGCGCTATGCACACTGGGCGGTCGCGAGCGCCAACCCCGCGGCCAGCGAGGCCGGCGCGGCCATGCTGCGCGAGGGTGGCACTGCGCTCGATGCGGCGATCGCGGTGCAGATGGTGCTCGCCCTGGTCGAGCCGCAGTCCAGCGGCCTCGGCGGCGGCGCGTTCCTGCTGCACTGGGACGGCACGGCCTTGCAGGCCTGGGACGGGCGCGAGACCGCCCCGGCCGCCGCCGACGAGCGGCTGTTCCTGGATGAACGCGGGCGCCCGCTCGATTTCGATGTGGCGGTCACCGGTGGACGCGCTGTCGGAACGCCGGGCGCGGTGCGGATGCTCGAGGCGGCGCACCGCCGGCATGGGCGCCTGCCCTGGGCCCGCCTGTTCGAGCCGGCCATCACGCTGGCCGAGCGGGGTTTCGTCGTCGGGCCGCGCCTGGCCGGCCTGCTGCGAACCGAGGCGGGCCGGGCGCTGCAAGGCGATGTGCAGGCCCGCCGCTACTTCTTCCGCGACGGCGGCGACGAGCCGGTCAAGGCCGGCGAGCGGCTGCGCAACCCGGCGCTGGCGGCGGTGCTGAGGCGCCTGGCCGAGCGCGGCAGCGCTGCATTGCACGAGGGGCCGGTGGCGGCCGACATCGTGCGCCGCGTGCGCCAGCACCCGGCCAACCCCGGCCGGCTCGCCGAAGCCGACCTGGCCGGCTACCATCCGCGCCTGCGGCAGGCGATGTGCACGCGGTGGCGCCAGCGCTTCGAGGTCTGCGGCTTTCCGCCGCCTTCGTCGGGCCACGTCGCGACGATGCAGATCCTGGGGCTGCTGGACCAGCTGCACGATGCGCCACCGCCCTTGCAGGGCGCGCTGCCGAGCCCGGCCTTCCTGCACCGCTATGCCGAGGCGGCGCGCCTGGCCTTCGCCGACCGGGCGCAGTACCTGGCCGACCCCGACTTCGCCGCCCCGCCTGCCGGTACCTGGAGCAGCCTGCTCGACGGGGCCTACCTCGCTCGCCGCGCGACGCTGATCAGCGGCCGGCGCAGCCTCGGCACCGCCACCGCGGGCGACCCGGCCCCTGGCGCCGCAGCCACCTCCACGGCGCCCCAGGCGGCGCAGCCCGAGCATGGCACCAGCCACATCAGCATCGTCGATGCCGAGGGCCATGCGGTGTCGATGACGACGACCATCGAAGCGGGGTTCGGTAGCCGCGTCATGAGCGACGGCGGCACCGGGCTGCCCGGCGGCTTCCTGCTGAACAACGAGCTGACCGATTTCGCCTTCGTGCCGCGCGATGCCGCCAGCCGGCCGGTGGCCAACCGGGTCGAGCCGGGCAAG
>NZ_DATFAN010000190.1:0-18293 GCF_035254525.1 Ideonella sp. | reverse complement strand
GAACAGGCCGCCGTTGGCGTCGAAGGCCGCCGCGTAGAGGATCGCGTCCTCGGTGCCCAGGAAGCGCGCGATGCGGGCCTCGAGCGTCTTGTGGATGTCCTGCGTGCCGCAGATGAAGCGCACCGAGCTCAGGCCGTAGCCATGGGTGCGCAGGGCTTCGTGCGCGGCTTCGATGACCGCCGGGTGGCTCGACAGGCCGAGGTAGTTGTTGGCACACAGGTTGATCACCTCGCGCCCGTCGGCCGTGCGCACGTGGGCGCCCTGCGGCGTGGCGATCACCCGCTCGGCCTTGTACAGGCCCGCTTCGCGGATGCCCTGCAGCTCGCTGCGCAGGTGGGCAAAGAATTCTTCCGTGCTGGCCATTGTCGTCGTCCTCGTGGAACTGTCTTCGGGCACAATCAGTGTTCGATGATTCTTGCGAAGTTCGATATATCGAACTGGCGTGCAGTATCGTAAACAAGCGACTGCGGGTCAAGCCCCCGGACCATGTCCACGACGAACCGCCCTTCTCATGCCGAACCGCCCCGCGTCGGGGAAACGCTTGCCGCGCTGCGGCAGGACCGCGCGCTGTCGCTCGACGAACTGTCGCGCCAGGCGGGCGTGTCCAAGTCGATGTTGTCGCAGATCGAGAGAAACCAGGCCAACCCCACGGTAGCCGTGGTCTGGCGCCTGGCCAACGCGCTGGGGGTGCCCATGGCCGAACTGCTGGGCGCCGACAAGCCGGCCCAGCCGGCGATCGCCACCGTGCCCTCGCATGCCACGCCCTCGCTGCGCAGCCCGGACGGGCATTGCGAGCTGCGCATCCTCGGCCCGATCGAACTCGCCGGGCAGTTCGAGTGGTACGAGCTGACGGTGCAACCCGGCGGTGCCCTCGAATCCGAACCGCATGAGCCGGGGTCGCGCGAGCACCTGAGCGTGCTCAGCGGCACGCTCGAGGTGCAATCGGCCGAGGCGACGACCCGGCTCAAGGCCGGCGAAACGGCGCGCTACGCCGTCGACCAGCCCCACGCGATCCGCAACCCCGGCAAGGCGGCCGCCCAGGCGCTGCTGGTGGTCGTCCACCCGGCCTGAATCGCGGGCGGCTGCGGCCTCAGGCCAGCAGCTCCGAGAGCATCAACCGGTCCACGCCCGCGCGATCGCGAAACGGCGTCACCCGCTCGTCCGGCTGCAGCAGCAGGCTGTCGACCAGCGGGCCAGCGGGCGTGCGCTCGGGGTCGCACAGCAGCACGAAGCGCTGCGCCCCCTCCTCGTCCAGCCGGGCGAGCCAATCGCGCTGGGTCAGCGTCTCGAGGATGGGCTCGATCTGCAGCGGGTCGATCCGCAGCTGCGCGGCGATCTGCATCGCATCGACACCGCGCTGCTCGCTGCGCCGCGCGGCCGCCAGCACGCCCAGCACCGCCAGCGCGAGGCTGAAACGCTGCCCCGGCACATCGACCTGCCTCACCACATGCAACTGCAGGCTGGGCGCGTAGGCGGCGATGACCGCGCCGAGCAGCACGATGACCCAGCCGGTGTACATCCACAGCAGGAAGATCGGCGCGGTCGCGAAGGCGCCGTAGACGGCCGAATAGGAACCGACCGACGACACGTACCAGCCCAGCACGCGCTTGGCCACCTCGAAGCCCGCGGCGACGAACACCGCCCCGGCCGCCGCATGACGCCATCGCACATGGGTGTTGGGCACATAGTGGAACAGGCCCGCCATCGTGGCGGCCAGCAGCCCGAACTCGACGATGTCCAGCGCGAGCCGCACGCCCCCCGGCATCGCCCCGACGAGGCCGCGCGAGGCCGAGATCGCATAGCTGGTCAGGCTCAGGCTCAGGCCCAGCACCAGGGGCCCGAGCGTGATCGCGGCCCAGTAGACCAGCACGCGCTGGGCGATCGGCCGCGGCTTGCGCACGCGCCAGATCGCGTTGAGCGTCCGGTCGATCGTCATCATCAGGGTCAGCGCGCTGACGACCAGCACGATCAGGCCCGCCGAGCCCAGCTTGTGGGCCTTGCTGGCAAACTGGTTCAGCGCACCCAGCACCGGCTTGGCGATGTTGTCGGGCACCAGGCTCTGCAGGAAGTACTTCTGCAACGCATCCTGGAAACTCGAGAACATCGGAAACGCCGTGAAGATCGCCAGAGCGACCGTCAGCAGCGGCACCAGGGCGATCAGCGTGGTGAAGGTCAGGCTGCCGGCCACCTGGCCGAGACGGTCTTCGCGAAAGCGCAGCCGCAGCGTGCGCAGGGTGTCGAACCAAGGCCAGTCGCGCAGCGTGTCGAGCGCATCGGCCACGATCCGCTGCCAGCCCTTGCGCAGGGCATGAGTCGAAATCATGGCGGCTATGATGCCATCCATGCCTGCGCAGACCTCTCTTTCGGCCCCCGCAGATGGGCCGACGCGGGCCACGCGCGCGCTCGCCGTCGCTCTGCTGGCCGCCCTGATCGCCCTGTGCCTGGGCTGGGAGTTGTGGTGGGCACCGACCGGGCGCGGCACACTGGCCATCAAGGTGCTGCCCCTGCTGCCCACGCTGCCCGGCCTGCTGCGCTTGCGCATGTACACGTACCGCTGGCTGAGCCTGCTGGTCTGGCTGTACGCGGCCGAAGGGCTGGTGCGCATCGGCAGCGAAACCGGCCTCGGTGCCCGGCTGGCGGGCGCCGAGGTGCTGCTGGCCGTCGGCCTGTTCGCCGCCTGCGTGGCCCATGTGCGCTGGCGGCTGAAGCACGCCACCCCTGCCCCCGCCTCGACATGAACGACACCACGAATGAGCGCCTGATGGATGCGCTGCGCGGCCTGGTCGGTGCCTCCCATGTGCTGCAAGGCGTCGGACTCGACGCCTACGAGGTCGACTGGCGCAAGCGCTACCGCGGCCGCGCCTTGGCCGTCGTGCGGCCCGGCAGCACCAGCGAGGTGGCTGCCGTCGTGCGCACCTGCGCGGCTGCCGGCACAGCGCTCGTTCCGCAGGGCGGCAACACCGGCCTGGTCGGCGGCAGCGTGCCGGACGACACCGGCCACCAGGTGCTGCTGAGCCTGACCCGGATGAACCGGATCCGCGAGATCGATGCCGACAACCTGGCGCTGGTCGCCGAAGCAGGCTGCGTGCTGCACACCGTGCAGCAGGCGGCCGACGAGCGCGGCCTGCTGTTTCCCTTGAGCCTGGCGGCCGAAGGCAGCTGCACGATCGGCGGCAACCTGGCCGCCAACGCCGGGGGGACGCAGGTGCTGCGCTATGGCAATGCGCGCGAGCTGTGCCTCGGTCTCGAAGTGGTCATGCCGCAGGGCGAGGTCTGGCATGGCCTGACCGGCCTGCGCAAGAACAACACCGGCTACGACCTGCGCGACCTGTTCATCGGCAGCGAAGGCACGCTGGGGGTGATCACGGCAGCGACGCTGAAGCTGTTCCCGAAGCCGGCCGCGGTGGTCACGGCCCTCGCTTCGTGCCGGTCGGTCGATGCCGCGGTGGGCCTGCTCAACCTCGCGCGGGCTCGGCTGGGCGCCGGGCTGACCGGCTTCGAGCTGATGGAGCGCTTCGCGCTGTCACTCGTCGAGAAGCACTTTCCACAGTTGCCCAGGCCGCTGCCGCAAGCGCCGTGGACGGTGCTGCTGGAGCTGGCCGGTACCGAGGCGGAGGCCGTCGAACGCGAGCGCCTGGCCGCCTTGCTGGAAGCCGCGCTCGAGCAGGAGTTGATCGACGACGCGGTGGTGGCCGAGAGCATCGCCCAGTCGCATGCGCTGTGGCACCTGCGCGAATCGATCCCGCTGGCGCAAAGCGAGGAAGGACTGAACATCAAGCACGACATCGCGCTGCCGGTGTCGGCCATTCCCCGCTTCGTGCCCCACATGGCCCGGCAACTGCAGCAGGCCACGCCCGGCGCGCGGATCGTGTGCTTCGGCCACCTGGGCGACGGCAACCTGCACTACAACCTGCAGGCGCCCGAGGGCGTGGCCGCGGCCGACTTCCTGGCCGCCCACGAAACGGCCATCAATGCCCTGGTCTACGACGAGGTGCAGCGGCTCGGGGGTTCGATCTCGGCGGAGCACGGCATCGGGCGGCTCAAGCGCGAGGAACTGGCCCAGCGCGGCGCACCGGTGGCCCTGGCGATGATGAAGGCGATCAAGGCCGCGCTGGACCCGGCCGGCTTGATGAACCCCGGGCGGGTGATCTGATCGGCCGCGCTCAGTGGGCCGGGCCCTTGAGCGCCGGCGGCACCGGCAGTGCCACGACTTCGATGCCCTCGTCTTCGAGTGCCGCGCGCTCTTCGGGCGTCGCCTGGCCTCGGATGCCGCGGGACTCGGCTTCGCCGTAGTGGATGCGGCGGGCCTCCTCGGGGAAGCGCTCGCCGACGTCCTCGGTCCGCGCCATCACGTGTTTCACCGCCTCGACCCACAGGCTCTGCAGCGTCATCGCCTGGCCCGGCGGCGCGGCGGGCGGCGCCGGCGCCGCAGCCTCGCGCGGAGCTTGCGCGCCGAAGTTCAGCCGAGGGGCGCTCGGCAGGCGCGACACGGCCTTGTCGCCGCACAGCGGGCACTCGACGAGGCCCCGCTCATGCTGCTGAAGGAAGTCGTCCTCCGAGGCGAACCAGCCTTCGAAGCCGTGGCCGTGTGCGCAACGCAGGTCGAGAACCTTCATGCCATGGATTATCGGCCGGTTGCCAGCTCGGCCGCAGGCCGCCAGTCCAGCGCCCAGGTGCCGCAGCGCCACTTTTGCAGCCACATCAGCGCCACCAGGGTCTTGGCATCGGTCAGCTCGCCCCGTGCGGCCAGCCCATCGAGCTGGGCTTCCTCCATGGTGCAGACCTCCAGGAACTCGCCATGGTCCAGTTGCTGCTCGCCCATCGTCAGGCCGCGCGCGAACCAGATCTCGATGCCCTCGGTCGAGTAGGCGATGGCGTTGTGCATGACGGCGGCAAACGCCCATTCCGCAGCGCGGTAGCCGGTTTCCTCGGCCAGTTCGCGGATCGCGCAGACGCCGCTGGGCTCGCCCGGGTCGAGCTTTCCCGCCGGAAACTCCAGCATCACGCGGCCCAGCGGGTGCCGGTACTGGCGCTCCATCACCAGCCGGCCGTCGTCCAGCATCGCCACGACGACCACGGCGCCGGGATGAACGATGTACTCGCGGGTCGCCGTGTCGCCGCCGGGCAGGCGCACCGTGTCGCGCCGCACGTCGAGGAAGTTGCCACGCACGAGCTGCTCGCGCTCGATGGTCGTCTCGACGAGGTGCTCGTCGGGCTCGAGCCGGCGCTGGTCAGTCATGGGGTGATGGCTCGGGATGGCGACGGCGCAGATGGCGCCACACGAAGCCCGGCGAGGCCAATGTGATGAAGAGGCACGCGCCCGCGGCGTAGAACTCCCATCCCTGCGGCGAGCGCTGGCCGATCGATGCTTCCAGCACGCTGCCCAGGCCCCAGGTCAGCCCGGCGTAGACGACCAGCTCGAGCAAGCGCCAGCCGAAGGTCTTTTGCGGCCCCGGCCGCGGCCCCAGCACGAACAGGCGCTCGTTGATGAACGGCAGGTTGGCGGCGACCACCGCCACCACCAGCACCAGCCAGACCGAGGCGGTCTGCGTCACGACCCGAGCGCGAGGTCAGCCAACCAGCGCGCGCACGACGACATCACGGCACAAGGCCATCAGGCCGGCCGGCAGCACGCCCAGCAGCAACACCGCCCCGCCGTTGCAGGCCAGCAGCACGCCGACGCCGCCGCGCGACTCGATCGCCGGGGCGCCTGCAGCGGGCTCCTCGAAGTACATGACCTTGACGACCCGCAGGTAATAGTAGGCTGCGATCAGCGACAGCAGCACCGCCACGACGGCCAGCACGATGTAGCCCGCCACGTTGGTCGTGATCAGCGACTGCAGCACCGCGAACTTGGCGTAGAAGCCGACCATCGGCGGCACACCGGCCAACGAGAACATGAAGATCGTCATCACGCCGGCCAGCCACGGGCTGCGCTTGCCGAGGCCGGCCAGGTCGCTGACCTCCTCGTTCTCGAAGCCCGCGCGCGACAGCACCATCACCAGGCCGAAGGTGCCCAGCGTGGTCAGCACGTAGGTGACCATGTAGAACATCGCCGAGCTGTAGCCGTTGGCGGCCGACTGGGTGTTCGCATCGATCACGGTCGGCGTCAGGCCCAGCAGCATGAAGCCCAGCTGGCCGATCGCCGAATAGGCCAGCAGGCGCTTCAGGTTGGTCTGCACGATCGCGGCCAGGTTGCCGATGGCCATCGACAGCACGGACAACACGATCAGCATCTGCTGCCAGTCGTGCGCCAGCCCGGTCAGGCCCTCGACAAGCAAACGGATCGCGATCGCGAAGGCGGCCAGCTTCGGCGCGCCGGCGATCATCAGCGTGACGGCCGTCGGGGCGCCCTGGTAGACGTCGGGCACCCACATGTGGAAGGGCACGACGCCGAGCTTGAAGCCCAGGCCCGCCACGATGAACACGACGCCGAAGGTCAGCACCGTGGCATTGATCTGGCCGGTCTGGATGGCGTTGAACACCTCGGGCAGGTCGAGCGAGCGCGTCGCGCCGTATAGCATCGACATCCCGTAGAGCAGGAAGCCGCTGGCCAGCGCGCCGAGCACGAAGTACTTCATCGCCGCTTCGGTGGCCACCGCATGGTCGCGCCGCAGTGCGGCAAGCGCATACAGCGACAGGCTCATCAACTCCAGGCCGACGTAGATGACCAGGAAGTTGTTGGCCGAGATCATCACCGAGATGCCTAGCAGCACGAACATCGCCAGTGTGAAGAACTCACCCTTGAGCAACTCGCGCTCACCGATGTAGGGCCCGGCATAGGCCAGTGTCAGCATCATCGCCAGCGCCGCGCACAGCGCCAGCATGTGGCCCATCGGGTCGGAAACGACCAGGCCTTGCATGCCGTAGACCGAGGCCGCCGCACCCTCGGCGCCGAGGCCGACCTGCAGTGCCATCGCGTGCATCACGGCCACCGCGGCCAGCGATGCCTGGGTCAGCCAGAAGGTGAGACGACGCTTGGGGTCGGTGACGGTCAGGTCGACCAGCGCCACCACGCAGGCGGCGACCAGCAGCAGGATCTCGGGGTAGACGACGAGCCAGTTCATTTGATTCATGGGAACACTCCGGCGACGGCGTCAGGGCTGCGCGGTGAGCTTGGGCAGCTTGGACTCCGCCACGTGCTGCAGCAACTCGTTCACCGAGGTGTGCATCACGTCGGTGAAGGGCTTGGGGTACAGGCCCATGGCCAGCACCGAGACGGCCAGCATCGCCATCATCAGGAATTCGCGAGCGCTGAGGTCGTTCAGCTCCTTCACGTGGCCGTTGGCCACATCACCGAAGTAGACGCGCTTGTACATCCACAGCGTGTAGGCGGCGCCGAAGATCAGCGCGGTGGCGGCCAGCGCGCCAAGCCAGAAGTTCACCTTGACCGTGCCGAGGATCACCATCCACTCGCCGATGAAGCCGGCGGTGCCCGGCAGACCGCAATTGGCCATCGCGAAGAACAGCGCAAAGGCCGCGAACCGGGGCATCGTGTTGACCACGCCGCCATAGGAGGCGATCTCGCGCGAATGGACGCGGTCGTACAGCACACCGATCGAGAGGAACATCGCGCCGGAGACGAAGCCGTGCGAGATCATCTGCACCAGGCCGCCCGAGACGCCGAGTTCGTTGAAGATGAAGAAGCCCAGCGTCACGAAGCCCATGTGGGCGATCGACGAATACGCCACCAGCTTCTTCATGTCCTGCTGCACCAGCGCCACCAGGCCGATGTAGATCACCGCGATCAGGCTCAGGGCGATGATGAACCAGGCGTATTCGTGGCTCGCGTCCGGCGCGATCGGCAGCGAGAAGCGCAGGAAGCCGTAGGCCCCGAGCTTCAGCATGATTGCGGCCAGCACCACCGAGCCGCCGGTCGGCGCCTCGACGTGGGCATCGGGCAACCAGGTGTGAACCGGCCACATCGGCACCTTGACCGAGAAGGCAGCCAGGAACGCGAAGAACAGCAATGCCTGCGCGTTCATCGGCAACGGCAGCTTGTGCCAGGCCAGGATGTCGAAGCTGCCGCCCGACTTGTAGTACAGGTAGATCAACGCCACCAGCATCAGCAGGGAGCCGAGCAGCGTGTAGAGGAAGAACTTGAACGCTGCATAGACACGCCGCGGCCCGCCCCAGACGCCGATGATGATGTACATCGGGATCAGCGTGGCCTCGAAGAAGACGTAGAACAGCAGGCCATCGACCGCCGCGAACACGCCGACCATCAGGCCCGACAGGATCAGGAAGGCTCCCATGTACTGGTGGGCGCGGTCGGTGATCACCTCCCAGCCGGCGATCACGACGATGACGGTGATGAAGGCCGTCAACAGCACGAACCAGACCGAGATGCCATCCACGCCCAGGTGGTAGCGCACGTTGAAGCGCTCGATCCAGGTGATGTTCTCCTGGAACTGCATCGCGGCGGTGCCGGGGTCGAAGCCGGTGACCAGCGGCAGCGTGACGAGAAAGCTCAGGACCGCGCCGACCAGCGCGAGCCAGCGCGACGCGCCGGGGTTGCTGTCACGCCCCACGGCCAGCAGCACGACGCCGAAGGCGATCGGCATCCAGATGGCAACGCTCAAAAGACCCATTGTTGTTCTCCGCCCTCTTCGTTCAGTGAGCGATGACGCTCAGCAGATAGGGCCACAGTTGCCATGTCATGAGGCAGAAGATGCCCAGCACCATCACCAGGGCATACCAGGAGAGGTAGCCGGTCTGGATGGTGCGAACCACGCCGGAAACGGCGCCCACCGTTCTGGCCGAGCCGTTGATGATGCCGTCGATCACGCCGACGTCACCACCCTTCCACAGCCCGCGGCCCAGCGCGCGCGCCGCGGCCGCGATGATGTTCTCGTTGATCCAGTCCATGTAGTACTTGTTCTCGAGGACCTTGACGATCGGGGCTAAGGTGCGGCCGATCGCCACCGGGATGCCGGGCTTCACGAGGTAGAAGACGTAGGCTGTGACCACGCCGGCCAGCGCCAGCCAGAACGGCAGCGAGGTGAAGGCGTGCAACGCCATCGCGGTAGCCCCGTGAAACTCGTGCGCGAGCTCTTCCATCGCCGGGTGCAACTCGTTGTTCACGACAATGGCACCTTGGAAGAAGTCGCCGAACAACATCGGCTGGATCGTCAGGAAACCGATCACGACGGACGGGATCGCCAGCAGCAGCAATGGCGCGGTCACCACCCAGGGTGATTCGTGCGGCACGTGCACCTCGCTGTGGTTACCGGGCTCCTCGTGCGCACCGTGGTCCTCCGGCGGGAACGGCTTGTGATGGAAGCGCTCCTTGCCGTGGAAGACGAGAAAGTACATCCGGAACGAGTAGAAGGCCGTGACGAACACGCCCGCGGCGACCGCAAAGTAGGCGAAACCAGCGCCGGCCAGGTGGCTGGCATGCACCGCCTCGATGATCGAATCCTTCGAGTAGAAGCCGGCGAAGAACGGCGTGCCGATCAGCGCCAGGGAGCCCAGCAGCGAGGTGATCCAGGTCAGCGGCATGTACTTGCGCAGGCCGCCCATGTTGCGGATGTCCTGGTCGTGGTGCATGCCGATGATCACCGAGCCGGCGGCCAGGAACAGCAGCGCCTTGAAGAAGGCGTGGGTCATCAAGTGGAACACCGCTACCGAGTAGGCCGAAGCGCCCAGCGCGACCGTCATGTAGCCGAGCTGCGACAGCGTCGAGTACGCGACCACGCGCTTGATGTCGTTCTGAATGATGCCGAGGAAGCCCATGAACAGGGCCGTGATCGCACCGATCACCATCACGAAGCTCAAGGCGGTGTCCGACAGCTCGAACAGCGGCGACATACGGGTGACCATGAAGATGCCGGCCGTCACCATCGTTGCCGCATGGATCAGTGCCGAGATCGGGGTCGGGACTTCCATCGAATCGGGCAGCCAGACGTGCAGCGGGAACTGCGCGCTCTTGCCCATAGCGCCGATGAACAGGCAGATGCAGGTCACCGTCAGCAGCATCCAGTCGCCGCCGAACAGCGGCAGCGGGAATGCGAGTCTGGCGAGCTCGCCGGCCTTGCCGAAGACCTCGGCGTAATTCAGCGAGTTGGTGAACGCGACGATCAGGCCGATGCCGAGGATGAAACCGAAGTCGCCGACACGATTGACCAGGAAGGCCTTCAGGTTGGCGAAGATCGCGGTCGGCTTCTTGTACCAGAAGCCGATCAGCAGGTAGGACACCAAGCCCACCGCTTCCCAGCCGAAGAACAATTGCAGGAAGTTGTTGCTCATGACCAGCATGAGCATCGAGAAGGTGAACAGCGAGATGTAGGAGAAGAAACGCTGGTAGCCCGGGTCTCCCTCCATGTAGCCGATGGTGTAGATGTGCACCATCAGCGACACGAAGGTCACGACGCACATCATCATCGCGGTCAGGCCGTCGATGAGGAAGCCGACCTCCATCTTCAGGCCGCCGAGGTTCATCCACTCGTAGACGGTGGCGTCGAAGCGCGCGCCGTCCTGCACGACCGACTTCAGCACCATCGCCGAGACGATGAACGAGATCAGCACGCCGAGGATGGTGACGATGTGGGCGCCGCGCCGGCCGACCGCCTTGCCGAACAGGCCGGCGATGAGGGAGCCGGCCAGCGGCGCCAGCGGCACGATCAGGAGCAGGTTCTGGGAGAGTTGTGCAGACATCGTGTTCTCTTCTTCATCAACCCTTCAGGGAATCCAGCTCGTCGACCGCAATCGTCGCGCGGTTGCGAAACAGCACGACCAGGATCGCCAGGCCGATCGCCGATTCGGCGGCTGCCACCGTGAGGATGAAGAACACGAACACCTGGCCGGCCATGTCGCCCAGGTAGTGCGAGAAGGCGACGAAGTTCATGTTGACGGCCAGCAGCATCAGCTCGATGGCCATCAGCAGCACGATCAGGTTGCGCCGGTTCATGAAGATGCCGACCACCGACAGCGCGAACAGGATGCCGCCCAGCGTCAGGTAGTGGCCAAGGGTGATGGTGCCGGCGATCATGCGACCCCCTTGGCGCTGCGCGCCGTCCCCCCGAGGGGGAATTCGTCCTTGAGACGGCTCTGCGGACTCATGCCTGGCCTCCTTCCACAGTCTTGGGCACGGCCGGGGCTTCGATGGTCGGCGGCATCTTGACCAGGCGGACCCGGTCGGCGCGCTTGACGCGGACCTGCTCCGACGGGTTCTGGTAGCGGCTGTCCTTGCGCTTGCGCAGCGTCAGCGCGATGGCGGCGATGATCGCGACCAGCAGCAGCACGGCAGCGACCTGCAGCGGGTACAGGTACTGCGTATAGACCTCGACGCCGAGGGCACGGGTGTTTCCGAGCTGCACCACGGCCGGCTCGAACGCCTTGGCCTGCGGCAGGTTGAAGCCGGTCTTCAGCACCAGCGCCATCTCGAGCGCGATCAGCACGCCGATGAAGGCCGCGAGCGGAAAGTGCGTCCAGAAGCCCTCGCGCATGCTGTCTGTGTTGATGTCGAGCATCATCACGACGAACAGGAACAGCACCATCACGGCGCCGACATAGACCAGCACCAATGCGATCGCGAGGAACTCGGCCTTCAGCAACATCCACACGCAGGCGGCATTGAAGAAGGCCAGCACCAGGTACAGCGCGGCGTGCACCGTGCTTCGCGCGGTGACGACCCGGAAGGCCGACACAAGCAGCACGGCGGAGAACAGGTAAAACAGGGCGGAGGTGGTATCCATCTTTGTTGCGCGTGATCGACCGCTTGTTCAGCGGTACTTCGCGTCGGCCTCCTTGTTGGCGGCAATTTCCTTCTCGTACCGGTCACCGACGGCCAGCAGCATGTCCTTGGTGAAGTACAGGTCGCCGCGCTTTTCGCCGTGGTATTCGAAGATGTGGGTCTCGACGATCGAGTCGACCGGGCAGCTTTCTTCGCAGAAGCCGCAGAAGATGCATTTGGTCAGGTCGATGTCGTAGCGGGTCGTTCGGCGCGAGCCGTCCGCACGGACGTCCGATTCGATCGTGATCGCCATGGCGGGGCAGACCGCCTCGCACAGCTTGCAGGCGATGCAGCGCTCTTCCCCGTTCTCGTAGCGCCGCAGCGCATGCAACCCGCGGAAGCGCGGCGACAGCGGCGTCTTCTCTTCCGGGAACTGCACCGTGATCGTGGGCGACAGGAAGTGGCGCCCGGTGAGCATCAGGCCCTTCCACAGCTCGATCAGCAGGAAGCTGGAGAAGACGTCTTTGATAGAGGCGACAGCAGACATGGTGTTACTGCCAGATGTTGAACGGTGACTGGATCCACAGACCCACGACGACCAGCCACACCAGCGTGACGGGAATGAAGATCTTCCAGCCCAGACGCATGATCTGGTCGTAGCGGAAGCGGGGGAACGTGGCGCGCACCCACAGGAACATGGTGACGACCGCGAACAACTTGATGCCCAGCCAGATCCAGCCGGGGATGAAGTCGAGGAACGCGAACGGGCTCAGCCACCCGCCGAGGAACATCAGCACGGTCAGCATCGAGACCAGCCACATGTTGGCGTACTCGGCCAGGAAGAACATCGCGAAGGCCATGCCCGAGTACTCGATCATGTGGCCGGCAACGATTTCCGACTCGCCTTCGACCACGTCGAAGGGGTGGCGGTTGGTCTCGGCCAGGCCCGAGATGAAGTAGACGAGGAAGATCGGCAGCAGCGGCAGCCAGTTCCAGGACAGGAAGCCAGCACCGTGCGAGGCGGCCACGCCCTTCGCCTGGCCCATGACGATGTCGGTCATGTTCAGGCTGCCGGTCACCATCAGCACCACCACCAGCGCGAAGCCCATGGCGATCTCGTAGCTCACCATCTGCGCCGAGGCACGCAGCGCGCCCAGGAAGGCGTACTTCGAGTTCGAGGCCCAGCCGGCGATGATCACGCCGTAGACCTCCATCGAGGTGATGGCCATCAGGAACAGCAGACCCGCATTGATGTTGGCCACCGCCACATCGGGGCCGAAGGGGATCACCGCCCAGGCAGCCAGGGCCGGCATGATGGTCAGGACCGGCGCCAGGAAGAACAGCCCTTTGTTCGCAGCGGTCGGGCGGATGATCTCCTTGAAGATCAGCTTGACCGCATCGGCGATCGGCGTCAGCAGGCCATAGGGGCCGACGCGATTCGGGCCCGGGCGGATCTGGGACCAACCGATGGCCTTGCGCTCCCACAGCGTGAGGTAGGCCACCAGGCCCATCAGCGGGGCAACGACGACCACGATCTTGATCAGCGACCAGACGATGGGCCAGGCCACGCCGCCCATCAGGTTCAGGCCTGCTTGGTTGAAGCTTTCGATCATGAGGAGATTTCCTGGTCCTGCTTCTGCGCTCAGGCGGCTTCGACGGTGATGGGGCCGAACATCGCACCCAAGGTGGCGGTGTCAGCGTGGCCCGCCGGGACGCGAACGACGTTGTTCGCCAACGTGGCATCCAGCCTCGCTGGCAGCACCGCCGAAGCCTGGCCTTGCGATACGCGCACCTTGGCGCCCTCTTGCAGGCCGAGCTGGCTCCACAGCGCTTGCGGCAAGCTGGCGACGGGCGACTTCGCGTCGGTCGTCAGTTGCAGCGATGAGGCGCGGCGCACCAGGCTGTCGGCGGCGTAGATCGGCACGTCGGCCAGGCGCTGCGGCCCGCTGGCGGCGCCCTGACCGGGTTGCAGGCTGGCGGTGGTGCGGTTGGACAGGCGCTGTGCCAGCGTGGTCGTGTCGCCCAACGCGTCGGCGCGCACCTCCTCGACCGACTCGTGGCCGAAGCCGGCCAGGCCCAACAGGTTGCCCAGCACACGCAACACCTTCCAAGCTGGGCGGCTGTCACCCAGCGCACGCACGACGCCATGGAAGGATTGCAGGCGACCATCGGCGTTCACGAAGCTGCCACCCGTCTCGGTGAACGGTGCGATCGGCAGCAGCACGTCGGCGTTGTCGACCGCGGCATCCTTGAACGGCGTCAACGCGACGACCAGGCCACTGCCTTGCAGCGCCGCGCGGGCCGCGGCCGCGTTGGCCGCGTCGAGCACCGGCTCGACATTCAGCAGCAGCAGCGCCTTCATCGGCTGGCTCAGCATCTGGCCGGCATTCAGGCCACCTTGCTGCGGCTGTGCGCCGACGAGCTGCGCGCCGACGCGGTTGGCGCCGTCGGTCAGGAAGCCGACGCTGGCGCCGGTCTGCTCGCCCAGCCAGTTGGCCAGCGCCAGCAGTGTCGAGGCTTGCGGGTGCTGCGCAGCGGCGTTGCCGAGCAGGATCGCCTTGCGCTCGCCCGACATCAGCGCCTGCGCAACCGCTTCGGCCTGCGGCGACACCATCGCCTGCGCCGGCGCCGCGATACCGCGCGCGGTGGCGACGTAGCCGGCCACATCGGCCAGCGCCTGGGCCCAGTACGTCGGCGCGGCCGTGACGCGCGCGGCCACCGGCAGCGCCCAATCGTCGGCAACGGCACCCAGGCTCATGACGCGGGCGCCGTGGCGCGCCGCCTGGCGGATGCGTTGCGCGAACAGCGGATGGTCCTTGCGCAGGAACGAACCCACGACGAACACGCGGTCCAGCTTGGACAGCGAAGCGATCGAGGTGCCGAGCCACTGCGCGCCCTCGCCCACCGTGAAATCGGAGTGGCGAACGCGATGGTCGATGTTGTCACTGCCCAGGCCGCGCACGAGCTTGGCCAGCAGGTGCAGCTCCTCGACGGTGCTGTGCACGCTTCCGAGAGCGCCGATGCTTTCTGCGCCGAACTCGACCTTCACGCGCTTCAGGCCGTCGGCCACGTAGCCGAGCGCAGTGTTCCAGTCCACCGGCTGCCACTGGCCGCCCTGCTTGATCATCGGCTGCGTCAGGCGCTCGGGGCTGTTCAGGGCCTCGTAGCTGAAACGGTCACGGTCGGCGATCCAGCATTCGTTGACGTCTTCGTTTTCGAGCGGCAGGACGCGCATCACCTGGTTGTTCTTGACCTGCACGACCAGGTTCGAACCGGTCGAATCGTGCGGGCTGACGCTCTTGCGGCGCGACAGCTCCCAGGTGCGTGCCGAGTAGCGGAAGGGCTTGCTGGTGAGCGCACCGACCGGGCACAGGTCGATCATGTTGCCCGACAGCTCGGAGTCGACTGTCTTGCCGACGAAGGTCGTGATCTCGGAGTGCTCGCCGCGGTGCTGCATGCCGAGTTCCATGATCCCGGCCACTTCCTGGCCGAAACGGACGCAACGCGTGCAGTGGATGCAGCGCGTCATCTCCTCCATCGAGATCAGCGGGCCGACGTTCTTGTGGAAGACGACGCGCTTTTCTTCCTGGTAGCGCGAGGCCGAAGCGCCGTAGCCGACCGCCAGATCCTGCAACTGGCATTCGCCGCCCTGGTCGCAGATGGGGCAGTCCAGCGGGTGGTTGATGAGCAGGAACTCCATCACCGACTGCTGGGCCTTGACCGCCTTGTCGCTCTTGGTGCGAACGATCATGCCCTGGGTCACCGGCGTCGCGCAGGCCGGCATCGGCTTGGGCGCCTTTTCCACCTCGACCAGGCACATGCGGCAGTTGGCCGCGATCGACAGCTTCTTGTGATAGCAGAAGTGGGGAATGTAGGTGCCCGCGGCGTCGGCCGCATGCATCACCATGCTGCCTTCGATGACGCTGACCTTCTTGCCGTCGAGTTCGATTTCAACCATGTTGGAAGTTCTCAGACGTACGACCCGACCATGCAGGTCTTGTGCTCGACGTGGTACGCGAATTCGTCGCGGAAGTGCTTGAGCATGCCGCGCACCGGCATCGCCGCCGCGTCGCCGAGCGCGCAGATCGTGCGGCCCATGATGTTCTCGGCCACGTTGTCCAGCAGCGCCAGGTCGTCCGCGCGACCCTCGCCGTGCTCGATGCGATTGACCACGCGCCACAGCCAGCCGGTGCCTTCGCGGCAGGGGGTGCATTGGCCGCAGGACTCGTGGGTGTAGAAGTAGCTCAGGCGCAGCAGGCTCTTGACCATGCAGCGGGTGTCGTCCATCACGATGACCGCCCCCGAGCCGAGCATCGAGCCGGCCTTGGCGATGGAGTCATAGTCCATCGTGCAGTCCATCATCGTGCCGGCGGGCAGGACCGGGGCCGACGAGCCGCCGGGGATCACCGCCTTGAGCTTCTTGCCGCCCTTCACGCCGCCGGCCAGCTCCAGCAGCTTCGCGAACGGCGTGCCCATCGGGACTTCGTAGTTTCCGGGGCGTTCGACGTCACCGACCATCGAGAAGATCTTGGTACCGCCGTTGTTCGGCTTGCCGCACTCGAGGTAGGCCTGGCCGCCGTTGCGGATGATCCAGGGCACCGCGGCGAACGTCTCGGTGTTGTTGATGGTCGTCGGCTTGCCGTACAGGCCGAAGCTGGCCGGGAACGGCGGCTTGAAGCGCGGCTGGCCCTTCTTGCCTTCGAGCGACTCGAGCAGCGCGGTCTCTTCGCCGCAGATGTAGGCGCCGAAGCCGTGGTGCGCGTGAAGCTGGAAGCTGAAGTTGCTGCCGAGGATATGGTTGCCCAGCAGGCCCGCCGCCCTCGCCTCTTCCAGCGCCGCTTCGAAGCGGTCGTAGACCTCGAAGATCTCGCCGTGAATGTAGTTGTAGCCGACCGAGATGCCCATCGCGTAGGCAGCGATGGCCATGCCCTCGATCACGATGTGCGGGTTGTAGCGAAGGATGTCGCGGTCCTTGCAGGTGCCCGGCTCGCCCTCGTCGGAGTTGCACACGAGGTACTTCTGGCCCGGGAAGGCCCGCGGCATGAAGCTCCACTTCAGGCCGGTCGGGAAGCCTGCGCCCCCGCGGCCGCGCAGGCCGGAACCCTTGACCTCGGCAATCACCTGGTCGGGCGTCATCGGCTCGCCGCCGTCGAGGCCCAGCACCTTGCGCAACGCCTGGTAGCCGCCGCGGGCCTGATAATCGGCCAGGCGCCAGTTGCCGCCGTTCAGGCCGGCGTAGATCTGCGCACCGATGTGGCGATCGTGGAAGCAGGTTTCCTGGCCCTTGGCCTGGAAGCGGGAGAGATCGAGCGCCATGGCGTCAGGCCACCTTTCCTTCTTCCGCACGGATCAACGCGAGCATTTCGTCCAGCTTCGCCGCGCTCATGTAGCTCAGCATCTGGCGGTCGTTGACCAGCATCACCGGCGCGTCGGCGCAGGCGCCGAGGCATTCGCACTTGGCCACGGTGAACAGGCCGTCGGCTGTGGTGCCGCCGTCCTCGACACCCAGCGACTGGCACAGGTGCTCCAGCGCCTTCTGGCCGTCGCGCAGTTGGCACGGCAGGTTGGTGCAGACGTTCAGCTTGTACTTGCCGACCGGCTGCTGGTTGTACATGTTGTAGAAGGTCGTGACCTCGCTCACCGCGATCGCCGGCATGCCGAGGTACTCGGCGATGTCGGCTTCAGCCTCGGCCGAGACCCAGCCCTGCTCCTGCTGCACGATGGCCAGGCAGGCCATCACGGCCGACTGCTTCTGCTCGGCCGGATACTTCGCCACCTCTTTGGCGAAGCGGGCCTTGGTCGATTCACTCAAGCTCATCGATCGATCTCGCCAAACACGATGTCCATGGTGCCGATCACCGCCACCGCGTCGGCGATCATGTGGCCCCGCGCCATTTCATCCAGCGATGCCAGATGGGCGAAGCCAGGGGCGCGGATCTTCATCCGGTACGGCTTGTTGGCGCCGTCGCTGACCAGGTAGATGCCGAACTCGCCCTTCGGGTGCTCCACCGCCGCATAGGCCTCGCCCTCGGGCACGTGGAAGCCTTCGGTGAAGAGCTTGAAGTGGTGGATCAGCTCTTCCATGCTGGACTTCATGTCCAGGCGCGAAGGCGGCGCCACCTTGTGGTTGTCGGTGATGACCGGGCCGGGGTTCTTGCGCAGCCAGTCGACACACTGCTTGATGATGCGGTTGGACTGGCGAAGCTCCTCGATGCGCACGAGGTAGCGGTCGTAGGTGTCGCCGTTCACGCCCACCGGCACGTCGAAGTCCATCTCGGCGTAGACCTCGTAGGGCTGGGTCTTGCGCAGATCCCACGCGAAGCCGGAGCCACGCAGCATCGGGCCCGTGAAGCCGAGATTCAGCGCACGCTCGGGCGAGACCACGCCGATGCCGACGGTGCGCTGCTTCCAGATGCGGTTATCGGTCAGCAGCGTCTCGTAGTCGTCGACGTTCTTCGGGAAGCGGTTGCAGAAGTCCTCGATGAAGTCGAGCAGCGAGCCCTGGCGGTTCTCGTTCAGGCGCTTGATCGCGCGCTCGTTCTTGATCTTGCTGACCTGGTACTGCGGCATCACGTCCGGCAGGTCACGGTAGACGCCGCCGGGGCGGTAGTAGGCGGCG
>NZ_DATFAN010000189.1:0-5086 GCF_035254525.1 Ideonella sp. | reverse complement strand
GCCGACGTAGTAATGGATCATCCACAGCGCCAGGGCGACATAGCCGCCGAACACCACCGAGTAGTACTGGCAGTAGCGCAACACCGCCGGGTTCTTCATCAACGCCAGCTGCTGCTTGAGCGATACCTTGGACGACACCATGTGCTTGGCGTCGTGATAGCTAAACACCCAGAACGACAGCGCCACGGCCAGCATGATCGCGGCGTATACCGTCGGCACCATCTTCCAGCCCCAGGCGGCAACGATCGATGGAGCCACCAGCTTGGTCAGCGCCGAACCGGCGTTACCGGCGCCGAACACGCCCATCGCCAGCCCCTGTTGCTCCTTCTTGAACCAGCGCGCTACGTAGGGCGTGCCGACCGAGAACGAGCCGCCGGCCAGGCCGACGAACAGGCCGATGACGAGGAAGTGCCAGTAGGCGGTGGCGTAGCTCATCAGCCAGATGGCCGGCACCGTGGCAGCCATCAGCAGGGCCATCACGATGCGGCCGCCGAAGCGGTCGGTCCAGATGCCCAGCGGCACACGGATCAGCGAACCGGTCAGCACCGGCATCGCGGTGAGCAGGCCGAATTCGGTGGCGTTGAGGTTCAGCGCCTTCTTGATCGGGATGCCGATCACGCCGAACATCATCCAGACCATGAAGCACACGGTGAACGACAAGGTGCTGACGACGAGCACCGACATCGCGCGGCGGGCGTTGGCCGGCGCGGCGGCCGTGGGCGCCGGTGAGCGCGCGGCCAGGTTGTGGGGGTGGGTGGCGATAGCCATTCAGGACTCCTTCGCAGGTGAGCTCACTGTGCCCAGCCTGAGGGGAGCCGAACATCCGTCGGTGGTGCAGTGCGTCAATGCCGAAAGAACGAGGCCGCCACGGCCGGCCATCGTTCGAAAGGAGTAGTCGGGGGTGCCGGTGCGCGCGATTTGCGCGGCGTCAAACCGCGGGACGCGGTTCGGGTGTGGGGCGGCGCGGTGCAAGAGCATGGCGTCGGTTCTCTTGTTGTTCGTTGAAGGCCCCAGAGCATCGGGGCGCTCGAACAACCGGCAGTGAACCGCCGATGTCAGCGCGTCACGGTTGGTGAATGCTCAGCCACCAAGGCCGCTGCCGACCGCGAACACCGCGGCCTGCACGCGCGACTTCAGGTCGAGCTTGCGCAGCACGTGCTGCACATGGATCTTCACGGTCGTCTCGGCGATGTCGAGCCGGCGCGCGATCTCCTTGTTCGACAGGCCGGCGGCCAGGTGCTGCACGATCTCGCGCTCGCGCGGGGACAGCACCGCCAGCGGGTCGGCCGGCGGCGGCGGGGCCGCCGGCGCGGCCGCTTCAGGTGCCGCGGCCGCGGCCCGCAGCGCGCCGATCAGCTTGCCGGTCAGCTCGGGGCTGACCACCGATTCGCCGGCCACGCAGCGGCGGATCGCCTCCACGAGCGCGTCGCCCTCGATGGTCTTGAGCACGTAGCCGCTGGCGCCGGCCTTCAGCGCATCGGCCAGGTCGTCCTCGTCCTCGCTGACGGTCAGCATCAGCACCCGGGCCTTCGGCGCGGCCTGCAGCAGCGTCGGCAGCGCGTCGATGCCGCGCACGCCGGGCAGGTGGTTGTCGAGCAGGATCAGGTCGGGCTGCAGCTCGGTCGCGCGGCGCTGGGCCTCGCCGGCGTTGCCGGCCTCGCCGGCCACGTGCAGCTCCTCGTCGTGCAGCGACAGCAACGCGATCAGGCCGCGGCGGAACAGCGTGTGGTCGTCGACCACCAGGACGCGGATCGGGCTGGGCGCGGTCATCGGGTCTTCCTCGTCGTCACGCCGTGGCCGCGCTGGCCGCGGGGGCCACCGCGGCGGCCGGCTCGACGCTCAGCACCACGCGCGTGCCCTGCCCCGGGGCCGAATGCACCTGCACCTTGGCGCCGATGCGCGCGGCGCGCTCGCGCATGATGCGCAGCCCCACGTGGCCTTCGCCGGCGTCGGCCTGGGGGTCGAAGCCGCAGCCGTCGTCCTCGACCTCGAAGCGCCAGGTCGCGCCGCGCTGCACCTTCAGGTGGACCTGGGTCGCCCCGGCGTGCTTGCGCACGTTCCACAGCGCCTCCTGCACCACGTGCAGGACCTGCATCTGCACATCGGGCGGCAGCGGCACGCCGTCGCCGTCGACCTGCAGCGTCGCGGTCAGGCCGGTCTGGTGGCGGAACTTCGACAAGGTGGTGGCCAGCGCCTGCGCGATGTCCTCGACGTCGGTGCGGGTGCGGAAGTGCAGCAGCAGCTCGCGCACGTCGCCGTAGCACTCGCGCACGCCGGCATCGAGCTCGTCGGTGATGCGGTCGGCGGCCGGCTCGTCGCCCTTGCGGCGCGCACTGCGCAGCAGCTCGACCTGGATCTTCAGGAAGGCCAGCGACTGCGCGATCGAATCGTGCAGCTCGCGCGCGAGCAGCGTGCGCTCGGCGGCGATCGCGGCCTCGCGCTCGGCCGCGGCGACGCGCAGGCTCTCGATGCCGCCGGCCAAGTGGCTGGCGATCATCTCGAGCAGCGAGCGGTCCTCGTCACCGGGCGGCAGCGGCTGGCGCCAGAAGCAATCGATCTCGCCCAGCGTGCGCTGGTGCAGGCGCACCGGCACCGTCAACACCTCGTGGAAGCCGGCGCGCGCGCAGTGCGGCAGCCCGCCGGCCGCGTCGGCGTGGATCGCGATCGCGCGCGTTGCCCCCGCGGCGCCGGGCAGCGGCGGCTGGCCGCAGTAGCAGGCCGCGGCCTGGATGCACTGCTCGGCCTCGGCCATCGACGGCGGCAGGCCCTCGTGGGCCAGCAGCAGGTAGCGCTCGTTGGCCTCGCCGGACCAGCGCACCGCCACCGCATCGGCACGCGCCAGGCGCCGCGCGCGCTGGGCCACGCCCTGCGCCAGGCCCTTCAGGTCGTCGGCGCCGGCGACGAACATGCTCATCTCGTACAGCGCCGCCAGGCGCTCGCGCTTGGCCTCCAGGCTCGCGGTCTTCTCGGCGATGCGGGTTTCCAGCCCCTGGTACAGCGCACGCAGCCGCTCGGCCATCGCGTTGAAGCCGATCGCGAGCTGGCCGAACTCGTCCTGCCGGTCGACCTCGACGCGGGCGTCGAAATCACCCGCGCTGACGCGCTCGAGCGCGGCCGCCAGGCGCTTGAGCGGGTCTAGCACCAGCAGGTGGGTCGCGTACATCATCAGCACCGCGCCGCCGATGGCCAGGCCGATCATCGTGAGCTGGAAGCCGCGCGAGAAGGTCGTCCAGTACGACAGCCGCGATTCGATCGACGAGACGAAGGCATCGATGCTGGCGACCAGCCGGGTCACGTGGTCGAAGTCCACCGGCTGGTGGCGCGCCGCGGCCTCGCGCACCGGCGCCCAGTCGGCCAGCACCGCGTCGAAATCGCGCCGCGCCTCGTCGTACCAGGGCACGAACAGCGGCCGCGCCGGATCGCCGCTGCGCAGCAGCGCCAGCGTGGCATCCATGCGCTCGATGCGCGGGTCGAGATCGGCCCCCGGCACGGTGCTCTCGGCCGCCAGGCGCCACGACATCATGCGCAGTCGCCCGGCCTCGTTGACGGCGGCGGCGCCGCCCTCGAGCTGCCAGGTGACCCACAGCGTCACCGCGATCGACAACAGCGCCACCGACAGGAAGGCGATGCCGGTCGCGACGAGCTTGGACGCCAGGGTGCGCGCTTGCATGGCGCACTGTAGGCAGCGCCCCGCCGGGCCACCTTGATGTCGGTCAAGAGCCGGCGCGCGCGCAGCGCCGCGCCTTCCCCAAGTGGCGTGCGCGGATCCGGCTGAAGCCGGTCCGCTGCGCGAGCCCCCCCTGGGGGGCAGCCCCCGGAAGGGGCGTGGGGGCTTAAGCTTTCAGGCGCTGCAACACGTCGGCCGCGATGCGCGCCGCCCGCGGCGACCCGGCGAAGCGGCCGAACTCGGCGAAGTGCCGGTCGGCCAGCGCCTCGCGCAGCACCAGCGGCTGCTTCACTGCGGCCGGCAGCTCGGCGGCCGAGCAGCCGACCAGGGCCTGGCGCAGGCGGCGGGCGATCAGGCGGTAGGCCAGCGGGTCCATGCGCTCGCCGCCGGCCTCCATGCGCTGCATGCGCTCGGACAGGTCGATCAGGTAGAGGGCACGGCTGGACGTGGGGCTCTTGTTGGGCATGGGCGGTTCGGGTCGAAAATTGCGCGTCGGGCGCATGACCCAAGGTTCGCCCGTCTGCGCCGCCGCCAATCCGCGGAAAAGTGGCCCCCAACCGGCCTTCATGAGCCGGCGCGAAGCGTGCCGGCCGTCGGTTGCGCCTCGCAGCGCCGCGCGCGCTCCTCGGCCGCGTCCAGCGCCCGCTGCAGGCTGCGCTGCAGCGAGATGTCCTGGTGCACGAACAGGGCGCGCCCGTCGACGGCCTCGCCGCGCTGCTCGACGACCCGCACCCAGCGCTCGCCGGGCAGCTCGATCTCGAACGGCGCGCCCGCGAAGCGCTGGTTCTCGCGCAGCACCTCGAGGCTGCGCAGGAACTCCTCGGCATGCGGCGTGCTGCGCCAGGCACGGCGGTACAGCGCCTCGAACGGCACCCCCAGCGCCTCGTCGGCGCAGTCCAGGCCGTACATCTGCAGGAAGCTCTCGTTGGCCCAATGCACGCGATCACCCGAATCGACCAGCAGCGCCCCGTCGGGATGGCTTTCGAGAAACAAGCGGGCGATGCCGGCCAGCTCGGCCGGCTGCGGCGGCCGCACGTGGCTGGCCACCCCCGTGGCCGACGCCACGCGGCGCCAGACACGCACCCGCCCGAGGGCGCCGAACTCGGCCGACGCCACACGCAGCCGTGCGCCGAGATGCTCGAATTCATAGGGCCGGCGCTGCGCGTGGTGGCGCGCGATGCCCTCGGCCACGTAGCGCTCGATCAGCGGCGCTTCCTGCTCGTCCAGGCGCGTCGCATAGAAGCGGCGCAGGTTGTCGGCATAGGGCTCGCCCTTGTGGACGTGGCCGCGGTGCTCGGGGAAGAAATCGAGGAAGCTGCGGTTCCAGGCCAGCGTGCGGTCGCGGCTGTCGAAGGCACAGAAGCCGACGTCGAGGCCGTCCAGGGCGGCGCCGATGCTTCGCAGAAGGACGTCTCTCAT
>NZ_DATFAN010000188.1:0-45975 GCF_035254525.1 Ideonella sp. | reverse complement strand
CGAATCGAAGAAGACGGTCCATGTACGCGAAATCTTCTAGTCCGACGCGCCAACGCGGCTTCACCCTCGTCGAGCTGATCGCGATCCTGCTCGTGATCGGCGTGCTCGCGGTCGTCGCGATGCCGAAGTTCGACGGTGCCGCCGGCCCGCGCAGCGAGGCCGCGCACGACGAGGTCCTGGCCGCGCTGCGCTACGCGAGCCAAACCGCGCAGTCGCACCGGCGCCTGATCTGCGCCGACGTGAGCAGCAGCGCCGTCACGCTGCGCATCGCCACCGCCCACGGCTCATCAGCCTGCGACAGCGCGCTCACCGGCCCCGACGGCTCGGCCGCCTTCACCGCCAACGCGGGCGGTGCGAGCTTCACGCTGTCGCCTTCGGGCACGCTGTACTTCCAGCCCGACGGGCGGGTCACCAGCGACGGGGCTGGAACCAGCAGCAGCAACCGGACGCTGGCCATCTCCGGCGCCAGCAGCATCACCCTGCTCGGGGAGACCGGCCTTGTCCGCTAATCGGACCCCCACGCTCCCTTCCGGTCGCTGCCCCCCGAGGGGGCCCTTGCAGCGGACCGGCAAAGCCGGATCCACGCAAGACCTTGGATGGGACGGCGCTCCGCGCGTCCGTAAGGCCACAACCAAGGCGCAGGGTGGATTCACGCTGGTCGAGATGATCGTGGCGATCGTCATCCTCGGCGTCGGCCTGGCCGGCGTGATGGTTGCGTTCTCGACCGCGGTGCGCGGCAGCGCCGATCCGGTGATCCACCAGCAGCTGCTGGCGATCGCCGAGGAGATGATCGAGGAGATCCAGCTCAAGCCCTATGCCGCCTCGCCGAACGGCGCGCCGGCCGGCTGTGCGCGCGACACCTACAACGACGTGGCCGACTACAACGGCTACGCGCCCGGCAAGGTCTGCACGGTGGACGGCACCGAGGTCGCGGCGCTGGCCGGCTACGCGGTCGGCGTCAGCGTCGGCAGCGCCACGCTGGGCGGCGTGGGCGAGGCGCTGCGCATCGTGGTGACGGCCAGCAAGGGCTCGCAGAGCCTGTCGCTGGTCGGCTGGCGAACGAACTACGCGCAGGGGTCCGCACCATGAGGGGCCCGGTCCGCCAGCGCGGCTTCACCCTCGTCGAGCTGGTCCTCGTGATCGTGATCGGCGGCGTGCTCGCCGCGACGCTGGCGGTCTTCCTGCGCCCGGCGATCGACAGCTGGCTCGCGATGCGCAGCCGCACCGAGCTGTCGTTCCAGGCCGCCGGCGCGCTGCGCCGCATGCGCGACGAGATCCGCATCGCGGTGCCGAACTCGATCCGCACGCCGGGCTCGCAGTGCATCGAGCTGGTGCCCACGCTGGCGGGCGCGCGGCTGCGGCGCGCCGAGGACACCATCAACCTCGGCTCGAAACCACTGGACACCAGCGATGTGACCACCGAGTTCGACGTGCTGACCAGCTTCTCCACCACGCCCGCCGTGGGCGACCTGGTGGTGATCGACAACCAGAACCCCGGCGACGTCTACAGCGGGGCGAACAGCAGCGCGATCACGGCCGTGCCGGTGGCGCCGCCGAACACTGCCTTCGGCGCGCAGCGCGTCACGATCGCGGCCAAACAGTTCCCGCCAGGCTACCAGGGCCACCGGGTCGTCGTCGTACCGAGCTCGCAGCAGGCGGTGTTCTACGTCTGCCAGGGCGCCGACGGCACCCTCGATGCGTCGGGCAACGGCAAGGGCGTGCTGGCCCGCCTGTCGCACTACGGCTTCAACACGGCCTACCCCGCGACCTGCCCCAACGCCGCCAGCGGCACCGTGCTCGCCACCGGCGTGCGCTCGTGCCGCTTCATCTACGACCCGAGCCAGGGCGCCACGCAGCAAAGCGGCTTCGTCTCGATGCAGATCGAGCTCGCGCAGAACAGCGAAACGGCAAGCCTGGTCGTCGGCGCCCACGTGGCGAACGTGCCATGAGGATCGCCCCGCACCTTCGCACGGCCCAGTGTGGCTTCGGCGCGATCGCCGCCATCCTGGTGCTGGTGCTGCTGGCCGGCCTGGCCGCCGCGGTGGTCCGGCTGTCGAACACCCAGCAGATCGGCAGCGCCCAGGAGCTCGATGCCGCGCGCGCCGCCCAGGCCGCGCGCGCCGGCATCGAATGGGGCCTGTTCCAGGCCTTCCGCGGCAGTTGGACGGCCTGCAGCGGCCACAGCCAGACTCTGGATCTCTCCAGCGACCTCGGCATGCGGGTCACCGTGACCTGCCACTCGTCGCAGTTCAACGAGGGTGAATCGGCCCCGGACGTGCCGCAGGCCGTGCGGGTCTACACGCTCGACGCCATCGCCTGCAACGGCACCGCCGCCTGCCCCGACGCGACCCGCGCCACCGGCCCGACCTACGTCGAGCGGCGCATGCAGATCCACGCGAGCGACTGAGGAGCCCTCCGCGGCCAGGCGGCGTGTTGCGCTACGCCACGTCCAGCATGTCCGCGCCCAGGATGGTGGAGTTGGACGCCGTCTCGTCGAAGCTGCCGTGCAGGGCCGCCAGCATCGCCTGGTCGGCGGCCATCTCCATGTAGACGTAGCTTGCGCGGATGGCGCGGCGCACCTCGTCGATCATGGCCTGCGGCGGTGCGTGGCCCAGCAGCGTGGCGATGCAGTCCAGCGCTTCCCACGGGTGGGTGTCGTCGTACTCGGCGTGCAGACGCAGCCAGCGGGTGGCCGGGCCGCGGATGCCCTCGGGCAGCGAATCGGCGTAGGTGGACTTCGAGCAGACCAGGCAGGACCATTCGCCGGTCAGGCCCTCGACGGCGTAGTTGGTCGCGGCCATCGCCACCGCCAGCGGCGCCTGGTCGCAGACGTACCAGCACCAGTGGGCCAGGGCCGACATGCCCTCGATCTCTTCGCCATGCTTCAGGTCTTCCGGCGTGACGCCGGCGGAGGCGGCCCACTCGATCCAGTGGTCGGCGTGCTTCTGCTCGACACGGATGTTCTGCACCAGGTAGCGCCGGGCCATGTTCTCGCCCTCGCCGTCGCCGTGGGTGATCTTCTTCAGGTTCATGGCCATGAAGCGCGGGAAGCGCTCGATCGTCGGCCAGGTGCCGATCAGGAAGCGGCGCATCGCCGGCAGCGGCAGGCGGGCGTCGCGCATGAGCGAAAACAGCTCGTGGTCGAGCACGCGCATCTTCTCGCGCCGGGTCTCGCGCACGACGCGCTGCACCCAGGCGGGGTAGCTGGCAATGTCCTTCAACTCGCCGGTGCGGCGGAACTCGTTCTTCATGGACGCTCTCTCCTGTGGGGTGGTCTTGGTAGGGGCGGGAACTCAGGTCTGCAGGTGCCCGTCGAGCACGCGCAGCAGCTTGCGGAACTCGATGGGCTTGGTCAGGTAGGCCTCGAAGCCGAGCGCGAGCGCACCGTCGATCTGCTCCGGCAACGCGTCGGCCGACAGCGCCACCAGGCGGATGCCGGCGGTGGCCGGATCGCGGCGCAGTGCGCGAGCCAGGTCCATGCCGCTCATGTCGCCCAGGTGCATGTCCACCAGCATCAGGTCCGGCGGGTTGCGGCGCGCCATCTGCAGCGCCTGCGTGCCGTTGCCGGCCACCTGCAGCGCGATCGAGGGGCGAAACGACACCACCTGCCGCACCAGCTCGACGTTGACCTCGTTGTCCTCGGCGTACAGCACGTTCAGGCCCGCGTCGAACTCCCCGTGCTGGCTGGGCGCCGACGGCAGCGGCGGTGCATACGCCTGCTCGTCGGAGCACTCCAGCACCAGCGTGGCCACGGTGCCGCGGCCCAGGCGGCTGGTGATCATCAGCTCGCCGCCCATCAGCTCGACGAGCCTGCGCGACAGGAACAGCCCGATCCCCGTGCCTTCGATGCTGGTCTTCTCCGCGCCCAGGCGGTTGAAGGGCTCGAACAGGCGCGCCGTCTGCTCGGGCGACATGCCCGGGCCGTCGTCGATGACGCCGACGTGGCAGGTCTCGCCGTGCAGCGCCCAGCCCACCGTGACCGTGCCATGGGCCCGGTTGTACTTCACCGCGTTGTTGAGCAGGTTGACCAGCACCTGGCGCAGGCGGACCCGGTCGGCGACGACCTGCACATCGCCGCCGGCCACCAGGTCGGCCGCCAGTACGGCCCGCTCCACGCGCACCCCGGCATCGATGGCCTGCGTCGACACCATGGCGATGGATTCCTCGACCACCGACACCAGGTCGACCGGCTCGAGCGACATGGACATCTGCCCCGATTCGACGCGCGACAGGTCCAGCACGTCGTTGACCAGTGCCAGCAGGTGCGAGCCGGCGCGCTCGATGTGGCGGATCCGGTCGAGCTGCTGTGCCGACGGCGGGCTGCCGGTGTCCAGCCGCAGCAGCTGCGAGAAGCCGAGCACTGCATTCAGCGGTGTGCGCAGCTCATGGCTCATGCGCGACAGGAACTCCGTCTTCGCGCGGCTGGCCGCCTCCAGCGCCTCGCGGGCCTGGCGTTCGGCGCGCGCCGCGTGCAGCTCGGTCACGTCGCGCAGCACCACGGTGGTCAGGGGCCCGTGGTCGGTGCTCAGGTGCGACAGCGTGGCCTCGAGCGGAAAGGTCTCGCCGTTGGCCCGCGTGCCGGTCAGCTCGTGGACCAAGCCGCTGCCCGCGCCGTTGGCGCCAGCATGGCCGGGCTCGGGCGCCGGGGTGGCGCGCGGGCTCTGCGGAATGAACCGCCGGATATGGCTGCCGATGGCCTCGGACGCCGGAACGCCGAACAGCCGCTCGGCGGCGCGGTTGAACAGCAGGATCCTGTCGTGCGCGCCGGTCGTGATGACGCCGTCGGCCACGGCGTCGACCAGCTTGGCCAGGCGCAGCTCGCCCTCGCGCAAGGCGGCCTGCATGCGCAGGCGCTCGCTGACGTCGAAGAAGGTGACCACGGCACCCTCGGCGACACCGTCCTGCAGCACCGGGTGCGACCAGCATTCGACGGCGAACGAGCTCCCGTCGCGCCGCAGGAAGGATTCGCCCGTCACATGCAGCTCGCGGCCCTCGGCGTGCGCCAGGCTGGCAGGCGCCGGGGCGGCGCCGGCCACCGGCCGCGCGCGCAGGATCAGGCCGTGGATGTCACGGCCCAGCAGCTCGGCCTCGCGCTGGCAGCCCAGCATCGCCAGCGCCGCCCGGTTGATGAAGGTGCATCGGCCCTGGTTGTCCACGCCGTACAGGCCCTCGGCGGTGGAGTCGAGCAGCCTCTGCAGCGACTGCTGGCGCCGCCGCACCTCGTCTTCGACCAGGGCCTGCCGGCGCAGGCTGTAGCGGATGAACCACAGCCCGGTCGTCGCCAGCAGCAGGGCCAGGCCCAGGTTGACGACGAAGAGCAGGCGCTTGGCCAGGCGTGAAGCATCGCCGAGCTGCGCCGAGAACTCGCGCTCGAGCTGGCTCATGCGCTGGTTCAGCACCTGCGCCCGGGCCCGCAGCTCCCGCACCTCGACGGCCTTCGTATCGCCCGCCGCGATGCGCTCGTGCGCCTGTTCGACCAGCGCGCGTATCTGCTCGATCACGCCGTCGCCCTCGGTCCAGGTGCGGATGGGCCGGGCCATGAACGGCACATCCTGCAGCCACAGGAACAGCCGGATCACGCCAGGGATGTCGTCCGGGTGGGTCTCACCGGCGAGCAGGCCCTGCCAGGCGCGCGCCCGGTCGGGCTGCGGCAGCTGCAGCGCCTCGCGCGCCGCGCGGTCGCCCAGCGGAGCGGTCAGCGCCTGCACGAACTGCCGGTAGTCGGCTTCGTCGTGGCTGTCGGCGTAGGCCAGCAGGTGGATCTGGGCGTCCTTCTGGCCCTTGGAGTACAGGCTCTCGCCGGTCACGTAGGCCCGCACCGCCGACAGCACGTCGATGCTGACGATGGCCACGATGACCTGGACCGCCACGATGCCGACGAACGCCGCGACGACCGGCCACGAGCGCCGACGGCCGGCGACCGCCCCGCTCGCGGGGCCAAGATGAAGTGCATGGGGGGCGGAAGGCGGCAGGGGCGAATCTCCGGTCGGCCGACCCGGGCCGCCTCCCTGGCCGCCTTCGGGCCGGGCGGCTGCGGTGTCGAGGGGCTCGAACCGTTTATTCCGTGAGTGGAACCGGTCTTTCGGGCGCTGGCAAGACTTTATCGCGTAGGTCGAACGAGGCTCATCGCAGGCTGCGCCCCGATGTAGCGCTTGACGACGCTCAAGTCGGTGCCAGCCCCGCTTGGTAGGCTGGCGCGATGAAGAACATTGCATGGGAGCGGCAGGGATGAGCGTGCGTCACCTCGACCGCCTGCTCGCGCCGGCCTCGGTCGCCGTGATCGGCGCCTCCGACCGGCCCGCCAGTGTCGGCGCCACCGTCTGGCGCAACCTGCGCGCCGGCCGCTTCGCCGGGCCGATCTGGCCGGTCAACCCGTCGCATGCGACGCTGGACGGCCAGCCCGTCTTCGCCCGCCCGGCCGACCTGCCGCAGGCGCCCGACTTGGCAGTCATCTGCACGCCGCCGGCCACCGTGCCGGGGCTGATCGGCGAGCTCGGCCGCCTGGGCACCCGGGCCGCCATCGTGATGACCGCCGGCCTCGGGCCCGAGCGCAAGCAGGCCTGCCTCGAGGCCGCGCGGCCGCATGTGCTGCGCCTGCTGGGCCCCAACTGCCTCGGCCTGATCTCGCCGCACCTGGGCCTGAACGCCAGCTTTGCCCACACCGATGCGCTGCCGGGCGACGTGGCCTTCGTCTCGCAATCGGGGGCCCTCGTCACCGCCGTGCTCGATTGGGCCAAGTCGCGCCGCATCGGCTTCTCGCACATGGTGTCGCTGGGCGAACGCAGCGATGTCGATTTCGGCGACCTGCTCGACCACCTGGCCAGCGACCCGCACACGCGTTCGATCCTGCTGTACATCGAGTCGATCGAGGCGCCGCGCAAGTTCATGTCGGCCGCCCGCGCCGCGGCGCGCAACAAGCCGGTGATCGTGGTCAAGGCCGGTCGCGCCGGCGGCGGCGTGGCCGCGGCGGCCTCGCACACCGGCGCCCTGGCCGGCTCGGACGTGGTCTTCGACGCCGCGATCCGCCGCGCCGGCATGCTGCGCGTGGACACGCTGCAGGAGCTGTTCATCGCCGCCGAGACCCTCGCCCGGTTCCGGACCGCCGACGGCGTACTCGACCGCGGCCTGACCATCATGACCAACGGCGGCGGTGCCGGCGTGATGGCCGCCGATGCCGCGGCGCTGGCCGGGCTGCCGTTGCGCACGCTGGGCGACGCGCTGCGCGCGACGCTCGACGCCGGCCTGCCCGCGACCTGGTCGCACGGCAACCCGGTGGACATCATCGGCGATGCGCCAGTGCAGCGTTACACCGACACGCTGCGGGCCCTGCTGGCCGACCCCGACACCGGCGCGATCCTCTTCGCCCATGCGCCGACCGCCATCGTGCGCAGCGATGACATCGCCCGCGCCTGCGCGCCGATCGTGCGCGAGGCCGCCGGCCGGGTGATGGGCTGCTGGCTCGGCGACGCGGCGGTGGCCGACGCGCGCCGCATCTTCGAAGGCGCCGGCGTGGCCGACTACGCGACGCCCGAAGAGGCCGTGCGCGCCTACGGCATGCTGGTCACCTACCGCCGCAACCAGGCCCTGCTGCTCGAAACGCCGACCGCCAGCGAGAACGGCCCGCCCGACCTCGCCGCCGCGCGAGCCGCGATCGCCAGCGCGCGCGAGGCCGGCCGCACCATGCTCGACGAGGTCGAGGCCAAGGCCGTGCTGCGCGCCTACGGCATCCCGACCGTGCCCACGGTGGCCGTCGCGCCCACGCCGGACGCGGCCGCCGCGGCGGCCCGCGAGGGCGGCTACCCGGTGGCGCTGAAGATCCTGTCGCCCGACATCAGCCACAAGTCGGACGTCGGCGGCGTCGCGCTCGACCTGCGCGACGAGGCCGCCGTGCGCGAGGCCGCACGGCGCATGCTCGAGCGTGTCCACACCGCCCAGCCCGATGCGCGCCTGACCGGCTTCACCGTGCAGGCGATGGCGCAGCGGCCGCAGGCGGTGGAGCTGATCGTCGGCGCCAGCATCGACGCCACCTTCGGCCCGGTGCTGCTGTTCGGCCAGGGCGGCACGGCGGTCGAGGTGCTGGCCGACCGCGCGATCGGCCTGCCGCCGCTGAACCGCGTGCTGGCCCGCGAGCTGATCGCGCGCACCCGCGTGGCCAGGCTGCTGGCCGGCTACCGCGACCACCCGCCCGCCAGGCTCGACGCCATCGCCGACGTGCTGATCGCGCTGTCGCAGATGCTGGCCGACCTGCCCGAGCTCGCCGAGCTGGACATCAACCCGCTGTGGGCCGATTCGACCGGCGTGCTCGCGCTCGATGCGCGGCTGCGCCTGGCACCGGCCGGCGTGGCCGGCGCCGGCGCGGCCAATTTTGCGATCGCGCCGTACCCGGCCGAGCTGGTGAAGATGGTCGACTGGCAGGGCGAGCCCATCCGGGTGCGCCCGATCCGCCCCGAGGACGAGCCGCAGCACCGTGCCTTCCTCGCCCAGCTCGAGCCCGAGGACCTGCGGCTGCGCTTCTTCAGCCCGCTGCGCGAGCTGCCGCCCAGCGAGCTGGCGCGCCTGACGCAGATCGACTACGCCCGCGAGATGGCCTTCATCGCCGAGCGCGTGCTGCCCGATGGCCGCACGCAGACGCTGGGCGTGGCCCGCGCCGTGGCCGACCCCGACAACGTCGACGCCGAGTTCGCGGTCATCGTGCGCTCGGACCTGAAAGGCCGCGGCCTCGGCTGGCTGCTGATGACCACCTTGATCGATCACTTCACCCGCCGCGGCACCCAGCGCCTGGTCGGCTACATGCTGCGCGAGAACACCCTGATGCGCGAGATGGCGCAATCGCTCGGCTTCAGCGCCGACGAGCACGCGCCCGACCCGACCTCGCTGCGCCTGGTGAAGCGGCTGAACGCCCCCGGCTGAA
Source organism: Ideonella sp. (assembly GCF_035254525.1). Classification (GTDB taxonomy): domain Bacteria; phylum Pseudomonadota; class Gammaproteobacteria; order Burkholderiales; family Burkholderiaceae_C; genus Ideonella. Next base: position 37,064 of record NZ_DATFAN010000188.1, on the reverse strand, counting down.
ACCCCCATGAACCAGACACTCGACACCGTCACCACCCCGCTCGCGCTGCAACTGCCCGCCGCGCCGCCGGCCACCCTGCCCGGTGAGCCCGAGCCGCCGGACGGCCGCGTCGGCGAGCCCACCGAGGGCTTCGACCGCTGGCTGCACGCCCAGATCGGCCACCACACCGCCGGCGTCTCGCCGGCCGCGCTGCTGCTGGCCACCACCGACTGGCTGGCCCATCTCGCACTGTCACCGGCCAAGCAGGCCGAGCTCGTCCACAAGGCCTGGCGCAAGGCGCAACGGCTCGCGCTGTACCTGCCGCACGCGCAGCAGCCCGGCGCCCCTTGCTGCATCGAGCCGCTGCCGCAGGACAGGCGCTTCGACGATCCGGCCTGGCGCGAGTGGCCGTACAACCTGATCTCGCAGGCCTTCCTGCTGCAGCAGCAGTGGTGGCACAACGCCACCACCGAGGTGCGCGGCGTCTCGCGCCACCACGAGGAGGTGGTGACCTTCATCGCGCGCCAGTTGCTCGACATCGTCTCGCCGGCCAACTTCGTGGCCACCAACCCGGTCGTCTGGCAACGCACGCTGGCCACGATGGGGGCCAACCTCGCGCAGGGCGCGCTGCACTGGTGGGACGACTGGGAGCGCCAGCAGGCCGGGCGCCCGGCTGCGGGCAGCGAGGCCTTCCAGGTCGGCGTGAACCTGGCCGTCACGCCCGGCCAGGTGGTGCAGCGCAATTCGCTGGCCGAGCTGATCCAGTACCGGCCGACAACGGCCAAGGTCCACCCCGAGCCGGTGTTCATCGTGCCGGCCTGGATCATGAAGTACTACGTGCTGGACCTGCAGCCGCAGGCGTCGCTGATCAAGCACCTCGTCGACCAGGGCCACACCGTCTTCTGCCTGTCGTGGAAGAACCCCGCGCCGTCCGACCGCGACCACGGCATGGAGGATTACCTGCGTCTGGGCCTGTTCGACGCGCTCGACGCGATCAACGCCATCTGCCCCAAGCGCAAGGTGCACGCGGTGGGCTACTGCCTGGGCGGCACGCTGCTGGCGATCGGCGCCGCCGCGATGGCACGCGACAGCGACGACCGGCTGGCCTCGCTGACGCTGCTGGCCGCGCAGACCGATTTCAGCGAGCCCGGCGAGATCGGCCTGTTCATCGACGACAGCGAGGTCAGCTTCCTCGAGGACATCATGCAGGACCGCGGCTACCTCACCCGCGGCCAGATGGCCGGCGCCTTCCAGCTGCTGCGCTCGAACGACCTCGTCTGGTCGCGCGGGGTGCGCGACTATCTGATGGGCGAGCGGGCGCCGTTCAACGCCCTGATGGCCTGGAACGCCGATGCGACGCGCATGCCGTTCCGCATGCACTCCGAGTACCTGCGCGGGCTGTTCCTGCGCAACGACCTCGCCGCGGCGCGCTTTCGTGTCGGCGGCCGGCCGGTCGCGCTGGCCGACCTCGACCTGCCGATCTTCTGCCTCGGCACCGAGACCGACCACGTCGCCCCCTGGCGCTCGGTCTACAAGATCCAGCTGCTGACCGAGTGCGAGACCACCTTCGTGCTGACCAACGGCGGGCACAACGCCGGCGTCGTCAGCCCACCGGGGCACCCGCGGCGGCATTACCGGTTGCGCAAGAGCCCGGCCGACGGCAAGTACATCGACCCCGAGCTGTACCTCGCCGATGCCGAGCAGCACGAGGGCTCGTGGTGGACGGCCTGGTCCGCCTGGCTCGCCGCGCGCTCCGGCACGCCGGTCAAGCCGCCGGCCATGGGCGCACCCTCGCGCGGCTACGTGCCGCTGGGCGAGGCGCCCGGCCGCTACGTGCTGGCGCACTGACCCCCGCGGTGCTGCCGTGGCTCGAACGGTTCGCTCGGCGCCCCTGCACATCGAGCGCTGGGTCGAGCAACCGATCGGCGCCCTGCTCGCCGCGCTGCGTACCACGCCCGAGGGCCTGACCCAGCGCCAGGCCGCCGCCCGGCGGCGGCGCCACGGGCCGAACCGGCTCGGCGCACCGCCGGGGGTGTCGCTTGCGCGCCGCATCGTGGCCCGGCTGCTCGACCCGCTGGTCGCCGTGCTGGTCGTCGCCTCGGCGATTGCCGCCTTGACGGGCGACACCATCAGCTTCGGCGTCGTCGCGGTGGTGGTCGTCTTCAGCGTCGCGCTCGACCTCGTGCAGGAGCACCGCGCCGGCCGCGCCGTCGAGGCGCTGCAGCGATCGGTCGCGCTGCGCGTGCGCGCCTGGCGCGACGGCCGTTGCGCCGAGCTGCCGGCCGAGCAGCTCGTGCCGGGCGACGTGGTCGAGCTCTCGGCCGGCAACCTGGTGCCGGCCGACGGCCGGCTGCTGTCGGCCGCCGACTTCTTCGTCAACCAGGCCACGCTGACCGGCGAAGCCTGGCCGGTCGAGAAGCGCACCGTCGACGCTCCCAACGCCTTGTCTGGCGACACGCCAGACCTGTTGGCCACGCAGCAGGCCGTGTTCCAGGGCAGCAGCGTCGTCAGCGGCTCGGCGCGGCTGCTGGTCTGCGCGACCGGCGCCACCACCGAGCTCGGCCGCATCGCCGGCACGCTCGCCGAGGAGCCACCGCCCACCGCCTTCGAGCGCGGCACGCGCCGCTTCGGCCTGCTGCTGACGCGCGCCACGATCGCGATGGTGCTGTTCGTGCTGCTGGTCAACACGCTGTACCAGAAGCCGCTGCTCGAATCCTTCCTGTTCGCCGTGGCGCTGGCCGTCGGCCTGACGCCGGAGCTGCTGCCGATGATCGTCTCGGTCACGCTGGCGCGCGGCGCGGTGCGGCTGTCGAGGCAGCGGGTGATCGTCAAGCGCCTGTCGGCGGTGCAGGACCTGGGCGCGATGAACGTGCTGTGCACCGACAAGACCGGCACGCTGACCGAGGCCGCGCTGCGGGTCGAGCAGCTGCTCGGCCCCGACGGCCGCACGAGCCCGCGGGTGTTCGAGCTCGCCTGGCTGAACGCGCACTTCGAGACGGGGCTGAAGGCCGCGCTCGACGACGCGATCATCGCGCACGGGAGCGTGGACGCGAGCCCCTGGCGCAAGCTCGACGAGGTGCCCTTCGATTTCGAGCGCCGCCGCGTCTCGGTGCTGCTCGAAAGCCAATCCGAGCGGCTGTTGATCGTCAAGGGCGCACCGGAGGACGTGCTTCGCCTGTCGGTCGCCGTCGACACCGGCAATCACGCGGCCGAGCCGCTGGATGCCGCCCGGCGCGCGGCCGTCGCCCGCCTGTTCGACGAGGCCAGCGCCCAGGGCCTGCGCCTGCTCGCGGTGGCCAGCCGGCGCATCACCGACGGCACGGTGGATGTCTCGGCCGCCGACGAGCACGACCTGGTCTTTGCCGGCTTCGTCGCCTTCACCGACCCGCCCAAGCGCTCGACCGCCGCCGCGCTCGCCTCGCTGCAGGCGCACGGCGTGGCGCTGAAGGTCGTCACCGGCGACAACGAGGCGGTCACGCGCCACCTGTGCGGCGCATTGGGCCTGCCGGTGGCGGGCGTGCTGACGGGCACGCAGATTGCCGCGATGGACGACCTGGCGCTGCGCGCCGGGGTCACGCGCGCCAACCTCTTCTGCCGCGTGACACCCGAGCAGAAGAACCGCATCGTGCGCGCGCTGCAGGCCAACGGCCAGGTCGTCGGCTACCTCGGCGACGGCATCAACGACGCGCCGCCGCTGCACTCGGCCGACGTCGGCATCTCGGTCGATGCGGCGGTCGACGTGGCCAAGCAGGCCGCCGACCTGGTGCTGCTCGACCACGACCTCGCGGTGCTGCGCGACGGCGTGCGCGAGGGCCGGCGCACGCTGCTGAACGTCAACAAGTACGTCCGCATGGCCACCAGCTCGAACTTCGGCAACATGGCCAGCATGGCGGCGGCCGCGCTGTTCCTGCCCTTCCTGCCGATGCGGCCGGTGCAGATCCTGCTGAACAACCTGCTGTACGACGTGTCGGAGCTCGCCATCCCGACCGACCGCGTCGACGATGCCGACCTGCTCGCGCCGCAGCGCTGGGACATCACCGCGATCCGCAACTTCATGCTCGGCTTCGGCCTGCTGAGCTCGGCCTTCGACCTGGCCGCCTTCGGGCTGCTGTACCTCGTGTTGCAGGTGCCGGTGGCGCAGTTCCAGACCGCCTGGTTCGTCGAATCGATGGCCACGCAGGTGCTGGTGATCTTCGTGATCCGCAGCGCCCGCCCGAGCTGGCGCGACCGGCCCTCGGGCTGGCTCGCCGCGGCGAGCCTCGGCGTCGTTGCGCTCGCGGTCGCGCTGCCGTACGCTGGGTGGGCGCGGGCCTTCGGCTTCGTGCCGCTGCCAGGCAGGGTGCTGGCCGCGTTGGCCGGCCTGACGCTGGCCTACCTCGCCGCGGCCGAGGCGCTGAAGTTCATTTTTCCGCGCTTGAGCCGCATCAATGCCCAGCCATCGCCGCCGCCTAGGATGGGCCCGATCACATGAAAGGACGGAGCATGGAAACGACTGCCACGAACAAGCAAGGCCTGGCCAGCAGCCTGCGCCACATGATCGACGAAGCCGACTCGCTGCTGAAGACGGCTGCCAACACCGGCGACGAGGCCTTCGACAGCGTGCGCGACAAGCTCACCGAGCAGGTTCGCCAGATGCGCGACCAGCTCGACGAACTGCAGGAGACCGCGGCCTACCGGGCCAAGCGCGCCGCCCGCGAGGCGGACCGCACCGTGCACGAGCACCCCTATGAGGCGATGGGCGTCGCAGCGGCCGTCGGGCTGCTGATCGGCTTCCTGGTGGCTCGCCGCTGATGGAGGGCCTGCGCGCCGCCGCGCAGCAGGTGCTGGCCGACGTCGTCGAGATCGGCCGCACCCGGCTGGAGCTGGCCGCCGTCGAGCTCGAGGAGGAACGGCTTCGCCTGGCGCGGCTGTGGGTCGGTGCCACGGTCACGCTGTTCCTGCTCTTCGCCGGCGTGGTGCTCGCCGCGGCCTGGGTCGTGATGCTGTGCCCGCCCGAGCAGCGCGTGACGGCGCTCGGCGTGCTGGCCGCGGCCTTTCTCGTCGCCGCCGGCGTGGCCGGCTGGCGCTGGCGGCAGCTTTCGGCCGTCAGGCCGCCCCTGCTGCAGGCGACGCTGGGCGAGTTGCGGCGCGACCAGGATGAACTCTCCCCGCGATGAACGCCCACCGCCACGGCAGCCACGGCGAGCGCCGAGCAGACGTGCTGGCGGCGCGCCGCCACCATCTCGTGGCCCACGCCGCGCTGCAGCGCCAGACCCTGCGCAGCGACACCGCCCACCTGCAGGCCCAGCTGGCGCCGGCCGCCATGCTGGCGCGCGGCTTGGCCGGCGTTCGCCGCCGCCCGAGCTGGTTGCTGGCGGGCGCCGCGGCCCTCGTCGTCTTGAAGCGTTTCGGTACACGTCGGCTGTTGGGTCATGCGTTGACGGCCTGGCAGTTGTGGCAGACCATCCGCCGATGGCGGTCTGGCCGAGGCCGAACGGGGACAGGCACGCCATGACCGGCCGCTTCACGCATTCCCCCTTCACCGCATCCGCCACGTCGGCGCACCCCGCCTGCCGACGCGCGGCCACGACCCGATCACCCAGGAGCACACGCCATGGCGACCAACGCTTCCCTCACGCCGGCAGGCACCGGCATGCCGACCGACTGGTTCAACGCCGCGTCGCAGGTCTGGTGGGCCATCCAGAGCGCCCAGTGGCAGGCCGTGACGGCCTGGCAGCAGGCCGTCGCCTCGATGCAGCAGGAGCTGTGGGATGAGTGGACCGCCCACTGGGCTGGCGGCGCCCCCATCGGAGACTGACACACAGCCCAGCGCGTCCCCGGCTCCGGCCCTATTTCGCGCCCGGGGCTTGAGCAAGGTCTACCGCACCGGCGAGGTCGAGGTCGTCGCGCTGCGTGATGTCGACCTCGACATCGCGCGCGGCGAGTTCATCGTGCTGCTCGGTCCCTCGGGCAGCGGCAAGTCGACACTGCTGAACATCCTCGGCGGCCTCGACGCGGCCAGCAGCGGCCAGGTGATGTTCGGCGACCACAACCTGAGCGCCGCCGGTGAAGCCGCACTGACCGAATACCGCCGCGATCACGTCGGCTTCGTCTTCCAGTTCTACAACCTGATCCCCAGCCTCACCGTGCGCGAGAACGTCGCGCTGGTGACCGACATCGTCCAGCACCCGATGCCGGTCGACGAGGCGATCGACCGTGTCGGCCTGACGCCGCGGCGCGACCACTTCCCGGCCCAGCTCTCGGGCGGCGAGCAGCAGCGCGTGGCGATCGCGCGCGCCATCGTCAAGCGGCCCGAGGTGCTGCTGTGCGACGAGCCGACCGGCGCGCTCGACTACCAGACCGGCAAGCTGGTGCTGGAGGTCATCGCCCACGTCAACGAGGAGATCGGCACCACCGCCGTGGTCATCACCCACAACGCAGCGATCGCCGGCATGGCCGATCGTGTGGTCTACCTCGGAGACGGGCGCATCCAGCGCATCGTGCGCAACGAGCACAAGATCCGCCCATCGGAGCTCTCGTGGTGACGCGATGAAAGCGCTGGACCGCAAGCTGCTGCGCGACCTGAAGCTGATGTGGAGCCAGGCGCTCACGATCGCGCTGGTCGTCGCCAGCGGGGTCGGCGGCTTCATCACCAGCCTGTCGGCGGTCGATTCGCTGGCGCTGGCGCGCGACCGCTTCTACGCCGATGGCCGCTTCGCCGATGTGTTCGCCAGCGTCAAGCGCGCGCCGAATGCGCTGGCCGACGTCTTGCGCGAGGTGCCCGGCGTGGCCGACGCACAGACCACGCTGGAAGAGATCGTGCGCATCGAGCTGCCCGGTGTCGTCGACCCGATCATCGGCCAGCTGATCGGCCTGGATCGGCGCCGGCCGCAGCACATGAACCGCGTCAGCGTCGCCAGCGGGCGCCTGCCCGACCTGCACGCCAACAGCCAGCTCGAGGTGCTGGTCTCCGAGGGCTTCGCCCAGGCCCACCACCTGCACCCGGGCAGCACGCTGAGCGCGCAGATCAACGGACGCCAGCGCACGCTCGTCGTCACCGGCACGGCCCTGTCGCCCGAGTTCGTGTTCGCCGGCCTGTGGGGCATGCCGGACACGCGCGGCTTCGGCGTCTTCTGGCTCGACCGCGACGCACTGGCCGCCGCCTACGACATGGATGGCGCGTTCAACCGCGTCGCGCTCAAGCTCGCGCCGGGGGCCTCGGAGCAGGCGGCGATCGACGGCGTCACGCAGCTGCTCGCGCGCTACGGCGGCCGCGAGGCGCACGGCCGCGCCGACCAGACCTCGCACGCGATGCTCGACAACGAGATCAAGGAGCAGCGCGTGCTCGGCACGGTGCTGCCGGCGATCTTCCTCGGCGTCGCGGCCTTCCTGCTCAACGTGGTGGTCTCGCGCCTGGTGTCGACCCAGCGCGAGCAGATCGCCGCACTGAAGGCGCTGGGCTACCCGAACCTCGCGATCGGCGTGCACTACCTGAAGCTGGTGCTGCTGATCGTCACGCTGGGGCTGGTGCTGGGCATCGCGGCGGGCGACCGGCTGGGCACGATGTTCACCGGCCTGTACGCCGAGTTCTTCCACTTCCCGAGCTTCGAGCACCGCATCGCGCCGTGGCTGCTGGCCGTCAGCGCGGGGCTCACCGTGCTCACGGCCATCGGCGGCACGATGAACGCCATCATCGCCACGGTGCGCCTGCCGCCGGCCGAGGCGATGCGCCCGCCGGCCCCCGGGCACTACCGCCGCACGCTGCTGGAAACGCTGGGCATCGAGCGCATGGGGCCGGCCACGCGGATGATCGTGCGCAACATGGAGCGGCGGCCGCTGCGCACCGGGCTGTCGATCGCCGGCGTCGCCGCCGCGGTGGCGATCGTCATCATGGGCAACTTCTTCCGCGACGCGATCGAGGTCGTCGTCGACACCCAGATGCGCCTCGGCCTGCGCGGCGACATCAGCGTCTGGACGGCCGAGGCCGTCGACGACGGCGTGCGGCGCGAGCTGGCGCGGCTGCCCGGGGTGACGCAGGTCGAGTCGAGCCGCTTCGTGCCGGTCACGCTCGTCAACGGCCACCGGCGCGAGCGCAGCATGATCCGCGGCTATGCGGCACGGCCCGAGCTGTACCGCGTGATCGACGTCGACCGGCGCGAGACGCTGCTCGACGGCCGCGGCCTCGTGCTGACCGACCGCCTGGCCGACAAGCTGGGGCTGAAGGTGGGCGACCCGGTGCAGGTCGAGATCCTCGAGGGCCGCGAGCGCACCGTGACCATGCCGCTCGGCGCGACGGTGCGCGAGATGATGGGCCTGAATGCCTACATGGACCGCGACACGCTGAACCGCCTGCTCGGCGAACCCGACCTGTCGACCGGCTTCGTGCTCGCGATCGAGCGCGGCCGCGAAGCCGATGTGCTGGAGGCGAGCAAGGCGCTGCCGCGCGCCGCGGGCGCCTGGAGCAAGGCGACGATGCTGCGCAACATGGAGGAGATCAGCGCCCGCAACATCCGCATCATGAGCACGGTGCTGACCACCTTCGCGGCCATCATCGCGGTCGGCGTGGTCTACAACAACGCCCGCATCGCGCTGGCCGAGCGTGCCTGGGAGCTGGCCAGCCTGCGCGTGCTCGGCTTCAGCCGCGCCGAGGTCTCGGGCCTGCTGCTGGGCGAGCTGGCGATCGTCATCGCCATCGCGCTGCCGCTGGGCATGCTGCTCGGCTGGGGGCTGGTCCACCTGATCGCCGAGCTGCTGAAGTCCGACCAGTTCTACTTCCCCGTGGTCATCCGCGCCCGCACCTACGCCTGGGCGTCGATCTGCATCCTGGTGGCCGGGACCGCGAGCGCCCTGGTCGTTCGCCGCCGGATCGACCGGCTGGACATGGTGGCGGCTTTGAAGACGAGGGATTGATGAGCGGTGCGGCGCACTTTGCAGTGCAGCGGTTGGCGCGGCGGCCGGGGGCCCGCAGGCGGTGGGGCTCATGTGTCCGCGCCCTCGCCTTCGGCGCTCCCAAAATCGCCCCACCCCCTGCCGGCCCCCGGCCGAGTCCATCGTGGGTGCCAAGGCACGGGTTGAATACAAGCGCGGTGCCACGCCACCGACGGTTGCAAGCTGGGAGCCGGTATCCCCCCCAAAAAACGCAGGCAACATGAAAAAGAAAACCTGGATCTACGCCACCACGGCCGGTGTCCTCACCGTCGCCCTGCTCGCCTGGGCCTTCGCACCGCGCCCGGTGGAGGTGGAAGTCGCGACCGTCACGAAGGGCCGCTTCGAGACCAGCATCGACGAAGACGGCAAGACGCGCCTGCGTGACCGCTACGTGGTCTCGGCCCCGCTGGCGGGGCTGCTCGCGCGCATCACGCTGCGCGAGGGCGACGCGGTGGAGGCGAACGCGGCGGTCGCCACCTTGCAGCCGGTCCTGTCGCCGATGCAGGACGAGCGCACGCTGCGGGAGCAGCAGGCCCAGGTCGAGGTGGCGCAGGCCGGCGTCGGGCTCGCAGCGGCGCGAGCCGAGGCCGCGCGCGTGGTGCTGCAGCAGGCGCGCAACGAACAGCGCCGAACCGAACAGCTCGCCACCCAGGGCTTCGTCTCGCCGACCAAGCTCGACAGCGACCGCCTTGCCGCGCAGGCAGCCCAGAAGGAGCTCGACGCCGCCCTCGAAGCCCGCCACGTCGCCGACCACCAGCTCGACCAGGCCCGCGCCGCGCTGGGCGCCGTGCGCAGCCCCGGGCGGCTGGGCGAACAGGGCTTCGTGCTGCGCTCGCCGATCGCCGGGCGCGTGCTGCGCGTGGCGCAGGCCAGCGAATCGGCCGTCGCCATCGGCACGCCGCTGGTGGAGCTGGGCGACACGCGGGCGCTGGAGGTCGTGGCCGAGCTGCTGACCACGGACGCCCTGCAGGCCCGGCCGGGCAGCCGCGTGCTGATCGAGCGCTGGGGCGGCCCCGGCACGCTCGAGGGCCGCGTGCGGCACGTCGAGCCGGCGGCGTTCACCAAGGTGTCGGCGCTCGGCGTCGAAGAGCAGCGTGTCAAGGTGCTGATCGACCTGACCAGCCCGCCGGCGCAATGGCAGGCGCTGGGCGACGGCTACCGCGTCAACGTGCGCATCATCACGCGCTCGGTTGAGCAGGCGGTGAAGGTGCCGGTCAGCGCGGTGTTCCCGCGCGCCGATGCGGCCGGCGGCGGCATGGCGGTGTTCGTGCTGCGCGGCGGCCGCGCGGCGCTGCAGCCGGTGCAGATCGACGCGCGCAACGGCAGCGAGGCCTCGGTGCGCGAAGGCCTGTCGCCGGGCGAACCGGTGATCGTCTACCCGAGTTCGGCGGTCAAGGACGGTGCGCGCGTGCGGCGGCGCAGCGTCTAGGCGCAACGTGGGGGCCCGCACCCCCTGGGTTGACCCTTCTCAAAGCCTGATCGGTGTGGCTTCCTAGACTGGTTTTCGCCGGCCTCGGCCGGATATTGAACCTGCCACGAACGCACAGGAGAAGCTCATGAGCGCACTGACCCGTTACGACCCGTTCGAACAGTTCTTCCCCGACATGTTTCGCCGCTTTCCGCGCCTGTCGGGCTTCGACAAGGACATGCCGGCCGACATCCGCATCGACGTGACCGAGAACGACAAGGACTACTCCGTTCGTGCCGAGATTCCGGGCGCGAAGAAGGAAGACATCCAGGTCTCGGTCGACGGCAATTTCGTCTCGATCTCGGCCGAGGTCCGCAAGGAGAAGGAAGAGAAATCCGGCGGCCGCACGCTGCTGAAGGAAACCTATGTCGGCAGCGCCTCGCGCGGCTTCTCGCTGGCCCACGAGATCGATGACAAGGCTGTCGTCGCCAAGCTCGAAGACGGCATCCTGAAGCTCACGCTGCCCAAGCGCGAGGGCGGCGGCCGCCGGCGCATCTCGATCACGTAAAGCGCCTTCATGCAGGCGATGGTGCTGGTCGCGCCGGGCCAGCCGCTGCAGTGGCTGCAGCGGCCCGACCCGCTGCCCGGCCCGGGTGAATTGCGCCTGGTGGTCGAGGCCTGCGCGGTCTGCCGCACCGACCTGCATGTGGTCGACGGCGAGTTGGCACTGCCGAAGCTGCCGGTCGTGCCGGGGCACGAGATCGTCGGCATCGTGGACTGCGTCGGCCCCGGTGTCGACGCGGCGTGGGTCGGCCGGCGCGCCGGCGTGGCCTGGCTGGGTCACACCTGCGGCCATTGCGCCTACTGCGCCAGTGGCCGCGAGAACCTGTGCGATGCACCGGTGTTCACCGGCCACGGGCGCGACGGCGGCTTCGCGACGCACGTGATCGCCGAGGCGGCGTTCTGCCTGCCACTGACGCTGCCGGCCGACGCCGCGCACACCGCCCCTCTGCTGTGCGCCGGCCTGATCGGCTGGCGTGCGCTCAAGGTGGCGGGGCGAGAAGTGAAAACACTCGGCCTGTATGGCTTCGGCGCCGCCGCACACCTGATCGCGCAGGTCGCCGCGCACGAAGGCAAGACGGTCTTCGCCTTCACCCGCCCCGGCGACACGGCCGCCCAGGCGTTCGCGCGGGAACTTGGCTGCGCCTGGGCCGGCGCGTCCGACTCGCCGCCGCCCGAGCCGCTCGATGCGGCGATCATCTTCGCGCCCGTCGGCGCCCTGGTGCCGCTGGCGCTGCAGGCAGTGCGCAAGGGCGGCCGCGTGGTCTGCGGCGGCATCCACATGAGCGACATCCCGAGCTTCGCCTACCGGCTGCTGTGGGAGGAGCGGCAACTCGTCTCGGTGGCCAACCTGACACGCGCCGACGCGGCCGAGTTCCTCTCGATCGCGGCACGCCTGCCGCTGCGGGTCGAGACGACGGCCTACCCCTTGCGCGAGGCGAACCAGGCACTGGCCGACCTGCGCGCCGGGCGCCTGAATGGCGCGGCCGTGCTGCTGCCCTGACGGCTTGAGAGGCTTGCGCAAAGTCAAGCAGACTTGGCCGTCTGGCCGAACAATACGGGCATCGCCCTGCCACCGCTGCGAGCCCGCCAATGTCCGCCTCCCCTTCTGCTTCGATGACCGAGATTGCCGCCCGCCTGGACGAACGGGCGCGCCAGCTCGAGCAGTGGATCGCCGCCGGCCAGGTCCGTGAGGAAAACGTCGGCGCCGAGGTCACCGACCAGAAGGACGGCGCCGGCGAAGAGGCCCGGGCCGAGGTCGACAGCGCCGGAATCGAGCGGCACCTGGCCGAGTTGCGCCAGATCGAGCAGGCCCGCGCGCGCCTGGCCGCCGGCACCTACGGCCAATGCGTGGATTGCGGCGAAAAGATCGCCCCGGGCCGCCTGCAGGCCCAGCTGACCGCCGCCCGCTGCACCGCCTGCCAGGCGCAGTTCGAACGCCGGCCCTGACTGCCCGGACCGGCCCGGCCCTTCAGCCCAGCAGCCCGCTGGCCGCCGCCAGCGCGGCGCCTGCCACCACCGAGCCCAGGTACCCGCCGACCAGCCCGCGGGCGAAGGCCAGGCCGCCAGCGGCACCGGCCATGACCAGCTTGGTCACCATGTTGGCGATCACGGCCAGCCCGACCCCGATCATCGCCACCGAGGCCGCGTTCGCCGCGTCACCGGCCGCGTGCAGCCGCGCCAGCGACACGACCACCGGGTCCACGTCGACCAGGCCCGACAGCGCCGCCACCACGTAGATGCCGGCCGCGCCGAACCAGGCCTTGGCGGCGTCGACCAGCACCACCACCACCGCCAGCAGCGCGCCGAAGCCGATCACCGTGCCCAGGTCGAAGGGCGACACGTCCTCGGCGCCGCCGGCCGCGCCGTCGCCGCGCCGGCGCCAGCGCCAGGCCGCGAGAGCGAACAGCACACCCCCCGCGCCCAGCAGCGGCAGCGCGACCATGCGACCGAGCGACGGTTGCAGCACGGTGATGATCACGAGGATGCGCACGAACATCATGCCGCTCGAGGCCAGCGCACCGGCCAGCGCCGGCGCGAGCAGCGCGGGCTCGCGTCGGGCACGCCGGGCCAGCGCCAGCGTGGCCGAGGTCGAGGTCGCCACGCCGCCAAGCACGCCCGTCAACAGCACGCCGCGCTGCGGGCCGGAAAAGCGCATCGCCGCATGGCCGGCGAGCGACAGCCCGGCCAGCAGCACCACCGCCCACCAGAGCCGGTACGGGTTCAGCGCCTGGTGCGGGCCGAAGCCCGTGTCGGGCAGCAGCGGCAGCACGACGACCGACAGCACCAGCATCTGCAGGCCCGCGCGCAACTCGCGGTGCTCGACGAGGTTCAGCCAGCCGTGCAGGGTGGACTTGTAGTCGAGCAGCACCGCCGCGACGACCGCCGCCGCCAGCGCCGAGACCGCGTGGCCACCGGCGGCCAGCGCACCGAGCGCCAGCGTCAACAGGGCCGCCACCGCGGTGGTGGCGCTCAGGTCGCCCTCGGCGCGCACCGCCTCGCGGTAGCCCACCGCCAGCAGCAGCGCCAGGCCCAGCAGGCCCGCCGCCAGCGGCCAGGGGCCCACGTGCTCGGCCAGGCTGGCCAGCACGCCGCCCAGCAGGCCGATCAGCGAGAAGGTGCGCAGGCCCGCGACCCGCTGGCCCTCGGCCCGGTCGCGCGCGCTCCAGCCGCGCTCCAGGCCGATCAGCAGCCCGATGACCAGCGCCGCGGCCAGCCCGGGCATCAGCGGCGGCAACTCGTACGTTGGAATGTCCACCTCGGCATCATGCCCGACGCTGCTGCGGCGCCGGCCCCCAGGTCATCAGCCCGTCAGTGAAAGGCGCAGGGCTGGACGAAGGGCATCGAGAATTCGCGCCCGACGACGGTGCGCGCATAGAAGTAGTTCTGCAGCGCACGGGGGCTCAGCGCATCGAGGTCGACATGGCCTTCGGCATCGCAGGGGAAGGCGTAGGCCCGGCCCTCGTTGAAGAGCGAGCGAAAGCGCAGTTCGTAGGCATCGCAGACGGTCATGGCGTTCATCGCGGTCTCCTCGATGTGCCGCGCCGGGTGGGCCTCGGCGCTTGGTGTCACTCTAGGAAACGGTGGTCAACGGGTTGCCAATGCATCGAATCGACGCGAAACAGTCGGTCAACTGGGCGTTTCCCCTCGGTGTCGGTTTGCAACACCCTTTGTTGGCACCATGTAGGCCAAATTTGCTACCCTCGCCCGGAGTCCCGCCTCCCGCATTCTCGTGACGACTGCCCAACACATCGCCGTTCTCGACGACGAGCCCGATATCACCGCGCTGCTCTGCAGTTACCTGCAGGGCCAGGGCTTCCGCGTCAGCGCCGTGCACAGTGGTGCGGCGCTGATGTCATTGATGACGGCCGACGCGCCGGCCCTGGTGCTGCTCGACCTCGGCCTGCCCGGCGAGGACGGCTTCTCGATCGCCCGCCAGCTGCGCGAGCACCACCGCTGCGGCCTGATCATCGTGACCGGGCGCGGCGATGCGATCGACAAGGTCGTCGGGCTCGAGGTCGGCGCCGACGACTACGTGACCAAGCCCTTCGACCTGCGCGAGCTGCTGGCCCGCATCAAGGCCGTGCTGCGGCGGCTCGGCCCGGCCGAGGCGCCTGCCGGCGGCGCGCCCGCGCCGGCCGGCCCGCCGCGCCAGCAGCACAACTTCCTCGGCTGGACGCTGGACACTGCGGCGCGCCGCCTGACCGCGCCGGGCGGCCAGGACGTCACGCTGACCACCGGCGAGTTCGACCTGCTCGTCGCCTTCGTGCAGCATGCCGGGCGCGTGCTGTCGCGCGATTTCCTGCTCGAGAACACGCGTGGCCGCGAAGCCGCGCCGTTCGACCGCACGATCGACGTGCAGGTCGGCCGGCTGCGCAAGAAGCTCGAGGCCGACGCCGAGAACCCGCAGATCATCAAATCGGTGCGCGGCGCGGGCTACATCTTCGTGCCGCCGGTCACCTGATCCCCCGAGAGGCGATTCGATGTTGCAGCCGCCCCCGCCCCACGTCCCGGCGCCCGCGCTGCCCACCGGCATCGAGGAGCGCGCGGTCTTCCGCTCGATCTTCGCCGCCTACCCCGATGCGCTGCTGCTGGTCGACCAGGCCGGTCGCATCGCACTGGCCAACCCGGTTGCCGCCCAACTGCTCGGTTATGACGTGTCCGAGCTGATCGGCCTGGGCGTCGATGCGCTGGTGCCCGACAGCATCCGCCCGCGCCACGCCTCGTACCGCGAGGCCTATGGCAAGGCGCCGCGCTCGCGCCCGATGGGCAACGACATGGACCTGGTGGCCAAGCGCAAGGACGGCAGCGAGGTGCTGGTCGAGATCGCACTGAGCCCGCTGCAGTCGCAAGGGCTGCCGTTCACCGTCGCCGCCATCCGCGACATCGGCGCCTACCCGCGCGTCAAGAAGGCGCTGCAGCGCGCGCGCTACAGCGAGCACCTGGCCCAGCTCGGGCGGCTCGCGGCCGACACGCGCGACCCGCACATCCTCGTCGAGCACGTGCCGCTGATCGTGGCCCAGGCGCTGCAGGTCGAGGTGGTGGTGGTGTTCCTGCTCGATGCCGGCCGGCAGGAATTCCGCGTCGCCGGCTGCGTCGGCGGCGTGGCCGGCGAGCGCCTGGGCGACAAGGTGCCCAACCGGCCCGACACGCCGCCCGGCTTCGTGGTGCACGAGGGCGCGCCGGTGGTCGTGGCGGACTACCGCAGCGAAACGCGCTACGCCGTCCCGGCCGGCTACCTCGACGCCGGGCTGGTCAGCGCGCTGGCCGTGCCGCTGTTCGACCGCGGCCGCGCGATCGGCGCGCTGGCGGCCCGCTCGCAGACCACCCAGCGCTTCGGCGCCGAGGAGCAGCGCTTCCTCGAGGCGGTCTCCAGCCTGCTGGCCACCAGCCTGCAGCGGGCCCAGTCGGAAGAGGCGCTGAACCACGCCCAGCGGCTCGAGAGCGTGGGCCAGCTCACCGGCGGCATCGCCCACGATTTCAACAACCTGCTGACGGTGATCCAGGGCAACCTGCAGGTGCTGGAGGAACGGCCGGCGCTGGTGGCCGACACCCATGCGCTGCAGCTGGTCGGCGCCGCGATGCGGGCGACCCGCCGCGCCGCGGAACTGACCGGCAAGCTGCTGGCCTTCTCGCGCCGCCAGGTGCTGCAGCCGGCGCCGGTGGACGTGAGCGCGATGATCGGCTCGCTGGCCGACATGCTGCGCCGCACGGTCGACCAGCGCATCCGCATCGAGGCGGACATCCGGCCCGGCTGCCCACCGGTGATGGCCGACCCCGGCCAGCTCGAGTCGGCGCTGCTGAACATCGCGATCAATGCACGCGACGCGATGCCCGACGGTGGCCACCTGCGCTTCAGCTGCGAGGCGATCGACAGCCTGCCCACCGGCCTGCGGCGGGAGCTCGACGACCCGAGTGCCCGCGGCGAGCGCTTCGTCGCGATTGCGATCGCCGACACCGGCTTCGGCATGCCCGAGGAGGTCAAGGAGCGGGCCTTCGAGCCCTTCTTCACGACCAAGGGCGCCGGCCGCGGCACCGGGCTGGGCCTGTCGACCGTGTACGGCTTCATCAAGCAGTCGAAGGGCGCCATCTCGATCGACAGCGCGCCGGGCGCCGGCACCACGGTGACCCTGTACATCCCGCAGCCCTGGCACGACCATGCCCACGCCGAGGCCGACGACCATGCGGACGAGGCCTTGCCGGCGGGGCTGAAGGTGCTGCTGGTCGAGGACGACAGCGAGGTGCGCAAGGTCGTGCAGGCCTTTCTCGCCGCCCTGGACTGCCGCGTCACCAGCGCCACGACGGCCGAGCAGGCACTGCTCTCGCTCGGCCCCGAGGCCGATTTCGACCTGCTGCTGACCGACATCGCGCTCGGCCCCGGCATGCGCGGCACCGAGCTGGCCGGCGAGGCGCAGCGGCGCTTCCCGCGCTTGGCCATCCTGCTGATGTCGGGCTTCTCGGCCGAGCTGCTCGAGGCCGACCGCGACTCGCCGCGCAGCTGGGAGCTGCTGCGCAAGCCCTACAGCCGCGCCGAACTCGCGCGCGCGATGGCGCGGCTGCTGGCCAACCGGTAACGGCTGGCCCTGCCGTTCGTGGCCGCGGGCTGGCTTATTGCAGCGCCGCCGGTGCCGGCGCCAGGCTGCCCTGGACGTAGGCGACGAGCGCGCTGACGTCGGGGATCTGCACGTCGCGCCGGCCCTTCTCGGTGAAGCGGATCAGTTGCTGGCGCGCCAGGCGCGACAGCGAGCGGCTGACGGTCTCGAGCGTCATGCCCAGGTAGTTGCCGATCTCGGCACGCGTCATGCGCAGCGTGATCTGGTCGGTGCGCAGGCCGCGCTTGGCCAGCGAATCGGCCCAGTAGCGCAGGAAATCGGCCACGCGGGCGTCGGCCGGCAGCGAGCAGACCGACATCAGCGAGTCGCGGTCGCGCCCGATCTCGCGGCTCATCGCCTCGTGCAGCACGCGCAGCAGCGCGGGGCGGGTGGCGCAGGCGGCCAGCACGGCGTCGTAGCGCAGCACCCAGACCTCGCCGGTGTCCATGGCGACGGCGTCACAGGCGTAGTGGCCCGGGGCGATGCCGTCGAAGCCCATCCAGTCGCCGCGGAACTTCAGCGCGACGACCTGCTCGCGGCCGTCGGCCGACAGGTTGATCTGCTTGAACAGGCCGGAATTGAGCACATAGAGGTTGCCGAACGCATCGCCGGCCTGGTAGACCGTCTCGCCTGCACGCACGATGCGGCGCTGCGGCGTGAGTTGCTCCTGCACCAGCCGCAGCACCTCGGCGATCTCCTGGCCGACGCGCTGGTGCTCGGCGGCACGCTCCGTGGCGCGGGCCGCGGTGGCGGCGGCGGTGACGGGCGGCAGGGCGTTCGAAACGGCGGGGTTCAGCATGGCGGGCTCCTGGCAGGCGGTGGATCTGGTCTCGATGGAATGGGATGCACTCTAGGCAGCGGTCGCCAACGGCGTGCCAACGGCGCGCGTCGCTCGGTAACACTCGGTCAACGGTCGATGACGGGCGTGTATCAGCACAACTCCCTAGGGCGGCCGTTGACGCCCGTCAAGGCAGCGATATCTCAGCCCGGTAGCCTTGCGTCACTCCCGCGACTTGCCGTTCTCAGGCTGTGGGGAGCCTGATGCCCACCACCACCTTGCCCCCCGATTTCCCCGGCAGTGTCGACACGTTGTCCGAAAGCCAGCGCGATGCCCTGGCGGCCAGCGCCGCCGCGTTGAAGCACGCTGCGCTGGCCGGTGGCGCCCACCGCCCGCTGCAAGGCAAGAACCTGGGCCTGATCTGCGAGGCCGAGGACAGCCCCGACGCCGTGCTGTTCGAACAGGCCGCCCAGTCGCTGGGGGCCCGGGTCGTGCGCATCCGCCCGAGCGTGGCAGGCCTGACCGACGGCCCGGTGCTGCCGCAGACGGCGCGGGTGCTCGGGCGCCTGTACGACGCGATCGAGTGCCAGGGCCTGCCGCCCGCGCTGGTCGAGCAGATCCGCATCCATGCCGGCGTGCCGGTCTACGACGCGCTGGCCGGTGAACACCCGGCCACCGATGCGCTCGCCCACCGGCTCGACAACGGCGCGACCGGCGCGGGCAACCGCCGCTACGTGCTGCAGGCCTTGCTGCTCGGCAGCGTGGGCTGATCGGCTGCCGGCGCCACGCCGGCCGGCCCCCCGCCTTCCAGACCGGCCAGCGCCGACAACTCGGCCGCGTCCAGCGTCTCGCGCGCCATCAGCGCCTGCACCGCCTCGGTCAGCACGCGCCGGCGCGCCTGCAGCAGCGTGGTGGCACGCGCCATGGCCTGCTCGAGCAGCTGGCGCACCGCATCGTCGATGCGCTCTGCGGTCTGCGGGCTGAAGCGGCCGCCGCCCGACCCCGGCTCGCCGCCCGGGCCGAACAGGAAGCTGGGCGGCCGGTCGGCATAGGCCACCGGGCCCAGCGTGTCGTCCATGCCCCAGCGCAGCACCATGTCGCGCGCCAGGTCGGTGGCCTTGGCCAGGTCGTCGGCGGCGCCGGTGGAGGGCTCGCCGAAAACCAGCACCTCGGCCGCACGGCCGCCGAGCAGCACCGCCAGCTTGTCGGCCAGCTCGCCGCGGCGCAGCACATGGCGGTCCTCGCTCGGTCGCTGCAGCGTGTAGCCGAGTGCGCCGACGCCGTGCGGCACGATCGACACCTTGTGCACCTGGTCGGTGCCTGGCAGCGCGAGCGCGGTCAGCGCATGGCCGAGCTCGTGCGTCGCGACCAGGCGGCGTTCCTGCTCGCCGAGCAGGCGATGCTTCTTCTCGATGCCGGCGACGATGCGCTCGATGGCCTGGGTGAAGTCGTCCAGCGTCACCGCATCGGCCCGGCGCCGCGTGGCGGCCAGCGCCGCCTCGTTGACGACGTTGGCCAGGTCGGCGCCGGCAAAGCCGACGGTGATCGCCGCGACCTGATCCAGGTCGACGCTGGGCGCCAGGCGGATCTTCTTCGCATGCACCTTCAGGATCGCGAGCCGCCCGCCACGGTCCGGCCGGTCGACCAGCACCTGGCGGTCGAAGCGGCCGGCGCGCAGCAACGCCGGGTCGAGGATCTCGGGCCGGTTGGTCGCGGCCAGCAGCACCACGCCGACGCTGGGGTCGAAGCCGTCCAGCTCGACCAGCAGCTGGTTCAGCGTCTGCTCGCGCTCGTCGTGGGCGCCGAAGACCGAGCCCGCACCGCGCGCCTTGCCCAGCGCGTCGAGCTCGTCGATGAAGATGATCGCCGGCGCGTTGGCCCGGGCCTGCTCGAACAAGTCGCGCACCCGCGCGGCGCCGACCCCGACGAACATCTCGATGAACTCGGAGCCGCTGATCGAAAAGAAGGCCACCCCGGCCTCGCCGGCCACGGCGCGCGCCAGCAGGGTTTTGCCGGTGCCGGTGGGGCCCATCAGCAGCACGCCCTTGGGCATGCGCGCACCGAGCCGGCCATGCTCCTTCGGGTTGCGCAGGAAATCGACCACCTCCTGCAGCTCGGCCTTGGCCTCGTCGACGCCGGCCACGTCGTCGAAGGTGACCCCGGTCTTGGGCTCCATGTAGACCTTGGCCTTGCTCTGGCCGATGCCCAGCAGCCCGGCGCCGCCGCGGCCCATCAGGCGACGGTTGGCCAGTGTCCACAGGCCGAAGAACAGCAGCGGCGGCACCAGCCAGCCGAGCAGCGTGGTCAATCCGCCGGATTCGGGCAGGCGGCTGTAGGTCACGCCGGTGGGCGCCAGCCGCTCGGCCAGCGCCGGCTCGACCCGCGTCGCGGCGACGTGCGTCTTGCCGTCGCGCGGCGTGCGCAGGGTGCCGATGATCGTGCGGTCGCCGACCTGCACCTCGCTGAACTGGCCGTCGCGCAGTTCGGTCTCGAACTGGCTGTAGGGCACGGTGGCGAGCTCGCGCCCGGCCTGCCACCAGTCCACCAGCAGCCACACCGCCATCATCGCCAGGAGCAGCGCGCCCATCGAGCGCCAGGGCTTGTTGTTCATCGTCGATCGCACGAAACCATGCGGTCGATTGAGGCATGCCGGCATGCCGGATGCCTTGACGCGGCTCAAGCGTCACCGCCCGCGCGCCCGGCGCCCCGCGGGTCTGCGCTGGCGCAAGGCACGCGCGTTGCGGCGGCCTAGAGTCGAAAAGCGTCGAAGTCCCTGTTGCCACCGGAGACCCGCCATGGACACCACCGCCCCCTCGCCCACCCCGGCCGCAACCCGGCCCTGGCTCGCCTCCTACCCCCGCGGCGTGCCGGCCGAGGTCGACTGGCAAGGCTGCCCCTCGCTGAAAGCCCTGCTCGAACGCAGCTGCGCCCGCTTCGCCGGGCGGCCGGCCTTCACCAGCCTCGGCGTGACGATCAGCTATGCCGTGCTCGACGCCCTGAGCCGCCGCTTTGCCGCGTGGCTGCAGCACCAGCCCGGCGTGGCCCGCGGCGACCGCGTGGCGGTGATGCTGCCCAACACGCTGCAGCACCCAGTCTGCGTGTTCGGCGCGTTGCGCGCCGGCATGGTGGTCGTCAACGTCAACCCGATGTACACGGCGTCCGAGCTGCAACATCAACTCAACAACTCCGGCGCCACGGTGCTCGTGGTGCTCGAGGGCTTCGCCCACACGGCGGAGCAGGCGGTGCCGGGCACGACGGTCAGGCACGTGGTCGTGACCCAGGTCGGCGACCTGTTCCCGGCCCCCAAGCGGTGGCTGGTCAACTTCGTGCTGCGTCACGTCAAGCACGCCGTGCCCGACTGGGAGATGCCGTCCGCGCACAGCCTGCACGACGTGCTGGCCCAGGGTGAACACCTGCCACTGCAGGACGTGGCGCTCGGCCCCGAGGACATGGCTTTCATCCAGTACACCGGCGGCACCACCGGCCGGCCCAAGGGCGCGGTGCTGACGCACGGCAACCTGGTGGCCAACCTCGAGCAGGTCGTGGCCTGGACGGCCGGCTTGCTGAAGGACGGCGAAGAGACGGTGATCACCGCGCTGCCGCTGTACCACGTGTTCGCTCTGACGGCCAACCTGCTGGTCTTCCTGCGCCTGGGTGGCCATAACGTGCTGATTCCCGACCCGCGCGACATGCCGCGCTTCATCGACGTGCTGCGGCACACGCCGTTCACCGTCATCACCGGCGTCAACACGCTGTTCGACG
Source organism: Ideonella sp. (assembly GCF_035254525.1). GTDB lineage: Bacteria > Pseudomonadota > Gammaproteobacteria > Burkholderiales > Burkholderiaceae_C > Ideonella. The sequence continues at coordinate 15,577 of NZ_DATFAN010000188.1, read as the reverse complement.
CGCTGCTGAAGGCGCCGGGCTTCGACGAGGTGGCCCGCGCGAACCGCGATCGCCTGAAGCTCGCCGTGGCCGGCGGCATGGCCCTGCTGCCGACGGTGTCGGACCGCTGGCAGGCGTTGATGGGCAAGCCCATCATCGAAGGCTACGGCCTGACCGAGACCTCCCCGATCGTCTGCGCCAACCCGGTCGACGCGACCGGCTGCAGCGGCCGGCTCGGCCTGCCGGTGTCGTCGACCGACGTGGCGATCCTCGACGACCAGGGCCAGCCCTGCGAGCCCGGTCGCGTCGGCGAGATCGCCGTCAAGGGCCCGCAGGTGATGCGCGGCTACTGGAACGCGCCGGCGGAAACCGCGCACACCTTCACCGCCGACGGCTGGCTGCTGACCGGCGACATCGGCCGCTTCGACGAGCACGGCTACGTGCAGTTCGTCGACCGCAAGAAGGACGTGATCGTCGTCTCCGGCATGAAGGCCTTCCCGGCCGAGATCGAGGACGCGGTGCGCCTGCACCCCGGCGTGCAGGACGCCGCCGCGGTGGGTGTGCCCGACGAGCACAGCGGCGAGGCGATCGCGCTGTACGTCATCGCCAGCGACCCCGGCCTCGACGCCGAGGCGCTGCGCCAGCACTGTGCGACCCACCTCGCGCCCTACAAGCGCCCGCGCCGCATCGAGTTCCGAAGCGAGTTGCCGCGCACGCCGATCGGCAAGGTGCTGCGCCGGCAGTTGAAGGAGGAGGCGAGAGCTGAAGCCCCCACGCCCCCTTCCGGGGACTGCCCCCCGGGGGGGCTCGCGCAGCGGACCGGCGAAGCCGGATCCGCGCACGCCACTTGATGGGCGGCGGCTCCTGCGGAGCGCCTTGTCGGGGGGTCAGGATCCGCCGTAGTTGACCGGGTCCTGGAAGCCCGGCGTGCCCTGCGGCAGGAAGGCCGGGCGCGGCCGCGGCGGGGCGATGGCCGGGCGCTCGGCGCTCTCGCGCGCGATGCCGCTCTTCAGCGCGGCGGCCAGGCCGCTGACCTGGCTCGCCAGCGCGTCCAGCAGGTCGTCGGCGGTGACGAAGCCTTCGAGCTGGCCCTCGGCGCCGGTGACGAGCAGGCGGCGCACGCCGGCTTGGCTCATCACCGCCACCGCCTCGCCGATGTCGGCGGCGGCCGGCACGGCGGCCAGGCGGCGGCTGGCGACCTGGGCGACGCGCACGTCGGCGGCGCCGAGGTCGCGCGCCAGCACCTCGATGGCCAGGTCACGGTCGGTGAGCACGCCCACCACCTGGTCCTGGCCCGCGGCCTCGACGGTGACGACCAGCGCGCCCACGTGGTGCTCGCGCATGCGGTTGGCGGCCTCGCGCAAGGTCGCGACGGCGTCGATCGTGATGATGTGGCGTTGGCAAATGTCGCCGATGCTCATGGAGGGCTCCTTCGATGGGGGTGGGGAAACGCGGGGTTGTGCCGGCTACGGCATGACGGCGCCGTGCAGCGCCAGGTCGCGGGTCGCGTAGGCCAGCGAGGGCACCAGGTCGATCGCGTTGCTCGGGTGCGGCACGGTGTTGCAGCTCACGACGTGGGCCGCGCCGGTCGCGCGCAGCACGGCGTCGGCATCGCCGCTGAACAACGCATGGACGCCGATGCACACCGGCGGCGCGAAGCCATCGCTGCGCAGCAGGCGCACCGCGCCGGCCATGCTGTGCGCCGTGGCGATGATGTCGTCGACCAGCACCGGCGTGCGGCCGCGCAGCGGCGCGAGATCGGGCAGCGATTGATCGATGTCGAGGTCGCCGTGGCGATGTTTCTCGAGCACCGCGAACGGGCAGCCGACCTGCCGCGCCACCTCGGCCACCCAGCGCGCGCTCTCGGCGTCGGGCCCGATGATCGCGGGCCGCTCGACCTCGCGCCGCACCCACTCGGCGATCGCCGGCGCGCTGTCCACGACGGTGGCCGGAATGTCGTAGAGCGCGCGCAGGCTGGCGTAGCGGTGCAGGTGCGGGTCGGCGGTGACCAGCCAATCGAAGGAACGCGACACCAGCTTGGCGAAGCTGCGTGAGGTGACCGCCTCGCCCGGGCGGAAACGCGTGTCCTGCCGCATGTAGGGCAGGTAGGGGGCGATCAGGCCGACGCGCACCGCACCGAGCTCGCGCAGCGCATCGGCGAGGAACAGCAAGGCGGGGACCTGCGGGTCCGGATCGCGCAGCGTCGCGACGACGGCGATCGAATCGCCGGCCACCGCGCCGGCCACGCGCAGGTAGGTTTCGCCGTCGGGGAAGCGGCGGTGGTCCAGCACGCAGCTGGTGACGCCGAGCAGGGTGGCCAGCGAGTCGGCGCGGTCTTCCGCGCCAGGCAGGGCAATGAGCTGAAGCTTCATGGCAGATAGGTCCCGGTTTCGGCCGCAGCGGCCGGCGCGTTATCAGCCGCGCTGTCGGCCCCGCTGTCTGGCGGGTCGATCACGACGATCGCCGCCTCCTGCGCGTTCACGTAGGCCAACGCATAAGCCAACTCCCCTGGCGCCTCGGCGTGCAGCGTGAACAGCGGCTCGCCCGCTGCCACCGCGTCGCCCAACCGGACATGGATCACCGCGCCGGCAGCCGGGTCGCGCGGCGCACCGGCGAGCTTCGCGGCGCGCGCCAGGCGGCGGTTGTCGATCGCGCCGACGCGGCCGGTGGCCGGCGCGGCGACGACCGCGCTGTGCGCCGCGCGCGGCGGCTCGCGCAGGCCGCCCTGGGCCTCGCACAGCGCGATGAACTTGGCGAGCGCCAGGCCGCTGTCGAGCGTGCGCGTGGCCAGCGCCAGGCCGTGGCCGGGCCCCGCGCGGCCGGCCATCTCGAGCAGCGTGCCGGCCAGCAGCAACGAGCGCTCGCGCAGGTCCTGCGGCGCCTCGGTGTGGCGGTGCAGCACCGCCATCACGTCCAACGCCTCCAGCGCCGGGCCGATGCCGCGGCCGACCGGCTGGCGGCCATCGGTCTCGAGCACCTGCACCTGCAGCCCGATCGCGCTGCCGACCTCGATCAGGCTGGCCGCGAGCGACTGCGCCGCGGCACTGCTGCGCACCTTGGCCGTCGGTCCGACCGGCAGGTCGATCAGCACGCGCTCGGAGCCGACCGCCGCCTTCTTGGACAGCACCGAGGCGACCAGCTGCGCCTCGCTGTCCAGATCCAGCGGCCGCTCGACGCGGATCAGCATGTCGTCGGCCGGCGACAGGCGCGCCGAGCCGCCCCAGGCGATGCAGCCGCCCTCGCGCTCGACGACGCGGCGCATGGTCGCGATGTCCAGCGCCACTGGCGCCAGCGTCTCCATCGTGTCGGCCGTGCCGGCCGGCGAGGTGATCGCGCGCGACGAGGTCTTGGGCATCACCACGCCGCAGGCGGTGACGATGGGCACGACGATCAGCGTCGTGCGGTTGCCCGGCAGCCCGCCGACGCAGTGCTTGTCCATCACCGGCGACATCGGCCAGCTCAGGCGTTCGCCGACATCGACCATCGCCCGCGTCAGCGCGACCACCTCCTGCGCATCGAGCCGGCCGCCGGCGCAGGCGGTGACGAAGGCCGCGAGGTGCAGGTCGGACACGCGGCCGCGGCTGATGTCGTCGATTAGCGCGCGCATCGACGGGTAGTCGAGCTTGCGGCCGTAGACCTTGGCGCGCACGAAGCGCAGCGATTCGAGCGGCGTCGCGTGGCGCACGAGCACCTCGTCGCCGTCGGCCAGGCCGAGCAGGCCCCAGGCGGCCTCGGACAGCGCGGCCTCGTCGTGCGCCAGCCACTCGGCGTCGACGCGGTTCAGCAGCGCTGGCACCTGGTGCCCGTTGGCCACCAGCTCGACCTGCGCCTGCGCCTCGAAGCCCTCGGCGCGGCAGACCGCGCAGTCGCGCCGCATGTAGACCACCGGCTGCTGGTAGGTGTCGATGCCGGCGCGCCTGGCCTTGAGCCGGCCGCCGGATTTCACATAACCGTTGACGTCGTTCACAGGCTCACCGTGTCTCGGAATTCGGGCACCGTGCAGGGCCAGCGATGGCGTTCCTCGATCGCCTGGCGCAAGGCGTCGGCAGCCACCGGCTCGCCGTGGGTGACGAACACCCGCTGCGGCGGCGCCGGCAGCGCACCGATCCAGGCCAGCAACTCGTCGCGATCGGCATGCGCCGACAGCGAATCCATGTGGGTGACCTCGGCCCGCACCGGCACCTGCTCGCCGTGGATCTTCACCGTCGGCGCACCGGCCAGGATCGCCGCGCCGCGCGTGCCCGCCGCCTGGAAGCCGACAAACAGGATCCCGTTGCGCGGGTTCGGCGCGAAGGCCTTCAGGTGGTGCAGCACGCGCCCGCCCGAGGCCATGCCGCTGGCCGAGATGATCACCGCCGGGTGGGTGAGCTCGTTCAGGCGCTTGGATTCCTCGACCGTGTTGACGAGGTAGGCCGCCTTGCACATCGCCTCGCACTGCGCGGCCGACAGCCGGTGCTCGCCGGCATGGCCAACGTAGATGCCGGTCGCGTCGGCCGCCATCGGGCTGTTCAGGTAGATCGGCACGTCGGCGATGCGCCGCTGCGCACGCAGCTGGGAGATCGCCCACAGCAGGGTCTGCGCACGGCCCACCGCAAAGGACGGGATCACCAGCACGCCGCCCCGGCTGGCGGTGCGGTTGATCACCTCGGCCACCTGGGCCAGCGGGTCGGCCGCCGCGTGCGCGCGGTCGCCATAGGTCGATTCGATGACCACCCAGTCGGCAGCCTCGGGCAGCTCGGGCGCATGCATCAGCAGGTCGTTGCCGCGGCCGATGTCGCCCGAGAACAGCAGCGAACGGCGGTCCCACTCGACCCGCACGCTGGCCGCACCGAGCAGGTGCCCGGCACGCCGCAGCAGCACCCGCACGCCGGGGATCGGCTCGAAGCCGTGGTCGAAGTCGCGCATGCTGAAGCGATCGAGCGCCTCGCGCGCCTCGGCCTCGGTGTACAGCGGCAGCGCCGGGTGGTGCTTGGAAAAGCCGTGCCGGTTCGCGTAGTCGGCCTCTTCTTCGAGCAGGCGGCCGGAATCGGGAAGCAGCAGGCCGCACAGCTCGCGCGTGGACGGCGTGGCATAGACGCGGCCGCGAAAGCCCTGCTGCACGAGCTTGGGCACGAAGCCGCTGTGGTCCAGGTGTGCGTGAGTCAGCACGATCGCGTCGATCGACGATGGCGGCACCGCGAAGGCATCCCAGTTGCGCAGGCGCAGCTGCTTCAAGCCCTGGAACAGGCCCGCGTCGACGAGCAGCCGGCGGCCCTCGTGCTCCAGCAGGTACTTCGAGCCGGTCACGGTGCCGGTCCCACCGAGGAAGGTCAGCTTCATGCAAGCACGATAGGCGCGCCGCAGGCGACCGGATTGACGGCCATCAACGGCGGCCAGCGCGAAGGCGCGGAGCATTACCGCCGAAGGTGTGCGGATACACGCGGTTCACGCGGTGTTACCGGCCGATCCCAGGCATTGCCGGCTCGTTTACCGGACGACGCAAGCATGTGACCTTGTTGCATGGCTCGTTGTCATCGAGCCGTCGAACTGCGTGCAAGGAGCTGCCATGAGACGCCTGCTGAACCGATGGAAGGTCGCCTTCAAGCGCCCGGCGAACCCGACGTGGCGACCGCCCGGGCCCGACGATCTGCTGCAGCGCCTGCGCGAAGCGGGGCTGTGACCCTGCGAACCTGGAAGGGCACGACACGATGTATACGAAGATCCTGGTGCCGGTGGACGGCAGCCCGACCTCGCTGCAAGGCCTGGCCGAGGCGACCCAACTGGCCAAGCTGACCGGCGCGACGTTGAAGCTGCTGCACGTGATCGACCTGCTGTCGATCACGATGGTGCCCGAGGCCGGCGTCGCGCTGACGGCGCAGATGGTGGACCAGCTCACCGAGGGCGGACGGCAGATCCTGGCCGACGCGAAGGCCCGCGCCGAGGCCGACGGCGTTCATGCCGAGACGCAGCTCATCGAGAACGCCGCCGTGCGCGTGTGCGACGTGGTGATCGACCAGGCCAAGGCCTGGGGCGCCGAGCTGATCGTGATCGGCACCCACGGCCGGCGCGGCGTGGGCCGCATGCTGCTGGGCAGCGATGCCGAGCAGGTCGTGCGCCAATCGCCGGTGCCGGTGCTGCTGGTGCGGGCGAAGAAGGAGGGCTGACGCCATGGCCGCCAAGCAACTGCTGTTCGGCGACGACGCGCGCGACCGCATCCGCCGTGGCGTCGATGCACTGGCCGATGCGGTCAAGGTCACGCTGGGCCCGCGCGGGCGCACGGTGATCCTCGACCGGGAGTTCGGGCCGCCGCAGATCGTCAACTCCGGCGTCGTCGTCGCCAAGGCGATCGAGCTGGAGGACCGTTTCGAGAACATGGGCGCGCAGCTGCTGCGCGAGGTGGCCGCACGCACCAGCGAGATGGCCGGCGACGGCACCACCACCGCCACCGTGCTGGCCCACGCGATGATCCAGGAAGGGCTGAAGTACCTCGCCGCGGGCATGAACCCGATGGACCTGAAGCGCGGCATCGACCTGGCGGTGGATGCGGTGGTCGCCGAGCTGAAGGTCATCGCGCAGCCTTCGACCACCTCGCAGGAGATCGCCCACGTCGCGGCGATCTCGGCCAACAACGACCGCTCCATCGGCGAGCTGGTGGCCCGCGCGATGGACAAGGTCGGCCGCGAGGGCGCGGTGTCGATCGAGGACGGCTCGGGCCTGACCAGCGAGCTCGAGGTCGTCGAGGGCCTGCAGTTCGACCGCGGCTATCTCTCGCCCTACTTCATCAACAACGCCGAGAAGCAGGCCGCGGTGTTCGAGAACGCCGCCATCGTGCTGTGCGACCAGAAGCTGTCGACCGTCAACGACCTGGTGCCGCTGCTCGAAGCCGCCGCCAAGTCCGGCGCGCCGCTGCTGGTGATCGCCGAGGACGTGGATGCCGATGCGCTGGCCACGCTGGTCATCAACAGCGTGCGCGGCGTCGTCAAGACCTGCGCGGTCAAGGCGCCGGGCTTCGGCGACCGCCGCAAGGCGATGCTGCAGGACATGGCGGTGGTGACCGGCGGCACGGTCATCTCGGGCGACCTGGGCCAGACGCTGGCCAAGGCCAGCTTCGAGAGCCTGGGCCGCGCGCGGCGCATCGAGGTGGGGCGCGAGAGCACGACGATCATCGGCGGCGCCGGTGATGCGGCCGCGATCCGCGAGCGCATCGCCGCGATCAAGAAGGAGCGCGAGGCGCAGACCAGCGACTACGAGCGCAAGCAACTCGACGAGCGCATCGCCAAGCTGGCCGGCGGCGTCGCGCTGATCAAGGTCGGCGCGGCCACCGAGACCGAGTTGAAGGAGCGCAAGCTGCGCGTCGAGGACGCACTGCACGCCACCCGCGCCGCCGTCGAGGAGGGCATCGTGCCGGGCGGCGGCGTCGCGCTGCTGCGCGCGCGCCGCGCGCTGGCCACGCTCGCCTCGCCGAACCTCGACCAGGCCTCGGGCGTCAAGATCGTGCAGCGCGCGCTCGAGGAGCCGCTGCGCCGCATCGTCAGCAACGCGGCCGACGAGCCTTCGATCGTGCTGCACAAGGTCGACGAATCGAGCCAGCGCAGCTACGGCTACAACGCCGCCTCGCGCGAGTACGGCGACATGCTCGAGATGGGCGTGATCGACCCGGCCAAGGTCACGCGCCTGGCGCTGCAGAACGCCGCCTCGATCGCCAGCCTGGTGCTGACGACCGACTGCATGGTCGCCAACGCGCCGAAGAAGTCGCCCGCTGCACCGGCCATGCCCGGCGCCGAGCCCGAGATGTACTGATTCGCCCATCACCCCCAGGAGATCGCGCATGAAAGCACTCACCCTGTCGCTCTGTGCCGCCGGCATGCTGCTGGCCGCCGGGTTCGCCGCCGCCCAACCCGCTTCCGCCCCCGGCCCGGGCGCCGGCCCCTGCCGCGCCGGCGCCAGCGCCCCGGCAGGCGTGAACTGCCCCGGCCCGATGATGCGCAGCGGCCGCAGCCCCGGCGCGCGCTGGGGCCAGGGCTGGACGCCCGGCTGGTCGATGATGAGCGACGCCGAGCGCCAGCAGCACCGCGACAGGCTCGCCTCGATGAAGACCTACGACGAATGCCACGCCTACATGACCGAGCACCACGACCTGATGGCGGCCCGCGCGAAGGAGAAGGGCGCGGCCATGCCGGCCCAGCCGCGGCGTGATGCCTGTGCCGGGCTGAAGGCTGCTGCGCCCGCGAAGTAGGAAAGAGCCCAGGCCGGCACGGGCTGGTGGCCCGGCGCCCCGACCGTCGAGGAGGACAAGAATGAGCTACGCGCCGCTGTCCGGACGCCGTGCAGGGGCTGGCCGCTTCCTGCGGCTGTGCCGATGGGCCCTGCTGCCGCTGGCCTTGATGGCCGGGGCCGGCGGGGAAGCCGCCCAAGCGCCAGCATCGGCTGCATCGGCTGCGTCGGCTGCATCGGCCGCGTCGGCCGCATCGGCCGCGTCGGCGGGCCTGGCCGGGCTGCAGTTCGAGCCATCGCGGATCGATTTCGCGAGCCAGCAGGTCGACACGGCCAGCACCGTCCGAACGCTCACGCTCCAGGCCGGTGCGGGAGTGGCGGCCGCCACCTATGAAGTGCGCGCCAACGGCGACTTCGCTGTGGCACCGACCACCTGCAAGCTGGGCCCCCAGGGCTCCTGCGCCCTGGCCGTCACGTTTGCGCCGAAGAAGCTCGGCGCGACCACGGGCGCGCTGGTCGTGTCCGACAGCGACAGCGGCACGACCCGCGTGGCGGCCCAGCTGGCCGGCACGGGCGCGGGCCGGCAGGCGCCCACGGGCCTGGCCTGGCGGCTCGGCCGCGATTCGATGTGGCCGGTCGTTCTGCTCGTGGTGATCTACTGGCTGGCCGTGACCGCAGCGCGCTGGAACATGGTCGCCCGGCCCGCGATCGAGCTGCTCAGCGCCGAGATCGATGCGGTCGAGGCCCGTGCAGCGGGCTTGCGCGCCACGGCCACCGGCAAGCCCGAACGCCTCGATCAGGTCGACTCGCTACTGGGCCAGGCGCGGGCGCGGCTGGAGGCCGGCGGCAGCCCGCAGCGGCTGCTGAACGTCCTGCTCTGGAGCCGCGGGCACGAACACGCGGGCTGGACGCTGCTTCACGAGGCCAAGGAGCAGCTAGCCGCGGCGACGCGGCCCGACGACGTGCGCGTGTCGCTCGACGACGCCGAGGTGCAGCTGCGCGACGTCGGCACGACCCAGGCGCTGGCGCTGGCCGACCGCATCCGCGCCGAGCTGGCACGCTCCAGCGTGGACCTGGGCGACCCGCCGGCGGCGCTGCTGCGCGAAGTCAATGCCATGCTGGCGCAGGCCACCGGCGACCTGGCCCGCAGCGCCACCGCGATGGCCGACCCCAAGTCGACGGCGAAGGCCGCCGAGATGCAGGCGCTGGCCCACCGCCTGGCGGCCACCCTGACGCCGCAGGCGGACCTGCTGCCGCAGATCCACGCGACGCTGCGGACCGCCGGCGCCGGCATGCTCATCGAGTACCGCGTGCTGCTCGAGCATGTCGCGAACAGCTTCCTGCCGGCCGTGGACCAAGCGTGCACCGGCCTCACGGCGCCCTGGCCGGCCAACACGACGCCGGCCGAAGCCGACTGGCGCAAGCGCCTGCTCGCCTTCCAGGGCGACGGGCTGGCGCCGGCCGAGGCCCTGCGCCAGCGCATCGAGCTGGCGCTGGCGTCGGCCCCGCTGCTGCCGAGCGAACGGCGCAATGCCCTGCTGACCGAAGCGCGCAACCAGCTCTACGACCGCGAAGACGGCGAGTTCGCCGCGGTGGCCAGCTGGCACAAGAAGACGCTCTGGCTCGTCTGTTCCGCGCTGCTGCTGATCACGGCGCTGTCGGCCGCGGTCGGCAACGCGGTCTTCTTCCTGCTCGGCGCGACCGGCGGCTTCCTCAGCCGCCTGATGCGCGTGCTGGGGCGGCTGCAGCTGCCCACGGACCACGCCGGCGCGTGGACGACCCTGTTCCTGAGCCCGGTCGTCGGGGCCATCGGCGGCTGGGCCGGCGTGCTGCTGGTGGTGCTGGCCGTGCAGTGGAAGCTGCTGGGCGACCTCTTTGCCTCGGTAACCTGGGACGGGCCGCACAGCGCGATGGCCTTGGCGGTCGCGCTGCTGTTCGGCATCTCCGAACGCGCGCTGGTCAAAATCGTCGAGGGCCTGGAAGGCAAGCTCGGCGCCACGGCGAGCAGCAGTGCGACCACCGACGCGGCCGGCACGAAGGCGGCCGCGGCCCCGGCGCCCGCCACCGCCGCGCCCGACAAGCCCGCTGCCAAGAAGATCAGTGAGGTCAAGCCCGCGGTAGCCAAGGACGGGGCCGCAGCCAGTGCCGAGAGGACGGTCGCGCCCGAGGCCAGCGCCCCCTGACCCGCGTCGGCGCGCAGCCGACTAGGATCAGGCATGCGCGCGGCCACCGTCCTGTTCGGCGCCTTCGATCGGCACAACTTCGGCGACCTGCTGTTCCCGCACATCGTCTCGGCGCTGCTGCCGGGCCACGACCTGGTCTTCGCCGGCCTGGCCGAGCGCGACCTGCGCCCGTACGGTGGCCACACGGTGCACGCCCTGCACCGCCTGGCCCGCGAGGGGCGCCTGCGCGGCGCGAGCCTCGTTCACGTCGGCGGCGAGATCCTCAGCTGCAGCGCACGCCAGGCGGCGGTGATGCTGCTGCCGAACGAGGAGGTCGATGCGACGCTCGGCTACATCGAGCAGCACCCCGGCGAGGAGCCGCACTGGCTGGGCACGCTGCTCGGCACGGCGTCACCCATGCCCTACGTCGCATCGCGCGACGAGCTGCCCGGCGTCGGGCGCGTCGTGTTCAACGCGGTCGGCGGCGTGGCGCTGCCGGCCCTGCCGCCGCCCTGGCGGCAGGCGGTGCTCGCGCGGCTGGCGGCCGCCGATGCCGTCGGCGTGCGCGACGTGGTCACGCTGGCATCGCTGCAGTCGGCCGGCATCGCCGCCAGCCTGATGCCCGACCCGGCGGTGATGGTCGACACGCTGTTCGGCCCGACCATCCGGGCCCGGGCCGGCCAGGGCCCGGTCGCCGAGGTCAGGGCCGCCTTTCCCGGCGGCTACGTTGCCATGCAGCTGGCGGCCGACTTCGGCGACGACGCGACGCTGGCCACGATCGGCACGCAACTGGAGGCCACCGCCGCCGACACCGGCCTCGGCATCGTGCTGTTCCGCGCCGGCGCCGCGCCCTGTCACGACGCCCTCGGCGTGCTGGCCCGCATCGCGCAGCGCATGGCCACCGGCTCGCGCGTGCGGCTGTTCGAGTCGCTCGACCTCTGGGACATCTGCGCCCTGCTCGCCCACGCCAGCGCGCACGCCGGCAGCAGCCTGCACGGCCACATCGTCGCCACGGCCTTCGGCGTGCCGGCTGTCGGGCTGCAGCGTCCGCACGACCCGGCGCAGGCCGGCAAGCTGGCCGCCTACCTCACCACCTGGGAGGCACCGCAAGACGCCGTGCTGTGGCCGGCCGGCCGGCTCGCCGAGGGCATCCGCACCGCGCTGGCCGGTGATGCCGCGCAGCGGCAGGCGCGGCGGGCGCAGTGGGTGGCGAGCTACCGCAGCAGCTTCGAGCAGCTGATGCGCTGCTGAGCCTCGATCGCGGCCTCAGCCACCATCGATTTCGACCTCGGCCTCGCAGTTCACCGGTGCGTTCAGCGGAATCATCATGCCGATCGACGAGCGGGCATGGGCGCCGACCTCAGGGCCGAAGAGCTCGAGGATCAGCTCGGAATAGCCGTTCGTCACGCGCGGCGTCTCATGAAAGCCGGGCGCCACGTTGACCATCGCGAACACCCGCAGCCAGGCGGTGATGCGATCCAGGTCGCCGAGCGCGCGCTGCAAGCTCGCCAGGTGCGCGAGCGCCACGAGCCTCGCCGCCTGCCTGCCCTCCTCCGCCGAAACCTCCGCGCCCACCTTGCCGAGCGGCCGGGCCAGGGTCCCGTCCGGATTCAGCGGGACGTGCCCGGAGACATAGGCGCGGTGGCCCCGCACGCGGACCCACGCGAACGGGAACTGCAGGCCGGTAGGCACACGCATGGGCTGGGGAAGGATCAGGCCTGATTCGGCCAGGCGTTGTTCGACTCGTCCCATGGAGGTCTCCGCCTTCATTGCACGAGGCTGTCGAGCTCGGGCCGCAGGACCATGCTCTCCTGGGCCGTCGCTTCGTTGCGCGCGCCGACGAACACCGCCGGCTGCACCGCGCTGCAGTTGACCGCGACATGGGCAGTGCCGGCCGGAATGAACAGGTAGTCGCCGGGGTGGGCAACTGCCCGGTGCTGGAGCCGCGGGCCAGTCCACAGCTCGACCTCCTCGCCGCTGAGCATGTAGAAGGCCGACTCATGCAGCGCGTGGACGTGGGCCTTGGTCCGCTGGCCAGGGGGGATCGTCACGACGCCGAGGAACAGCGCGGCGGCGCCGACGGTCTCGGCGCTGATGCCCGGGGTGTACACCGAGCCCTGGGCGCTCGTGTAGGGCGCCGAGCCCGGGACGACCCGGCCGGTGCCGGCGTGGGTGCCGGCGTGGTTGCCGGTGTCGATGATGGTGTTCATGTCGGACCTCCTGCCCGGTGGGGCGATTGCATCGCGCGGCTGCGCGAGAACACAATGCGTCAGGCAGGCCGGCGCGTCACTGAACGCGCGCCGAAATGCCCCGAAATCTTCCTAAACCCGCGGCGGCGGCAAGCGATGGCCCAGCGATTCGCGTTCGGCCCCTTCATCCTCGACGTGGCGCGGGGCACGCTGACGTCCGACGGCGCGGCGGTGGCAATCGGCCAGCGCGGCATGCGCATCCTGAAGGCCCTGCTCGATGCGCAAGGCGGCGTGGTCGGCAAGAACGAGCTGATGCAGCTCGCCTGGCCGGGGCTGGTGGTCGAGGACAGCAACCTGTCGGTGCAGATCGCGGCGCTGCGCCGCCAGCTCGGGCCGGCCGCCGGCGGCGTCGACTGGATCGTCACGGTGCCTCGGGCGGGCTACCGCCTGGTCGGCGCGATCGCTGTCGAAGATGCGACGCTGGCGCCCGTCCAGCCGAGCCCGGCCGATCGCGGCGGGCGGCCCTCGGTGGCCGTGCTGCCCTTTGCCACCCTCAGTGACGATCCGTCGCAAGACTATTTCGCCGACGGCGTGACCGAGGACATCATCGCCGCGCTGACCCGCTTCCGCTGGTTTTCGGTCGTCGGCCGCAACGCCAGCCACGTCTACAAGCTCAGGCCCGTGGACGCGATCACGGCGGCGCGCGAGCTGGGCGTGCGCTACGCGCTGGAGGGCGCGGTGCGGCGAGCGGGACCGCGGCTGCGCGTCTCGGCCAGGCTGTCCGATGCCGCCGGCGGCCATTGCCTGTGGGCCGACCACGTCGACATCGACATGGCGGACGTGTTCACCGTCCAGGACACCATCGCGCGCCAGGTCGTGGGCGCCATCGAGCCCGAGCTGCTGCAGCGCGAAGGCGGCCTCGCCGCGCACCGGCGCGCGGGCGCCGTGACCGCCTGGGATCTGGTCGCCCAGGGCGCCTGGCATTTTCACCACGTGACCGAGCCGACCCACTGGCGGGCCCGCGAGCTGTTCCGGCAGGCCGCCCAGATCGACTCGGAGTCAACCGAAGCGCACCTGTGGCTCGGCCGTGTCAACGCCGGCCTCGTGGCCTACGGCTGGAGCACCGACACCGGGTCGGACTTGCGAGAGGGACGGCAGGCTGCCGTGCGGGCGGTGGAGCTGGACGACAAGAGCCCGTATGCGCACTACGCGCTGGCGATCGTCAGCGTGTACGGCGAATCCTTCGACACGGCCATCCGCGCCGCCGAGCAAGCCATCGAGCTCAGCCCCGGGTTCGCGCTGGGGCACCTGGTGCACGGAATGGCGCGCCTGTTCTCCGGCGACGCCCCGGCCGCCATCGAATCACTCCAGCGCGGGCTGGAGCTGAATCGCCACGACCCGCAGAACTTCATCTGGCTCAACGTCCTCGCCCTGGCGCAGCTGTTCGACGGCCGGCCCGAGGCGGGCCTGCGAACTGCGGTCGCGGCGCTGAAGGTCCGGCCGGCCTGGCGCCCGTCGGCACAGGTGGCGGCCGCCTGCTGCGCAGCGCTGGAGCGCATCGACGAGGCCCGGCAATGGCGGGGCCAGCTGTCGGTGCTGCCCGCCCCCCGCGGCGACGCGCTGCAGCCTCTGTGGCACAGCCAGCCCCGGTGGGCCGAAGCGATGCAGCGCCTGCTGCAGGCCCCGCCAGCGCCAGCCGGGCGCGACGACGCGGGCTGAGACGGCGGCGCGAGGCCGCTCTCTACAATGCGCGCCCCTTGCCCCCGCTCGAACACCGCGCTCATGGACATCGTCGTCAACGAAGAACTCAAGGCCTACATCGACCCACTGACCCCGGAGGAGTACGAGGCGCTGGAGCGCAGCATCCTGGCCGAGGGCTGCCGCGATGCGCTGGTGCTGTGGGGCGACATGCTGGTCGACGGCCACAACCGCTACGGCATCTGCCGCAAGCACAACCTGCCGTTCCAGACGGTGCAGCACACGCGCTTCCAGTCCATCGAGGACGTGCACCTGTGGATGATCGACCAGCACCTGGGCCGGCGCAGCCTGTCGGACTTCCAGCGCGGCGTGCTCGCGCTGCGCAAGCGCGAGATCGTGGCCGAGCGGCGCGCCCGCCGGGCCGTCGCCCCGAGCCCGGCGGCGGAAGGGCCGGCCGCCGAGGCGCCTGACGCCGCGGGCGCCCGCCCCGCCGCCGCGCCCGAGCCGCTCGACACCCGCGAGGCGCTGGCCAAGGCTGCGCGCCTGCGCAGCAGCCAGGTCGTGATGATCGAGAAGATCCAGAAGCAGGCCGCGCCCGAGCTGGTGGCGGCCGTCAAGGCCGGCACGATCTCGATCAACGCCGCGGCCGCCGTCGCCAGCCTGCCGGCCGAGGAACAGGCCGCCGCGGCCGCCGCCGGCAAGGACGAGCTGAAGCAGGCGGCCAAGCGCGTGCGCGAGGCCAAGCGCAAGCCGGCCGCCGAGCCGGCCGCAGACTCCGCCGCCGGGGTGCCCGAGGCGGGCGCGGTGGAGCAAGACAGCCTGGATTCGCTGCGCCGCCGCGTGGCCACCCTGAGCGCCGAGAACGCGGCGCTGCGCGACGAGGTGGCGAGCCTGCAGGCCCGGCTGCAGGCCTGCGGCGCGCAGGCCGACCAGGCCGAGGAAATGTCGCCGCCGTTCTGAGCCGCCGCGCTGAGATCGCCAGCCTAGGTGGACGGCAAGGTCACGTCGGCTGCCATTCCGACGCCTGGCAACACGTGGGCCGCGAATTGCTCGCGCAGCTTGTTCTTCTGCATCTTGCCGGTGGCGCCGAGCGGGATCGCGTCGACGAAGACCACGTCGTCGGGCGTCCACCATTTGGCGATCTTTCCGTCGAAGAACGCCAGGATGTCCTCGCGCGTCGCGTCGGCACCAGGCTTGGGCTGAACCACGAGCAAGGGGCGTTCATCCCACTTCGGATGCCGGGCGGCGATGCACGCCGCCATCGCCACCGCCGGGTGCGCCATCGCGATGTTCTCCAGGTCGATCGAGCCGATCCACTCGCCGCCGGACTTGATCACGTCCTTGCTGCGGTCGGTG
>NZ_DATFAN010000187.1:0-10416 GCF_035254525.1 Ideonella sp. | reverse complement strand
GGGGGAGCGCCCCTGCGCCGATAATCCGGCCCCATGCGTGTTCGCTTCACCAAGATGCAGGGCGCGGGCAACGACTTTGTCGTGCTCGACGCCACCCACGCGCCACTGGCCCTGAGCACGGCCCAGTTGCGCCAGCTGGGTGACCGGCGCTTCGGCGTCGGCGCCGACCAGATACTCGTCGTCGAGGCCGCGACCCGGCCGGGCGTGGATTTCCGCTACCGGATCTTCAACGGCGCCACCGGCGCGGAAGTCGAGCACTGCGGCAACGGCGCGCGCTGCTTCGTGCGCTACGTGCGCGCGCACGGCCTGACCGAGCGCGACACGATCCGCGTCGAGACGATGAACAACCTGCTGGAGCTGCACCAGCAGCCCGACGGCCGCGTCACGGTCGACATGAACCGCCCGGTGTTCGACCCGAAGCGGGTGCCTTTCGACGCCGAGGGTCTGGTGCCGCGCGAGCTCAACGGGTTCGCGCTGTGGCCGCTGGACCTGCCCGACGACCGGCGCGAGCGCCGGCCCGGCGCGCGCCAGGTCGAGGTGGCCGTGCTGTCGATGGGCAACCCGCACGCGGTGCTGCGGGTGGACAACGTCAACGAGGCGCCGGTGGCCGAACTGGGGCCGATGATCGAGGCCCACCCGCGCTTCCCGCGCAAGGTCAACGTCGGCTTCATGCAGGTGCAGTCGCGCGCGCAGATCGCGCTGCGCGTGTTCGAGCGCGATGCCGGCGAGACGCTGGCCTGCGGCACCGGCGCCTGCGCGGCGGTGGTGGCGGGCATCCGCCTGGGCTGGCTGGACGCCAAGGTCGACGTGACGACGCGTGGCGGGCACCTGACGATCGAATGGGCTGGCGGTGACGCCCCGGTGCTGATGACCGGCCCGGCCGAGACGGTTTTTGAAGGGGAGATCGAGCTGTGATTTCGACCACCGGAGCCGGCGTGCAAGGCATTACCGAAGACGACATTGCCACCTACCTGGCCAACACGCCAGGCTTCTTCGAGCGACATGCCGAGTTGCTGGCGAGCATCCAGCTGGCCAACCCGCACGGCGGCCGTGCCGTTTCGTTGCAGGAGCGGCAGATGGACATGCTGCGCGAGCGCATCAAGGGCCTGGAGCGCCGCATCATCGAGATGATCCGCGCCGGCCACGACAACGAGGCGCTGGTCAACAAGATGCACCGCTGGACGCGGGCGGTGATGCTGGCCCGCAGCGCCAGCGTGCTGCCGCAGGTGCTGATCGAGGAGCTCAAGCACGAGTTCATGATCCCGCAGGCGGCGCTGCGCGTCTGGGGCGTCGCGCCGGCGCATGCCGGGCTGCCGTGGGCGCAAGCTGTCAGCGACGACCTGAAGACCTTCTCCGCCAGCCTGAGCGTGCCGTTCTGCGGCCTGAACTCCGGCTTCGAGGCGGCCCACTGGCTCAGTGCCGACGGCACGCCGGCGCAGTCGATCGCGCTGGTGCCGCTGCGCCTGGGGGCCGCGGCCGGCGAATGCTTCGGCCTGCTGGCGCTCGGCTCTCCCGATGCGCTGCGCTTCCAGAGCGACATGGGCACCGAGTTCCTGCAGCAGGTGGGCGACCTGGCCAGCGCCGCGCTCGCGCGTCTGCTCTCGGACTGACGGGGTCTGACCATGGCTGAGGCGGCCGCCCCGCTGCCCGAGCCGGCCGAGCACTACCTCGCGCACCTGCGCGCCGAGCGGCAACTTGCCGGGCGCACGCTGGCGCTGTACACCGACGCGTTGACGCGCCTGGTCCAGGGCGCCGCCGCCCTGCAGGTGGCGCCCGAATCGCTGCAGCCCCACCATGTGCGCATGCTGATGGCCCGGCTGCACGCCGGGGGGCTGGGCTCGCGCAGCCTGGCGCTGCTGCTGTCGGCCTGGCGCGGCTTCTACCGTTGGTGGGGGCTGCAGGGCGGCGTCAAGCTGAACCCGGTCGACGGCGTGCGCGCGCCCAAGGCAGCCAAGCCGCTGCCCAAGGCGCTGGCGGTGGACCAGGCGGTAGCACTCGCGTCGTACGAGCACAAGAGCAGCAAGGGAGGCGACGAGAGGGGCGACCCCGCGCTGCACGCGCGCGACCACGCGATCGTCGAGCTGCTGTACGGCAGCGGGCTGCGGGTGGGCGAGTTGGTCGGGCTGGATGTGCAGGCCAGCGGCTCGGCGGCCGGCTGGGTCGACCTGGCCGAGGCCCACGCGCAGGTGCGCGGCAAAGGCTCGAAATGGCGCGAGGTGCCGGTGGGCGGCGCGTCGCGCGAGGCGCTGGCCGCCTGGCTCGCGCTGCGGCCCGGCGTGGCGGCGACGGGCGAGCCGGCGCTGTTCGTCAGCCAGCGCGGCACGCGCTTGTCGGCGAGCCAGGTGCGCGCGCGGCTGAAGACGCTGGCGCTCGAAGCCGGGCTGCCGACCTCGGTGCACCCGCACATGCTGCGGCACAGCTTCGCCTCGCACCTGCTGCAATCCAGCGGCGACTTGCGGGCGGTGCAGGAGCTGCTCGGCCACGCCAACATCTCGACGACCCAGGTCTACACCAAGCTCGACTTCCAGCACCTGGCCAAGGTGTACGACGCGGCCCATCCGCGGGCGAAGAAGAAGACGCCCTGACGGCGCCGCGCCGGGCGCCGGCGGGGCCTATTTCGCGTTGGTCGAGTGCACCAGCGTGATGCGGCTGCCCTCGGCGTCGCCGCTGACGTCGACCATCACGTGTTCCTTGGCCTTCTCGTTCACGATCGACAGCTGCATGCCCTTGTCCTGCGCCGAGTCGATCACCGTCGCGCCCTCGCCGCGGGCCTTGAGCTGCTCGCGGTACCAGGCCGAGACCTTCTTCGCATCGTCGCTGCTGCGCAACTCGATCGAGACCATCTCGCCGCCGTCGTTCCTGATGCGGGTGCCGCCTTCGTCGGCGGGCTTGGCGCCGGGGTAGAAGGGGATCCCGACGTCCTTCTCGGCGAGCTGGGCCGAGCCCATCTCCATCTTGAAGGCCTTGCCGTGCTCGTCGGTGCCCTCGACGGTGGCACCGTTCTTGGACAGGTCGACCTTGGCGTTGCCGCCGTCCTTGTTGATCTGCGCCTCGATCATCTTCTCGGTGGCTTTCTCGCTGGCGACCTCGCTGACCTTGCCGCAACCGGCCAGGCCAAGGGCGAACGCAGTCAGGGTGGCGGCAGCCGGGCGAAAACGGGTCGACATCGAGAACTCCTCCTGCTGTACTGATAAGTGGTGGGCGACGATTGTGAAGCGCTGCGGGCGCCGCGCCGGCCTGCCGGGCGACTTGAAACTAGGGGGCGGCCGGAGTCGGCCAGGCCGCTATGCGCGCAGACAATCGCGCCTTCGCCGCCTCCACGAGAGACATGACGATGGGATGGACCCGAATCTGGCGGGCCGCGCTCGCCGCGGCGCTGATCGGCATCGGCACCACGAGTTTCGATGTGGCGCTGGCCGCCGCAACCCCCGTGGCCAGCGCCGTGGCACCTCGCCTGCCGATCCGCCCGGTCGACGACAGCTGGCACGCCAGCCTGCCGCGCGAGCCCGAGGCCGCGACCCGCGCCTACCTCGACCGCCTGTCGCCCGAGGCGCGCGCCCGCTCCGATGCCTATTTCGAGGGCGGCTACTGGCTGATCCTGTGGAACGCGCTGCTGGGCCTGGGCGTCAGCGCGCTGCTGCTGTGGACGCGGCCGTCGATCGCGGTGCGCGACTGGGCCCGCCGCGTCGCGCGCTGGCGCCCGCTGGCCGATGCGCTGTACGGCGGCTTCTATGCGGCGGCCACCTGGGGCTTGACGCTGCCGCTGACGATCTACCAGGGTTTCGTGCGCGAGCACGCCTATGGCCTGGCGACCCAGGGCTTCGCCGCCTGGTTCGCCGAGCGCCTGGTGGAACTGGCGGTGACGACGCTGATCATCGCGCTGTCGGTGTCGCTGCTGTACGGCGTGCTGCGCCTGGCGCGCGAGCGCTGGTGGATGTGGGCCACCGTCGTCGCGGTGGGCCTGATGGCCTTCGGCGCGCTGATTGCGCCGATCTGGATCGACCCGCTGTTCAACACCTACAAGCCGGTCGAGGACGGCCCGGTCAAGCGTGCGGTGCTGGCAATGGCGCGTGCCAACGGCGTGCCGGCCGACAACGTCTACGAGTTCGACGCGTCGCGCCAGACCACCCGCGTCAGCGCCAACGTCGCGGGCCTGGGCGGCACGGCCCGCGTGCGGCTGAACGACAACCTGCTGCGCCGATCGAGCGAGCCCGAGATCCGCGCGGTGATGGCCCACGAGATCGGCCACTACGCGATGAACCACGTGCCCAAGACGCTGGTGCAGTTCGGCGTGCTGTTCTTCGCCGCTTTCGCCTTCGCCGCCTGGGCGATGCGTCGGCTGCTCGCGCGCCACGGTGCACGCTGGCGGCTGCCGGGCGGCACCGAGGGCGTGACCGACGTCGGCTCGCTGCCGCTGCTGCTGGCGGTGCTGACGGCCTTCATGTTCGTCGCGACGCCGGTCACCAACACCATCGTGCGCACGATGGAGACCGAGGCTGATTTGTGGGCGCTGAACCTGGCGCGCGAGCCGCTCGGCCTGGCCGAGGTGATGCTGAAGCTGGCCGAATACCGCAAGACCGAGCCCGGGCCGATCGAGGAGTTCGTCTTCTTCGACCACCCCAGCGCCCACAGCCGCATCCTGGCCGCCATGCGCTGGCGCGAGCAGGCGCTGCCATAACCTCGCCAGGCTTGCAGCCCGTCGCCCGATCCTGCAGCCCGTCGCACCGGGCGGGACAGGCCTGGCGGGCCCGCCTACAGTGTCTTACATCACTAAGACACCTGCGAGGTGACCACGATGCCCACCTGGGACGACCGCCAGCCGATCTACCGGCAACTGGCCGACCGCCTGTCCGGCGCACTGCTCGATGGCGAGCCGCCCGAGGGCGAGCCGATGCCCTCGGTGCGGGCGCTGGCCGCGCAGTACATGCTCAATCCCCTGACCGTGGGCCGGGCGCTGCAGGCGCTGGCCGACGACGGGCTGCTGGACAACCGGCGCGGGCTCGGCCTGTTCGTGCGCTCCGGCGCACGCGACCGGCTGCGGGCCCTCGAACGCCAGCGCTTCCTGGAGCAGGAGTGGCCCCAGCTTCGAACGCGCCTGCGCCGCCTGGGCCTGCAGATGGACCAACTGAACTGGGAGGCATGACCAAATGACGACGCAAGACACGCTCATCCGGGCCGAGGCCTTGAGCCTGCACTACGGCAAGAAGCTGGCGCTGGACAGCCTGAGCTTCACGATCCCCCGGGGCCGCGTCGTCGGCCTGCTGGGCCACAACGGCGCCGGCAAGACCTCGCTGATGAAGGCGATGGTCGGCCTGCACGACCACGAGGGCCGGCTCGACGTGCTGGGCTTCGAGCCGCGGCGCGAGCGCGTCAAGCTGCTCGAGCAGGTGACCTACATCCCCGACGTGGCGATCCTGCCGCGCTGGGCCACCGTCGACCAGCTGATCGAGCTGATGACCGGCCTGCACCCGCGCTTCTCGGCCGAGCGGGCACGGGCGCTGCTGCGGCGCACCAGCGTCAAGACCGGCGACAAGGTCAAGTCGCTGTCGCGCGGCATGGTCGTGCAGACGCACCTGGCGCTGATCGCCGCGGTCGACGCGAAGCTGATGATCCTCGACGAGCCGACGCTGGGCCTGGACGTGCTCAGCCGCAAGGCTTTCTACGAGATGCTGATCGACGAATGGTGCGACGGCGAGCGCAGCGTGCTGATCTCGACCCACCAGGTCGAGGAGATCGAGGGCCTGCTGTCCGACGTGATGATGCTCAACGAGGGCAAGCTGGTGCTCGACATCCCGCTCGACCAGATCGACGATCGTTTCGTCGCGCTCAAGCACGACCCGCAGGCAGCCGAGGCGATCGCCGCCGCGCACCCGATCCTGCGCTACCGCCAGCAGGGCGAATCGGCCGCGCTGTTCGATGGCCACCCGCCGGCCGACGTGACCCGGCTCGGCCAGCGCATGCGGCCCAGCCTGGTCGACCTGTTCGTCGCGCTGACCCGCGCGCCCGAGATCAACCCGCAACGCTGAAAGCGCGCCAGGAGACCGACGATGCAAACCTTCAAGACCCTGCTGCTGCGCGAGTGGATGCAGCACCGCTTCGGCTGGCTGCTGCTGGGCAGCGTGCCGTTCGTGATCATGGTGCCGCTGATGAGCTTCGGCACGATCCAGTTCGGCGACGGCTCGCCGCCGCCGCCCGGCATGGTGGCGCTGATCGTGGCGATGGGCTACATCTTCTTGCTGCTCGTGCTGGCCGGCGGCGCCGTGGCGATCCAGGCGCCGGGCCTGGCGCGGCGCGACCGGCAGGACCGCTCGATCGAGTTCTGGCTGTCACTGCCCGTCGGGCATGCCCAGGCGATCGGCGCGACCTTGTTGATGCACCTGCTGGCGATGCCCTTGCTGCTGCTCGGCCTGGCCGCCGCAGGCAGCCCGGTGGCCGGCCTGATCGCCGAGGCCCGTGTGCACGGCGTGGCTTCGCTGGCGCAGATCCCCTGGGCGATGGTGGGCGCGGTCTTCGTGGCCGGCATCGCGCGGCTGGCGCTGGGCCTTGTCCTGGCGGCGCTGTGGCTGTCGCCGCTGCTGCTGGGCGCGATGGCGGCCTCGGCCTGGCTCAAGCGCTGGGGTGTGCCGGCGCTCGCGGCGGTGCTGGGCCTGGGCGGGCTGATCCTGGCGAAAGGCTATGACCAGCCGATCGTCCTGGACCTGATCGGCAGCTTGTTCCGCAACGCCGCGCGGGCCGTGGCGCCGATGGTGCTCGACGACAAAGCGCCCCCGGCGCTGGCCGATCTGCCCGGGATGCTGGGGCACGACGCGCTGGGCGCTCTGAGCGACCTGGCGAGCCCGCTGTTCGCGGGCGGTGTGCTGGTCGCCGCAGGCTGCTTCGCGCTGCTGGTCTGGCGCCGAAACCAAGACTGATCACCGGGTACCGCAGGCGACAATCACGCCATGAAAGTGATTCGCCTGCGTGACGGCAAGGAACGTTCGCTGCTGCGCCACCACCCCTGGGTCTTCGCCGGCAGCATCGCCAAGGGCCAGGCCGACGCCGGCGAGACGGTGCGCGTCGAGAGCCACGACGGCCGCTTCCTGGCCTGGGCCGCGTACTCGCCCAGTTCGCAGATCCGCGTGCGGGCCTGGACCTTCGACGAGGCCGAGCGTATCGACCACGCCTTCTTCCGGCGCCGCATCGCCGCCGCCGTCGCGCTGCGCCAGCGCCTGAATGTCGACAGCGACGGCGTGCGCCTGATCCACGGCGAGGCCGATGGCCTGCCCGGCCTGGTGGTCGACCGCTACGGTGACCTGCTCTCGGCCCAGTTCCTCTCGGCGGGCACCGAGCGCTTCAAGCAGGCCATCGCCGACGCACTGCTGCAGGCCACCGGCTGCACGCGGCTCTATGAACGCTCCGACTCCGGCGTGCGCACGCTCGAGGGCCTGCCGGCCGTCACCGGCTGGCTGCGCGGCGAGGGCGACACCGAAGTGACGATCCGCGAGCACGGCTGGCGCCTGACGCTGGATGTGCACGAAGGCCACAAGACCGGCTTCTACCTCGACCAGCGCGACAACCGCGCGCGCCTGGCCGGCTGGGTGCGCGGCTTCGGCATCAAGCGGGTGCTGAACTGCTACAGCTACACCGGTGGTTTCAGCGTCGCGGCGCTGGCCGGCGGGGCCGAGCAGGTGGTCAACGTCGATTCATCGGCCCCAGCGCTGGCGCGCGCCAGCGCCCATGTCGCGCTGAACGGCTTCGACGCCGCCCGCCACCAGGCCGTCGATGCCGATGTGAACGCCTACCTGCGCGAGGCGCTGAAGGATGGCGAGCGCTTCGACGCGATCGTGCTCGACCCGCCCAAGTTCGCACCGACCGCGGCGCACGCCGAGCGCGCCGCCCGTGCCTACAAGGACATCAACCGCCTGGGCCTGAAGCTGCTCGCGCCGGGCGGGCTGCTGCTGACCTTCAGCTGCTCGGGCGGCGTGGGGGCCGAGCTGTTCCACAAGATCGTCGCCGGCGCGGCGATGGACGCCGGCGCCGACGGCGCGATCCTCGCGCGGCTCGAAGGCGCGCCCGACCACCCGACGACGCTGATGTTCCCCGAGGGCGAGTACCTCAAGGGCCTGGCGATCCTCAAGCAGTAGCCCCGGCCGGCCGCACGGCGGCCGGCCGGGCCGGACCGTCGTTTGCCCCCCTTGCCTGCCACGGCGCGAACGGCCCACTGCCCCTTGGGGCTTGACCGGATCGCGCGCCTTATCGCACAGTGCAGTGGGGGTCAGGCAGGTATGGACGCAGAAGCGGTCAACTTGGCGGCAGGCAACGAGCGTCGGCGGCGGGCACGCCGTGGGCAGGGCGCACGCGAGTGGTTCGAGCGCCTGCTGGCGCGGGCCGACATCCGCGTTGGCGGCGACCGGCCCTGGGACATGCAGCTGCTGGCGCCGGACGTGCCCGAGCGCGTGCTCGGCCAGGGCACCGTGGGCCTGGGCGAGAGCTACATGGATGGCCACTGGACCGCCGAGCGGCTGGACCAGTTCTTCGACAAGCTGGTGCGCGCCCAGATGGCGCTGGGCAACCAGGGCCCGGCGGCGGCGACGCGGCCCCCGATGTGGCACCTGCTCAAGTCGCGCTGGCTGAACCGCCAGACCAAGCGCCGTGCCTGGGAGGTCGGCCAGCGCCACTACGACCTCGGCAACGACTTCTACGAAGCCATGCTCGACAAGCGCATGACCTACACCTGCGCCTACTGGAGCGGCGGCGCCGCCACGCTCGACCAGGCGCAGGAGGCCAAGCTCGAGCTGGTGTGCCGCAAGCTCGGCCTGCAGCCGGGCATGCGCGTGCTCGACATCGGCTGCGGCTGGGGCAGCTTCATGAAATACGCCGCCGAGCGGCACGGCGTGCAGTGCATCGGCGTCACGGTGTCGGCCGAGCAGGTGGCGCTCGGGCGCGAGCGCTGCGCCGGGCTGCCGGTCGAATTCCTGCTGCAGGACTACCGCGATCTGCCGGGCAAGGTCAGCCGCTTCGACCGCATCGTGAGCCTGGGCATGTTCGAGCACGTGGGGCACAAGAACTACGCGAGCTTCATGCACCTGGCCGAGAGCCTGTTGCAGCCCGAGGGGCTGTTCCTGCTGCACACCATCGGCCGCAACGAGCAGGGCGACGGCACCAACCCGTGGATCGACAAGTACATCTTCCCCAACGGCGAGCTGCCGACGATCGCGCGCATCGGCCGCGCCTGCGAGCAGCGTTTCGTCGTCGAAGACCTGCACAACTTCGGCGCCGACTACGACCGCACGCTGATGAGCTGGTTCGCCAACGTCGAGGCGGCCTGGCCGCGATTCGCCGAGCGGCTGGGCGAGCGCTTCCACCGCATGTGGACCTACTACCTGCTGTCCTGCGCCGGCGACTTCCGCGCGCGCGACATCCAGCTCTGGCAGTGGGTGCTGTCGCCGCGCGGCGTGCCGGGCGGCTACCGGCGGAGTACGTAGGCCCCCACACCATACAAGCCGGATCCGCGCACGCCACTTGGAGGGGGCGGCGCTTCGCGCGCCCCATTCAAGGCGCCTCGACCCGCGGGTCGAACTTGGCCCGCTTCAGCGCGAAGTAGGTCTTCACGTTTCGCACGTTCGCGTCCTGGGTAAACAGGCGCTGGGTGAAGGCGTGGAAGGCCGGCATGTCGGCCGCCCACGCGACCAGCACGACATCCGGCCCCGGCGAGACGCGCCAGCACTGCTGCACGGCCGGGTCGGCGACGGCGCGCGCCTCGAAGGCGGCCTGGTGCTCCTCGCCCTGGCGATCGAGCGTGATCTCGCAGATCGCGCTCAGGCCCCGGCCGGCGAAGCGCGGGGCGAGCAGGGCGGTGAAACGCTCGATGACCCCCAGCTCGCGCAGCCGCTTGACGCGGCGCAGCGCGGTGGCCGGCGAGACCTGCGCGGCCTCGGCCAGCGCCTGATTGGTCAGGCCGGCGTCGGCCTGCAACAGGTCGAGCAGGCGCCAGTCGAGGGCGTCCAGTGAGACGGATTCGTTCGTAGAGTTTGACACTTTGAATGATTATTCCATTCCTTCGAGGTGAAGGTTCTTGATTTCAATCATCGGCTGAAATTGAAAGCAGATTTCGTTTCCGCCGGCCTACGATGCCCGAACTTGCCGCCCTGCGGCCGAACCGAAAGAAAGAGCAACCACCATGTGCGGCATCGTCGGCGCCGTCAGCGCCCGCAACATCGTCCCCATCCTCGTGCAGGGCCTGCAGCGGCTCGAATACCGCGGCTACGACTCCTGCGGCGTGGCTGTCCACCAGGATGGGCAGCTTCGCCGCACCCGCTCGACCGAGCGCGTGGCCGATCTGCTGGCGCAGGTGGAGCACGACCACGTGGCCAGCGGCACCGGCATCGCCCACACGCGCTGGGCCACGCACGGCGCGCCGGCGGTGCACAACGCGCA
>NZ_DATFAN010000186.1:0-14773 GCF_035254525.1 Ideonella sp. | reverse complement strand
TGTCCACGGCGCAGCCGTGCCCCGTCCCCAGCTGATCAAATGAACCAATTCACCGTGCACAAGGGCCTCGTGGCCCCGATGGATCGCGAGAACGTCGACACCGACGCGATCATCCCCAAGCAGTTCCTGAAGTCGATCAAGCGCACCGGCTTCGGCCCGAACCTGTTCGACGAGTGGCGCTACCTCGACCACGGCGAGCCGGGGCAGGACCCGGCCACGCGCAAGGCCAACCCGGACTTCGTGCTGAACCAGCCGCGCTATGCGGGCGCTTCCGTGCTGCTCGCGCGCGACAACTTCGGCTGCGGCTCGAGCCGCGAGCATGCACCCTGGGCGCTGGAGCAGTACGGCTTCCGCGCGCTGATCGCGCCGAGCTTTGCCGACATCTTCTTCAACAACTGCTTCAAGAACGGCATCCTGCCCATCGTGCTGCCCGAGTCGCAGGTCGCGAGGCTGTTCGACGAGGTGGCGGCCTTCCCCGGCTACCAGCTCACGGTCGACCTGCCGCGGCAGGTGGTCGTCAAGCCGGACGGCAGCGAGCTGCCGTTCGAGGTGCAGCCCTTTCGCAAGTACTGCCTGGTCAACGGCTTCGACGACATCGGCCTGACGCTGCGCCATGCCGACAAGATCCGTGCCTTCGAGGCCGAGCGCCTGGCGCGCATGCCGTGGCTGGACCAGCGCGTGCTCTGAAGCGCTGGTTCCAGCGCCTCGTGCTGAGTCGCCTGTGGCTCAGCTTCGTCGTGCTGGGGCTGAGCTTCTTCGCCTTTGGCGCCGGCACGCTGAACCTGTTCTACCTGCTGCGCGCCAACACCGATCTCGTTCTCGAACATGGCTGGGTCGCCCTGATGGACGGCGCAGCCCAGCAACTGGTCGAGCTGCTCGTCACCGGCTACCTCTCGATGGCCGCGTACGTGGTGTTCAAGGCTTGCGAACATCGCCTGGCGCACTGGCTGGGCGACCCTCCCGAATCTGAAACTGACCCACAGGACCCATGACCATGAAGATCGCCATCCTGCCCGGTGACGGCATCGGCACCGAGATCGTCGCCGAGGCCGTGCGCGTGCTGAACGTGCTCGACCTTTCCCTCGAGATGGAGGAAGCCAAGGTCGGCGGCGCCGCCTACGAGGCCCACGGACATCCGCTGCCCGAATCGACGCTGAAGCTGGCGCAAGCGGCCGACGCGGTTCTGTTCGGCGCCGTCGGCGACTGGAAGTACGACACGCTGGAGCGTGCGCTGCGGCCCGAGCAGGCCATCCTCGGCCTGCGCAAGCACCTGGGCCTGTTCGCCAACTTCCGCCCGGCCATCTGCTACCCGCAACTCACCCATGCGTCGAGCCTCAAGCCCGAGCTGGTCGCGGGGTTGGACATCCTGATCATCCGCGAGCTGACGGGCGACATCTACTTCGGCCAGCCGCGCGGCCGCCGCACCGCGGTGGACGGCCACTTCCCCGGCGCCGAGGAAGCCTTCGACACGATGCGCTACAGCCGCCCGGAGATCGAGCGCATCGCCCACGTGGCCTTCCAGGCAGCGCGCAAGCGCGACAAGCGCGTGACCAGCGTCGACAAGGCCAACGTGCTGGAGACCTTCCAGTTCTGGAAGGACGTCGTGACCGAGGTCTCGGCCCAGTACCCCGATGTGGCGCTGGACCACATGTACGTCGACAACGCGGCGATGCAGCTGGTGAAAGCCCCGAAGAAGTTCGACGTGGTCGTGACCGGCAACATGTTCGGCGACATCCTGTCGGACGAGGCCGCGATGCTGACCGGCTCGATCGGCATGCTGCCCTCGGCGTCGCTGAATGCCGACAACCAGGGCCTTTACGAGCCCAGCCACGGCAGCGCGCCGGACATCGCCGGCAAGGGAATCGCCAACCCTCTGGCTACAATCCTGTCCGCTGCCATGATGCTTCGTTTCTCACTCCAACAGCCGGAAGCGGCCGACCGTATCGAGTCGGCCGTGCGCGCCGTGCTGGCCGCGGGCTACCGTACGCCCGACATTTGGAGCGAGGGCACTCAGAAGGTGGGCACGCGCGAGATGGGTGATGCGGTCGTCGCCGCGATCACCGGCAAAACGATTACCAAGAGCTGACAGCTCGGTCTCGTCTCGCCCCACCTCTGGACCCCGGCGAAGCGAGCCGGGAAGGCTCCAGGGGTCCGGGATCAACTTTCAAAGGTATCTGGAAATGGCACTCGTAGGATTGGTCGGCTGGCGCGGCATGGTCGGCTCCGTGCTGATGGATCGCATGGTCGCCGAGCGCGACTTCGACTTGATCGAACCGCTGTTCTTCTCCACCTCGAACAAGGGCGGCCGTGCGCCGGCGATGGCGAAGAACGAGACCACGCTGCAGGACGCGTACGACATCGACGCGCTGAAGCGTTGCGACATCATCGTCACCGCCCAGGGCGGCGACTACACGACCGAGGTCTTTCCGAAGCTGCGCGCCGCCGGCTGGAACGGCCACTGGATCGATGCCGCCTCGACGCTGCGCATGAAGGACGACGCGGTCATCGTGCTCGACCCGGTCAACCTGCCGGTCATCCAGAACGCGCTGGCCAAGGGCGGCAAGAACTGGATCGGCGGCAACTGCACCGTCAGCTGCATGCTGATGGGGGTCGGCGCGCTGTACAAGGCCGGGCTCGTCGAGTGGATGAGCACCCAGACCTACCAGGCGGCCTCGGGCGGCGGCGCGCAGCACATGCGCGAGCTGCTGGCCCAGTTCGGTACGCTCAACCATGCGGTGAAGGACCTGCTGGCCGATCCGACGAGCGCGATCCTCGAGATCGATCGCCTGGTGATCGAGAAGCAGCGCACCCTCGAAGATGCCGAGAAGGCCAACTTCGGCGTGCCGCTGGGCGGCTCGCTGATCCCCTGGATCGACAAGGACCTCGGCAACGGCATGAGCCGCGAGGAGTGGAAGGGCATGGCCGAGACCAACAAGATCCTCGGCCAGGGGGAAGGTTTCGCCACGCCGGCCGTGCCGGTCGATGGCTTCTGTGTTCGCATCGGCGCCATGCGCTGCCACAGCCAGGCGCTGACCTTCAAGCTCAAGAAGGACGTGCCGCTGGCCGACATCGAGGCCATGATCGCTGCCGACAACGAGTGGGTGAAGGTCGTGCCGAACAACCGCGAGGCCACCATGCGCGACCTGACGCCGGTGGCGACCACCGGCACGCTGCGCATCCCGGTCGGCCGGTTGCGCAAGCTGGCGATGGGGCCGGAGTATCTCGGTGCTTTCACCATCGGCGACCAGCTGCTGTGGGGCGCCGCCGAGCCGCTGCGCCGGATGTTGCGCATCCTGCTGACGGCCTGAAACGCCTGCTTACGTCTGCGTTGCCCCTCGGCAACGTGGGCGTTTAACCCAAGTCGGTGAAAACGCGAAAACTTCCGAATGTCAGGATTTGGATGAGCTTGTAAGCCTATATGCTTGATGCTATGGTGTTTTCTCGTATTCGGGCCGGCTGACGCCGGAATCCATCGTGGAGAGAACGGTCGTTGACGGCGGGCCTGTGCGCAGGCTCGCCGATCTCGTTTGTGTGATGGCGTTTCGGGAGACGCTTTGAAGAACTCTTCATCCATGGCCAAGGGCGCATCGCTGACCACCGTGGCGGCCGCAGCCTTGTTGCTGTTGCATGCCGGCGGCGCCCAGGCGCTGTCGTTGGGTCGCCTGACAGTCCAGTCGTCTCTCGGTGAAGCCCTGCGGGCCGAGATCGACATCACCAGCATGAGCCCGGAAGAGGCGGCGTCGCTGCGTACGACGCTGGCGTCGCCCGAGGCCTTCCGTGCCGCCGGTGTCGAATTCAACCCCGTGCTCAGCGGTGCGCAGCTCACGCTCGCGCGACGCCCGGATGGCCGTGCCTACATCCGCGTCAGCGGCGACCGCGCCGTGTCCGAGCCCTTCGTCGATGTCATCATCGATTTCGCCTGGGCCAGCGGGCGCCTGCAGCGCGCTTACACCCTGCTGATCGACCCGCCGCCCACCCGGCCGGCCGCGCCGCCGCCGGTGGCCGCCACCGCGCCGGTCATCTCGGGTGCCCCGACGCAGGTCGCGCCGATCGCACCGCCTCCGCCGAGCCCGCCGCCGGTGGCCGCCGCGCCGCGGCCGGCGTCGAAGCCCATCGCGCCGTCAGCGCCCAAGCCGGTCGCGCCGCCGCCCGCCGCCGAGGGCGCAGATTCCTACCACGTGCGCAGCGGCGACACGCTGTCGTCGATCGCCTCGGCGCACGGGCGCAGCGGCGTCTCGCTCGACCAGATGCTGGTGTCGCTGTATCGCGGCAATCCGCAGGCGTTCATCGACAACAACATGAACCGGCTCAAGTCCGGTGTGGTGCTCAACCTGCCCGACGCGGCCACCGCGAAGGACGTCGCGCCCGACGAGGCACGCCAGGTCATCCAGGCCCACAGCGCCGACTTCGCCGCCTTCCGCCAGCGCCTGGCCGGTGCCGCGCCGACCGTCAAGGGCACCGAGCCGGCCCGCCAGGTGACCGGCCAGGTCCAGGCTGCCGTGAAGGACCGCAAGGCCGACACCGGCCTCGCCTCGCCCGACAAGCTCACGCTGTCGCAAGGCTCGGCCAAGGTCGGCGGCGCCGAGGCCAAGGTCTCCAAGGAGATCGAGCGCAAGGAGAAGGAAACCCGCGTCGCCGAACTCTCGCGCAACGTGCAGGAGCTGAAGCAGCTTTCCGATGCGACCAAGGCGGCGTCCAAGCCGACCGCGGCCGCCCCGACGTCCCCTGCCACCGCCGCGGCCAAGCCCGGCGTGCCGGTCGCCGTCACGCCACCGCCTGCACCGGCGCCGGCCCCTGCGAAGCCCGTCGTCGCGCCGCCACCGCCCGCGCCCACGCCCGCACCGCCGGCGGCCAAGCCGGTGGTTCCGCCGCCTGCGCCGGCGCCCGCGTCGGCTGTGGTTCTCGCGGCCGCACCGACGCCCGAGCCGGTCGCTTCGCCGGCAGCCTCGGCGCCCGTCGCGGTGGCTGCCGCCTCCGTTCCGGCCCCGGTGGCTTCCCGCCCCGCGCCCAGGCGCGTGGCGCCGACGATCACGGCTCCCGAACCGAGCTTCCTCGAGTCGCTCAGCGGCAACCCCTGGGTGCTGCCCGGCGCGGCCGGCCTGGTCGCGCTGCTGGCCGGCCTGGGCGTGATGCGCCTGCGCCGACGCCAGCAGGATGGCGCCGCCGAAACCTCGTTCATCGAGAGCAAGCTGCAGCCGGATTCCTTCTTCGGCGTCAGCGGCGGCCAGCGTGTGGACACGCGCGACGGCGCCAGCAGCAGCTCGTCGCTGAGCTATTCGCTGAGCCAGCTCGATGCGATCGGCGATGTCGACCCGGTGGCCGAGGCCGACGTCTACCTCGCCTACGGCCGCGACCTGCAGGCCGAGGAGATCCTGAAGGAAGCGCTGCGCAGCGACCCCGGCCGCGTGGCCATCCGCAGCAAGCTGCTGGAGGTGTATGCCAAGCGCGCCGACGTGAAGGCCTTCGATGCCCAGGCACGCCAACTGTTCGAACAGACCGGCGGCGAAGGCGAGGATTGGGAGAAGGCCGTCGAGCTCGGCCGCAACATCGACCCGGCCAACCCGCTGTACGGCGGCGAGGGCCGGGTGGTGGCGGTCGACATCGACACCTCGTCGGAGCCGCCGCCCGACCTGCGCGAGGACTACGGCCAGCCCGCGCGGCTGGAGCCCGAGCCCCCGGCGCAGAAGACCCAGCCGCTGGTGGGCGAGGTGCTGCTCGATACGGCACCCGGCAACCTCGACATCGACCTCGGCTCGCCGTCGCAGCTGGCCGGTGTGGAAAGCACCCGTTCGCTGGAGACGGCCTCCGGCATGCTCGACGGCACGTCGCCCGACTTGCCGGCGCTGCCGACCGAGCCGGCGCCGCTGCCGGTGGCCCAGTCGCTCGCCGACCTGCCGCCGCTCGACCTGCCGCCGGAAACCGAGCGCGACACCGGGCCGGCGACCGCCCCGTCGACCTTCGACTTCGGTGACCTGTCGCTCGACCTGGGCGAGGCGAAGGAACCGCAAAGCACCGTGCGCGGCGGCCTGCCGCACGACGAGATCGACGATGCCGACCCGCTGGCCCGCAAGCTCGAGCTGGCCGACGAATTCCGCCGCATCGGCGACATGGAAGGTGCGCGCGACCTGCTCGAAGAAGTCGTCGGCAAGGCCGAGGGCGCGCTGAAGACGCGTGCCCAGGCGATGCTGAACGACCTGGAGTGAACGAGGCTGCGGCCCGGCGCCTTGCGCTGGGCCTGGCCTACCGCGGCGACCACTACCACGGCTGGCAAAGCCAGCCGAGCGGCCGCACGGTGCAGGACAAACTGGAGGCGGCGCTGCGCGAGTTCGCCGCGATGCCGGTTTCGACGCTGTGCGCCGGCCGCACCGACACCGGGGTGCATGGCCTGAATCAGGTCGTCCACTTCGACACCCCGCTCGATCGGCCCGAGTTCTCGTGGATCCGGGGCACCAACCGCTACCTGCCGCGTGACATCGCGGTGCAGTGGTGCAGGCCGGTTCCAGCCGGCTTCCACGCACGCAACAGTGCCCGCGGCCGGCGCTACCGCTACCTGCTGCTCGAGTCGCCGGTGCGCCCAGCGATCGAGTTCGGCGGCTGCGGCTGGGTCTTCCGCCCGCTGGACGGGGCCGCCATGCGGGCCGCCGCCGCGCAGCTCATCGGCGAGCACGACTTCAGCTCCTTCCGCTCCTCGGAATGCCAGGCGCTGTCGCCGGTGAAGCAGTTGCGCCGCCTCGACATCTCGCGCCATGGCGCCTACTGGCGCTTCGAGTTCGAGGCCAGCGCCTTCCTGCACCACATGGTGCGCAACATCATGGGCTGCGTGGTCGCCGTGGGGCAGGGCAACCGGGCGCCCGGCTGGATGGCCGAGGTGCTGGCCGCCCGCAGCCGCGACGCGGCCGCACCGACCTTTGCCCCCGAGGGCCTGTACTTCGTCGGCCCCATTTACGATGCCGAACTCGGCTTGCCGGACGCCACGGCAGCGATGGACTGGATCCCATGACATGGCCCACCGAACGCGCATCAAGATCTGCGGCCTGACTCGCGAACCGGACGTCGATGACGCTGTCGCGTCCGGCGCCGACGCGATCGGCCTGGTGCTCTACACCAAGAGCCCGCGCCACGTCGATGCCGCGCGTGCCGGCGTTCTGGCCAGGCGGCTGCCGCCCTTCGTCAGCCCGGTGCTGCTTTTCGTGAACGCCACGCCGGCCGAGATAGACGCCGGCCTGCAGGCGGTGCCGAACGCCTTGCTGCAGTTCCACGGCGACGAAACCCCCGGGCAGTGCGCCGCCCCGGGCCGGCCGTACCTGCGGGCCGCCCGGATGGCGCCGGGCGTCGATTTGCTAGACTTGGCGTCCCGCCACCCGGGGGCCGCCGGCCTCCTGCTCGACGCCCACGTCGAGGGCTATGGCGGTGGTGGAAAGGCATTCGATTGGTCTCTCGTTCCCGCCAACGTGCCCTGTCCGGTCGTTTTGTCTGGTGGGTTGAGTCCTGCAAGCGTGATCGATGGGGTGCTGCGCGTCCGGCCCTGGGCCGTTGACGTGAGCTCCGGCGTCGAAAGCGCGAAAGGCATCAAGGATGCCGCGCTGATGCGCCGGTTCTGCGAGGCGGTGCGGGAAGCCGACGGTCGCTGAGCCCGACCCGAGGCTCCGGCGCCGCCCGGATGCAGCACCCGAAACACCGAGAACTTCCATCACCATGTTGAACTACCAGCAGCCCGATGCCTCGGGCCACTTCGGGCCGTACGGAGGCAGCTTCGTCTCCGAGACCCTCGTCCATGCGCTGGACGAACTGAAGGCCGCCTACACGCACTACCGCAGCGATCCGGCCTTCATCGCCGAGTTCAAGAAGGAACTCAAGCACTTCGTCGGCCGGCCCAGCCCGATCTACCACGCCGAGCGCCTGTCGCGCGAGGTGGGCGGGGCGCAGATCTACCTCAAGCGCGAAGACTTGAACCACACCGGCGCGCACAAGATCAACAACGTGATCGGCCAGGCGCTGCTGGCCAAGCGCATGGGCAAGCCGCGCGTGATCGCCGAGACCGGCGCCGGCCAGCACGGCGTGGCGACCGCCACCATCTGCGCCCGCTTCGGCATGGAGTGCGTGGTCTACATGGGCTCGGAGGACGTCAAGCGCCAGAGCCCGAACGTCTACCGCATGCATCTTCTGGGCGCGCGCGTCGTGCCGGTCGAATCGGGCAGCAAGACGCTGAAGGACGCACTGAACGAGGCGCTGCGCGACTGGGTCACCAACGTCGAGAACACCTTCTACATCATCGGCACGGTCGCGGGCCCGGCGCCCTATCCCGAGATGGTGCGCGACTTCCAGAGCGTGATCGGCGAGGAGTGCCTGTCGCAAATGCCCGAGATGACCGGCCGCCAGCCTGACGCGGTGATCGCCTGCGTCGGCGGCGGCAGCAATGCCATGGGCATCTTCTACCCCTACATCCCGCACGAGAACGTGCGCTTGATCGGCGTCGAGGCGGCGGGGCAGGGGCTGTCGACCGGCAAGCATGCGGCCAGCCTTTCGGCCGGCTCGCCGGGCGTGCTGCACGGCAACCGCACCTACCTGCTGCAGGACGAAAACGGGCAGATCACCGAGACCCACTCGATCTCGGCCGGGCTGGATTACCCCGGCGTCGGCCCCGAGCATGCCTACCTGAAGGACACGGGCCGCGCCGAGTACGTCGGCATCACCGATGCCGAGGCGCTCGCGGCCTTCCACCGCCTGTGCCGCACCGAGGGCATCATCCCGGCGCTCGAATCGAGCCACGCGGTCGCCTACGCGATGAAGCTGGCCGCGACGATGCGGCCGGACCAACTGCTGCTGGTCAACCTCTCCGGCCGGGGCGACAAGGACATCGGCACCGTGGCCGACCTGTCCGGCGCTGAGTTCTACTGCCGGCCCTCGTGCCGCGGCCAGACGGTGAAGGGAGGTGCGCAATGAGCCGCATCGCCGCCACCTTCGCCGCGCTCAAGCGCGACGGCCGCAAGGCACTGATCCCCTACGTCACCGCGGGCGACCCCTTCGCCGATGCGACAGCCGACATCATGCTGGCGCTGGCCGAGGGCGGTGCCGACGTGATCGAGCTCGGCGTGCCGTTCTCCGACCCGATGGCCGATGGCCCGGTGATCCAGAAGGCCTCCGAGCGGGCGCTGGCCAAGGGCATTGGCATGGCCCACGTGCTGGACATGGTGCGGGCATTCAGGGCCCGCAACACGATGACGCCGGTCGTGCTGATGGGCTATGCGAATCCGGTCGAGCGCTACGACCAGCGCCACGGCGCAGGCGCCTTCGTGAAGGCGGCCGCCGAGGCCGGTGTCGACGGTGTGTTGATCGTCGACTACCCGCCCGAGGAGTGCGCCGATTTCGCCGCCGCGCTCAAGGCCCAGGGCCTGGACCTGATCTTCCTGCTGGCGCCGACCAGCACCGAGGCGCGCATGGCCCAGGTCGGTGCGCTGGCCAGCGGCTACGTCTACTACGTGTCCTTGAAAGGCGTGACCGGCGCCGGCAACCTGGACACCGCTGCGGTGGCCGAGGCCGTGCCGCGCATCCGCCGTCACGTCAGCGTGCCGGTGGGCGTGGGCTTCGGCATCCGCGACGCCGCGTCGGCCCAGGCCGTCGGCCGGGTGTCGGACGGCGTCGTGATCGGCTCGCGGCTGATCCAGATCCTGGAAAACGAAACGCGCGACAATGCGCCTTTGGCCGCGCGGCGCTTCATCGGCGAGATCCGCGCGGCGCTGGACACCCTCTGACCGCCTTGTGATCCATCGCATCGGGTGATGTCATCGACGACAAGAAGGAGCCTTGATCCATGAGCTGGCTTGAAAAACTGCTGCCCCCGAAGATTCAGCAGACCGACCCGAGCGAACGCCGTTCGGTGCCGGAAGGGCTGTGGATCAAGTGCCCCTCCTGCGAATCGGTGCTGTACAAGACCGACCTGGAGCAGAACGTCAACGTCTGCCCGAAGTGCGATCACCACCACCGCATCGGCGCGCGCGACCGGCTCAATGCCTTCCTCGATGCGGAAGGCCGCTACGAGATCGGCCACGAGGTGCTGGCGGTCGACGTGCTGAAGTTCAAGGACAGCAAGAAGTACCCCGAACGGCTGAAGGCCGCGCTTGAGACCACCGGCGAAACCGACGCGCTGGTCGTGATCGGCGGCGCGGTGATGAGCGTGCCCGTCGTCGCCGCGGCCTTCGAGTTCGACTTCATGGGCGGCTCGATGGGCTCGGTGGTCGGCGAGCGCTTCGTGCGCGGCGTCGAGACCGCGATCGAGCAGAAGGTGCCCTTCGTCTGCTTCACCGCCACCGGCGGCGCGCGCATGCAGGAAGGCCTGTTCAGCCTGTTCCAGATGGCCAAGACCAACGCGGCGCTGACCCACCTGGCCAAGGCGCGTCTGCCCTATGTCAGCGTGCTGACCGACCCGACGATGGGCGGCGTGTCGGCCAGCTTCGCTTTCGTCGGTGACGTCGTGATCGCCGAGCCCAAGGCCTTGGTCGGTTTCGCCGGCCAGCGCGTGATCCGGAACACCGTGCGCGAGGAACTGCCCGAGGGCTTCCAGCGCGCCGAGTTCCTGATGCAGAAGGGCGCGATCGACATGATCGTCGACCGCCGCCAGCTGCGCCCGACGATTGCCCGGCAGTTGGCCATGCTGCAGCGCCAAAGCGCGGACGCGGTGGCGTAGCTGTTGGCCCCCACGCCCCCTGCCGGGGGCTGCCCCCCCGAGGGGGCTCTTGCAGCGGCCCGGCAGAGCCGGCTCCGCGCAAGCGACTTGAAGGCGGTGGCTCCTGCGGAGCACCGCGTTTGGTCTGCGCAAGACCTTGATTCTTGGTTCCGACATTGAAAACGCTCGCTGATTGGCTCGC
Organism: Ideonella sp.; assembly: GCF_035254525.1. Lineage (GTDB taxonomy): Bacteria > Pseudomonadota > Gammaproteobacteria > Burkholderiales > Burkholderiaceae_C > Ideonella. The sequence continues at coordinate 3,908 of NZ_DATFAN010000186.1, read as the reverse complement.
GCACAGCGAGAGCCTGCACCCGAAGTCCATGGACCTGTCGCTCGAGCGCGTGCGGCAGGTGCGCGAAGCGATGGGCATCGTCTTCAGCGTGCCGGTGATCACCGTCGCCGGCACCAACGGCAAGGGCTCGACCTGCGCGATGCTGGAAAGCATCGCGCTGGCGGCGGGCTACCGAGTCGGCCTGTACATCAAGCCGCACCTAGTGCACTTCGAAGAGCGTTGCCGCGTCGGCGGCACGCCGGTCAGCGCCGACTCACTGTGCGAAGACTTCCAGGCGGTCGAGGATGCGCGCGGCGACACCGCGCTGACCACCTTCGAGTTCAGTACCCTTGCCATCCTGCATCGGCTGGCGCGCGAGCCGCTGGATCTGGTGATCCTCGAGGTCGGCCTGGGCGGGCGCTACGACGCGGTCAATGCGATCGACACCGACTGTGCGGTGATCACCTGCATCGATCTGGACCATACCGAGTTCCTCGGCCCGGACCGCGAGAGCATCGGGCGCGAGAAGGCGGGCATCCTGCGCACCGGCCGGCCGGCGATCGTCTCGGATCCGCTGCCGCCGCAGAGCATTGTCGACACGGCGCGCGAGGTCGATGCCGACTTGTGGCTCGCCGGCCGCGACTTCAACCACCAGGGCGACCGCCAGCAGTGGGCCTGGAGCGGCCGCGGCCGCCGGTACCACGCACTGGCCTACCCCGCGCTGCGCGGCGCGAACCAGTTGCTCAATGCCGGCGGGGCGATTGCCGCCCTCGAATCGCTGCGCGACCGGCTGCCGATCACCGCGCAGGCCGTGCGCCAGGGCCTGGCCAGCGTGGACTTGCCTGGCCGCTTCCAGATCGTGCCGGGCCAGCCTGCGCTGGTGCTCGACGTGGCGCACAACCCGCAGGCCGTCGCGGCGCTGGCGCTGAACCTGGACCAGATGGGTTTCTACCCGCGCACGGTGGCCGTCTTCGGTGCGATGCGCGACAAGGACATCACCGGCGTGATGGCCCGCCTGGCGCCACTGGTGGACCATTGGCACTTCACCGACCTGCCGCTCGCGCGCGCCGCCACCGCCGAGGACCTGGCGGGCGCCCTGCGTGCGATGCGGGGCGAGGCCGCCGCCTGCAGCACGCACGCCAGCCCCGCCGAGGCCCTGGCCTGCGCCCTGAAGGACGTGGACCCCACTGGTAGAATCGTCGTCTTCGGCTCGTTCTACACCGTGGGCGGCGTGCTGAAGCAAGGTTTGCCCCGGCTGAGCGCGCCGCACCAGGCCTGAAGGCAGCACGTGCGTTGAGCGCGCAGGAGCGCGCAAGAGTGCTCAAGGGGCCCTCAAACGGCCATCCCGACCGCCCCGGTCGCCATTCGCCGCCTCGCATGGGTCTGCTGTCGAAATTCAAATCCCGATCCTCCGACGCAGCCCGTGCCGGGGCGTCGCCCGCGGACGCCAACGAGGTCGTGCGCGATGTGCGCGCCAGGGCCCGGCGCCGCCTGATCGGCGCGGCGCTGCTGCTGGGCGTCGGGATCATCGGTTTCCCGCTGCTGTTCGAGACACAGCCCCGGCCGATCGCGGTCGACATCCCGATCGAGATTCCCTCGCGCGACAGCGCGCCGCCGCTTCGCTCGCCTGCCACGCGGCCCGCCCGCAGCCAACCGGCCGTGGTGGCCAGGCCGCCGGACGATGCGCCGGCGGCGAGCCTGCCGTCCGCAGCCGAGCCGGCGCCCAAGCCGCTGGCCGAGGCCCCCGTCGAGCCCAAGCCGGCGACCAAGCCCGCCGTCAAGCCGGCTGACGCCAAACCCGAATCCAAACCCGAGCCCAAACCGGCGGCCAAACCAGTCGAAGTGCCGAAGACGGCGGAGCTGGCCAAGGCGGGCGACACCGCCGTCGACAACGGCCGGTTCGTCGTGCAGATCGGCGCGTTCGCCGAGGCCACCGGCGCACGCGAGGCGCGCATGAAGGTCGAAGGCATGGGCCTGAAGACCTACACCCAGGTCATCGAGTCGGCCAGCGGCCGGCGCATCCGCGTGCGCGTCGGCCCCTATGCCACCAAGGCCGAGGCCGACAAGGCTGCGGCGCGCATCAAGGCCAGCGGCTTGCAGGCGGCCGTGCTGGTGCTGTGACGGCCATGCTGGCGGGCTTCAGCTGGGTCGATTGGGCACTGGCCGCCGTGCTGCTGTTCTCGGTCGCGATCGGCCTGTGGCGCGGCCTCGTCTACGAGTTGCTGGCGCTGATTGGCTGGGTCGTCGCGTTCGTCGTGGCGCAGGCCTATGCGAGTACGGTGGCGCTGTGGCTGCCCTTCGGTGCCGGCTGGTCGCGGCTGGCGCTGGCCTTTGGCCTGACCTTCTTTGCCACGCTGGTCGCGTGGACCTTGCTCGCCAAGCTGGCGCGGATGATGATCTCGGCCACACCGCTGAGCGTGCTCGATCGCGCGTTGGGTGCCGGTTTCGGTTTCGCGCGCGGCGTGCTGATCCTGCTGGTGGTGGCGCTGGTCGTCACCTGGACGCCGGCTTCGCGCTCGCCGGCATGGCAATCGTCGCGCGGCGCGGCTTGGCTCGGCGCGGTGCTGAACGGCCTGAAGCCGCTGTGGCCCGGTGGCCAGCCGGCCCCGGTGCGTGCAGCTTGATTCGGCGCCTGGCCTACCTCATCTTTCCCTCATTCTCCTGAAACGATCGGACCCCTCCCCATGTGCGGCATCGTCGGCGTGATCTCCAAACAGCCGGTCAACCAGCTGATCTATGACGCTTTGCTGCTGCTGCAGCACCGTGGCCAGGACGCTGCGGGCATCGTCACGATGCAGGGCACCAAGTGCTTCATGCACAAGGCGCGCGGCATGGTGCGCGATGTGTTCCGCACCCGCAACATGCGGGCGCTGCCCGGCAGCGTCGGCCTGGGCCAGGTGCGGTACCCCACCGCCGGCAACGCCTACAACGAGGAGGAGGCGCAGCCGTTCTACGTCAACGCCCCGTTCGGCATCGTGCTGGTGCACAACGGCAACCTGACGAATGCGATGGCGCTGAAGCAGGAACTGTTCGAGATCGACCGCCGCCACATCAACACCGAGAGCGACAGCGAGGTGCTGATCAACGTGCTCGCGCACGAGCTCGAGCGTGCCGGCCGTGACCTGGCGCTCACGCCGGAGCTGGTGTTCAAGGCGGTGGCCGCGGTGCACAAGCGCATCAAGGGCTCGTATGCCGTGGTCGCACTGATCGCCGGCCATGGCCTGCTCGCCTTCCGCGACCCGTTCGGCATCCGCCCGCTGTGCTATGGCGTTCTGGAGGGCCCCGACGGCCCCGAGGTGATGGTGGCCAGCGAGTCGGTCGCCCTCGAAGGCACCGGCCACCCGTTCGTGCGCGACGTCGCCCCGGGCGAGGCGGTCTTCATCGACCTGGCCGGCAAGGTGCATCACCAGCAGTGTGCCGAATCGCCGACGCTGAACCCCTGCATGTTCGAGTACGTCTACCTTGCTCGGCCCGATTCGGTGATGGACGGCATCTCCGTCTACCAGGCGCGGCTGAACATGGGCGAGACGCTGGCACAGCGGGTGATCTCCACGATGCCGCCGTCGCAGATCGACGTGGTCATCCCGATTCCCGAATCGAGCCGCCCGAGCGCGATGCAGCTGGCGCAGAAGATCGGCAAGCCATACCGCGAAGGGTTCGTCAAGAACCGCTATGTCGGCCGCACCTTCATCATGCCCGGCCAGTCGGTGCGCAAGAAGAGCGTGCGGCAAAAGCTCAACGCGATTAGCGTCGAGTTCAAGGGCCGCAACGTGCTGCTGGTCGACGACTCCATCGTGCGCGGCACGACCAGCAAGGAGATCGTCCAGATGGCCCGCGAAGCCGGCGCCAACAAGGTCTACATGGCCTCGGCCGCGCCGCCGGTGCGCTACCCGAACGTCTATGGCATCGACATGCCGACCAAGGAAGAG
>NZ_DATFAN010000185.1:0-49174 GCF_035254525.1 Ideonella sp. | reverse complement strand
AGCAGGGCAACCCGCTCGACACCGACACCATGATCGGCGCCCAGGCTTCGAAGGAGCAGCTGACCAAGATCCTTTCCTACCTCGACCTTGGCAAGCAGGAAGGCGCCGAGCTGCTGTGCGGCGGCGCCCAGGCCAAGCTGGGCGGCAAGTCGCCCAACATCTTCTTCGCCGACGTGGTGGCCAAGGACGACGGCTTCCTCGACAAGGCGGTCGAGGGCTTCGTGATGTTCGCGCTGAACCAGGGCGAGGTCTGCACCTGCCCGTCGCGCGCGCTGGTTCAGGAGTCGATCTACGACCAGTTCATGGAGCGCGTGCTCAAGCGCGTGGCGGCCATCAAGCAGGGCAACCCGCTCGACAAGAGCACGATGATCGGCGCCCAGGCTTCCAAGGAGCAGCTCGACAAGATCCTGGGCTACCTCGACATCGGCAAGCAGGAAGGCGCGCAATGCCTGATCGGCGGCGAGCGCAACCAGCTCGGCGGCGACCTCGAAGGCGGCTACTACGTCAAGCCGACCGTCTTCAAGGGCCACAACAAGATGCGCATCTTCCAGGAAGAGATCTTCGGCCCGGTGGTCTCGGTGACGACCTTCAAGGACGAGGAAGAGGCGCTGGCGATCGCCAACGACACGCTGTACGGCCTGGGCTCTGGCGTGTGGACCCGTGACATGAACACCGCCTTCCGCATGGGCCGCGGCATCCAGGCCGGCCGCGTGTGGACCAACTGCTACCACGCCTACCCCGCGCACGCGGCCTTCGGCGGCTACAAGCAGAGCGGTATCGGCCGCGAGACCCACAAGATGATGCTCGACCACTACCAGCAGACCAAGAACCTGCTGGTCAGCTACAGCGAGCAGCCGCTGGGCTTCTTCTGACCCGGCGATCTTGACGCCGCCCTCGTCAGCCTCGTGACAGGTCGCACCGCGGCTGTGTCAGGCTGGCACAACCGCGGCCCGGCTTTCACCGGGCTGACGAGGGATTCCTGCACTGACGAAACTCAAGTTACGGCCCTAGCATGGATGGATGTGATGCCGGCTGTCCGCTACCCTCGGCGGCTACCGCGCAGCGCGAAAGGATCCGTGCGATGGCGATCTCGACCCTGGCCCGCGACGGCGCCGCCCTGCCGGCCGTTGGCGACCCGCTGCATGCGGAAACCATCCTGCATTCGCACGAGCGCTGCGCGGCGCTCGGGCTGTCGCGCATCGAGCGGCCGGACCACGCCGCGCTGATCCGCTCGGACCTGGCCATCGCCCGCGAGCGCAACCTGCGCCTGCACCTGCACGCCGCGCCGGTGATGGAGCTGCTGCTCGAGCAGACCATGGCCACGCAGAGCATGGTGGTGCTCACCGATGCCCAGGGCACCGTGCTGCACTCGGTGGGGCACGACGCCTTCCTGCAGCGCGCCTCCAAGGTGGCGCTGGCGCCGGGCGCCAACTGGTCCGAATCGAGCAAGGGCACCAACGCGATCGGCACCGCGCTGGTCGACGAGCTGCCCACCGTCGTCCATGCCGGCGAGCACTACATGCACGCCAACGGCTTCCTCACCTGCTCGGCCGCCCCCATCTTCGACCCGCGCGGCAACATGCTGGGCGTGCTCGACGTCTCGGGCGACCACCAGAGCTACCACATGCACACGATGGGGCTGGTGAAGATGTCGGCCCGCATGATCGAGAACCACTGGCTGTCCGACGACTTCCGCCACGCGCTGCGGCTGCACTTCCACAGCCGGCCTGAGTTCATCGGCACGCTGATGGAAGGCATCGTCGCCGTCGGGCGCGACGGCAAGCTGCTGGGCGCGAATCGCGGCGCGCTGGATCAGCTCGCGATGAGCGGCGCCGCGCTACGCATGAACACGATCGCCTCCCTGTTCAGCGTGACCGTCGGCGCGGTGATCGACCATTTCCGCTCGCCGATGGCGCCACCGATGGCGATGGTGCTGCCCAACGGCCAGCGCCTGCACATGCGCGCCGTCTTCAACTGGCCGACCTGGCATGCACTGGGCAGCGTGACGATCGACGCGGCCGGCGACGAGGTCGAAGCGGCCCTCAACCCCGGGCCCGCCGGCGACGGCGGCTTCTTCGCCGCAGCGGCGGGCGCGCGCACCGCCACCGGCGCGAGCCCGGCGATGTCGGGCCTGCGCTACCTGCAGACCGGCGATGCGCAGATGGAAGCGGTCATCACCAAGGTGCGCCGCGTGCTCAACCGTGACATCTCGGTGCTGGTGCTGGGCGAAACCGGCACCGGCAAGGAGTTGCTCGCCCGCGCGATCCACCACGATTCCGAGCGCTCGCGCTACCCCTTCGTCGCGGTCAACTGCGCGTCGATCCCCGAGAACCTGATCGAGGCCGAACTGTTCGGCTACGAAGACGGCGCCTTCACCGGTGCACGCCGCAAGGGCTCGCCGGGCAAGATCCTGCAGGCCAACGGCGGCACGCTGTTCCTCGACGAGATCGGCGACATGCCGCTGTCGCTGCAGGCGCGGCTGCTGCGCGTGCTGCAGGAGCGCCAGGTCACCCCGCTGGGGTCGGCCAAGTCGGTGCCGGTCGACGTGGCCGTGGTCAGCGCCACCCACCGCGCTCTGCGCGACATGATCGGCTCGCACACCTTCCGCGAAGACCTCTACTACCGGTTGAACGGCCTGGTCGTGCGGCTGCCGCCGTTGCGCGAGCGCAGCGACCTGATGACGATCGTGCGCAAGATCCTGCGCGCCGAGACCAACGGCCGCCCGCTCGAGCTCGAGCCCGAGGTCGTCACGCTGCTGCAGGGCTACCACTGGCCCGGCAACATCCGCCAGCTGACCAACGTGCTGCGCACCGCCGCCGTGATGGCCGGCGGCGAGATGATGATCACGCGGTCTCACCTGTCGGACGACTTCCTCGAAGACGCGCAGCGCGACCTGCCCGCCGCGTCGCCCGCCATGCCAGCCATGCCCGCCGCGGCCGCGGCGCCGCCCACGCCGGCGACCGACCCGGCGGCCAGCGCTGCCACGCTGGAAGAGATGGAACTGCGCACGATCCAGCGTGCGGTCGACGAGGCCGGCGGCAACATCTCGGTGGCCTCGCGGCGCCTGGGCATCAGCCGCAACACCATCTACCGCAAACTGCGCTGGAAAGTCTGAGCCCCCACGCTCCCTTCCGGTCGCTGCCCCCCGGGGGGGCTTTTGCAGCGGACCGGCAGAGCCGGATCCGCGCAAACCCCTTGGTTGATTCCGCGATTGGCATACCGGCCCGCGTATCGGCACGCGTCTTGCAATGAATCAGCACCTGGAACACCGTGGAGCACAAAGGCGTGCTCCGTTCCGCCACTGCTGCTTCACTGCCGATGAAAATCCTCGTGCTCGGCTCGGCCGCCGCCGGCGGCTCGCCCCGTTGGAACTGCACCTGCCCGCAATGCAGCGGGCTGCGCAGCGGCGCGTTGCGCGGCAGGCCACGCACGCCCGGCTCGATCGCCGTCTCGGCCGACGGCCAGGGCTGGCTGCTCGTCAACGCCTCGCCCGAACTTGCGCAGCAGCTGCGCGACACCCCGGCGCTGCAGGCCGCCGGCGGCGAGGGCGCGATGCCGCCGATCCGCGCCGTGCTGCTCACCGACGCGCGGCTGGAACACGTCGCCGGCCTGCTGAACCTGCGAGACGGGCCGCCGCTCGAGTTGTACTGCACGCCGCGCGTGTTCGAGGAGCTGACCGGCGAACTCGCGCTGCTGCCGGTGCTGGACCACTACTGCGGCGTGCACTGGCACCTGCTGCCGATCTCGGGCGAGCTGAGCGACGAGCCCGGCGCGGTGCCGTGCAGCACCGAATTCCGCGTGCCCGGCTGCCCGGGGCTGCGCCTGTCCGCCGTCGCCCTGCCCGGCTCACCGCCGCCGCATTCGACGCGCCACGACGACCCGGCCGCCGGCGACGCCATCGCGCTGCTGATCGAGGACGAGCGCAGCGGCGAGCGCCTGTTCCACGCCCCCAGCCTGGCGCACATCGGCCCCACCGAGCGTGACTGGATGGCGCACGCCCAGTGCATCCTCGTCGGCGGCCTGCACGAACCGCTGCACGATCTCGCGGCGCTGTCGGCCCCGCGCAAGGTGCTGACCGAAGCCCGCCACGACCAGCCCCTGCTCGACGAAGCCAGCCCCGAGCGGCACCAGCTCGCTGCCCATGGCATCGAGGTGGCGCACGACGGAATGGAGATCGAGCTGGACTGAACCGCGCTCTGAACCGCGATCAGCGGGTCGCCACGCCCCAGGGCAGTTTGCCGACCGGGATCTCGGCCAGCTTGACGTGCTTCAGCGCGTCCACGACCGCCACGCTGCCCGAACGCCCGCAGGCGACATAGAGTTTGGAGCCGTCCGGCGACAGCGCCATGTTCCACGGGCGCTGGCCGACCGGCACCGTGGCGATCACGGTCAGGCTGGCGGCGTCGATCACCGAGACCGTGGCCGCGCCCCCGTTGGAGACGAAGATCCACTTGCCGTTCGGGTGCGCGGTGACACCGTTGCTGCGCGAGCCGGACTTGACCTTGGCAAGCACCTCGAGCTTGCGCGTGTCGATCACGTACAGCTCGTCGGAGTTCTCGGCCGCCACGTAGGCGCGTGCGCTGTCGGGCGAGAAGGCGATGCCGCGCGGCCGCGCGCCGACGGGGATGCGGGCGACGTCGGCGCGCTTGGCGAAGTCGATCACGTTGACCGCCTCGCCCTCTTCGGCGCTGACGAAGACCTGCTTGCCGTCGGGCGAGAACACCGCGTGCTCGGGGTTCTTGCCGCTGACCTTGACGACGAAGGCCACGGCCTTGGTCTGCGTGTCGACGAAGACGACGTCGTTGCTTTCCTCGATCGCCACGACGACCCAGCGCCCGTCGGGCGAGATGCCCACACCCTCGGGCGATTCACCCAGCGCCACTTCCCCCGCCACCTTGCGCGCGGCCAGGTCGACCAGCACAACCCGGTTGTTCGGCTGGTCGCTGACATAGGCCAGGCGGCCGTCGGGCGTGATCGCCGTGCCGCGCGGCTTCTTGCCGACCGCGATGTCGGCCACCACCTGGTCGCTGGCGATGTCGATCACGCTGAGCGTGCCCGAGCCTTCGTTGGGCACGTAGGCGAACGGTGCGGCCCGCGCGCTGGTGGCGCCGGCACCCAGCAGCGCAGCGGCCACCGCCAGCGGCCACATGCGACGGAAGACGCCATCGCGCTTGACCAGCAGGTGGTGCAGTGCCGCGAGCACATGGCCGGCGACCAGCGCGGCAAACAACCAGGCCAGGGCCACGTGCAGGCCATTGAAGAAGCCGTAGACCGACGGCAGGTCAGGCCCCCAGGGACGCAGCGCGAGGCCGAAGAACTTGACGCCATGCTTGCTGAAGTTCGACGCGATGTAACCCGCGACGGGCAAGGCCAGCATGCAGGCGTACAACGCGCGGTGGCCCCAGGTGGCGGCACGCTGCAGGCCATGGCTCATCGCCGCGGGCCAGGCCGGCGGCCGGTGCGCAAGCCGCCAACCCAGGCGCACGAGCACCAGCGCCAGCAGCATCAGGCCGATCGACTTGTGCAGGTTGATGACTGCGCCGCGCGATGGCGTGCCGCGCGGCGCGATCGAATCCAGCGCAAAGCCGAACACGATCTGGGCCACGAGCGCCAGGCCGATGGCCCAGTGCAGCGCCATCGCGACCCGGTCGTAGCGAGCATTCATCGACACGTTCCTTTACTTCAGAAGCTGTAGCTGCCGTTGAAGCCGGCCAGCCAGGTGCGCCCGGGCGCTGGCTCGAAGAAGCGGCCGTTGCCCTCGTTGACGATCACCGAGCCCGCGTACCGGCGGTCGAACACATTATCGGCACGCAGGAAACCGCTGACGGCCCAGGGGCCGCGTCGAAGCTTGTAACCGACGCTGGCAGCGACGGTGGCAAAGCCCGCGGCGTAGTCGCTGTTGGTGTCGTTGACCATCACGCGGCTGAGCGCCCGCAGCTCGGCACCGGCCTGCCAGCCCTCCTCCGGTGCCCAGCGCAAGGCCGCATAGCCGGAGTTGCGCGCCACCCCCGGCAGCCGGTTGCCCGCCGGGATGACCAGCGTCGGCTCGCTGCAGGGCGGCGCGGCACAGGTGGTGAAGCTCTCATCGTATTTCGCATCGAGCCAGGTCAGCGCGGCCTGGGCCTTCCAGTCGCCGGCCAGGCGGGCCTGCCAGCCGACCTCGACGCCGTCGCGCCGCGTCTTGCCGGCGTTCTGGAAGCTGGCCCGGCCGCCGAGGTTGGTCTGGGTGACGATCTCGTCGTTGGTGCGCACCGCGAACACGGCGACGTTCAGCGCCTGCTGCGCGTCGATGCGCCACTTGGCGCCGAGCTCGAGGTTGTCGCTGCGGGCCGGCTTGAGCGTGGTGTTCAGCCCGGCCGAGCCGTCGGGCCGGTAGGCCAGCTCGTTGAGCGTCGGCGTCTCGAAGCCGCGGCCGGCCGAGGCATACAGGTGCAGGTCGTCGCTGGCCAGGTACATCACCGAGGCGACCGGCGTCGTCGCGCTGAAATCGGTGTCGCCGCTGTCGTCGCCGTTCGGGCCGCTGATGTAGTGGTCGCGGCTCTTCACCGTCACCTTGCTGTGGCGCACGCCGGCATCGAGCCGCCATTGCGGCGCAGGCCGCAGCGTGGCCTGCAGGTACTGGTCGAATGCGTTGCTGCGGTTGCTCTCGTCGCGCCGCAGTGCGCCCTTGACGCCCAAGGTCTCGCCGATGAAGTTCTCGTAGCCGCGGCGATGCTCGTCGAGCCCGTCGAAGGCGATGCCGGCAACCAGCGCGTAGGGCATCGCGCCGTTGCGCTCGTCGAGCGTCCAGCGCAGGTCGGCGCCCTGGTAGTCGCGGGCCAGGTCGATCACGCCGCCCGGGTGGTTGGGGCTGCCCTGCGGTGCCGTCGGGATCGCCTGGAACTGCTCGGTGTGGCGGCTGCCGCCGTAGGCCATCAGCTGCAGGCGCTGGTTGCGCGCCAGCACGTGCTCGTAGTTCGCGCCGAGCTGGGTCTGGTCGAAGGCCTTGCGGGTGTTGAAGGCCAGCGCCACCGGGTCCACGCTGCGCGGGTCGGCCTCGAACTGCTCGCGCTTCAGGCCCAGCGGATCCTGCGCCTCGGGCACGCCGATGCTGTTGGCCACCACGGTCAGCTTGTCGCCGGCCAGTGCATCCGCGGTGGGCCGCCAGGTCAGCTTCAGGTTGCCCAGCTCGCGCCGCACCGCGCTGTGCTCGCGCCAGCCGTCGGTCTCGAAGTGGGCCAGGTCTGCCGCGTAGCCGAAATCGCCGCTGCTGCCGCTGGCCTGCAAGTTGGCCCGCAAAGTGCCGTCGCCGCCGCCGGCCAGGCCCAGGCTGGCAGTGGGCGCGCCGCTGCCGCCTTCGGTGGTGACCTCGATCACGCCGCCCGATGAGTTGCCGTACAGCGCCGAGAACGGCCCGCGCAGGATCTCGATGCGCTCGGCCGAGCTCAGGTCGACGTGCGAGACCTGGCCCTGGCCGTCGGGCAGCGTGGCCGGGATGCCGTCGACGTACATCCGCACGCCGCGGATGCCGAAACTCGCGCGCGCGCCGAAGCCGCGCACCGAGATCTGCACGTCCTGCGCGTAGTTTTGCCGGTCGCGCGCCAGCAGGCCCGGCACGCCGCCCAGGGCCTCGGCGATGTTGGCTTGCAGGCGGTGCTCGCGGATCTGGTCGGGCCCGATGCGGTCCACCGATGCCGGCACGTCGAACGGCTGCTCCTCCAGCCGCGTGCCGGTCACGACCACGCTCTGCGCGGCGGGCTCGGGCTGGCTCTGCGCCTGCGCCAGGGCCGGCAGGACGAGGGCCATCAATGCCGGCCAGCGGCGCCGGGCGAACGGCGGGTTCATCATCGGTGTGTCTCCAGATTTATGGTGGTGGGGCGGGCCACCCTTCGAGGGGTGGCCCGCGGCAGCCGCTAAAGATGCCAGCTGACGCGTTGTTCGGCAAATATCGCGGCGAGCCGACCGTTGGTTTGGAGCGACTGCACGGCCTGCTGCAACGCGGCCGCGAGTTCGTCGGCGCCCTGGCGCACGGCACAGCCGATGGCCCAACCGGCCGGCGGCACGCGCGGCGATGGCAGCGGCTGCAGCGCGAAGCGGGCGTCGCCGGCCAGCACGCATTCCAGCTCGGACGCGAGCCCGGCCGCCGCATGCACCTGGCCATCGCGCAGCGCCTGGGCCGCGCCCACGCCATCGGCAAAGGCGGTGACGAGGCCTTCCTTGACCGCACCCGCCAGCAGCCAGCCGGCCAACGACTGGCCGGCCACCGCGACCGGGTGGCCCTGCAACTCCGCGAGGTTCTCCACCTTGCCCAACTGCTCCACACGCGTGGCCAGCACGACCCGCTCCCGGTAGTATGGTGCGATCACCGTCACCTGCGGGTTGGCCTGCATCAAGGCGCGCTCGACCGGCACGTGCAGCAGCACGTCCGCCGGCCCCCAGCCGAGGTAGTGGCCCTTCCAGACCATGTTGCGCAGGTCGTCGCCCATGTTCTCGCCGGCCTGGAACGGCATGGGGCTGAACTTCAGCGCCATGGCCGCCGCGATCGCGCGGCCGAGCTCGACATCGATGCCGTGGCCGTCGACGTGGAACGGCGGCATCTCCTGGTAGAGACCGACCAGCAGGCTGCCGCGCTCGCGGATGCGGGCGAGGTTGCCCGCGCTGCCTTGCGCGAACGCGGCCGCCGGCGCCAGTGCGGCACCGGCGGCTGCAAGCAGACAGGCGCGGCGTGTCGCAAGGTGCAGCCCAGACCTGGGGGTCGTCATCTCACATCGGCTTTTCACGCCGCGTCTCCAGATAGGCCTTGATCGACCAGATCGCTTCCTGGTTCAGCGTGCCCTCGAAGGGCGGCATGTAGACCGCGCCGTTGCGCGAGCGGCCGTTGCGCACGGTCGTCAGGAAGTACTGGTCGTTCTCGACCATGCACGCGGTCTTCTTCGCGGCGTCCTTCATCGACGCGCAATCGTTGTCGAGGCGGCGCAGGTCCGGCGCGATGCCGCCGGAGATCGCCTCCAGCCCGTGGCAGCGCGCGCAGTTCTGGTTGAAGGCCGAGGTGCCGATGCGCACCGCGATGTCCTGGCTGCCGTCCTTGGCCCGATAGGGGTTCTGGTCGCGCCAGCCCTCGCCCAGCGAGGGCAGCTCGTGGGTGTCCACCGCCTGCGGCGTGACGTCGCCGTGCGCCAGCGCGATGGCGCAGGCGGTCAGGCCGGTGGCGAGGCCGGCGGCCCAGGTGGCGGCGTGCAATGCATGTCTCCTCATCTCGGAACTCCTGTATCGGAACGGTGGCAAGGGTTGGCTGAAGCCAGGGACTGCCACAGCGGACTGCAAAGCACATGCCACTGGCGCGGGACAACCGCCTGCGCGATGCCGGCCGAGAGCGCGTCAGGGTAAACAAGCAGCCGCCTGCTCCAAATGAAGACAGCGGAGCAGCTGTGACACCGGGCCTGGCACGGCCCGTCGCAGCCGCGCACAGCGATGGCACAGCAAACCCTTGCTATCGGGCCCGCGCGGGGCCCGCCGCGCGCGGGCACGGCGGTTGCAATCCGACACCCCATCTCGGCGGAAGAGGCAGGCGATGTCGCATGGCGCGAAGGCGGCTCGACGGTGGTGGCGGCAAGGGCTGGCGATGGTGGCGCTGGTAGTGCTGGCCGCGGCGTTGCCCGCGCGCGCCGGCGTGATGACGCGCGAGGCGCTTCAGGTGCTGTTCCCCGCGCCGCTGATGCTGGGCGAGCGTGACGCGGCGCTGCCCGTCTGGCCGGTGTTCAAGCAGGAGGCCACATCGACGGTGCTCGTGGCCTACGTCTTTGAATCGATCGACCTGGCGCCGGTGCCCGGCTTCTCGGGCACGCCGCTGAACCTGTTGGTGGCGCTGGATGCGCAGGGCAGCTTCCTCGACGTGCGCGTGCTCTCGCAGCACGAGCCGGTGTTCCTGGACGGGCTGGGCCCGGCGCCGCTGTTCCGCTTCGTCGAGCAGTACCGCGGCCTGTCGCTGAAGCAGAGCATCAAGGTCGGCGGCAAGCCGGGCGATGCCGCGCGCGCAGACAGCGCCGCCGTCACGATCGACGGCGTGGCAAAGGCGACCGCATCGGTGCGCATCGTCAACCAGAGCCTGCTGGCGGCCTCGCTGAAAGTCGCGCGGGCCAAGCTCGGCTATGCCGCCGGCCGCGACCCCGAGCTGGTCGGCCGCGTGCGCAGCGACCTGGCCGCCGAGCGGCTGGGCTGGGCCGAGCTGCAGCGAGCGGGCCTCGTGCAGCATGTGACGCTGACGCGCGGCCAGGTCGAGCAGGCCTTCGCCGGCACGGTCGGCCAGGGCCTGGGGCCGGCCGGCCCGGCCGACGCGCCCTACATGGAGTTCTGGCTGGCGCACCTGGGCGTGCCCCCGGCGGCGGCCAGCCTGCTCGGCGAGGCGGGCCGCGCACACCTGCAAGGCCGGCTCGACGCCGGCGACCATGCGCTGCTGGTCGTTGCCCGCGGCGCCGGCAGCTTCATCGGCGACGCCTTCGTGCGCGGCGCCGTGCCGGACCGGCTGACGCTGCGCCAGGGGGAGTTGCCCCTCGAGTTGCGCGACATGGATCTCGATGACCCGCTGGCCCTTCCACCCGAGCTGCGCGGCGCGGAATCCAAGGTCTTCCGCGTCATCGGCCCGGCCGGGCTCGATCCATCGCAGCCGATCGAATTCCGCTTTCGCGTGACGCGCAGCAAGGGCATCGTCTACCCCGAGCGGGTCAGCCGCGACTTTCCGCTGCCCTTCGCCCTGCCCGGGCCCTACGTGACGGCGCCGGAGGCCGACGCCAAGTCCTGGCGCGGCATCTGGGCCGCGCGCGCGGCCGAGCTCGGCGTGCTCGGTGCAGCGCTCGTGCTGCTGGCCGCCGTGCTCGCGCGGCCGCGCTGGCTGATCGCCAAAGTGGTGGGCGACGCCCGCCGGCTGGCCTGGGTACGCAATGGTTTCCTCGCCTTCACGCTCGTCTTCATCGGTTGGTTCGCGCAGGGCCAGCTCTCGATCGTCAACCTCACGGCACTGCTGCAGGCGCTGCGCGCCGGCCACTCGCTCGGCTTCTTCCTCTACGACCCGGTCACGCTGGTGCTGTGGGGCTTCGTCGCGCTCACGCTGGTCGTCTGGGGCCGCGGCACCTTCTGCGGCTGGCTCTGCCCCTTCGGCGCGCTGCAGGAGCTGGTGAGCCAGCTTGCTGCCCGCCTGAAGCTGCCGCGCCTGCGCCTGCACCGCCGCACCGATGCGCGGCTCAAGCGCCTGAAGTACGGCCTGCTGGCGCTGCTGCTGGCCAGCACACTGGTGCCCGGCGGCGCGACCGACGCGCTGGTCGAGCTCGAGCCGTTCAAGACGGCGATCACGCTCGGCTTCGTGCGCACCTGGCCGTATGTGCTGTGGGCCGGCGCGTTGGTGGCCTCCAGCGCCTTTCTGTACAAGAGCTACTGCCGCTACCTGTGCCCGCTCGGCGCGGGCCTGGCCGTGCTGGGAAGGCTGCGCCGCTGGGATTGGATCGCCCGCCGCGCCGAGTGCGGCACACCGTGCCAGACCTGCCGCCACCGCTGCGAATACCAGGCCATCCGCCCCGACGGCCGCATCGACTACGCCGAGTGCTTCCAGTGCCTCGACTGCGTGGCCATCCACGCCGACCCGCGCCGTTGCGCACCGCTGATCGCGCAGGCCCGGGGCGGCCGCCGCATCGTGCCCATCCACCCCCTCGCCCCGAGCGGAGCCGCGCCATGAGACGACGCCAGGTGCTCTACGCCGCGATGGGCCACGGCCTGATGCCCGCCGCCGCGCAGGCCACGCCCGCACCGCTCGTCTGGCGCCGGCGCGACTGGCTGGGTTTCGGCACCACGCTGTCGCTGCGCGCCGGCGCCGAGGACGAAGACCTGCTCGAGCGTGCGCTCGACGCCGCCGTGCGGGCCGTGCGGGCGATCGAGTCGCAGATGAGCCTGTACGACCCCGACAGCGCGCTGTCGCGACTGAATCGGCACGGCGCGCTGGCCGAGCCGCCGGCCGACCTGCTGGCCGTGCTGCGCCTGGCCCAATGGGTGGCGCGCCACAGCGGCGGCGCCTTCGACGTCACCGTGCAGCCCCTGTGGCAGGCCTTCGATGCGGCGCGCCAGGCGGGCCGGCTTCCGCGCGCCGCCGAGGTGAGCCGGGCACACGAGCGGGTCGGCTGGCGCGCGCTGCGCGTCGAGCCGCATCGGGTGGCCTTCGCCCGCCCCGGGATGGCCGCCACGCTGAACGGCATCGCCCAGGGCCATGCCTGTGACCGCGTCCGCGACCTGCTGCGCGCCCATGGGGTGCACCACGCCTTGATCGACACCGGCGAACTCGCGCCCCTGGGCCGCAACCCGGGCGATTCGCCGTGGCGGCTGGGGCTGGTCGACCCGCGGGACGACCATGCATTGCTGGCCCGCGTGCTGGCCGATGGGCGCTGCGTCGCCACCTCGGCCGACGAGCCGAGCAGCTTCTCGGCCGACCACCGCCACCACCACATCTTCGACCCCGCGAGCGGCTACTCTCCCTCGGGCCTGGCCAGTGTGACGGTCGCCGCGCGCAGCGGCGCGCTGGCCGATGCGCTGACCAAGGTGATGTTCGTCGCCGGGCCCGCGCGCATCGCCGAACTCGCCCGGCGCTGGCAGGTCGACGCGCTGTGGGTCGACAAGCTCGGCCAGCGCGGCGCCACCGCCGGCTGGCGCCTGGCCACCGGCTGAAGGCGGCCACGCCCCCCCAATCAGAAGACACCCGCCAGCGCCCAAAGGGGCTACGCTGACACGCACAGGGAGTGCACCGCGACCAAGCCGACATCCGGCGCGCCGTATGGTCGATTCAGACAGCACGCCCGCTCCCGCGATCCACCTGTGCACCGCAGTTCCCTCGCCGGCCGAACAGCGGCTGGCGCTGGTGGTCGTCAGCGTGTCGGCCCTGCTCTTCGCCGTCGCGGCGCCCTGGGCCCGCGTGCCGCTGTCGCCGCAGCCGGTGTTCGTGGCGGTGTACCAGTCGGCGCTGGTGATCAACGACCTGATCACCGCCGCGCTGCTGTTCGGCCAGTTCCACCTGCTGCGCTCGCGCGCGGTGCTGCTGCTCGGTGGGGGCTACCTGTTCACCGCGCTGGTGGCGGTGGTGCATGCGCTGAGCTTTCCGGGGCTCTTTGCGCCCGGCGGCCTGCTCGGCGCTGGCCCGCAGAGCACCGCGTGGCTGTACATGCTGTGGCACGGTGCCTTCGCGCTGGTGGTGATCGGCTACGCCCTGCTCGCCGGGCGCGAGCCGGCGCGCCTGCCGGCCTGGTCGGCGGCGCCCTATTCGGCGGCCGCGCCGATCGGCGCCTGCGTTGCCGTGGTGGTCGTGCTGGTGGTCGGGGGCACGCTGCTGGCCACCGTCGGCGAGCCGCTGCTGCCGGCGATCATGGCCGGCCCGCGCTACACGCCGGCCATGCTCGGCGTCGTCACGCTGGTGTGGGCCTTGAGCATGGGCGCGGGGGCGGCGCTGTGGCGCCATCGGCGCCGCTCGGTGCTGGACCTGTGGCTGCTGGTCGTCATGTGCGCCTGGGTGTTCGACATCGGCCTGGCCGCCGTGCTGAATGCCGGCCGCTTCGACCTCGGCTTCTACGCCGGGCGCCTGTACGGCCTGCTGGCCTCGTCCTTCGTGCTGCTGACCCTGCTGACGCAGACGCTGCGCCTGTACGGGCAACTGGCCGGCGCGAACGACACGCTGCGCGACATCGCCGAGCGTGACGGCCTGACGGGCCTGTTCAACCGGCGCCGCTTCGACGAGACGCTGCAGGTCGAGCTGCAGCGCGCCGCGCGCGAGCGCCAGCCGATGTCGCTGTTGATGGTCGACGTCGACCACTTCAAGCGCTTCAACGACACCCACGGCCACCTGGCCGGCGACGCCTGCCTGCGCGCGGTGGCCCGCCAGATCGCCGGCACGGTGACCCGTGCGGCCGACCTGGCGGCCCGCTTCGGGGGCGAGGAGTTCGCCGTGCTCCTGCCCGGCACCACCCCCGCCGGCGCGATGTGCGTGGCCGAGCAGATGCGCCGCGCGGTGGCCGGCATCGACCACGGCGCCGCTGGCCGGGTGACGGTCAGCGTCGGTGTCGCCACCGTCGTCCCGGTGCCTGGCGCCGGCGCCGACGAGCTGGTCGCTGCGGCCGACAACGCGCTGTACGAGGCCAAGGCCGCCGGCCGCAACCGGGTCGTGCCCGCCTCGTTCGGGATGCGGCCCGGGCTGGCGGCCTGACAGGTTGGGCAAGGAGTTACAGACAGACGACAATTCACCGGCGCACGCGCCGTGCGCCGCCCGTGATCTCATGAAACGCCGTCTGCCTGCGTCTGCCCTGACCCTGATCGTCGCTGCCGTCCTGGCATCCGGGCCGGTGGCGGCCGACGACCCACCGGCCAGGGCGCTGGTCGAGCGCAGCCGCGCAGCCATGCGCAACGACCCGCAGCAAAGCCGGGCCCTGGCGGAACAGGCCCTGGTCGAGCTCGCGCGGCGGCCCGACCCCGATCTCGAGTTGATGGCGCGGATCCAGCTTTGCGACTACTTCAGCGAGCGCGACCGTGCCAGCGCCGAACGCCATCTCGAGGCCGGGCAGGCGCTGCTGCCGCGCATCACCCGCCCGGCGCTGGCGGCCCAGTTGATGGCCTGCGAGGGCGACCTGCAGGAACTGGCCGGCCAGACTGCGCGGGCCATGCTGAACTACGAACGCGCGGTGGCGATCGCCGAAACGGCCAGGGACGACGAGGTGCTGGCCCTGTCGCTGTACCAGCGCGGCTACCTGCGCGGGGTACGCGGCGAGTGGGCCGCCGGCCTGACCGACCTGCGGCGCGCCGGCGACCTCTTCGATCGGCTGCACAAG
Source organism: Ideonella sp. (assembly GCF_035254525.1). Classification (GTDB taxonomy): domain Bacteria; phylum Pseudomonadota; class Gammaproteobacteria; order Burkholderiales; family Burkholderiaceae_C; genus Ideonella. The sequence goes on along the minus strand of NZ_DATFAN010000185.1, from coordinate 34,346 downwards.
AGCGAAGAGGGGCTGAACACCCTGCTCGCCGTGGCCATGCTCTACGACCGCATGGGCGACCCGCGGCAGGCGCGACACCATTTCGAGCAGGCCCTGGCCGCGCAGCGCAGCGCGGGCCTGCTGCGCGAGCAGGCGGTCACGCAGCACAACCTCGGCCGCGCGCTGGAGAACCTGGGGGACCGCGCCGCGGCGCGCGCGTCGTTCGCCGCTTCGCTGTCGATCAGCGAAAAGCTCGGCTATGTGCGCGGACGTGCCTATGCCCTGCGCGGGCTGGCCAGCGTGAGCAACGCCGACGGCGACGGCGCCGCCGCGCTGAACCACGCCCGCGCCGCCGCCGACCTGCTGGACAAGGCGCCCGACGAGCGCCTGCGCGCGCAGATCGCCCTGCAGCGCGGCATCGCGCTGCGCCTGCTGAACCGGCCGGCAGAGAGCCTGACGGCCCTGTCCGAGGCCCTGGCGGTGTTCGGTGCGGCGCAGTCGCCCGCCGAGACCGCCACCGCCCGCGGCGAACTGGCGGCCACCTCGGCGGCGCTGGGCGACTACCGGGCCGCCTTCGAGCACGCCAGCGCGTTCAAGAAGGCCTCCGACGAGATCCTCAAGCGCCAGATCGAGCAGCGCTTCGCGAGCCTCAAGGTCGAGTTCGAGATGGCGGCGACCGACCGCGAGAACGAAGCGCTCAAGCGCGAGAAGGCCGCCACCGAACATGCACTGGCCGAGGAACAGCGCGCCAACCGGCTGCGCACCGTGTCGCTCATGCTGGCCGGCGTCCTGGTCGTCGTGCTGTCCGTGCTGCTGCGGCGGCACCGGCGTGCCAGCACGCGCATGCATGGCCTGGCCATGACCGACGAGCTGACCCAGTTGGGCAACCGCCGCCACGTGCTGGGGACGCTGCGATCGATGCTCGCCGACGGCACGCCCGGCGCCCTGCTGATCGCCGACCTCGATCTGTTCAAGGCGATCAACGACGTCCACGGCCACCTGGTCGGCGACGAGATCCTGCGCGCCGTCGCCGCGGCCCTGCGCACGGCCATGCCGGCGAATGCCGAACTCGGGCGCCTGGGCGGCGAGGAGTTCATCGTGATCCTGCCGGCCACCGAGCAGGCGCAGGCACGACACATCGCCGAACAGGCGCGTGAGGCGATCGCCGGCCTCGATGCATCGAAGTGGCTGCCCGACCGAAGCATCACGATCAGCATCGGCGCCACGCCGTTCAAGCGCGGCGACAACCTCAGCGCCGTGCTTCGCCGGGCCGACGACGCGCTCTACGAAGCCAAGCGCGGTGGCCGCAACTGCGTGCGCTGGGGGCCCGCCGACACCCAGCCCGCCGCCGAGCCCGCCCTGGCCTGAGGGGCGAGGGCGCGGCGCGCGCCACGGCCGATCACGGCGGTGGCGGCAGTCTCAATAGGCTGGCGGGTCGCTTGCCGGGAACGATTGCTCCGACCCCTTGTCGACCTCGCGTTCGCTCGGGGTGGGGCCCGGCGCGGGCTGCGCCGGCGAGGTGACGGCCGCGGAGACGGCCACCGGCCGTTCGCGCCCGCCCAGCAGCTGCCGCAGCACATACTGCAGGATGCCGCCGTGGCGGTAGTACAGCACCTCCTGGGGCGTGTCGATCCTGACCAGCGCCGGGAACTCGAGCGCGCTGCCATCCTCGCGCCTCGCCCTCACGGTGACGACGCGGCCACCGGCGAACCCGGAGCCGATCAACTCGGGCAGCCCGACGATGTCGAAGCTTTCCTCGCCGCCCAGGCCCAGCGAGGCGACCGAATCGCCTGCGGCAAACTGCAGCGGCACGATGCCCATGCCGACCAGGTTGGAGCGGTGGATGCGCTCGTAGCTCTCGGCGATGACCGCCTTGATGCCTTGCAGGTACGGGCCCTTGGCGGCCCAGTCGCGGCTCGAGCCCGAGCCGTACTCCTTGCCCGCCAGCACCACCAGCGGCGTGCCCGCGGCCTGGTAGCGCGCGGCGGCGTCGTAGATCGAAACGACCTCGCCGGTGGGCAGGTGCCGCGTGACGCCGCCCTCGAGCGCCGGCGTCAGCCGGTTGCGGATGCGGCCGTTGGCGAAGGTGCCGCGCACCATCACCTCGTGGTTGCCGCGGCGCGAGCCATAGGAGTTGAAATCGACCGGCTCGACACCCTGCTCGATCAGGTAGCGCCCCGCAGGTGAGTCCTTGCGGATGCTGCCGGCCGGCGAGATGTGGTCCGTCGTGACGCTGTCGCCCAGCACGGCAATCACGCGCGCGCCGGCGACCGGCGCGATCTCGCTCGGTGGCGCCTTGGCCATGCCATCGAAGTAGCTCGGCCGGCGCACGTAGCTCGACGCCTCGTCCCACGCGAAGCGATCTCCGCCGGGCGCGCTCAGCGCACGCCAGCGTTCGTCACCGTCGTAGGCCCGGCCGTAGGTGTGCCGGTACATCTGCGGCTGGATCGACCGGGCCAGCGCCGCGTCGATCTCGGCCTGGGTCGGCCACAGGTCCTTCAGGAAGACCGCGCGCCCCTCGCGATCGAAGGCCAGGGGCTCGCGGTCGAGATCGATGTCGATGCGCCCGGCGATCGCGAAGGCCACGACCAGCGGCGGCGACATCAGGAAATTGGCCCGCACCTCGGAATGGATGCGGCCCTCGAAATTCCGGTTGCCCGACAGCACCGAGGCGACGACCAGGCCACGGCGCTGGATCGCATCCGACACCTCCTCGGGCAGCGGGCCTGAGTTGCCGATGCAGGTCGTGCAGCCGTAGCCCACCGTCTGGAAGCCGAGCCGGTCGAGGTAGGGGCTGAGCCCGGCCCGCTCGTAGTACTCGGTCACGACCCGTGAGCCCGGGGCAAGCGAGGTCTTGACCCAGGGCTTTCGCTCGAGGCCCCGCTCGACGGCCTTGCGCGCCAACAGGCCCGCGGCCAGCATCACCGACGGATTGCTGGTGTTCGTGCAGCTCGTGATCGCGGCGATCACGACCGAACCATCGGTCAGCGCATCGGCCAGGCCGACCGGCCCGGCCGAGGCGGCGGCGGCCGGCGAGGCGCTGCTGCCCTCGCCCCACACGCCCTCGTCCTTCACGCCGGCCGGGGTGGTGACGGCGGCGCCCTTCGCGGCCGCGGCGGCGGCGATGGTCGGCTTGAGGGATGGCAGCGCATCGCGAAAAGCTGCCTTCGCCTGGCCGAGCAGGATGCGATCCTGCGGGCGGCGCGGCCCGGCGATGCTGGGCTGCACCGTGTCCAGCGCCAGCTCGAGCCGGTCGGTGAACACCGGGTCCGGGCTGTCGGCGCTGTGAAACAGCCCCTGCGCCTTCATGTAAGCCTCGACCAGGGCCACGTGCTCCGCCGAGCGGCCGGTGAAGCGCAGATAGTCCAGCGTGACCTGGTCCACCGGGAAGATGCCGCAGGTGGCGCCGTACTCGGGCGCCATGTTGCCGATCGTCGCCCGGTCGGCCAGGGCCAGGCTGCGCACGCCCGGGCCGTAGAACTCGACGAACTTGCCGACCACGCCCTTGTTCCGAAGCATCTCGGTGATCGTGAGCACCAGGTCGGTCGCGGTGGCGCCTTCGCGCAACGCGCCGGTGAGCCTGAAGCCCACCACCTGCGGGATCAGCATGGACACCGGCTGCCCCAGCATCGCGGCCTCGGCCTCGATGCCGCCCACGCCCCAGCCCAACACGCCCAGGCCGTTGACCATCGGCGTGTGGGAATCGGTGCCGACGAGCGTGTCGGGGTAGGCCTGGCGCAGCCCGCTCGCGCCCAGCGGCGCCTCGTCCGAGGCGCCGAAGACGACCCGCGCCAGGAACTCGAGGTTGACCTGGTGGCAGATGCCCATGTTGGGCGGCACCACCTTGAAGTTCGCGAAAGCCTGCTGGCCCCACTTGAGGAAGGCGTAGCGCTCCTGGTTGCGGCCGTAGTCCAGCGCCTCGTTCTGGTGGAAGGCGGCGGCGGAGCCGAAACTGTCGACCTGGATCGAGTGGTCGATGACCAGCTCGACCGGCTGCAAGGGGTTGATGCGCGCCGGATCGCCGCCCAGCTCGGCCATGGCGTCCCGCATGGCGGCCAGGTCCACCACCGCCGGCACGCCGGTGAAATCCTGCAGCAGCACGCGGGCGGGCGTATAGGCGATCTCGCGCTGCGCCGGCGCGGCCGGATCCCAGCCGGCCAGCGCCCGGATGTCGTCGGCCGTGACCGTCACGCCGTCTTCGTGGCGAAGCAGGTTCTCGAGAAGGATGCGCAGCGAATAGGGCAGGCGCTGCACGTCCAGCCCCTCGTGCTCGAGCGCGTCGAGACGGAAGTACTCGTACTCGTTGTCGTCGACGCGAAGCGTCGACCGGGCATCAAAGCTGTCGTTCATGCAGGCCCGACAGCAATCGCCGTTCCCGGCGCGCGAAGCGCCGCCGCCTTCAAGTGGCGTGCGCGGATCCGGCTTGGCCGGTCCGCTGCGCGAGCCCCCCCGGGGGGGCAGCCCCCGGAAGGGGGCGTGGGGGCTAAGGTCTCCGCCAGGCCACGCACCAGCCGGCGGCAGCCACCTGCTTGCGGCCGAACATCGAACAGCCGGCCCAGGCGTCGCTCGCGGCGCCTTGCCAGAAGCCGCAGTTGGCGCAGTGCTGGCCGGCATCGTGGGTGGGGTACTTCTTCGCGTCGACCTTGCTGGTGTCGTGCCGGTAGCCGAGCGCGACGGCGGCTTCGGCCTCCTCGTCGACCTGGGCGGCTTGTGCCCTGGCGGCCGGCAGGGCCGCCAGAGCGGCCCCGCCACAGGCCAGGCGGATCACCACGTGACGGCGGGTGGGTTGCTGCATCACGGCCTCCGTCGGCTCACTTGGGGAGCTTGAACACCCAGACCATGCCGCCCTGCTCGAGGTAGTTGACCTTCTTGGCCACATCCCCCCCCCACAGCGGCACCGCGCCGCCCCAGCCGGAGACGACGGCCACGTACTGCGCACCGTTCTGCTCCCAGGTCACCGGCGGCGCGACCACGCCGGAGCCGGTCTGGTACTCCCAGACGACCTTGCCGGTCTTCGCGTCGGCGGCCTTCAGGTAGCCCTCGGGCGTGCCCCAGAAGACGAGGTTGCCCGCGGTGGTCAGCACCCCGCCCCACAGCGGCGCGCCGTTCTTGACCTCCCAGACGATCTTGCCGGTCTTCGGGTCCATCGCCCGCAGCGCGCCGATGTAGTCGTCGTTGATGGTCCTGATCGTGAAGCCGGCGCCGAGGTAGGCCGCGCCCTTCTTGTAGGCGATCGGCTCGTTCCAGATCTCCATGCCCCACTCGTTGGCCGGCACGTAGAACAGCTTGGTGTCAGGCGAGTAGGCCATCGGCATCTGGTTCTTGCCGCCGAGGAACGACGGTGCCGAGAACACCGAGTTGCCCTTCTTGCCGTCGCCGGCGGTCGGGTCGCCCGGGCGGTTCTCGGCCACGAAGTTCGGCTTGCCGGTCTTCAGGTCGATGCTCGAGGCCCAGGTGATCTTCTTGACGAACGGGAAGGCGTTCTGCAACTGGCCCGAGTTGGCGTCGATAACGTAGAAGAAACCGTTGCGGTCGGCCTTGCCGCCCAGGCGCTTGCCGCCGTCGTCGTAGGTGACGAATTCGTTGACGCCGTCGAAGTCCCAGCCGTCGTTCGGCGTGCCCTGGTAGTGCCACTTGATCTGGCCGGTCTTCACGTCGATCGCGACGGTCGAGCACGAGAACAGGTTGTCGCCCTTGCGCAGGTGGCTGTTCCACGGCGCGGGGTTGCCCGTGCCGAAATAGGCCAGGCCCGTCTTCGGGTCGAAGGTGCCACCCAGCCAGGTGGCCGCGCCGCCGGTCTTCCACAGGTCGCCCGGCCAGGTCTGGTTGGTCGTGCCGGAGATGCCGTTCTCGGTCTTCTTGCCGTCGGCATCGAACTTGTAGCCCATGTGTCCTTCGACCGTCGGGCGGACCCAGACCAGGCGGCCGGTCTTGGCGTCGCGTGCCTCCACCCGGCCGACGACGCCGAACTCGCCGCCCGACACGCCGGTCAGGATCAGGCCGTTGGCGATGATGGGCGCGGCGGTGCTCGAGTAGCCGGCCTGGTAGTCGTCGATCTTCTCCTTCCACACCAGCTCGCCGGTGTCCTGGTTCAGCGCGACGAGCTGCGCGTCCAGCGTGCTGAAGATGACCAGGTCGTCGTACAGCGCGGCGCCGCGGTTGACCACGTCGCAGCAGGGCATGATGCCCTCGGGCAGGCGGTGCTCGTACTTCCACAGCTTCTTGCCGGTGGCCGCGTCGAGCGCGAACACGCGCGAGTACGACGCGGTGACGAACATCTTGCCGTTGTAGATCAACGGCTGGCTCTCCTGGCCGCGCTGCTTCTCGCCGCCGAACGAGAAGGCCCAGGCCGGCGTCAGGCGCGCCACGTTGCCGGTGTTGACTTGCTTGAGCGGCGAGTAGCGCTGGCCATCGGTCGACAGGCCCCAGGAGAGCACGTTCTTGCCGCTCTTGGCCTCGGTCTGGATCATCTGGTCGGTGACCGCGGCAGTGGCCGCAGCACAGGCGCCGGCGAGCGCGGCGAGCAAGAAAACGCGTGAACGCATGGTGGTTGTCTCCTGTTGCGAAGGGGGCGCGCCCGCACGGCGGCGAGAAGGCCGGGCAAGGCAGCGCGCCCTGCCTTAGCGCAAAGCCCGTGCCACGCGCAGGGGCGGCTGGAGAGGCCCTGGCGTCAGGGTCAACCCTGGCGGCGAGGCCGCCGCGGCGGCGGGTTGTCGCAGGCTGGTGCAATCGCGCCGGCCAGGCCGGCGCTCCACGCTGTGACAGTCGCGAGCGCCTAGAAGAACCACTGGGCCTGCGCGAACGTGGCGCTGCGCAGCTGGCCGTACTCGCTGCCGGCGCGGCCGTCAAAGCGCTGCAGGCCCAGCGTCAGGTCCACGTCCGGCCTGACCGACCAGACGAGCCGGATGTCCGCGCCACGACTGCGGTCGCCCAGGTTGGCAACGAGGTAGTTGGCCCACTTCAGCAGGGGCGTGATGTCGTAGCCGATGAACAGGCCAGCGCGACGGGCGCCCTCGCCGCCGTCGTACAGCTCGGCCGACAGGGTCAGCGTGTTCGCGAACGCGTAGTCGGCCCCGAGCATGGCCCGCCACTGCGCGCGGCCCCCTTCCGGCCGCAACCGGGCGATTTCGGCACGCATCCCGGCCTGGCCGAGCTGGCCGGCCAGGTCCAGCCCGGCGACGTCGGCGCCGGCGAGGCGGCCTGCCGTCATCGAGTAGTCGATGGCGGCCGCGTTGGCGTGCCACTGCAGCGCGCGGCTGCCGAGGCCCGGCTCGCGGCGCGGTGCATAGACGATCGACAGCCGCGACAAGGGGCCGAAGCGGGCCTCCAACAAGGCCGCGTCCACGCCGAGGCGCTCTTCGCGCTCGATCGCCACCGGGCTCACCGGATTGAGGATGTCCAGCGGGCTCCAGAAGCGGCCCGTGCCCCAGGCGATGCGCTGGCGGCCCAGGCGCAGGTCCGCTTCGCCGATGCTGAAGGTCAGCGAAGCCCGGTGCAGCCGCTGCCGGCCGTAGGCGCCGTGGCGCTCGAAGGTGTTGGCGTCGGCGTGCCAGTATTGCGGCGGCGGTTGGTCTTTCTCGTGCTGGAACTGGGCCGTGCGCAGGTAGCTGCCGACGAGCAGCTCCTCGTCGAGTTGCAGGTCCAGCGCCAGCCACGGTGCCAGCGGCCCCTGCGCCTGCAGCCGCAGGCGGTTCAGGCCCAGCGTGAAGCCCTCTCGCTCGAGCGGTGTCTCGGAGCGCAACAACAAGCTCTTGACGCTGCCCGACAGGGTCACACCCCCCTCGCCTTCGCTGCCCTGCGCGCACACCGGCCGGCCCGCCGCCAGCAGCAGGCCCAGCATGAGCGCAGCCAGTGGCTTCACGGGTGGCGGATGGCAATCGAGGGGTCGAGCCGCGCGGCACGCATCGCCGGGTACAGCGACACCGCCACGCCGGCCACGAACAGGGCCACGCCCGGGCCCGCGATGCTGGCGACGACGAGCCTCGGGTAGGCCATGCCGGTCAGCCCGGGGATGGCGCTGTAGTCCTTGAAGAAGGCCGACAGGTCCATGCCCCGGTTGCCGAGGTAGAGCACCAGCACCGCGCCGCCGGCATAGCCCAGCACCGACGCCAGTGCCATCAGCGCCGCCGTCTCGTAGACCACCATCCGCACGATGGCGCGCGGCGAGGTGCCGAGGGCCATCATCACGCCGAACTCGCGCGTGCGTTCCGCGACCGCCATGAACACCGTGTTCATCACCGCCAGCGCGACGACCACGAAGAAGACGCCGACGACGACGCTGCGGATCGCGCGGATCAGCCCCACCATCTGCGAGACCTGGGGCATCAGCACCTGCCAGGGCGTGGCGGCGAGCCCGGCCTCGCCGAGGGCCGGTCCGAGCCGGGCCAGCACCGGTGCGACGCCGTCGCGCTCGGCCAGCCGCAGGTTGATGCTCGACACCCGTGGCCCCAGCCCGAGCAGGGCCTGGGCCGCGGGCAGCGTCACGAAGGCCATCGTGCGGTCGAAGGCGCTGCTCTCGGTGGCAAAGATGCCGCGCACGCGATAGGCTGCGGTGCCCAGCTCGCCGCCCAGCGCGGGCGCCATCACGACCAGCTTCTCGCCCAGACGCAGGCCGAGCTTGTCGGCGAGCCCGCGGCCGATGACGATGTCGCGCCCGGCGGTCGGGTCGAGCGGCGCCCCCTGCACGATGGTGCGGTCGATGAAGGTTACGCCGCGTTCGCGCTCCGGGTCGACGCCGATGAGCATGATGCCTTCCGATTTCGCCGCGCTGCTGGCCAGCGCCTGGGCCTGCACGCGCGGCGCCGCGGCCCGCACGCCCGGCAAGGCCGCGAACCTGGCCAGCAGTGCATCGGCATCGCCGAAGGCCAGCTCGGGCGCCCAGTCGCGGCGCAGGCCGGCGCGCTCGATCTGCACATGGCCGGTGACGTAGCGCGTCGCGTTGTCGGCGATCTGCTCGCCGAAGCCGTCGAAGTAGCCGTACAGGAACACATAGGACAGGATCGCGAAGGCAGTGCCGCCGATCGTGATCGCGCTGCGCTTTCGATTGCGCCGCAGATTGCGGGTCGCGATCAGCGCGAACACCGGCCAGCGCGTGGACACCGGGCGCGCCGCGCCGCGGCGCCACCGGCCGGCCGCGGCGGCGTCGATGCCGCGGATCGCAGCCACCGGCTCCAGCGTCGCCGCCTTGATGGCCGGGTACAGCGCGACCAGGAAGGCGATGGCGAACACCAGCGCCGAGATCACGAGGCTGCGCTCCATCCGCACGACCGGGTAGATGATGTCCGCCAGCCCCGGCATCACGCGCAGGCCCGCACCGAAGGCGCTCAGGTCGATGCCGCGGCGGCTGAAGGATGCGGTGATGCCCAGGCCCAGCAGGTTGCCGGCCAACAGCCCCGCCGCGCCGAGCAGCATGGCCTCGCACAGCACCAGCCGCAGCAGCCGGCCCGGGCTCGTGCCGAGTGCCAGCATGATGCCGAACTCGCGCGTGCGCTCCAGCACGGCCATCAGCACCGGGTTGGCCACGCCGGCCGCCACCATCACGAAGAAGATGGTCAGCACCACGTAGCCGGTCACCTCGTGGTAGCGCACGCTGACCGCGACCATCGGCAGCAGCACCGGCCAGCCGACCACCTCGTATGTCGGCCCCAGCCGCCGCGCCAACCCGGCCGAGGCCGCCTCGAGCGCACCGCGGTCCCGCAGGCGCAGGGCCACCGCGGTGGCGGCGCCGGGCGCAGCCAGGAACTCGCGCATCACCGCCATGGGCACCACCGCCACGTAGCCGTCCAGTTCGTCGATCTGGGTGCGATACACGCCTCGCACCGGCAGCCGCGCGCTGGCCACCGAGCCGTCATAGGCCTGGCCGACGAACACCAGCTCGTCGCCGGCCTGCGCGCCCAGCGTGTCGGCCAGTTGCTCGCCGACCAGCACGCCGGCGTCATCGGCACCGCGCAGGGCGCTGCCGCCGACCACGGCCTTGAACAGGTCGGTGACCCGGCTTTCGGCCTCGGGGTCGATGCCGAAGACCATCACGCCACGCGACTTGTCGCCGCGGCTGGCCAGCGCCTTGCTCTCGAGCCGCAGGCTGGCGGCAGCCACCGCCGGGTCGGCACGCACGGCCTCGAGCAGCCGGCCACCGTCGTCGAACGCACGGTCAAGATTCGGATCCTCGTGGTAGCCACGCCGATGCACCTGCACGTCCCCGGCGAAGTAGCGGGTGGTGTTGTGCACCATCTGCTGGTTCATGCCGTCGACGAAACCCCAGAGGAAGGTCAGTGCCGCCAGCCCGATCGCGACCGCCAGCACGGTGATCGCGCTGCGGCGCCGGTTGCGCAGCACGTTGCGCACGGCCAGTGTCCAGAGCATCACGGCGCGCTCCGCTCGTCGGCCTCGATGCGGCCGTCGCGCAGCCGCACGACCCGGCGCGCGCGCTCGACCACCATCGGGTCGTGGGTCGAGAAGACGAAGGTCGTGCCGCGCTCCTCGTTGAGGCGGCGCATCAGGTCCATCAGCGTCGCGCCCGCCTTGGAATCAAGGTTCGCGGTGGGCTCGTCGGGCAGCACGATCACCGGCTCGGCAGCGATCGCGCGGGCCACCGCCACGCGCTGCTGCTGGCCGCCCGAAAGCTCGTTGGGCCAGCGGTGCTCCAGCCCGGCCAGGCCCAGCTCGCCGAGCAGGCCCATCGCGCGGGTGCGGCGGCGCCCTTCCGCCACGCCCTGCAGGAGCATCACGTACTCGACGTTCTCCAGTGCCGACAGCACCGGCACGAGGTTGTATTCCTGAAACACGAAGCCGATCTTGCGCAGCCGCAGCTCGGCCAGCGCCCCCGGGCGCAGCGCCGTGATGTCCTGGCCGTCGATCCAGATGTGGCCGCTGGTCGGCCGATCCAGCCCGCCGACCAGGTTCAGCAGCGTCGTCTTGCCCGAGCCGGAGGGACCGACCAGCGCGACGAAATCGCCACGGCGGATGTCGAGGCTCGCATCCTGCAGCGCGGGCACCGGGATGCTGTCGCGCTGGTAGACACGGCTGGCCCGCTCGACGCGCACGATGACCGGGGGCTGGTCCATCGGGCCCTCTGCTCATCGCCTTTGCAGGTTGCGTTGGGTGAACACCTCGTCATCCAGCGGCCGGTCGAACACCGCCTGCCTCAGCACGATCACCGTCGATTGGCCGGGTCTGGCAGCCGGGCGCATCTCCCAGCGCGTGGGCATGACGCGGTCGCCCACCCGGCGCACGTCGGTGAAGCTCATCACCCGCACCAGCTCGTCGCGCTCGCTGAAGAACTCCTGCTTCAGCGGCATCGTGTCGGCCTGGCGCACCCAGTAGACGATGCGCCCCCAGACGACCGCGGCCTCCGGTCGGGGCACCGCCTCGACCCGCCAGGCCGGCTGGCCATCGACCTGCACGCTGTCGAGCACGCGATGGGCGTAGTCGTCGAGGATGCTGCTTTCCTTGACCAGGTCGTCGTTCGTGAAGTCCGAGCCCATCCAGGGCTGCAGCATCATCGACGGCGGGATCTTGATGATGCGTTCGACCGTGGGCAGGTAGTTCCACATCTCGGCGCCGATGCGCAGCGAGCCGATGCCCGCCTCCTTGGCCGGCGCGACGATGCGCACGAACGAGCGACGCGGCCGGTCCATCCACACCTTGAGCACCAGCGTGCGCTGCCAGCGCGGCGTCGTGATCGTCATCTCGTAGTCGCCTTGCACCGTGCGGCCCCACAACAGCTTCTCGACCCGCTCGAGGATGTCGCGCCCGTCGTTCGGCTGTGCACGCAGCGGCAGGACTGCCGCCGTGCCGGCAGCGGCCACCGCAGCCAGAAGACGGCGGCGTCTGCACCGCAAGCTCGGTTGCCTGTCCATGGCGAGTTTCAGCGCATGTCCGCGTGCGGCACGCGCGCCTCGATCGTGAAATCGATCGCCGCCGGCTGATCGGGCAGCTTCACCTTCACGCGAAAGAGGTACGGTCCGTCCTTGGCCATTCCGAACAGCTGACCGTAGCTGGCCTGTTCGTTGATCTTCATCGGCAGCAGGTACTTGGGCGCCGCGTCGACGACGCCGGTTTCACTGAGCTGGGCCTGCACCACGGCGTTCTCGATGCGCTGCCCGGTCTTCGCATCGAACAGCGCGACCACGAGGTGGTGCACCTTGCCGGCCGGCGGCCCGCCATGCAGATCCGCCAGGGCATGCTGCTGCGATACCACCGCGGCCGGAACCAGCCCCCAGTACAGCACCACGCCGTCGCGCTCCAGCCGCGCCTGGGCCTGCGCGCCCCAGGCCAGCGGCCCGAGCAGGCCAAGCAGCACCAGTCGCCATGCCGCCAGGCGGGTGGCGTGATCCAGGATCGTGTTCATCCTCTCGCTCCTTCCATGACCCTGCTTCAGCGCAGCGCGGCGCCGTCCCATCGGAAAACGCGCGGTGCGTCTTCCCCGGCCCGCTGGATTCGCAGCTCGATGGCCCGTGCCGGCTCGGCCGGCGCGGGAAAACTCAACACCCCCTGTCGGTGGTGGCCGCCCGGCGCAGGCCCGCTCCATCTCGTCGGCGCCATTTCCTTGCCGTCGACGACGAGCACGGCGCTCTTGGCCAGGTCGTCGTCGAGGCTGCCGCTGTGCGTGTCCAGCGCCACCGTGAAGGACCATTCGGCGGCACCCGCCGTTGGCGGCACAGGGGCGACCTTCAGCGTCACGCCGCGTTCGGCTGAGCTCTGCGTGGCCTGCACCGCCTGGGCCCTCGGCGCAGGCGACCAGAGCGCGACCGCGGTGGCAGCGAATGCGACAGCGATCCAGCGAATCCTGGTGTCCATGAACATTCCTTTCAACGCGGTTCATCCGGGTCCTGGTGGCTCCCGTGGCCACCGTGCCGCCCGTGGCCGCCATGCCCGAACAGGTGCATCAGCGGGCAGGCCAGCAGGAAGAGGAACGGCGCGAGGTTCAGCAGGTGCTCGTTGTGGCGGAAGAACAGCCAGCCGACGGCGCCGGCCAGGCCGATCCACAACAGCCATTGGTTGATGCGTGACCAATCCGGCCCGCGGCCGATGGGGAGAAGGTGGAACGTGCTCATGCGATGCTCCCGGTGTGGGCGAGAAGGGACGGCGGCCAGCCGGCATCACCGCACGGTGCCGCAAACGGCCCGTGCGGCGCCGTCAAGCGCCTGCGAAGAGGTGGTGGAACGATCCCGGGGCCATCGCCTGCCGGCGATCGACGCGGCCGAGGCGCTATAGCGTCAGTCGCAGACAGGCGGTCGGAATGCCCGGGCCTCGGTGTCGCGCCGGAAGCATCGCCACCGCGTGGCGCTGGGTGGGGCCCGGCATGCGAGCAGCCGACGAAGTCACGCCGACGGGGATCGGCAGTGCGCCCGGATCGAAGCGATCGGGCAGCTTGGAGGCCGAGACCGCGACGGAACTCTTGTCACAGAAGTCGGCGCAGTTGTGCCTGGCCGGCGAGGTGTCGTCATGACCCGACCCCGGATGCTCGGGCTCGCCGGCCGAGCCGGCCTGCCACTCGCCCGCTGGCCCGGCCGTGTTCAGCTGGCAGGCATTGGCGACGCCCGCCGCAACGCCGAACAGCCAGGCGAGCAGCACGCAGGCGGCCCATTGGCGAAGTTGTCGGCGGTGAAAGCGCATGCGTATCACCCGTGTGTCACACATTGGCTCAGCTTCAAACAAGCCTAGGCTCCGGCCGCCCGTGCTGGATTGCGCTTCGTCAAGCCAGACGGGCCGAGGTTCGTGCAGCTGCGATCTAGGCCCCCGATACTTCACACCCATGAACAGCGACCAGCCCTGTCCTGCCCCGACCCGCCGCCTGCTGGCACTTGGCCTCGCGTGCGCCGCGATGCCCGGCGCCATCCCGGCCGCACTCGCGACCCCGGCGGGCCCGCTGGTCCAGGTCTGGAAAGGGCCCGCCTGTGGCTGCTGCAAGGATTGGGTTGCCCACCTGGAAGCCAACGGCTTCACTGTCAAGGCCTACGACAGCGGCAACACCGATGCCCGCGAGCGACTGCACATGCCGATCGCCTATGGCTCGTGCCACACGGCGCTGGTCGACGGCTATGCCCTCGAGGGCCACGTGCCGGCACGTGAGATCCGCCGGCTGCTGAAGGAGCGGCCCGCCGCGATCGGCCTGGCGGTGCCGGCCATGCCGATCGGCTCGCCGGGCATGGATGGTCCCGCCTATGGCGGACGCAAGGATCCATACGACGTGCTGATCGTGGCGCGCGACGGCGGCGCGCGGGTCTACCAGGCCTACCGCTGAACCGCGGGCCGGCGCCTTACGCCGACGCGGCAGCAGCGGTCTGATCCGGCGCGACCCGCGACAGCACGTGGGCCGCCATCGCCCTGGCCAGCTCGCGCTCGCCGACGAACACCTTGCCGGTGTTGTCGCGCTCCAGGAGCGCGGCATCGTCGGGATGGTGGCTGCGAACGACCACCTCGATGGCCGGGTTGAGCGCGCGTGCGGCCTCGACGATCTGGCGCACCTCGAGCGTCTGCGGGGTGGCGATCACCAGCATGCGGGCCGTCGCGACATGCGCCTGGACGAGCGTGGCCGGGTCGGTCGCATTGCCTGACACGGCGGCCTGCCCTTCGCGGCGCAGCTGCTCGACGAGCTCGCGGTTCTCGTCCGCCACGACGAAGGGAATGCCGCTCGCCTTGAGCGAGCGGGCAATCTCCCGGCCGACCCAGCCGTGGCCGACGATGACCACCTGGTTCTTGAGGAACTTCTCTTCCGTGCTCACCGGCAATTCGGCCAGCGGGTCATCGCGCTGCTCGAGCCGGCGGGCCAGCTCCGAGCGCTCGCGCAGCCAGCGCAGCAGCGGGCCGCTGCCCGCGAACACCAGCGGATTCAGCGCGATCGAGATCAGCGCCGCGGCCAGGATCAGGCTCTGGCCCTCGGCCGGCAGCACACCCAGCGACATGCCCAACCCGGCGAGGATGAACGAGAACTCGCCGATCTGCGCCAGGCTGCACGAGACGGTGAGCGCGGTGTTCAGCGGGTAGCGAAGCAGCAGCACCAGCCCGGCGGCGGCCAGCGACTTGCCGAACACGACGATCGCCACCACGGTCAGCACCTTCAGCGGCTGCTCGATCAGCACGCGGGGCTCGAACAGCATGCCCACCGAGACGAAGAACAGCACCGCGAACGCATCGCGCAAGGGCAGCGTCTGCTCGGCGGCGCGGTGGCTGAACTGCGACTCCCGAAGCATCATGCCCGCGAAGAAGGCGCCGAGGGCGAAGCTGACGCCGAACAGCTCCGCGGCGCCATAGGCCACGGTGACGGCCGCCGCCACCACGCACAGCGTGAACAGCTCGCGCGACCCCGTGCGGGTGACCTGCCACAGCAGCCAGGGGAAGGCCCTGCGCCCGATGAGCAGCATCAGGCCGATGAACACGCCGACCTCCAGCAGCGTGCGCGCCAGCGCCATGCCGAGCTCTGTCGCGCCGGCGCCCGACTCGCCCGCGCCCAGCGCGCCGGCCAGCGGCGGCAGCAGCACCAGGACCAGCACCATGGCCAGGTCCTCGACGACGAGCCAGCCGACCGCGATGCGCCCGTTCATCGATTCCAGCAGCCCGACCCGCTCGAGCGCCTTGAGCAGAACGACCGTGCTTGCCACCGACAAGGCCAGCCCGAACACGACCGCCGCCGCCGGCGACCAGCCCCACCACAGCGCGGCGGCACTGCCCATCGCCGTGGCGACCATCATCTGCACGACGGCCCCCGGCAGCGCGACCTTGCGAACCGACATCAGGTCCTGCAACGAGAAGTGCAGCCCCACGCCGAACATCAGCAGCATCACGCCGATCTCGGCCAACTGGCCCGCGATCTCGACATCGGCGACAAAGCCAGGCGTGCCCGGCCCGATCAGCACCCCCGCCACGAGATAGCCGACCAGGGCCGGAAGCCCGGCCTTCGCCGCCATGAAACCGAACACGAGCGCCAGGCCGAAGGCCGCGGCAATGGTGGTGATGAGCGGGAAGGAATGTTCCATGCGGCGCGGGCGGCGTTGCGCCCGTGCCGGAGCCGGCAGGGCTGGGGACCGAGGTCGCCACATTGTGGCGCCCGGCCTCTCGCCACGCGCTTCGATTTCCCCGTGACGCGCCGCCGTTTCAGCGGGGCATCACCTGCTCGTGCCGCTGGGCCGAGCTGACGGCCGAGGCCAGCGCTTGCATCTGCTCGGCGACGAGCTCGAGGATGTCGTCGATCGCGACCACGCCGACCAGAAGTCCGTGGGGGCCGACGACCGGCACCCGGCGCACGGCCTTGCGCCGCATCGTCGCAAGCACGTCCAGCACCGAATCCTGCTCGCGCACGGTCACGACCTCCTTGTTCATCAGGTCGGCCACGCGCAGGCCCGGCAGCTCACGCTGCACGGCGACCGCGCCGGTGACGATGTCGCGGTCGGTCAGCATGCCGACGACGCGGCGCTCGCCCTGCGCGATTTCCTCGACGACGACCAGGCTGCCGACGTGCTGGTCGCGCATCACGCGCGCAGCCTCCTCGATCGCCAGCGCCGGGTAGGCGATGGACACGATGCGGGTGCAGATGTCGCCCGCGGTCAACTGGGGGGTGCTGGCAATGGTTGACATGACGACCTCGACTTGTCGTGCGTGAACGATGGGTGTGTCGACAATGAACCCGCTGCCGCATCGCGGCCTTGCGCTCGCGCAAGCGCGGCGGCAGGCCGGTTCCTACAGTCAGCACTCAACTGCAGGAGGAACGACGATGGCGAACACCCCAGCCAAGCCCTACACCCAGGTGGGGGCGTCCGATCCGGACCGCGAGACCTCGCCGATCATCGACGACGAAGAGGATCTCGAAGCCGAGCCGAACGTCGCCAACGGCATGTGCTACTTCAACGGCGAGGCCTTCCGCCTCGGCGACCGCGTGCTCAGCGGCAGCGAGGTGCTGCGCTGCGAGGCGCCCGGCGTCTGGGTGCGCGAAGGCGAGCGGGTCGAATTTCCTTGACAGCCCCGGGAGGCCGTATGCCGCTGTTCCTGATGCAAACCCGGTTGTCGGCCGATGCGCTGCACCAGCCGCGCTCGTTCCAGACGCTGGAGCGCCACGTCGCCGAGCGCGTGCAGGCGCACTGTCCCGAGGTGAAATGGGTGGCGAGCTACGCGCTGCTCGGCCCGTGCGACTACGTGGACGTGTTCGAGGCGCCGAACCTCGAATCGGCGATGCGCGTGTCGGTGCTGGTGCGCAGCTACGGTCACGCCGAGACACAGGTCTCGCCGGCGCTGGCCTGGCCCGATTTCAAGGCGCTGCTGCAACAGCTGCCCGACGATCGCCCCGCGCCGGCCGCCGGTTGAAAGCCCCGGGCGCTCGCCACAGGCTGCCATGAGCCCCGCCCGG
Organism: Ideonella sp.; assembly: GCF_035254525.1. Lineage (GTDB taxonomy): Bacteria > Pseudomonadota > Gammaproteobacteria > Burkholderiales > Burkholderiaceae_C > Ideonella. Next base: position 17,026 of record NZ_DATFAN010000185.1, on the reverse strand, counting down.
CCGCCCGAAGGGGCTCATTCCCTCTCGGAGGGACGGGGCCGCAGGCCCAAGGGTGCACCAGTGAGCGCCCTGCTGACCGACCTGTACCAGCTCACGATGCTGCAGGCCTACCTCGACGAGGGCCTGCAGCAGCCGGCGGTGTTCGAGCTCTTCGTGCGGCGGCTGCCACCCGAGCGGCACTTCCTCGTCGCTGCCGGCCTGGAGCAGGCGCTCGACTTCCTCGAGAACCTGTCGTTCACCGAGGCCGAGCTGCGCTGGTTGGCCGACCAGCAGCGCTTCTCGCCGCGGCTGATCGACCACCTGGCGGGCTTTCGTTTCCAGGGCGACGTGGATGCGATGCCCGAAGGCACGGTCTTCTTCGCCGACGAGCCGATCCTGCGCGTGACCGCGCCGCTGCCGCAGGCGCAGCTCGTCGAGAGCCGGCTGCTGAACCTGGTGCACTTCCAGACCCTGATCGCATCCAAGGCCGCCCGCGTCGTGCTGGCCGCGCCGGACCGCCTGCTGGTCGACTTCGGCATGCGCCGCGCCCATGGCGAGGAGGCCGCGCTGCTGGCCGCGCGCGCGGCCTGGCTGGCCGGCTTCGGCGGCACCGCCACGGCCGAGGCCGGGCGGCGCTTCGGCATCCCGCTGTTCGGCACGATGGCGCACTCCTTCATCCAGGCCCATGCGAGCGAGGAGGCGGCCTTCGAGGCCTTCGCGCGCGCCTGGCCCAAGCGCCCCACCCTGCTCGTCGACACCTACGACACCGAGGCGGCGGTGGCCAAGCTGGTCGCGCTGGCGCCCCGGCTGGCGCAGGAAGGCATCCAGCTCGGCGGCGTGCGGCTGGACAGCGGCGACCTGGCCGCGCACGCCCGCGCCGTGCGCGCGCTGCTCGACGCCGGCGGCCTGCCCAGGATGCACATCTTCGCCAGCGGCAACCTCGACGAACACCGCGTGGCCGCGCTGCTGGCCCAGGGCGCGCCGATCGACGGCTTCGGCGTCGGCACCGCGCTGGACACCTCGGGCGACGTGCCGGCGCTGGACGCCGTCTACAAGCTCGAGGCCTACGCCGGCCAGCCGCGCCGCAAGCGCTCGGAGGGCAAGGCCACCTGGCCGGGCGCGAAGCAGGTCTGGCGCCGCCATGACGACGGCGGGCAACTGCTGGCCGATACGCTGGGCCTGGTCGACGAGCCGCCGGATTCGCACGGTGGCCAGGCGCTGCTGGTGCCAGTGATGCGCGGCGGCAAGCGGATCGCGCCACAGCCCACCCTGGAGGCCGTACGGCGCTACCACGACACCCAGCGCCGCTCGCTGCCGCCGGCGCTGTGCACGCTCACGCCCGGGGCCGCTACGTTCGCGCCGGTCGTGTCGGACGCGGTGCGAGCCTGCGCCGCGAAGCTCGATGCCGCATCTTCCTTGTCGCGGCCGTCGGTCACGACAGCGCGCAGTTGACAGCCATCACGGAAGAACGCTCTCCGGCGGTCGACAGTCACGCCACTGGATCAATGCAAAGGGGGCATCGATGGAAACCTCTCGTGTAATGGGCCGAGTTCGCGGGGTGACGCTGGGCTTGGCCATGTGCTCATTGGCGCTCGTCGCACAGGCGGTGCAGGGGGGCGATCGGGTCTACGCCGACGATTCCGTGGGGCCCGCCACCACGGTCACCGTCCTGGAGGAAATGACCCGCAAGAAGGGGGTTTCGCCATGGAGCGGCGTGATCCTGGCCAGTGACGGCAACCTCTATGGCACGGCGCCCCGCGGGGGCCTGCTCGACCGGGGAACGATCTACCGGACGAAGCTCTCGGGGGACACCAAGGCTCTGCATCACTTCACCGGGGGTGCGGACGGTGCCAAGCCCTATGGCGCCCTCGTCCAGGGCAGCGATGGCGCCCTGTACGGGACATCGAGTCGCGGCGATGACGACCTCAGTGGCGCCGGCGTCATCTTCCGCATCACGCTGGACGGCAGCTTCACGGTGCTTCACGTGCTGAACCAGGACGAATCCGAAGGCGCCCTGCCGAGAATGCCGATGATCCAGGGGCGCGATGGCTACCTGTACGGCACCTTGTCTTTTGGCGGGGGGCCGAACAGCGTCGGCGTGCTGTACCGAATCTCCCATGCCGGCGACTTTGCCGTGGTGGCGCGCTTTGACAAGAGCGGGCCCTACGAACCCTATGCACCGCTCGAAGGCGACGATGGCAACTTTTATGTTGCCGCCAACTTGGGCGGCACACATGGCTGGGGAGGGCTGCTGCGGGTGTCACCGACCACGGGTGCCATCACCACGCTCTACGAGTTCACCGGCACAGGCCCGGACGGCGGCATGCCCAACGGGCCCGTCTACGATGCGGCGCACGAGTACCTGTACGGGACGACCTACAGCGGAAACGGCATCTACCGGTTCCGCGACGGCGTGCTCGAGACGATCACTCATCTTTCGGGTGGGGACCCACCCCGCGAACTGGCGCTCGGGCCCGACGGTGTTCACTTCTACACCATCGTCGGGCATCAGGTCGTTCGCATCGCGCCCACCGGCGAGGCAGAGGCCGTGGCCGACTTGCCCGCAGGGGGAGGCCCGTTCGAGAAGCTGATCTTCAATGCCAGAGGCGCGATGTTCGGCACGACGATCTTGGGCGGCCTGCGGGACAAAGGCACCGTCTTCAAGGTCAAAGGCTTCTGAAGCCACCCCAACTCGCCCTGCATCAGGCCAGGCCGCGCACTCGCAGGCTGTCACTGACCACCGCTCCCGCACGTTGCATGCGCGCCAGTGCCCGCTCACCGTCGCCCGGCTGCACGTCGACCGCCGCCACGGCGTCGGCGATCAGCACGACATCGAGCTCGCGCTCTCGCGCATCGAGCACCGTCTGGAGCACGCAGTAGTCGGTGGCCAGCCCGCCGATGAACAGCCGCCGCACGCCGGCCAGGTGCAGTTCCGCCTCGAGGGAAGTGCCGGCAAAGCCGGAATAGGCCTCGTGCCGGGCCGCGCAGCCCTTGGAGACGACGATGGCATCGGGCGGCAGACGCAGCGCATCGGCAAAGCCCGCGCCCGCGCTGCCGGCCACGCAGTGGGGCGGCCATGGGCCACCCTGCTGGCGAAACGAGCAGTGGTCGGCCGGGTGCCAGTCCCGCGTCGCGTAGACCGGCAGGCGCCTGCCGGTGAACAGCGCGATGCAGTCGTTCAGCGGCGCCAGCACGCGGTCGCCGCCGGGCACGCCAAGTGCTCCACCGGGGAGGAAATCGCGCTGCACGTCCACCAGCAGCAGGGCGTCGCCCTGGCGCGGCACCAGCGGATCGGTGTTCGGGTCCATGGGTCGATTGCAGGGCTTGCGCTGCGTTGCTGGCATGCGCCGTGTCAAACCGGGCGCATCGGCGGCACCCAAGAATCGATTCGCCTGCCATGGGGCCGGTGGCGGGCACACGACGTTGACCACCGGCCGTGAGACCCCACCATGTACGAAAAGATCCTCGTTCCCCTCGATGGCAGCGGCACGGCCGAGCGCGGCCTGCGCGAGGCGATGCACCTGGCCCAGGCGCTGAAGTCGCAGCTGGTGCTGCTGCACGTCGTGGCCGATTACCCGCTGATGGTCGAGATGGCCACCGCGGTCAACTTCGAGGAGTCGCGCCGCGAGCTTCTCGACTACGGCAAGGAAATGCTCGAGCGGGCCCACGCGGCCTGCACGGAAGCACGCATCCCCTCGGAAACCGTGCTGCGCGAGATCAAGACCACGAACGTGGCCGACACCGTGGTCGAGGAAACCGCCAAGCAGAACTGCCAGCTCGTCGTGATGGGCACCCACGGCCGGCGCGGCTTCAACCGCCTGACGATGGGCAGCGACGCCGAGCTGGTGCTGCGCCAGTCGCCCGTGCCGGTGCTGCTGGTGCGCGAGCCCGAGGCCTGATCAGGCCTCTTCCTGCAAGGCCGGTTCGGCTCGCAGCCGGGCGGCGGCGAAATCGACGAAGGCGCGCACCTTGGCCGCCGCCTGGCGCCCCTCGGGGTAGACCAGGTGCACGGGGATCGCCGGCGGCTCGTTCGCCCGCAGCACGCGCTGCAGGCGACCCGCCGCGATGTGCTCGCGCACCTGGTACGACAGCGCCCGTGCGAGCCCGTGGCCGGCGATGGCCGCCTCGATCGCCACCTCGCCGGCGTTGACCATCAGCGGCATGCGCGGCAGATCCACCTCGTACAGCCCCGGCTCCCCGGGCAGCGTGAAGCGCCACGGCGCGACGCCGCCACCGCCTTGGGCAAATCCGATCGCCCGGTGCGCCGGCAGATCGCCTGGGGTCTGCGGCGTGCCGTGCGCCGCCAGGTAGCCCGGCGAGGCGACGAGCACGCGCCGCACCGCGCCGACCCGCGCCGCCGTGAGCGACGAATCGGGCAGCGGCGCGATGCGCACCGCGACATCGAAGCCCTCGTCCATCAGGTTGACGACCCGGTCGACGAACAGGGCCCGGGCGGTCACCTTGGCATGCTGCGCGAGAAAGTCGAACAGCAGCGGCGCCACGTGCAGCCGGCCGAACATCACCGAGGCGGTGACGGCCAGTTCACCCTGCGGCTCGCTGTGCGCGCCGCGTGCCGAGGCCTCGGCCTCTTCCAGCTCGGCGAGGATGCGCCGCGCGTCCTGCACGAACCGCGCACCCACCTCGGTCAGCCGCACCAGGCGCGTCGTGCGGTGCAGCAGGCGCACGCCCAGGCGCCGCTCCAGCGCCGCGATCGCCCGGGTGACCGCCGGGGCCGAGAGCTGCAGCTGGCGCGCCGCCGGCGCGAAGCCGCCCGCCTCGGCCACGGCGATGAAGATGCGAAGGTGTTCGAGCTCAGCCATTGCGCCAAGCGTAATGCTGAACTGCGCTCGACGGCGATTCACGTTTGCGCGAGCAATGCCTATCGTCACCGCCATCCCACAGCCCTGGAGCCTGTCCATGACGATCCGCCTGTACCGCTATCCCCTGTCGGGCCATGCCCACCGCGCCGAGCTGATGCTGTCGCTGCTCGGCCTGCCCTTCACCCGCGTCGACGTGGACCTGCTCGGCGGCGAGCAGCGCCAACCCGAGTTCCTCGCCAGGAACCCCTTCGGCCAGGTGCCGGTGATCGAGGACGGCGAGGTGACGGTCGCCGACAGCAACGCGATCCTCGTCTACCTCGCCGGCCGCTACGACGACACCGGCCGCTGGCTGCCGCGCGATCCCGCCGGCGCGGCGCGGGTGCAGCGCTGGCTCAGCGTGGCGGCCGGGCCGCTCGCCGAAGGCCTGGCGCGGGCACGGGCCGATGTGGTGTTCGGCCGGCCGCGCGAGCGCCGGCCGCACGAGGTGGCGGCACGGCTGCTGCCGGTGATGGAGCAGCACCTGGCCCGGCAGGCCTTCTTCGCCGACGACCACCCGACGATCGCCGACATCGCGCTCTACACCTACACCGCCCACGTCCCCGAAGGCGGCATCTCGCTCGAGCCCTACCCGCAGATCCGCGCCTGGCTGGCCCGTGTCGAGGCCTTGCCCGGCTTCGTCGGCATGCAGCGCAGCCCGATTGCGCCGGCGCTGGCCGTCTGATGTCGAGCGCCTGATCATGAGCAGCCCGATCGAACCTGCCGGCTGGCCGCACGCGCAGCCGCCCTTCCATGCCGGCGAACGCGCGCTGCAGGCGCGCGCCGGCCTGGCCGAGCGCCTGGGCGAGATCGGCCGCCGCGTGGTGCGCGACCACATGCCCGACCAGCACCGCGAGCTGTTCCAGAAGCTGCCCTTCATGCTGCTGGGCGCGCTCGATGCCGCCGGCCGCCCCTGGGCGACGGTGGCCACCGGCCGGCCGGGCTTCGTGCGCACCCCCGACGCGCGCACGCTGGTGCTCGGCGGGCGCCCGCTGGGCGAGGCGGCGCTGGGCCTGCAGCTTGCGTCCGGCGCCAGCGTGGGCCTGCTCGGCATCGAGCCGGCCACGCGCCGGCGCAACCGGGTGAACGGCGCGATCGCCGCGTCCGACGAAGCGGGGCTCGTCGTGCAGGTGCGTCAGAGCTTCGGCAACTGCCCCAAGTACATCCAGGCACGCGAGCCGGCGCCGGCCGAGACGCCGGTGCCGCCGGCCGCGCCGGGTCCGATCGGGCGCCACTTGCCGCCCGCGGCGGCGGCGCTGGTCCGACAGGCCGACACCTTCTTCATCGCCACCGCCTCGCCGGATGCCGCGGGCGGCCAGACGGCACCCAACGGCGGCGTGGACGTTTCACACCGCGGCGGCAAGCCCGGCTTCGTGCGGGTCGACGATCGCGAGGGCACGACCTCGCTGACGGCGCCCGATTTCGCCGGCAACTTCTTCTTCAACACGCTCGGCAACATCACACTCGACCCGCGTGCCGGCCTGCTGTTCGTGGACTGGGCTGACGGCCACCTGCTGCTGCTCACCGGCCATGCCGAGGTCGTGTGGGATGGCCCCGAGTTGCAGGCCTTTGCCGGCGCACAGCGCCTGCTGCGCTTCCGGCTCGACGAGGGTTGGTGGCTCGAGGGCGCGATGCCGCTGCGCGCCGGTGCGGCCGAGCTCGCGCCGCAACTGGCCGCGACCGGCGCCTGGGAGCCGCAGCCACCCCTGGCATCGGAAAATTGACCCTGCGCAAAGCACGGCCTGCGGGCGTGCTCATACTGGACCTCAGCCACCGTGTCGGGAGCATTCGTCACCGCCGCGGTCAGGTTGCGGTACTGGGCCTGCGTCGAGCCGGCCCGTCCAGTGCGGTGTCACGCATCGCGCTCGCAGCCTGGTGGTGCTGGTGGCCCTGCGCTCGCAGGGCTCTCGGTGCGGTGGCCCTTTTCGAATCAGGTGCCGCCTTCGGGGTCGTCCTCGTCGTGCCGGTCGACCTGCGATTCGATGTCGATGCCCTGCTCGGCCGCCTCGTCCAGGTCGGCCTGCTCGATCGACTCCTCGCTCGCACCTTCCATGTCGGCCAGCGCGTCTTCGACCGAATCGAAGGGGCCGAACTCCTGCCGGCCCTCCACGTCGACCCAGTGGTAGCCGTCGGGCCGCTCGCGGATGCGCAGCAGGCGCTCGTCCTCGGCCGCGTCATCGGCCGGCAACTCGTCCGGCGGGGGCTGCATTCGCTTGTCGGGTGTCATGGTGCTCGGCCGCTGTTCGGCCGCTCCTGAAGGTTGATCCACGCCCCACTCTAGGAACCACGAGCGGGGGCCTGCTTGACCTTGCGCAACGGCAGCCGGCCCGCACTTCCTAGAGTGATCGCATGCCCATCGTCAATGCCGATGTCGCGGCCGTCTTCGACGAGATCGCCGACCTGCTGGAAGTGCAGGACGCGAACGTGTTCCGCGTTCGTGCCTACCGCAACGCATCCCGCATGCTGAGCGAACTCGGCCGCGATGTGAAGACCATGGTCGAACGCGGGGAAGACCTGGACGCGCTGCCCGGCATCGGCCCCGACCTGGCCGGGCGCATCACCGAGATCGTGGGCACCGGCCGCTGCGCGCTGCTGGATGACCTGCGCAAGCAGGTGCCGCCCGCCGTCACCGGCCTGCTGAAGGTGCCTGGACTCGGCCCGCGCCGCGTGGCCGCGCTGCACCATGCGCTGGGCGTGCGCACCCTGCCGCAGCTGCTGCGCGCCGCCCGCCAGGGCCGGGTGCGCGCCGTGCTCGGTTTCGGGCCGAAGACCGAAGCCCACATCGTCGACGCGGTCACCGCACGGCTGCAGACCGAGCGGCGAGTCCGGCTCTCGGTGGCCGACCAGGTGGCCCAGGCGCTGCTGGCCGAGCTGAAGGCGATACCGGGCGTGCAGCAGGCCGTGGCCGCCGGCAGCCTGCGCCGCTGCCGCGACACGGTGGGCGACATCGACCTGCTGGCCACGGTGGACAGCGCCGCGGCGCGTGGCCCGGTGATGGAGCGCTTCACCGGCGGCCGGGGCGTCAAGCGCGTGCTGATGCATGGCGCGACCCGATCCAGCATCGTGCTCGACAGCGGGCTGCAGGTCGACCTGCGCGTCGTGCCGCCGGCCAGCTTCGGCGCCGCGTGGCTGTACTTCACCGGCTCGAAGGCGCACAACATCGCGCTGCGCCGCCTGGCCCAGGAGCAGGGCTTCAAGCTCAACGAATACGGCGTCTACCAGGGCGCCAGGCGCCTGGCCGGCGGGACCGAGGCCTCGGTCTACGGCGCGCTCGGCCTGCCCTTCATCGCCCCCGAGCTGCGCGAGGACCGGGGCGAGATCGACGCCGCCCGCGCCGGGACGCTGCCGGCCCTGGTCGAGCGCGCCGACCTGCGCGGCGACCTGCACGCCCACTCCCGCGACAGCGACGGCCACGACAGCCTGGAGGCCATGGCCGAGGCGGCACGCCAGCAGGGCCTGGCCTACCTCGCGATCACCGACCACTCGAAGCGCCTGGGCATCGCCCACGGGCTGGACGCCGACCGGCTGGCGCGCCAGATCGACCGCATCGACGCGCTCAACGCCCGGCTGCACGGCATCGTGCTGCTCAAGGGGGTCGAGGTCGACATCCTCGAGGACGGCCGCCTCGACCTGCCCGACGAGCTGCTCGGCCGGCTCGATCTGGTGGTCGGCGCCGTGCACCACCGCTTCGACCTGCCGCGCGCGGCGCAGACGACGCGGCTTCAGCGCGCCATGGACCACCCGCACTTCAGCATCCTGGCCCACCCGACCTGCCGGCTGATCGGCGAGCGGCCGGCCATGGACGTGGACCTGCCCGCCGTGATCCAGCACGCGCGCCAGCGTGGCTGCTTCCTCGAGCTGAACGCCCACCCGGCCCGGCTGGATCTGGATGATCAGGCCTGTCGCCTGGCCCAGGGCGAGGGGGTGCTGGTCAGCATCGCCTCCGACGCGCACAGCGCCCTGGAGCTCGATGGCCTGCGATTCGGCATCGGCCAGGCGCGACGCGGCTGGCTGTCGACGCACGACGTGCTCAACACCCGGCCCCTGTCGGCGCTGCGCACCCTGCTCGGCCGCACGATGGGCCGCCCGGCGAGCCGCGTGGGCGCCGTCCGCGAACGAATGACACGAACCGTTCACCGAGCGTTACCCAACAATCCTTAACGTTGCCAAATCGCTCACGCTTCATGGCCATGCTTGGCAGCCAAGGAGTGACATCGCCATGGACGCCAAGCCCCAGATCGCCGCGACTTTGAACCTGATCGAGCAACACCTGCCCATTCGCCGCCGCCTGGTGCGCGCCGGCGACGTCGTCTACCGCGCCGGCGAGCCCTTCAGCCGCCTGCACATCGTGCATTCCGGGCTGTTCAAGCTCGTCAACCTGACGTCCGACGGCCGCGAGCAGGTCGTCGCACTCAGCTTCAAGGGCGACTGGCTGGGCTTCGACGGCATTGCCGACGACGTCCACAATTGCGATGCGATCGCGCTCGACACCGGCGAGGTCTGGTCGATCGCCTACGAGGCGGTGCTGAACAGCTGCCTCGAGTTCCCTGCGCTGATGAGCGCGCTGCACGCCGCGATGAGCCAGGAGATGGCGCGCGACCGCGACTTCCAGCTCAGCCTGTGCACGCTGCCTGCCGACGCGCGCGTGGCCGAGTTCCTGCGCTACTGGGTCGAGGCGCTCGAGTGCCGCGGCCAGCGCACCGACCAGATCAGCCTGCGCATGAGCCGCGCCGAGATCGGCAGCTATCTCGGCATGACGCTGGAAAGCGTCAGCCGCGCGATGTCGCGCCTGGCCCGGGAGCGGGTCATCCACTTCCCCGAGAAGGGTCGCCGCGAGCTGCAGATCCCGGACGTCCAGGCCCTGGCCGGCTTCGTCCGGCGCAGTCTCGAAACCGGCAGCGAGGTGCTGCAGTGACCGATTGACGCCGGAACGCCGCCGATTCCTCGCCGCGCTGGGCTGGTCCGCGCTGGCCGGCCCCGGCATCGCGGCCCGGGCCGCGATGCCGACGGGAGCCCGCGTGCCGGTGCTCGTCTACCACCGCTTCGCGCCGACGGTGGAGGATGGGATGACCCTGCGCCTGTCGACCTTCGACGGGCACCTGCGCGTGCTGCGCGAGCTCGGCTGCCGCATCGTGCCGCTGGCCGACGTGGTCGCCTGGCGGCAGGGGCGACTGCCCGAGTTGCCGGCGCACGCCGTCGCGCTGAGCGCGGACGACGCACACCGCAGCCAGTTCGAGCACATGGCGCCGCGGCTGCGCGAGACCGGCTGGCCGATGACCCTGTTCGTCTACCCCTCGGCCGTGTCGAATGCGCCGTATGCGATGCGCTGGGAGGAGCTCGCGGCGCTGCAGGCCAGCGGCTTTCGCATCGAATCGCACACCTACTGGCACCCGCACCTGGTACGCGAGCGCAGGCAGCAGGCCCCCGCTGATTTCGAGCGCTTCGCGACCGACCAGCTGGTCCGCAGCCGTGCCCGCCTGCACGAGCGGCTGGGGGCCACGGCCACGCTGCTCGCCTGGCCGTTCGGAATGACCGACGATGGCCTGATGGCGCTCGCCGCGCGCCTGGGCTACGAAGCCGCGTTCGCCCTCGGCAACCGGCCCGTGGCGCGCGCCGACCCGCTGCATGCCCTGCCCCGCCACCTGATGACCGACGCGATGAGCCCGGGCCGGCTCGCCCGGCTGCTCGAGGACGCCTTCGCCACCCCGAACACCACCACCAACAACAACGCATGACGCTTCACCCCCTTTCGGTTCGACGCTTCCTCGCCGCGCTCGCCTGCGCCCTCGCCGGCTCCGCCGCCCTGGCGCTCGACGGCGTGGTGGTCGATGCGAGCACGGGCCGGCCCATCGCCCAGGCCCAGGTGGTGTCGGGTGCCCGCTGGGTGCGCACGGATGCCCAGGGGGTGTTCCACCTGCCGGGCGAAGGCACGGCGGTGTCCGCTCGCGCCCCCGGCTACCGGCGGCAGAGCCAGCCGCTGCCATCGGACGGCAGCGCCGCCCGGATCGCCCTCGCGCCGTTCCGGCCCAAGGCGCTGTACCTCTCGCCCTACGGCATCGGCGACGCCGGGCTGCGCAACGCCGCGCTCGCGCTCACCGAGCAGACCGAAGTGAACGCGCTGGTGATCGACCTGAAAGGTGATCGCAGCATCGTGCCCCACCCCAGCGCCGCCTATGCGGCGGCGGGCCTGGGCGCGCAGCACCCGATCACCGTGCACGACATGGCCGGCCTGGTGGGCCAGCTGCATGCGCGGGGCCTCTACCTGATCGCCCGCATCGTCGTCTTCAAGGACGACAAGCTGGCCGAGGCGCACCCCGAGTGGGCGGTGCGCACGGTGGCCGGCACGGTCTGGCGCGACCGCGAGGAGCTGGCCTGGATCGACCCCTTCCGCACGGAGGCCTGGGGCTTCGCGCTCGACGTGGCCGAGGAGGCCGCGCAGCTCGGCTTCGACGAGGTGCAGTTCGACTACCTGCGCTTTCCCGACGCCTCCGGCCTGCGCTTCTCGCAACCCGACACCGAGCCGGCGCGCATCGCCGCGATCACCGGCTTCCTCGACGGCGCGCGCAACCGGCTGATGCCCTACAACGTGACCATCGCCGCCGACGTGTTCGGCTACATCTGCTGGAACGAGAACGACACCAGGATCGGTCAGCAGCTCGAGGCCATCATCGGGCACGTGGATGTCCTGTCGCCGATGCTCTACCCCTCGGGCTTCAGCTTCGGCATTCCGGGCTACTCGCAGCCGGTGGCCGCGCCCTACGAGATCGTCTACCGCTCGCTGCAGCGCGCGCTGCGGCGCACGCAGGTCAGCAGCCTGCATTTCCGGCCCTGGCTGCAGGCGTTTCGCGACTACGCCTTCGATCGTCGCGAATTCGACGCCGACGAGATTCGCGCGCAGATCGACGCGGCCGAGGCCCTCGGCACCGATGGATGGATGCTGTGGAACGCGCACAACCGCTACGGCACGGCCGGCCTGAAGCCCGCGGCCGCGCACTGAAGGGCGCTCGCCGCGCGGGCCTGTGGCTGCTGGCCACGCTGGGCGGTGCGGCGCTCGCGCAGCCGGCCGACTGGGCGCCGCTGGACGCCGCGGTGCGCGGCCAGATCGCCGCCGGCGCGGTGCCGGGCGCGGTGGCGGTGATCGGCGATGCCGAGCAGGTGTGGCTGCGCCGCGCCTGGGGCCTGCGCAGTGCCGGCTCGGCGAGCCAGCCGGCCGAGCCGATGACGGTCGACACCGTCTTCGACCTGGCCTCGCTGACCAAGGTGGTGTGCACGACGACCGCCGTGCTGCAATTGGCCGAGCGCGACCAGCTGGCGCTCGACGCACCGGTGGCGCGCTATTGGCCCGCGTTCGGCGCGCATGGCAAGGCGGCGATCACCGTGCGGCAGTTGCTGTCGCACAGCTCGGGCCTGCGGCCCGGGCTGACCCTGCAGCCCGGCGACGGCGCACCGGCCGTATGGGCCCGGCTGCTCGCCGAAAGCCCGGCCTACCCGCCCGGCACCCGCCTCGTCTACAGCGACCTCAATTTCCTCACGCTGGGCACGCTGGTGCAGCGCGTCGCGGGCCGGCCGCTGGACCAGCAGTGCAAGCGCCGCATCTTCGAGCCGCTGCAGATGCACGACACCGGGTTTCGCCCGCCCGCCAGGCTGCTGCAGCGCATCGCGCCGACCGAGCCGACGTCGGCCGGCGGCGGCGCCTGGTTGCGCGGCACGGTGCAGGATCCGACCGCCCGCCGCGCCGGCGGCGTCGCCGGCCACGCGGGCCTGTTCGGCACCGCCGACGACCTGGCCCGCTTCGCCCAGAGCCTGCTGCGCCACGGCCTGGATGCGCCGCTGTACCGCGCGACGATCGCCGATCTGCAGCAGCCGCAGGGCGCGGCCTCGGCCACCACCTGGCATGGCCTGGGCTGGCAGCTCATCGCGCCGCTCGAACCCGAGCGCGAGGCGTTGCCGCCGCTGGGCGCGGTCGGCCACACGGGCTACACCGGCACCGGGCTGTGGCTGGATTTCACCCACCGCCGCTTCGTCGTGCTGCTGAGCAACCGCCTGCACCCCGACGGGCGCGGCGACGCGCGGCCCCTGCGCCGGCAGGTGCTGGCCCTCGTCGCCAGCCTGCGCCCGGCCGGTGGCCCGCGGCTCGCGACCCCGGCGGGCGCGCGGACGCCGGGCCCCGACGATGGCGCCGCCCCGGTGTGGACCGGCATCGACGTGCTGCGCCAGCAGGGCTACGCCGCGCTGCAGGGTCGGCGCGTCGGCCTCGTCACCCACGCGGCGGCCGTCGACCGCCACGGCTGGCGCACGCTGGACCGGCTGCGCCGCGCGCCGGGGGTGCAGCTCGTGCGCGTGTTCACCCCCGAACATGGCCTGAACGCCGATGCCGAGGGCCGCATCGCTTCCGGCACCGAGGCCTTCAGCGGCCTGCCGCTGGTGAGCCTGTACGGCCAGACGCCCCGCCCGCCGCCCGAGAGCCTGCAGGACCTGGACACACTGGTGATCGACCTGCAGGACGCCGGCGCCCGCTTCTACACCTACCTCGCCACGCTCGGCGAAAGCCTGCGCGCCGCCGCGAAGGCCGGCCTGAAGGTCATCGTGCTCGACCGGCCGAACCCGGCGCGCGCCGACCGCGTGGCCGGCCCGATGCTGGATCCGGCGCGCCGATCGTTCACCGCCTGGGCAACCCTGCCCGTGCAGCATGGCATGACGATCGGCGAGCTGGCGCGCTACCTGGCCGCCGAGCTGCGCGCCGACGAAGGGCTGGAGGTCGATCTGCAGGTGGTCGCGATGCGCGGCTACCGGCGTTCGATGAGCTTCGAGCAGACGGGGCTGGACTGGGCGCCCCCTTCGCCCAACCTGCGCCGGCCGCTCACCGCCCTGCTCTACCCGGGCGTCGCCTGGGTCGAAGGGGCGCCGGTCAGCGTCGGGCGTGGCACCGGGCACCCGTTCGAGTGGGTCGGCGCACCGTGGGTCGATGGGGCGCGCCTGGCGCAGGCGCTGGCGGCGCTGGCCCTGCCGGGCCTGGCGGTGCAGCCGGTCGAGTTCGTGCCGCAGGGAGCGGCCGCCCTCGTGCCCTATGCCGGCCAGCGCTGCCAGGGCGTGGCCCTGCGCATCACCGACCGCGAGCGCTTCGACGCCTCGCTGCTCGGCGCGGCGCTGGTGCAGGCGCTGCACCGGCTCTGGCCCGAGCGCTTCCACGCCGAGCGCACGCTGGGCATGGTCGGCTCGGCCGACACGCTGCAGCAGCTGCGTGACGGCCTGCCACCGGCCGAGGCCCGCACCCGCTGGGAAGCCGGCTGGGGCGATTTCGCCCGCCGCCGCGCCGCCGCGCTGCTTTACGAGGCACCGGCGCCCGGCCCCGCACTTGCGCCGCCGCAAGCGGGCACGGCTTCTGCCGCCGAAGAATCGGTGAGCCCCAGGAGAACGCCATGAGCGACACCCCCGCCATCTCGCTGCCGCCCGACGTCGTCGCGATCGTGCCGATGCGCAATGTCGTGCTGTTCCCGCACGTGCTGTTGCCGATCACCGTCGGCCGCGAGAAATCCATCGCCGCCGTGCAGCACGCCGCGCAGGCCAAGGTGCCGCTGGGCATCGTGATGCAGCGCAACGCCGCCGCCGACGACCCCGGCCGCGCCGACCTGTTCGATGTCGGCACGCTGGCCAACGTGGCACGCGTCGTCGAATCGGATGACGGGCTGCGGCATGCGGTGTGCCAAGGCCTGCGGCGCTTTCGCATCATCGAGCTGGTCGAGGGCCACCCCTTCCTCGCGGCGCGCATCGAGCGTTTCGACGAGCCCGCCGTGGCCAGCACCGAATCCGAAGCGCTGGGCATGCAGCTGCGCGAGCGTGCGGTCGAGGTGCTGTCGCTGCTGCCGGGCATGCCGGCCGAGCTGTCGCATGCGCTGCAGGCGACAAGGGCACCGGCCCAGCTGGCCGACATCACCGCCAGCCTGATCGACGTGGAAGTGGCCGAGAAGCAGCAACTGCTCGAGACGCTGAACGTCGAGCAGCGGCTGCAGAAGCTGCTGGGCATGCTGACCCACCGCATCCAGGTGCTGCGCCTGTCGCAGGAGATCGGCGCGCGCACCAAGGAGCAGATCGACGACCGCCAGCGCGAATTCCTGCTGCGCGAGCAGCTCAAGACGATCCAGAAGGAGCTCGGCGAGGCCGGCGGGCCGGACGAGGAAGCGGCCCGGCTCGAGAAGGCGGTCGGCGAGGCGGGCATGCCGGCCGACATCGAGGCCCAGGCGCGCAAGGAGCTGCGCCGGCTCGAGCGCATGAGCGATGCGTCGGGCGAAGGCTCTATCCTGCGCACCTGGCTCGAGTGGATGAGCGAGCTGCCGTGGCGCGAGCCGGCGCCGCTGGTGATCGACCTGGCATCCGCACGCGCGACGCTCGAAGCCGACCACTTCGGGCTCGAGAAGGTCAAGCGCCGCATCGTCGAATTCCTCGCGGTCAAGAAGCTCAACCCGAAGGGACGCGCGCCCATCCTGTGCTTCGTCGGCCCGCCGGGCGTGGGCAAGACCTCGCTCGGCCAGAGCATCGCGCGGGCGATCGAGCGGCCCTTCGTGCGGGTGTCGCTCGGCGGCGTGCACGACGAGGCCGAGATCCGCGGCCACCGCCGCACCTACATCGGCGCGATGCCGGGCAACATCGTCCAGGGGCTGCGCAAGGCCGGTGCGCGCGACGGCGTGATGATGCTCGACGAGGTCGACAAGATGTCCGCCAGCCTGCACGGCGACCCGTCGGCCGCGCTGCTCGAGGTGCTCGACCCCGAGCAGAACTCGACCTTCCGCGACAACTACCTCGGCGTGCCCTTCGATCTCTCGCGCATCGTCTTCATCTGCACCGCCAACGTGATCGACAACATCCCCGGGCCGGTGCGCGACCGCATGGAGGTGATCGAGCTGCCCGGCTACACGCTGGAAGAGAAACTGCGCATCGCCGAAACCTACCTGGTGCCACGCCAGCGCGAGGCCAACGGCCTGACCGAGCCGCAGTGCCGGCTCGACGACGACGCGTTGCGCGCGATCGTGGCCGAGTACACCCGCGAGGCCGGCGTGCGCCAGCTCGAGCGCGAGATCGGCCGCACGATGCGGCATGCGGCGATGACGGTGGCGGAAGCACCCGACAGCACCGTGCGCATCGGCGCCGGCGACCTCGACGCCATCCTTGGCGCGGCGAAATTCGAGCACGAGGTCGCGTTGCGCAGCAGCCTGCCCGGCGTGGCCACGGGCCTGGCCTGGACGCCTGTCGGCGGCGACATTCTCTTCATCGAGGCGACGCGCGTGCCGGGCAACGGCAAGCTGATCCTGACCGGCCAGCTGGGCGACGTGATGAAGGAAAGCGCCCAGGCCGCGCTGACGCTGGTGAAGGCCCGCGCGGCCGATCTCGGCGTCGGCGTGGCGGTGTTCGACAGCAGCGACGTGCACGTGCACGTGCCGGCTGGCGCGATCCCGAAGGACGGGCCGAGCGCCGGCGTCGCGATGTTCATCGCCCTGGCCTCGCTGTTCACGAACCGGCCGGTGCGGCACGACATCGCGATGACCGGCGAGATCAGCCTGCGCGGCCTGGTGCTACCGGTCGGCGGCATCAAGGAAAAAGTGCTGGCCGCCTTGCGCGCGGGCATCACCACCGTCATGCTGCCGGCCCGCAACGAGAAAGAGCTCGAGGAAATTCCCGAAGAGGCGCGCAAGAAGCTGCGTTTCGTGTGGCTGGAAACGGTGGACGACGCGGTGCGCGAAGCGATCGGCGAGGCGCAGGAACAGGCGTTGAATCCGTTCGGTTGAAGCGTCGATATGTCGGTGTGAAGCAAACGCTTGCCTGCCAATGTGTTTGCTCACATCACACACATTTCTTGCCACGAGCCGTGTTTTGTCCCGTATTCAGGCGATTTTCCACGCGTCGGGCGCATGGCATGCTCCCTGCAAGTGTCTGCGCGAGCGCAACAATGCGCCGCACCGATCCAACTTGCCAACCGAAGGAGATTTGCCATGAAAGCCCTGACCATCAAGGACCTGCCCGAGACACGCCAACTGAGCCACGACGCGATGAGCAACGTGCACGGCGGCAGGATGAAACTGCCGTTCCAGCGAACATCCACCAATGGATTGCTGACCTCGCCCGACGGCGAGCCCGTCTCCGTCTATGTCGACGGCGTGCTCGTCAACTCCGTCACAGACGGCTATGTGCACCTCTGA